>NZ_JBZCPQ010000003.1:0-510903 GCF_058267535.1 Pradoshia sp. Z5_111
CTAAGTCCAGTTGAATACCGGACTCAGATCTTAGAAGCTGCTTAATTTTTTGTGTCTAACTTTCTTGGGTCAGATCATTTAGGCACTCGCGTTTTTTTCATTTTGTTCGGAATAACATTTTATTGATCAATAGAGTAAATGGGGTCAAGAGCAATAATCCAAATAGCAATAAGCAGCCTAAGGTTAACCATAAGTGACGCCCATTAAACGAATCCAATGTAATGAACGGATCAAGTATAAAAGGCAAATGTGAAATTCCATATCCATAGAAAGCAAATAAAAACTGAAGTAATACAAATATAAATGCTAAACCATGTCTTTTATTTCTAATTATTAAATATAAGGCACACATAAAGAAAATTAATGAAAAGGCAAATAACCACCAAATCTCCAACGCATTTTCAAAATGACGCAAGTTATGTCCCCTTAATGAAATAGTAGCTAAAGCGACTGCTATGATCGTTGGAACGCTCCAAAAAAGAGCGTAGCCCCGCACAGTCATACTTGCCTCCTTATCATTGGACTTTTCCTTATAATAGAGCAAAAATACCGCGCTTATAAATAAGACACTTACAATTGCCAGAAACACGACACTCCAGGAATAAGGACTGAGGAATAATTTTTTTACCAGGAGAAATACTCGTTCCCCTTCTTTTTTTATAAATCCTCCCTCAGATATCGTAAGCCCAATGGATAAAGAAGCAGGAATCAGGATTCCAGTCGATACATAAATAAATAAAAATGACCAGCTTGTTTTATTCCCTTTTTTGTACAGGAAATGTGCCATAAATCTGATGACTACCAGTAATAAAACAACCAGCCCTGGTATAACCAATGCTCTGCCAAAATAATAAAATGTATCTGGGAAAAATCCAATCAATCCAGCCACAAAAAATATAAAGAAAATAATCGTAATATGCCATAGTCGCGGATCATAATGACCTGTCCATTTAGGAATTCCCACCTGCTTACCTTTAAAACGACCATAATATGTAAAAAAACCAACACCAAACTCAATGGATGCAATTATGACATATACATAAAGGAAGGACCATAATACCGTTATTGTCAGCAGTTCAAAATTCAAGGCTACGACGCCTCCTTTTCAGTTTTATAAAGTGATTATTAACCCGATCTATACTATTTAGCGGAAAGGGAGAACCGCTCTTCATTCTTCACATGTTTCTTGAATGTCCCAAATCACCGATTGAGATCCAATCAACGAACCTTCATCCCGCCTAAAATTCCAATATATGTCCAAAATAAATATCACATATGCAAATAATACATAATACAGTTAAATGTTTACAGTATTTTCACCCAAACTTTTTGGAAAAATAGTAAAACTGACTATTGATTAACCTAATAAAAAAATCTATAACCCACCAGTAACGTCAAGTAGAAATTTAGCTCTATATAGTATACTAATAAATATATCAATAATTCTTTAAACAAACTCGAGAATCGTATTTAAAATATATAGAAATCGACATAGGTAAGCTTTATTATCTATAACTTTATTATTTTATCAGTTTATGTTAAAAAATGATTATGTCTTTTCAAACATTTTACCTTTCACTTGGCAAATCATTCAACTTCCTTTAAGGTATACCTATATTATTCTATTATGATAGTAAATGGGTGCATACACTTTCCTCTAAGATGAAGATTATAGTATACCAAAAACAGTATCTATCATAACTGAATACTTCCGTTTATATCAATAAAGAAGTTGTTAGGAAAGGATTGGTTTAATGGAGAATATGTTCGTAATGGGTTTTAAATTTTCAGATCTGAAGTGGGAAACCTGGCTTTTTGATATTGGAATTTGGGCTCTAAAAATCTTTTTATTTTATTTAATCTATAAAGTAATACGCACGTTTACTTTCAAAATCATTGAAAAGATTTTCTCACGCATGCAGGCGAAAGAGAATCTTTCAGAGAATCGCACGAAAACATTGGAATCCTTAACGAAAAACGCTTTTGGTTACGTCTTTATATTTATCTTAATTGTTACCATCCTGGAAATGTTGGGAATCAATGTGAGTGCGATTCTAGCCGGTGCCGGAATCGTCGGTTTAGCGGTCGGTTTTGGTGCCCAGGGATTAGTGAGTGATGTGGTAACCGGCTTCTTTATCCTGCTCGAAAAACAGATTGATGTTGGGGATGAAGTGACAATAGGAGTTATTAAAGGCGTTGTTGAGGTAGTCGGACTTAAAACAATCCAAATAAGAGGTTATGACGGAAGCCTCCACTATATTCCCAATCGACAAATTGCCATACTAAGCAATCATTCCCGTGGAGCTATGAGAGCTATGGTGGAAATTAAACTTAAAGCAGAAGATAATTTGGAGGAAATCACAAAATCGGTCAAAGAGATATGCCACACAATGGCCGAACAGGATGAAGATATTCTGATGGGGCCTGAGATTCTCGGCATCCAGGATATGGGTACAGCTGATTATACAATTCGAATTGTAGCCAGAACAACAAATGGACAGCAATACCATGTCGAACGCCAGCTGCGCTCTAGGATTAAAATTGCCATTGATCAAATAAGGCTTCAATACGCTGCTGAAGGAACGGAATAATACTAGAGAACCCGGCTGTTATACTCAAGCCGGGTTCTCTTTTTATATTGATTTCATTCGAATATAATCTGTTATAACCGATACAGCAAAGGAAAGTGCCTTCTCATCCGGATTTAATTTAGCGTGGTGCAATCCATACGATGACTGAACACCAAGCCAGAACATAAAGCCTGGGATCTCCTTAATCATGTATCCAAAGTCCTCACCCGTCATCGCTTCCTTACAATTGACTAATGACGTATCATGGCGCTGATACAGAAATTTCATAAACTCTTCTGTTAGATTTGGTTCGTTATATACTTGATAGTAGGATGAACCAAAATCAACATTAATCTTACAACCAAGAGCCATTTCCATTCCTTTTGCCATTTCCAGTATTCGATTCCGGATCAATAGCATAGAATCCTCAGAAAGCGTCCGAATCGTCCCTTCTATCCGCGCATTTTCAGCAATACTATTTTGGACGGTCCCTCCTGTAATTTTTCCAATTGTAACAACGGCCGAATCGAGTGGATTAATATTTCTTGCTACAATAGTCTGTAGCTGAGTAACAAATTGACAGGATGCAATCACCATATCATTCGTCAGATGGGGATAGGCAGCATGCCCACCAACCCCTTTAAAATCTATAAAGATCTCCGAGGTATTGGCAAAGAGTAAACCTGTTTTGGTGGCAATTGTTCCCACCGGATATTCCGGAGCTATGTGCAATCCAAAAATCAAATCAGGCCTCCACTTAGAAAACTGCTCAGCAGCAATCATCTCTTCTGCTCCTCCAGGTCCCTCTTCTGCGGGCTGGAACATAAATAAAACATGGTCATTAATTGGATTTTCCACTAAATCTGTTAATACACCCAGGGCGATGGTCATATGAAAATCATGGCCACATGCATGCATAAAATCTGCATGCTCGGATTTAAAGGGAAGCTCCGTTTCTTCACGAATTGGCAAACCATCGATGTCAGCACGGTAGCCTATGGTTTTCTCAGGAGATAGCCCTTTTACTCGAACAAATAGTCCTGTTCTCCATTTTTCCCATTCTATACGATCCTGAGGAAGATTTCTTATGTAATCTATCAAATATTGTTGAGTCTTAAATTCCTTATAACCAGGCTCAGGGATCCGATGCAGATCTCTTCTAATCGAAATTAACTTTTCCAAATCACAGCTCACCTCATCTCCAATTTAAAAACAGGCGCGGAAATCATCATCTCCACGCCCTTCCATTTTTATTATAACTGACGAAGCTCATCCTTAATTTCAATTTTGGATTTAGTCTTTTCATCAATTTTTTTAATTACTTTAGCCGGAACTCCAGCAACTACTGTATGAGCAGGAACATCTTCTACTACAATTGCGCCAGCCGCAACTACAGCTCCCTCTCCTACTCGGACACCTTCTAAAATAACCGCATTAGCACCAACAAGTACATTATCTTCAATTACAACGGGATTGGCAGATGGTGGCTCTATTACTCCAGCCAACACTGCTCCTGCTCCAATATGACAATTCTCACCAACAGTTGCACGTCCGCCAAGCACAGCATTCATATCAATCATGGTCTTATCTCCGATGCTTGCTCCAATATTGATGGAAGCTCCCATCATAATCACCGCATTATTGCCAATATGAACCTGATCACGGATAATCGCACCCGGCTCAATACGTGCATTAATCCCTTTTAAATCCAGCATTGGAATCGCAGAATTTCGACGATCATTTTCAATCACATAATCTTCTATTTTCTCCTTGTTTTCTTCTAATGTTGGTTGAATATCAGACCATTCTCCAAAAATTACCCCAGTGTTACCGGTAATAAATGTTTTAACTTCAGGATTAAATACCAGTTCACTGATTTCTCCCTTTATGTATACTTTAACCGGCGTTTTTTTAACACTATTTCCGATAAAGGATATAATTTCATTTGCGTCCATCATTTTCATAGTATATTTCTCTCCCCTAAATAATTTTCTATTACTTTATCAAACAAGCGTAGGAAAAACAAGAATAGAGATTTCATTTCTATTCCGTTAACATTTCCTCAATCAAACTAACAAAAGCCTTAACCTGCCTTAATTCCAGGGAAGCATCATAGCTTACAAGCCATGTCTTTCTTTCAACTGACTGTCCCTCCAGGTCATACAAAGGATGTTTAAAATACGAGGCTTCACCTTCTCTTAAAGATATACCCGGTAGAATGGCATAACCAATTCCATTCATCACCATCTGTTTACAAGTTTCAATTTGATCAACAAGAATGGTACGTGTCGGAGGAATTCCATAATGGCGAATCCACCAGTTTTGAATCTCTCGATAATAGTTCGAATCACTTTTAAACAAGATAAAGGGGCGTTCTGTAGTTAACGCATCTGATAATTGGCTAAGCTCGGTATCCACAAGGTATAAGTGATCACTGAACAATAGCTTTTTATAGCCATGCCAGTCAGGGACTCCTCTCAATATACCAATATGGGACTCTCCATTATAGATATTTTCGATCATTTCACTGCTCCATCCTGTCACAAGTGAAATCTTAACATTGGGATATTTGTTAACATATTTCTTTAAAATCATCGGGAGCCAATATTGGCCGACTATAGAAGCACTCGCAATTTTTAAAGTACCCTGTACATTATGATTAAGAGCGTCTACTTTTTCTCGTGTTTTTTCTTTTAATTTCAGGGATTCCCTGGCATATTGAACGACAATTTCTCCAGCCTCCGTCAACGTCATTCCTTTTGCTGACCTAATAAAAAGCGGTGTTCCCCATTCTCTTTCTATTGATTGAAGACGCTGTGAAAGTGCCGGCTGAGAGACAAACATTCTTTCGGCAGTCTTACGTAAATTCAGTTCAACAGCAAGAGTATCCAATAATTCAAAATCAGTTATAACCATTTGTTCTCCTCACAAACCAATCTCTTCTTAATCAGACATTCAATTTATTTTACCTTTATATTCTGCTGAACTGCAAATATTACAATATAGCAGGTTAATTAGGCTGTTACGATTTCTCTTTTGGCATTTTCAATATTAAGAACACGCTAAGTATAGCCAGTAGTAAGACAATAAAATAAACAATACCCAATGAATGTGTTAATCCACTTTGGAGCAGTTCCAATCTTTCCGGTCCTAATGAAGATCGAATCTCTGTGTTAAGCAATTCGTTTACCGAATTTAAATCTATATTTTCATTTTGTGAAAAATAGGCGTTTAATCGGTTATTCAATATGCCTCCCAATAATGCGGCACCGATTGTATTTCCCAGATTTCTCATGAACATGTTGGCGGCCGTTGCAGCACCTCTTTGTTCCCAACCCACAGTAGATTGGATGGACACAATAAACGAAGTGCTTGTAAGCCCCATTCCCACACCAAGTAAAAACGATCCCGAAGCGGCCAAAAACACATATCCATGGGAGGGCAAAAATGTAAAAGCCAATGCACCCAAAATGATAAAGATTCCACCTATTATACAGGTAGTACGATACCCTATCTTCAAAATCATATTGCCTGATATAAAGGATGCAATCGGCCATCCTATAGACATAGCAGTAAGAGTAAATCCTGCTATCGTTGGGGATTTCCCCATCACTCCCTGTACAAATGTTGGTAAATAGCTTGATACTCCAATTAAAACAATACCGGTTGTAAGAGAGGTTAAATTAGCAAACAATATTGCTTGATTCTTCCAGATAGAAAAGGGCATAACGGGCTCTTCAGTTCTGTTTTCATGCTTCACAAAGCAAAACACCAAAATCAGCAAGAGTATAATTAACAACAAACTTTTTAGAGAAATCCAGGAAAATGAGATCCCGCCTTGCACAAATAAAAACATTAAAAGCGACAAAAAAACAGCAAGCAGCCCTGAACCCATATAATCAACCTTTTGTTTTTTAACCGCCTTATGCTCATGGAAGAAAAATAACAAACCTCCTAAAGAGAGAAATCCTAACGGAATATTAATCCAAAAGATCCAGCTCCATGATATGTATTCGATTAATAATCCGCCAATTGCAGGTCCCAAAATGGCCGATATTCCCCATACACTTGATAAATACCCTTGAACTTTTGCTCGTTCTTCTTTCGTATAAATATCCCCCACAATTGTCATGGCAACGGGCGTAATGGCTCCCGCTCCAAAACCCTGGATTAAACGGAAGAAAATTAAGCTTTGCATGGACCATGCATATCCAGAGCCAAGGGAACCAAGCAGAAAGACTGTAATCCCAAATAACAATATGGGTTTTCTGCCAAATAAATCAGATAGCTTCCCATAGATCAATACCGTTACCGTATTCATTAGCAAATAGGCTGAGAAGACCCAACTATATAGGGAGAAGCCTCCCAGCTCACCAACTATCTCAGGCATTGCCGTTGAAACGATAGTACCCTCGATAGCACCCATGAATAAAGCCAATAGGATAGAAATTAATACGTAAGGGCGTTTTGTCTTCTTCTTTGCCCTTTTGAACAACTTTTTTTCTACACTTGAATTGTTCGAGTCCATTTTCCCACGCCCCTCCCTATCATTTTAACGAAGTTCCTATCCTGGATAAAGTAAATTTGGAAGATAATACCTAACAAAAATTTTTGTTAGATATCAGTATCTAAACAGTGTCTTATTGATCACTTCGTTTATAATCACTTTCCTTTTTAGTTATACACTTGAACTTTATAACCAAGTAAAAAACGCCTGGAGCTTTATCCAGGCGTTTTAAAAGATTGTTTAAATTTTGTTCCACTAATCATTATCGATTGAGATAACTGATATTAATTATATTTAATGATTTTTATTAAACGATTTGTTTGCTTCATAACCTGCCTTCTGGTCAATATACCTTCGAAAGCTCCCTCAGTACCTACCACACATACAAATGGATGATCGATAAGTAGTTCCATTGCTTTTTCAATTGAATCATTTTCTTTAAGACATGGGAGATTAGGATCCATCACTTCTGCAACCTTCATCTCTTCCAGTTTTTCAAATTCAATTCGCTCAAGGCCTAATATCGCATCCATTATCTTTGGTGTACTAATTAATCCATGCAATTTATAATCATGTCCCAGAACTGGTATAGCAGTATAGCCGCTTCTAGTAAGAACCAATAATGCATGTTCGAGATTATTTTCCTGCTGTACATGAGCAACACGTTCAGACGAAATCATTAAATCCTTTACAGTCAGTTCGAATCCATCTAATTTTTGCATATCTAACATGGTTAAGAACCCCTTATATAGTTAGTTCCTGTTTATCCATTTTTGGTTTTATTCGGAAGACTCAACTGTTCGATTTGTCAGTAATTATCTTCCCTTCCCTACTTTAGATTAATTCAAGTTAGAGATTTTAAAGAAGCATTACCTACATGATAAGGAACAAATACCTTCATCATGCTAATGGAACATAACCAAATCATCTCAAATTTCCAAATTAGCTATAAATTAACTCAAAAATTTCAATGGCAATCATATCAATATTATCAAATTGATACTTCATAGTCTTTCCTTTATCTTGGAAAATCTCTAGCTCGAATGTTTCAGTTTTATCGAAATAAGATACTTGACATTTCACTTGACCTTCAACTTCAAACACACGTTGTGCTGTATCTGATACTTTCCCTTGCTCCTGTAGGTTTTTCAAACGTGATAAAATTCCTTGTAATCGTGACATATCTAATATATGCTCCTTTCATGACTTACCAACAAATAAAATATTGTCGCTTATGGACTTGCCATTAGTAACAGAATAGAGGAATAGGCATTATTTGTATACCCAAATTCATTATAACGTATTTGATGGTTACACCTTTTATTTCATCTCTTTTTTTAGAGACTTCATCATTTTATCATAAAAACGTTCCAAGAAAAATTCCAGCGCCATTTTTTTCACTTTAAAGCAGAATCTATCAAAATAAATTGACAAGAAACTCAGGTGTTGGCAATCCTTTTTCTCTTTTCTTGTTCTTTTAATTAAAAGAGAGTCCTGCCTGATATCCTACTTAAAATTCGTACTATAGTAAACAAAAAAGTTTCATGTATACTGGTAGATACAAAATAAACAAAAGAAAGGATAGAAAAAAGTGGAACCAATTCTCTTTTTTACGCAACCAGGCTGTCCGCCATGTGCTTACGCCAAAATTTTTTTTGATGAGCACAATATTCCCTATACCTTAAAAGATATTCAGAAGGATACAAAAGCAAAAAAAATACTTATGACCAAATATGATTCATATTCTACCCCAACGTTTGTCATTGGTGATCAAGTAATCATTGGATTTAACCAGGAACGAATTATGGAATTGTTAAATATTGAAAATTAATACAAAAAAGCTAATCCTCATTTAAGCAGGATTAGCTTTTCTATTCATGCCATCAGGATTTAGAAAGCAATCATCCCAAACCAATGAGACATTTGATTAATGAACCCATAGCTAATATAATCTGTCATTCTGTTTATGAAAGTTTGATTGGATGGCTCCTCACCCACATTGGACTTTTGGGCTGTTTCTTGACTATTATCAAGTGTTTTGGGATCGAAAGCAATTTGGTAATCATTAATTACCCATTTATCATGGTCATACATCAGCCCGATTGCCTCGTAATGCCCTTCATAGCTAATTGGTCCATCTGTATTGCCTGGGAACCATTCATACACATACCATTGATCATTAGCTGAACTATATCCTAGTTTAGTATGTTCACTATATGTAAAAAAAGGAATATAATAAAGGGCTATATCGGTACCATATGTCTGATAGCCACTTCCATCCACACTTTTTTGTACATTCATGTTCATAAAATCCTCAGTGTATTCCTCTGAGAAGGAATTTTTTAATAAGTCTCGAATTTTGTCCATTGATCTTGGTTGTTCTGAAAGAGATACTTGCAATTGAAATGCGCTATCTAAAAGATTAAATGCATCCTGTTTATCCAGTGTACTTTTAGCATCTACTTTGACAAGAGGAGAAACCGCTAATACAAGTATGGCAATAAACAACGAAGTTAAAACCTTTTTCATTATGATCCCCCTTTTTAAGTACATCTATCTCAAGGCCTTTATTAGCTTATTCCCCTTTTTACCAGAATAAACACTTTTTACTGAAAAATAATACAAGGATAGTGAAAACTTAAGTATATTCATAAACAACCAGTCAATGAACGCACAAAAAAACAGTTCATCAGCAAATTGAACTGTTTTTTATTGATTCCTATTCTTACTACTACCATACTACCATTCATCTATACCTAAAACGGAAATTGATTAAGATGAGCACCGCCATCCATTGTAATACAGTCACCATTAATATAGTATGCCCGATCAGATAGTAAATAGAGGGCTAAATCTGCAATTTCCTCCGGTGTTCCTAATCTTCCAAGCGGAACACTTTCAAGAGTTCTTTGAGCTGCCTCCTCCGATTGAAATAACTTATCTGCTCCCCCGGTTCTTTCAATCGGCCCGGGAGCAATTGCATTTACGCGGATTCCATATTTTTTACCCCATTCCACAGCCAAAGTTCTTGTCATTGTCAGAACACCGGCCTTTGCTGAGGCAGAGTGAATGACATATGGACCTGCATCCCACGCATAGGTAGCGACCATATTGATGATTGATCCTTTAATGCCGTTTTCTATCCAATACTTGCCGATGAGACTGCTGCAGTAAAAGGTACCATTCAAAACAATATCAATGACAGATTTCCAGCCATTCGGTGATAGATCCTCTGCCGGACAAATAAAATTACCTGCTGCGTTATTAATCAAATAATCGATTGTACCAAATCTGGTAACCGTCTCTTCAATGGTTCTTTCAACATCCTCCACATTTCGAACATCCATCTGAACAGCCAGTATATTCTCCTGATTTTCTGCAAATTCTTTAATGGTGTTATCCAGTTTTTCTTTATTCCTTCCGGTAATGACTACCTTAGCCCCTTCATTTGCAAAACGTTGAGCCATAGCCTTTCCCATTCCACTCGAACCACCAGTTACAATCACTACTTTTCCCTTCATATGAGCCCTCCAAATAAAATGAATGATTATTCACTTTTATTATATCACAAAATTCTGTCAATAATATCCAGAAGTACTTAATTAGAAAAATAGAAGAGAAATATAGGTATAACGAGATTTATTAAATATTAGCCAATCTCCAATAAAATGATAAAAGGGCAGCCATTAGGCTGCCCTCAAAATTTACTTATGATTGATTGATTAGTTCATTTAGTTTAGAGAGAGTACTAATCAATGTTTCCTTTTTATTCGTGCCTTTTCCATTTACTCTTAAATCATTAAGCATAACAAATACTCTGCCGGGATTTCCTTTTTTATGGAATCCGTACATATATACTTTTATCATTCCTATTTTTGCAGGAAGATAGATCATTTCATATGATTTGGCTTTATTCATCTGTAACACCCTCGTCCTCAGAATGAAACATCCCATTCAGTTAAAAATATATAATCATCATTTCTATAAATCTAAATACCTATTGTATTTTAATTTTACCTTATTTTAGGTAGTTATTCTATAGACCAAATAGCACATAAATTTTGTAATCAAAAAGTAATACTCATACATCTTAACAATTTTCTTAATGAATGATAGGATTAGACTGACTATTATGAGATAGGAACTTTACAATGAAGAAAATAACCAGAAGATTCTTTTTAAAAAAATCATTTGCCTATATAGCTACTATTCTTTGCTCTCTTATAGGAGGGCGATTTTATATGAAAGATATTGAACCATCCTGGATTGACATAACAAACTTTTCCTATTCCCACCCACTTATTCCAGAATCCTTTCATAATAGTAGAATTGTCCAATTTAGTGATACTCATTTGGGTTTCCAATATAATTTGACAGATTTAGAAAAAACAGTCGAAACCATTCATTCACTTAATCCCGATATTATTTGTTTTACAGGTGATTTGATGGATAATCCGAATGAATATAAGATAACTCCTAAGCTCAATCAATTATTAAGTCAACTGGAGGCACCTCTTGGTAAATATTGCGTATTTGGCAATCATGATCATGGCGGTTATGGTACGGAAATTTACAAAGAGACTATGGTTAATAATGGATTTACCCTGTTAGTAAATGAATCAAACTTTATAACCCAGGAGAATGGCAGTCAAATCGTAATAAGCGGGATAGATGATGCAATGCTTGGCAAGCCCAACCTGGATGTAAGTATACCGGGACAATCCAGTGATTTATTTACCATTCTTCTGTCTCACGCTCCTGATTATGCTGATTATGCCGCCAGTTACCCAGTGCATTTGCAATTAAGCGGACATAGTCATGGAGGACAAATTCAAATTCCACTTTTGGGTGCGATTGTGACCCCTCCTTTTGCAGAAAAATACAGGGAAGGATCTTATACAGTTGGTCCTTTATCCTTGTATGTAAATCGCGGATTAGGTACAACCCGTATTCCATACCGATTATTTTCACGTCCTGAAATCACGGTCATTGATTTGCAGAATGGCCAAGAAGGCTTAAAAAAACGATAAAGGCAAACGAGCAGAACCTACATTCTGACCGTTTGCCTATTGTCTGGCTGTTTTATGCTATATTTTATTTCTTCTTTTTCAGGAATTTCTCTTCAGCTTCAATAGCCGGAATTGGTCTTGAAAAATAAAAGCCCTGTGCTTTTTCACACTGTATATCTAACAGGAAATCTACCTGTTCCTTTGTTTCAACACCTTCGGCAATGACTTCAAGACCCAGACTGTGCCCCAAATGGATAATTGTTCTCGTGATTGCTGCATCCTTACTGTCAGTCATTAACTCGCATATAAATGATCGATCGATCTTTAACGTGTTTAATGGGAATTGTTTCAGATAGCTTAAAGAAGAATATCCAGTGCCAAAATCATCTACAGATATACTTAATCCCAATCTCTTCATTTCTTTCAGTGTCTCATTCGTCTCTTTTGTATCCTGTATTGTCCCTTCGGTAATCTCAATTTCCAATGATGATGCATCTATTTTATACTTATCCATATACAATTTTATGATATCTACAATATTAGGCTGTTGAAATTGTTTGGGGGATAAGTTAATCGCTACTTTTGTATAATATCCACATAAATTCCACTTATTTATTTGCTTGCATACTTCTTCTATGACCCATTCGCCAATTGGGATTATTAACCCTGTATCCTCTGCGACTGGAATAAATTCTGCTGGAGAAACATAGCCCAGTTTGGAATGATTCCACCTTAATAATGCCTCAAAGCTGGTTGTTTCATTATTAAGCAAATTAATTTGAGGTTGATAATGCACAGACAATTCATTTTTTTCAATAGCCCGTCTTAAACTGGTATCCATTAAAAACGGATTCGCAAATTGATCATTTCTCATACGCTCACTGTAAAATAAAAAGTGTGCCCTCCCTCTTTTTTTGACCTGAAATAGGGCGTCATCTGCTTTCTGCATTAAGGTTATCGCATCCAATCCGTCATCGGGATACATACTAATACCCATACTTGCTGTAACATAATATTGCTGCTCATGAATGTAAAAAGGTACCTCAAGAAGGGAAATCAGCTTTCCAATAAATCGTATGGTTTCATTCCTGGAAGTTTTCTCAAGCAATATAACGAACTCATCTCCCCCCTGTCGGTATACAGAGTGAAAATCTCCCTGAATAGACAGAAGCCGCTCACTGATTACTTTTAAGAGCTGATCCCCAGACTGATGCCCAAAGGAATCATTCATAAATTTAAAACGGTCCAAATCCATATATATTAACGAGAATTCACTATTCAGTTTCTTAGCTATATGAATAGCTTCATGTAAATCTTTCATCAAGGCTGATCGATTTAATAGACCTGTTAATTGATCATGCAGTACCATATAATTAATCTTTTCTGTATTTCGGAGCTGCTCGGAAAGATCCCGCATAATAAAATAAACGCCCTTAATTTCCTTGTTCACAATAATAGGGACTGATTTTAATTGAATTTGGATGTAATGTCCTCTTTTATGCAGGAAAAACACAGCCGTTGCTTCCATTGGATATCCCTCTAACGCTCTTTCAAATAAGTTCATAATCCTTTCCAAATCGTCCAAGTGAATATAATCAAAAAAAGAGTAGTCTTTTAGATTATTCTCCCGATACCCGGTAATTGAAATAGTCGAAGGATTGCAGTTCAGAATTTCTCCATTGCGATTAAGCGAAACGATTGCATCCAGATTATGATCCAATAACGAACGATAAATCTGTTCACTTTCAATGATCATTCCATTCTCTTGCATATATTGAGCTGATAGGTGTGTAATCCCCACCAGATAAGCCATATTTCCTTCAGAATCAAAAACCGGGCTTATAGTTGTCTCTCCAAAGCGTTCAAAGCCATTGAAATCGAAAGCATCTATAAACGTTACAGGTTCATTATTATTCCTCACTTGTTCATAGTACCTTTGCAATAATTCAGCCTTTTCTGCAGGCAAATAATCCCACCAGGTATTACCAATACAATCTTCTGGTATACCAATTAATTTATAAGCGGACTCATTTACAAATACATATCGAAATATGTGTTCAGCATCATATTCCATGACAAATACCAATTCTTCAATATGGTGAAATAAAATATTGAAGAGTACCTTTTGAATCTTTTTATCATTTACCTGTTTATTACCTGTATAGCTTTTAATGTTATTCTTTAAAGTTGTCATAGTTATGGCACCTAACAGTTCATTTTTTAAATAAATTACATTTCTTCCAATTATTTTATAATACATTGTCGAATTTTCATATAGACGAGCGATTAATGTCCTATATTTTTCATAAGATGATAGCATAACATACAACAAACTGACGTTCCCACCAAAGAAAAACATACATAAAGCATTAACTTGCGATGTTCCCGGCTCAGCATTAAATCCAGGGATTCAATTGCAAAAGTAGAAAATGTAGTAAAAGCCCCCAAGCTTCCTATCACAGTAAACATATGCATACCGGTCCCCCGCTCTATTCCTATCCCAGCCGATATACCAATTAAACACGACCCAATTAAATTAATAACAAGAGTAGCTAGAGGAAACGAATGATTATATTTTTGTAACCAGCCTGTCATTATATATCTTAAACACGTTCCGAGAAAACCACCTATCACAATTAATATAATCAACGCGCTTCCCTCTTTATCCAACTGGACATAATAAATCCTAACCATGCCATTAAGAGACCTGCAATCATACTCAGTAATAAATAAAAAAGACTATATAGGGGATTAGTTGCTGCGAGATTGGTTACTTCCAATGCAAAACTACTCATCGTTGTAAACCCTCCACATAATCCGGTTCCAAAAAATAATTTCAATCTTTCATTTCCCTGATTTTTAAATAGCGAATAGGTGAGAAAAGCTAAAACAAAGCTTCCAAAACCATTTATGAATAAGGTGTTAAACGGAATAGGACTGCCAGAAGAAGGGGGCAATAAGCTAATCCCGTATCGAGCTAACGCACCCATTGCCCCTCCGCAACCAGTAAGTAGCAGCTTTTGCAACGTATCACACTCACTTTCATAATTCTTATACCTTCAATTTCTCGGGTAGTCTGTTTTGAACATATATTCGTTTAAATAAGATATAAAACGTTTTTCCTTTTATCCCATAGCAGAACACGTTATAATCAGTTATATGCTTTTACTTATTATCATGAAATATTCTTAGAAGAAAGGAACATTTATGAATCAAAATAATGGGAATCTACCTAATCCCACCTGTTTTACTGCCGATGACCTAGGAGAAGCGATTTATTCTGTGAATAGACATGCAAAAACTGCATCAGACCCTAAATTTCTATACAACCTAAAGAAAAAAACGATTATTAAAATGCTTGAAGAAGGAAAAGCAAAGAAAATAGGCCTGCAATATTCAGACCATCCTCATTTAAGCTTCCAACAATCAGATGTACTGATACAATGCGGAAAGTATACATTCCATATTCCGCCCTCAAAGGACGACTTTCAAACATTAACACATCTTGGTCATTTATCAAAAGAGGTAAGAAACCCCTCTTCACGTCTTTCCTTATCTAAAGCAAAAAAACTATTGATGTCTTATACAGGATGCAAGGAAAATACAGATAATGATCGCGCTAAAGATTATAAAAAGAAATACCAAAAACCGACTTTTACGCGTCTTGGTGAATCCTATCCATATCAAAATTGGAAAAAGTAAAGCTGCTGAACAAATGGTTCAGCAGCTTTACTTTTGCAATAGTTTGTCTAACTGTTTGACCAATTCAACTATTTCTGGTTTACTAATTTGCGCATCTGCTCCTACCAACTCTCCCTTATGCCTTAAATCTTCCGTAATTAATGATGAAAAAATGATAACAGGCAGATCTGACAAGGCAGGATTTTCTTTAATTCGTTTGGTTAGATGGTGACCATCCATTTGTGGCATTTCAATATCTGTAATTACCAAATGTATTTCATTCAGTATGCCTCCTGCTTGTGCCTTACCTTCTAAAAAGGTTAGCGCTTCCTGGCCATTTTCAAAGAAATCGAGTTGTTCATAACCGGCTTCTTTTAATGTCTGCATCAACAGCTTCCGCAACAGCGGTGAATCCTCAGCAATTAATAAACGCTTATCAGATCGTTCTCTAACTCCTAATTTTTGAATCTGATTAACGGTTATTCCTGATTCTGAATTAATTTCCAAAATAATTTTTTCATAATCAAGCAATAAAAGCATTTCATTATTCATTTTAATGACACCAGTAATCTGACTATCCAAACCCTGGTACATATCAGATGGTTTTTCTATTTGGTTCCATGAAATTCTATGAATTTGAGTAACGGTATGTACATGAAAAATGACCTTCATTTTATTAAACTCAGTCACTATAAATTTATCCTTTTCAGGAGATTGGGATGCCGGAAGATTTAATGCACTGGCAATATCTACTACAGGCAGTATCTCTCCACGAAGTTCAATGATTCCTTCAACATGTTGATGTGTTTGTGGAACACCGGTAATCCGCACTGGGTTAATAATTTCTTTAACTTTAATAACATTAATTCCAAATTTATGCTCCCCAATACCAAATTCCACGATTTCCAACTCATTTGTTCCGCTCTCTAACAGGATTCCTTTTTGTTGTTCATTCATTTTTAACAGCGCCTTTCCATATCTCTTACGATTAATTGCAGTAAGATAAAGCCTTCTTTTTAGTATCGGCTTAAATGATCAATTTTTTATTACTATTTAAAATCAAGTCGAAAATAGTGTTTATTTTGTGAAACATTGCTCAATGTTATAGACGCTTTAACAGATGAGGACTATTATACAGATAGAAGCATAACTTAAATCAATATGCTGGAAAGAAGGGGTACGACTAATGAAAGGTACTGCCATTTTATATGAAGATAACCATGTTATTACTTGTTTAGAGAATATTCAACTTAGCGAAGTTGAAAAATACACACATAACCAAACGGACGAATCTTACGCAACTCCTCAGCTTACTATGTGGCATCCAGAAGAAATCGATTGGGATTACGGGTATTAATATAAATAAAGGACCTAGTCCTGTACACATGACCTAAGCGGCTTTAGTTCTAAATACCATAGAGCTAAAAGCCGCTATTTATTTTTCCTTTCTGTACAGCCTTCGGAATAACCATCCTTTTAGCATAAAAAGAATCATCATTATAACTGTGATGATGATCATAAACAGAAGGACATACCAAAAACCATTCCGAAATGTTAAACCAGGCATTTCAGTAAAATTCATACCATATAAACCTGCAATAAATGTTAATGGCATGAAAATAGTCGTAATAATTGTCAAGGTCATCATTGTTTCATTCATTTTGTTTGAACTGACCGCCATATAACTATCTCTCAGATCAGTTGAGAACTCTTTATAGCCATCAACCAATTCTTTTAATTTCAATAAATGATCATACACATCATTAAGGTAATGATGATGTTCAGAAAGGGCACTGATTCTCTCAGAATGAATAATTCTGTACATCAAATCATTCATGGGCAGGATAATTCTTCTTAGTTGCGAAATCATCGTTCTAATTTCGTACAACTGACTCATTGGATCATTATGAAGAGAATGCTGCTGCAGGTGGTCTTCCAAGATATTTAATTGTTCTTCTATTTGATAGGCCTTTGGAATATAGGCATCTACGACTGCATCAATAATTCTATGCAGGATATGGATAGAATTATCCAGTTGATCTGTTACTTCCCATACCTTATCTATTTCCTCAATATGATCTTCATGAACAGTTACGATTGATCTTTCATTTACGTAAATATCAATCTCATTTCTTTCGAGGTTTCCATTTAAGGAATGAATGACAAAAAACATATAGGATGGATAAAAATCCACTTTAGGTCTCTGGTTAATTCGATCAAGACAGTCCTCTATAGTGAGAGGGTGAAAATTAAAATACGTCCGGAGTATATTAGCCTCATATTCTTGCGGTGCGAGGATATCAATCCATACGAGGCTATATTCCTGATTCTGTAAGTCCTCCAAATTTATTTCCTTCATACCATCAGTTTGATCTTTAGCAAGTATTCGGTACACACCCTACCCCCCCAGCTACGCAAAACGAAGTATCCATAGTATTCCAAATCCATGTATGCATCATTCACCCGATTTTGTATAAAAACCATTTGGAGTAGGATAGTGTACACTTTCATAAAGCAACCTTATAATAATAAAGATAAGAACTGTAATTAGGAGGTAAGACCTGGAATGGAACACTTAATTAATCCTCATGTAAAAGAGATAGAAATATCCGGTATTCGACAGTTTTATAATATGGTATCTGATATTGATGATGTCCTGTCCTTTACAATAGGATTACCTGACTTCCCAACACCCTTACATATAAAAGATAAAGCAATAGACGCCATTCAAAATGATTGTACTACCTACACCCACAATGCCGGTTTACTCGATCTCCGGCAAGAAGTATCAAAATTTATGTATAGCCATTATTCACTTGAATATAATCCGGATGATGAAATTTTGATTACCGTAGGAGCAAGCCAGGCGATTGATATTGCCTTCAGGACTATTTTAACACCCGGAGATGAAGTCATTCTGCCTGGCCCTGTATATCCCGGTTATGAACCATTAATTCACTTAGCAGGGGGAAAAGCAGTCCATGTTGATACAAGAAGCACCTCCTTTAAATTAACTCCACAATTAATCACAGAACGCCTAACCGAAAAAACAAAATGCATTGTTCTTCCCTATCCATCGAACCCAACCGGGGTATCATTAACGAGAGAGGAACTGGAGGAAATTGCTGACCTTGTTAGAGGGAAAGATATTTTTATCCTGGCTGATGAAATCTATAGTGAATTAACTTTGGACAGAAATCATACATCGATTGGTTCCATTATAAGAGAGCAAACCATTACAATAAATGGTCTATCAAAGTCACACTCCATGACCGGTTGGCGAATCGGCTTTCTGATGGCACCAAAAGCAATTGTTAAGCATATGATCAAGGTTCATCAATATAATGTATCCTGCGCCTCCTCTGTCTCACAGATGGCTGCACTGGAGGCTATGAGGAACGGCGAACATGATCCAGCTGCTATGAGAGAAGAATATAAAAACCGCCGTGATTATGTTTTTAATAGACTTACAGCCATGAATCTCCAGACTGTATTACCGGATGGCGCATTTTACTTTTTTATTAAAATACCGGATGCCTTTAAAAATTCACTTGATTTTGCCCTCAAACTGGTTAAGGCTGAAAAAGTAGCTGTTATACCTGGATCGGCTTTTTCGGAATACGGAGAAGGATATTTCCGTTTATCATATGCTGTTTCCATGGAACAGCTTAAAGAAGGGTTAAACAGACTTGAACATTTTCTAATCCAGCAGATAAAATAACAAGAAGCATTTCGTTAGAGGCATGATCCCTTTTCGAAATGCTTCTTTGTTTTAATGAAACTAAGTTACTGATTGGATGCCTCAGTATAGTATTTATACAAGGCTTGTGTTCCACGGTTCTCTTCTCCCATATCCGCTAATTTTTCATACATAGCTTTGGCTAAAGTCAGTCCTGGAAAATCAAGACCTAATCGTTCACTTTCTTCTAATGCAATTTTTAGGTCTTTTAAGAAATGTTTGATATAAAATCCCGGTTCAAAATCACCCTTTAATATCCTAGGCGCCAAATTGGTTAAGGAAAAACTGCCAGCAGCACCAGTTGATATGCTTTTCAAAACTGTTTCCGGATCCAGGCCTGATTTTTCGGCATAAACGATCGCTTCACATACACCAATCATATTCGTAGCAATGGCTATCTGGTTGCATAGTTTAGTATGTTGGCCCGAGCCAGCATCTCCCTGATGGATAATATTTGTCCCCATTGCTTTAAATACAGGCATCATGCTCTCAAAATCCGATTGATCACCGCCAACCATAATGGCAAGATTAGCATTTTTTGCACCAATATCTCCTCCGGAGACAGGCGCATCAAGGACATGCAATCCTAAATCCTTACCCGCCGCATATAACTTTTTTGCCAAAGACGGAGCTGAAGTGGTCATATCAATTAAATAAGTACCCGGCTTGGCATATTTTAATAAGCCTTCCGACCCTAGATAGATCTCTTCAACGTCAGAAGGATAGCCAACCATCGTAATAATAACATCGGCTTCCTCAGCGATTGCACGGGGGGACTCCTTCCAATCTGCACCTTCCAAAAGCAATGGCTCACATTTGGACTTTGTTCTGGAATAAACACTGACAGGGTATCCCGCCTTCATTATATTCATTGCCATACTTTTACCCATTACACCAATACCGATAAAACCAATATGTAAATTCATCATAACGCTCCCTCCTATACCTCTATAATAGCAAAAAAAATCAACTGGAAAACCAGTTGATTAAGAAAGGGGGGTCACTAAAAGCATGTTGCTGTTTTGTGTCCACCTTTAATGTACCCCTACATTCAAATAAATAAACCTGTATTTCTATTTTTATTGAAACTATTTTTGAGCTGTAGCTTCTTTAACCATTTCAACAATTTCTGCTGATGTCTGCATTTGAATAGCTTTTTCAGCCAGATCTTTCATTTCGGTTCTAGTAAGTGTTTTAATTTGGGAACGTGCACGCAGAACAGATGTTGCACTCATTGAAAACTCGTCCAATCCTAATCCAACAAGCAACGGAATCGCCAGTTCATCCCCAGCCATTTCTCCACACATTCCAGCCCATTTGCCTTCTTTATGTGCAGCTTCAATCACCATTTTTACTAAACGTAAAATAGCAGGATTATACGGTTGGTACAAGTAAGATACACGTTCGTTCATTCTATCTGCAGCCATTGTATATTGAATCAAGTCATTCGTACCAATGCTGAAGAAATCTACTTCCTTAGCAAATTGATCTGCGATTACCGCAGTTGAAGGGATTTCCACCATGATTCCCAATTGAATAGAATCTGATACTTCAATACCTTCTTCAATTAATTTCGCTTTTTCTTCTTCAAGAACCTTTTTGGCGGATCTGAATTCATCTAAAGTGGCAATCATCGGGAACATAATTCTTAAATTCCCATACACACTTGCCCGTAAAAGTGCTCTAAGCTGCGTTCTGAAAATCGGCAGTTCCTCAAGACACAATCGAATAGCGCGGAATCCAAGGAACGGATTCATTTCTTTCGGAAGATCTAGATAAGGAAGCTCCTTATCTCCACCAATATCCAATGTGCGTACAACAACAGGCTTACCTTCCATCCCTTCAAGTACAGCTTTATAGGATTCAAACTGTTCTTCTTCTCCCGGAAGATTGTCTCTTCCCATGTACAAGAATTCTGTTCTGTATAAGCCTACAGCCTCAGCACCATTTGCTTTAACACCTTCAAGATCTTTAGGAGTACCAATGTTCGCTGCTAATTCTATATGATGGCCATCTGCCGTTACCGTTTTTTCGTTAACAAGCTTAGCCCACTCAAGTTTCTGCTGTGCATATGCATCAGCAGCTTTTTTGTATTCCTCAATCAATTCAGGTGTCGGATTAATATGTACTTCACCTTTCAGCCCATCAAGTATAATCATATCGCCGTTTTGAATAGTTTCAGTTGCCTGTTTAGTCCCAACAACTGCTGGAATTTCAAGCGAGCGTGCCATAATTGCAGAGTGAGAAGTACGTCCACCAATATCAGTTGTAAAGCCTTTAACAAATTCTCTGTTTAATTGAGCTGTATCTGAAGGAGTTAAATCCTCGGACACAACAATCACTTCTTCAGCAATCATACTTGGATTTGGTATTTGTACGCCAAGAAGATGACTGATTACCCGTTTTGTTACATCACGAATATCAGCTGCTCTTTCTTTCATATATTCATTATCCATTTGTTCAAACATGGTTATGAACATATCAGCAATTTCGCGCATAGCAAATTCAGAGTTAATTTTTTCAGACTTAACTTTCTCTTGTACTGCACCAAGCAATTCAGGGTCATTCAAAACAAGTATATGAGCATCAAAAATAGCTGCTTTATCTTCACCTTGTTCTGTTTTGACTTTTTCACGAATTGTTTCTAATTCGGTCTGAGCCTTATTAACCGCCTCTTCAAGACGAGTTAATTCGGTATCCACTTCATTAATCGTGCTTTTTGTTACAGTTAAGTCAGGCTCCATTAAACGATAAGCTTTTGCTATGACAATTCCATTAGATGCCGCTATCCCGTTTAACATCGTTGTCATTACTTAGCCAATCCTTCTTTTGTTAATGTTTCCTCAATGGCATTTAATGCATCTTGTTCGTCATTTCCTTCAGCGATAATTGTAATATCTGAACCACTGCCGATTCCTAAAGACATAACACCCATAATTGATTTAAGATTAACTTTCTTTTCTTTATATTCAAGGTTGATATCAGAGTTGAATTTACCTGCTGCTTGTACAAGCAATGTTGCTGGACGAGCATGAATTCCTGTTTCTGCAGTTACATGAAAAGTTTTTTGTACCATAAGTAATCGAGCTCCTTTATTAATAATTATTTTGTTTTAGCTATACGAATTCTAGCTGCTTACATCTTATGATTTTACCCAGTTTCAACCGGTCCTATGTATAAAAGGATGAACAGTCGAAATTATGTAGCTTTTCTCACAATATAGAGTAAAACCCTATAAGAGAAATGTACCTGAAAAATTAAAATTGTTCAACTGCTTTTATAAATTTAGAACCATAAATATATCTCAGCTGTAAGATTAATTGAAACATAGTCTTTCAATAAATATAAGATTCGTTTCCTATATATACCAGAATCCTATATACAATGAATTTATTCAGTAAAGTGTTTGCACACAGATAAGCAATTCTACAACTAAATTTCACATAGCTTGGAGAAATATCTATATATTGTATTTCCTATCGATTTTACAACAAAGGTATTTCTAATGACAAATTTGAAGAACCTTTCTATTCTGTTTTATATTCATATTTTCAATCTTCATAAATCATTTTTCTTGTCATTCCACCATCAATAACCAGATTCTCTCCATTAATAAAATCGTTCTCTGAATCGCTTAAGAATAAACATGCTTTTGCTATATCTATCGGCTTACCTACCCTACCCGAAAAATGCTGGGCGTGATCTATCTCACGTAAACCAGTGTAATCAGTCGTTTGAATCCACCCAGGGCTAATACTGTTAACTCGAATACCCTTTTTGGCTAATGATGCGCTGAGAGCGTGAGTTAGAGCTAGGATTCCACCTTTGGATGCAGCATATGCTTCTGAATTCGGTTCAGATTGTATGGCTCGAGTTGATGCAATATTAATAATAGAACCACCCCTTCCAGTCATCAACTTGGCTCCTTCTCTTGACAAAATAAATACACTTCGTAAATTGGTATTGATAATGCGATCCCAATTCTCTGTTGTCATTTCTAATAATGAAGTGAATTCACTGATACCTGCATTGTTTACTATAATGTTCAATCTATTCCACTCACCCCTGATTATTTCCATTATATGAAGACAATCATTCTCTTTGCTGAGATCAGCCTCAACAAATAAAGCAACTTTTCCCATTGCCAATAGTTCAGCTTCTATTTTCTTTCCAGCTTCCACATCCATATCGGTTAAAACAACCTTCGCGCCTTTATTTGCATATTGCAATGCGATTTCTTTACCAATTCCATTTGCAGCACCTGTTACTAACACAACTTGATCCTGAAATTTCATTGTATTCAATCCTCTCTTTTAAATTTAAATGGGTAGATTTTGTTGTAGGAATCCATATTTTTTAAAAATATGACTATTTTAATTAAATTTATCATCATTATTTTCAAAAAACTGAACAGATTTTCAGATTTGCTTTTTTTACAGAAAGAATTTTTAAGCGTACTTTAAAGATACCCGGGAATTTAGAGGTCGCTCCTCATAGGGCAGGATCACGCGAGTATGGAAGATTTCGAATCATTAGTTAACCAATATAATCCGTTAATTCATCATATTATGAGAAAGCTTAATATTATTTGTGAAAAAGATGAATTTTACCAAATAGGATTAATTGCACTTTGGGAAGCCAGTCAAAATTTCAACCCTGAAAAAGGACAGTTTCTATCCTATGCCTACAAGTCCATACAAGGTAAAATGCTTATACAGCTTTGCAAGTCCACTAAAATAAACGGGAGAGAGGTAAAAAAATCACCGGAGTATTGGAATTTATTAAAGGTTGAAGAAGATGTTTCCTTCTTGGAATGGTACTTCCCTAAACCTTTTCTAATTTCCTTAACGGATAACCAATATATTTGGTTGGCTGAATACATTCAATTTGGTAAAACCATCACAGATATCGCTTACGAATACCACACAACGTATGCAACAGTGAAATCTTGGAGACGGATGGCGCTAAAAAAACTAAAGCATTACCTTGAAATACATCCAGATGTGTTTATTAAATAAGGACGTTTTCATTAAAATGCCAACAAGAGGGTGGGACATAAGTATTTCAGTCAATATAAATCCGATCTATTAACTGATATTTTAATAAATATTTCGCCTAATAGTTCGGATTTTTATTTATTTACTTCTGTATACCATTATTAAACTTAGTGGAATGGAGCGGAAGCCACCGACTCCTGCGGGAAGTAACGGAGGCTCAGCTTCCTCCCCGCGGAAAGCGAGTGGAGTAAGCGCGCAATGGAACGAACTTTTCCAACTTAACTCTTTAATAAATAACAAAGTCAATAAATTAGATATCGTTCGTCTTTTCAAAATCGTTTATAAGTTATGTCCCATCCTCTTGTCAATTTCTATTTAACTTCTGGGCTCCTCTAAGTAATGATAGGTCACCCCTCCACCTATATGAGCTGTTCCCCGAAAGTGTTTAAAATCTTCTCTTTCTACAAGCACAGATCGAAAAGCCATGAAGTCCTGCTTGGCAACTTCAAGTTTATCTATTTCTCCATTTTTCAATTGATCAAATATGGATTGGATCTCTTCTTTATTCATTCGTAAAACCTCCTATATATACAAAACATGATACTCTTAAACCCCTACATTAAACAAGTATTCCATAGAAGCGAAAATATAAAGACTATTTATTCTTTTAACATTCCAATTAATCACAATTTATACTATAATTACAATACTATTCTGCATAAGCTAAATAGTAGGGATAATTTCTTCTTAAGTAGACTTACGAATCCCGAAATTGCAAGGATATTAGTTTACTAATCAAGATCTGTTGATAACTTTAATAAATTGAAAAGGTGTGAACATGATGAAAAAGGCTGATGTAGGCAATATAATTGAATTCCGCGATGGATTACGTGGGATTGTAGAAAAAGTGAATGAAAACTCTGTGATTGTGGATTTAACTTTAATGGAGAATTTTCATGACCTTGAATTAGAAGAAAAGACAGTCGTTAACCATAAAAATTATAAAATCATATATGAATAATTCGAGAACGGGGCTACTTGCCTCGTTTTCTTCTTGTCCCATTAATTTCCCTTACTTTAAATTTGAGAAAAACTTAGATATAATAGTGAGAATCGATTCCATTTGGAACCTTTCACTAAACTTTTCATATTAATGAAGAGCATTACAGAAAGCGGGTTTAGTATCATGATTGTAAAAAACGAAAAAGATTTAGAAGGATTAAAAGCAGTAGGTGCAGTTGTTTCACGTGTCAGGGAAGCAATGAAATTAGCTACCGTTCCCGGTATTACAACACTGGAGCTTGATTTAATTGCAAAGAAAATATTTGAAGAAACCGGAGCTGTTTCTGCACCTAAAAATGAGTATGATTTTCCCGGTTTTACATGTATCAGTGTAAACGAAGAAGTTGCTCATGGAATACCAGGAAAACGTATAATAAACGAAGGCGATATGGTAAATATCGACGTCTCTGCAGTATTAAATGGATATTATGGGGACACAGGAATTTCGTTCCCTGTTGGCACTGCAACTAGTGAAAAAGAAAAATTATGCCAATGCGCAGTTGATGCTTTTTATCAGGGAATCAGCAAAGCTAAAGCAGGCTCCAAGAAAAACCAAATTGGTAAAGCTGTCTTCAATACAGCAAAACAAAATGGATTCACTGTCATCAAAAATTTAACCGGCCATGGAATAGGTAGAAGCCTGCATGAAAAACCGGATCATATTTTAAACTATTTTGACCCATGGGATTCAGATCTTCTTCATGAAGGTACAGTATTGGCCGTTGAACCGTTTATCTCTACAAAAGCAACCATGGTTACAGAAGCCGGTGATGGATGGACATTTATCACGAGTGACAAAAGCTTGGTTGCACAATGTGAACATACTATCATAGTGACAAAGAATGAGCCGATTATTTTAACATTATAATGTGCCTACGGTATTGACCGTTCTAAAGAGAGGGGACTATCCCTTCTCTTTTCTTTTTGTCTTTTTATAAATCAATTTCTAAAACAGCATAAATCATAGCTGACATTCACTTCCTTACAGTTATTAACAGCAAAAAGGTTAAACTAATATATCCAAAAATCGGATACAATATAGAGATCAAAGGACCATATTCAATTTGGCCAATCATTAAACTTATGGCAAAAATCCCTACATATAGAGACCAGGAAGGCAATTCCGTTGCTTTTTTAAGTTGCCTTTCAAGTCCAAAGGCATTCCCAATCAAGGTTGAAAAAATTTCTCCAAAAATAATGAATAAGTAGAGTCCATATAAAAAAGGCGCAATATGTTTCATGACATAAGCCGTAGGAATGTTAATCTGTTCAATCCCTGGTATGGAGGATAAAGAAATATGGCAGCTTACCAAAACAACGGATAAAATAAATCCTCCTAAATTTGCACCTTTTCGAATAATATTTTCATCCTTTATTTCGGCAGCCAATGGAACCAAAACAGCCTGTGTCAAAGCAAGGTTAAATGCCGTATAGGAGAAGGGCGATAAGACCATCTTCCAGCTTACTTCATCAGGAATAGTTAGCAGACTTTGAACAGGATTCATTTGGAATAATGAAGCAAACATAAGGATTAAATTAAAAATAATCATTGCCGGTACCACAAAGGTGTTAATAGATAATAAACCTTTAGTTCCCCAGCTCATGACAACAATTGATAGAAATGTAGTAAAAAGCATGCCACCTATTTTAGAAAATCCCAATTGCTCTTCAAATAGGCCGCCAACTCCTGACATCATTACACCTGTAACTCCAAACAACATGCCCATAAAAATGATATTAACAAAAAAGGATATACGTTTACCAAATAACCAATCATTAAATTCCATATAATTTTTAATATTTCTATGTAAAGCTACAATCATTATTTTTCTGCCAATCCGAATAAAAATAAATCCCGAAAGAAGAATCCCAAATAGGCCATAAAGTCCATATTGGGTAAAAAATTCATATATTTCCTTTCCAGTTGCAAAACCCGCTCCAATAACCGTTCCAACATAAACAGCTGCAACTTGAAAAATACTTACATATTGACGATCCACCCTTGTCCCTCCCCGCTTACTACTCACTGTATGCGGGTTGATTCTGTTTATGACCAAATATTTTTCTGGTGAATATAGGGTATATTCATAAATGAAAGAAAGTTACGTTTACCTCTTAACTCCTTGATTCATTAATGAACCAGTTTATTTCCTTCAAATTTTAGGCAAAAAAATAACTGCCGGTTATTTCGACAGCCAGTCTATCTTATTCTTTTAGTTCACTTTTATTTGCTTATATAGGTAATAATGGATTATTTACTTAACGGTACGGATTTACCTATCCTTTTCAGAAGCTCAATCACCGTTGCTTTCTCTTCAACCGTTAACCCATCCATTAAATGCTCAATTCGTTCCTGATGCTCTGGGAAAATTCCTTCCAGGAATTCCTTGCCCTTTTCCGTAATTTGCGCAAATGTTACTCTTCGATCATTGGGACATGCAATCCTTTTTAGTAATTGCTTTTTTTCCAGTTTATCTACTACATAAGTGATACTTCCACTGGCAAGCAGGATTTTATCCCCTATATGCTGCATTGGTTGATCACCTTTATGGTAGAGTAGCTCAAGGACAGCAAATTCGGTTGGATTTACACCTGAGGCTTGGATATATTTGTTGGTATAGTCACTGATAGCCCGATAAGCCCTCGACAGAACTATAAATACTTTTAGAGATTGATTTTGTTCTTCCATATTTAATCACCCACAATTAACGGTTAAAATTCACTATTATCATCCGCGTAATTATACTTCTTTCCTATTAAAAAGTAAAACTTTATAATCATCCAGATAGTCGTAATAACCCAGTATTTACCTTTCTTTTTTCATTTCCAGTTCATTTGCAGAAATCCTAATATTTTGGTGACACTATTCCCTTTATTGATGATGTATAACCTTATGCAAACGAAGAGATTATATTTCCTGAAGTACAAAATAAATCTTCTAATGTCTGTTCCTTTGTTAGTTATTGCTCTGTATAAATAGATCTCTTACAAGGAACATCCTTTAGGTCCAAGCAGTCATTTCATCTATTCGCAGGATGAGATTCAGTCATCCAAATCGTGCTGTAATGATGATTGGTTAAGTATAAGCTATTCTATTCCCAGTAAAAAGGACTCATGCTTAACCTGAAAAATAGGGTTAATAAACGAATATGGAGAAGGTCTCGCCTGAGGATAAGTGACGGAAGTATATGTTTATACCTATTCCTTCCACTGTGATCATTTAGAAAAGGGGTTATTTTCTGCATTCATAATTACAGCCTAAAATGCACATAGAAAAGGAGTATATATAAGTCGGCCTGGGTTAAAATGCACTTTACGACCAGGTAGAGATATCTTTTCTAGAATTGATTATACCTATCCTAGTATTACACTGTTTTACTAGTTAGTTTTCAACCAAAAAAACATATGTAAATAGTTAAATGGTAAATACGTTTATGTCATAGAACCCTAGCTTTTACCTTTACGCATTCCTTGGTTATTTAATAATTTGTTATTGAGTATTTCATTCTAATATGCTCAAGAATTAACTGATCAAGCTGCCGACTCAGATTTAATGTACCTTCATCAAGAAGGCCATTGTTCCTAGCATGGCTAATCATTTGTTCTCTTTTGTTTCTTATGGCAGTTTCCAGCCAATCTTTTTGATTCTGCAAGAAAAGCTCCTCCTTCTTATTCACTAAAAAAATAACATTAAGTGGTATTATGTCAGAATCTTAAAATAATGTAAATACAATCGCAAAAAAAGACAAAAAATAAAAATTATTTCAGTCTTTTATTAAAGAATCTGTCTCCCCTTCCAATAAATAAAAATAAGAAACCCTTATAAACCAGAAGAGTTTCCATTTTACCATCCTATTCTAACTTTTTCTCTTAAGTGAACTCATGATTAATAGGCAGATAGATTTGAAACAGAGTTCCTTTCCCTTCTTCACTGGCTACTTCAATCCAACCGGCGTGCTCTTCAATGATTTTGTAGGTAACCATCAATCCTAGACCTGTCCCCTTTTCTTTAGTTGTATAGAATGGTTCTCCCAATTTATCAAGAACAGTTTCAGGGATTCCGGTTCCATAGTCCTGTATCGATATTAATACATGGCTATCAAAAAATAATTCTGTTGTGATATCAATAAACCCTCCTGCAGGCATAGCCTCTATAGCGTTTTTGATTAAATTTATAAAAACTTGTTTAAGTTGGTTACTCTCACAATGGATGGGTGGTATTTTAGAAAAATGTGTGTGGAATTGAATATTATGCATAGATGCTTGTGCACTTAGCAGATCCAACGTATTTGCGATTATGGTATTTACCTGTTTAATTTGATAGGAAACTGCCTGTGGCTTTGCAAGGATTAAAAAATCTGTAATGATTGTTTCGATTCTTTGTAATTCTGAAGAAATAACCTGGAAATAGGTTGAAAATTCGCCATTCAAGCTGCCTTCCAGCAATTGAATAAAACCTTTCAAAGCTGTCATAGGATTCCTGATTTCATGAGCAATACCGGCTGCCAGCTCACCTACAACATTCAATGTATCTGATTTTTTTAATTGTTCCTCCATACGAATCTTATCTGTTACATCTCTAAAAATGGTCAGATTCTTACCCGGTATAACATCCAGTCTCGATGAAAAATCCAGTTGTTTATTTAGCCCATCCCTGCATGTAAGCTCACACACAAAATGATGATGCTTATTTTTATTGATCAAGGATATATGTCTTTGTAAATGTTTCATCTGATGTTCAGTCAGTTCGAATATTTCATGGAAGTTTTTGTTTTGGATATGATCAATAGAAGCCCCTATAATTGCAGCACCTGGTTCATTAATATCATATATTTCCCCGTCTGCTCCCCAAATCATAATGCCATCAAAGGTACCGTCAAAAATTTTCTTGAATTTATTTTCCGAGATAAGAAGTTCCTGCTCAATCTCCCACTTTTCACTAATATCTTTACAAATTAAAAGAGTATAAGGACTTTTGCTAATCTGCTTTTTTGTTAATTCTATAATCTTTTTTTTCCCACTCGATGAACTGTAAATCAGCTCAGAACTCTCTTGATCTCCCAAGGTAAAAAGCGTATTTATCTTTTCACCCGCAATATTCTCTATATTCGTATTAATTATTTCCACCTGCGTTTTCTCAAACAACATGCAGGCTTGCTCATTAGCCTGTACAATGATTCCTTTAGAGTCCAGCATGATTATTCCATCCACGGATTGACAAAACACACTTTGAATTCCTTCTATTAAATAGTGATTTTGCTCTGATTCTTTAAGAACATCATAAATAATCGTATAGTACAATCCACTGTAAAAATTAAATTGTGTAGTATATTGATATGTGATTTCCTTTGAGTCGAGATAAAGCTGAAATAAATTAAAATGGGAATTTCCAGATGATAGATGCTTGATAACAGTATCAAAGTTATCTTTATCGGCGGCAGTAATAAATTGATAAATACTTTTGCCTAGAATTTTCGATCTCTCAATTTTGACCAACCCACAAAAGGCTTTATTACCATCCACGATGATTCCTTCTTTTGTATGGATAACAATATAGCACTTTAAATCATTAATAATATCTACATATAAATTATCCTGTTTTACATGATCCCTTATATGTTCTGTTTTAAATGGGATTAACATATAAATAATTTTTTTAGAATATGAATCCAAAAGTCCATTAAGTTCAAGTTTAACTGAGCAGGTGTCACCAGAATTCCTTACTGACCATATATGATTTGAAAAACCATGCTGTTTCACGTTTCTGAGTTGATTATCAACCACCTCTTTTGAAACTGAGATAAAAAAGTCCCGAAGATTTCCTGGTTTACCCTCTCGGCCTAACTGATGGTATAACTTGATTGCCTGCTCATTCTGAGATATGATTTGCATTTCAAAATCAGTAACAATGATTGCTTTTGTAAATGAGTTAAAAAAATGCTCCCATGTCTCGTAATCATTTTTCAAGGTCGTATTTTTTTCTTTAATCTTTACTTCCTTATCATTCAAATCCATATCAGCCAAGGGAATCCTCCTAATACCTGTGACATAATAAGATACTTATTCTACAAAATTATGGAAAAACCTTTTTGAACAATCAGAATCAGACTAAATACCTCCTTATGGTATAGATTAAAATATAAAAAAACCTGAAGAAATATCTTATAGAATCTCTTCAGGCTTTTAAAACACTATTAAAGGGATGGATTTTCATGCTTAGCCAGCAATCGGTTCCATCTTCTATCCACTTCTTGTTCAAATTCTTCAAGCATACCTGCATTTTCTTCTTGCAGCAGATGCTTTGTTTTCCCCATATATGTTAACCATTCAGATAGTTGAATCCGTTTTTTCCTCGTTTCTGGATTATAAGTAATGGTCGTTTCACCATTCTCTACTTCATATAGAGGGAAGAAACATGAGTTTACTGCCGCTTCCATAATCTTGGCACCAAAGCGTTCTTCTGCTTTCCAATTCAAAGGACAGGTGATTAATATTTTGCCATAAACGGTACCTACATTCTGTGCATACCATTGTGCCTTTGCCGCTTTCTTAATTAAATCCTGCGGGAAAGCTTCCGATCCTGTAAATACATATGGTATTCCAGTGGCAGCCATGATTTGAGCTGTATCCTTATGATGAAAAGCTTTTCCTTTTTGCGCTCTTCCTACACCTGTTGTACTTGTCATATGACCAAGCGGAGTAGAGTAGGACATTTGCGAGCCTGTATTCATATATCCCTCATTATCATACTCAAGCATAATGAGTTTGTGATTGCGCAATGCAGTTCCAATAGCTGAACCCATCCCTATATCCATGCCACCATCACCGGTGATCATAACGAAGGTCGCATCATCACTGATTGAGATTTCACCACGGCGTTTTTTCTCCAAAAATGCTTCAAGTGTACCTGATAAAGTTGCCGGCCCGTTTTGGAATAAGTTGTGAATCATCGTTTGTTTATGAGAGCTATATGGATATGCCGTTGTTACCACATAGGCACAGCCTGTTTGGAACAGAACAACAACATCCCCCTCGATTCCTTTAAAGAACAGCTCCAATGCTGGAAAAATTCCGCATCCTGGACATGCTCCATGACCGGAAGCCAAACGTTTCGGCTTGCTCATTAATGAGCGTAAAGGTGGAATACGCACCTTTAATTTCCCACTCTCCTCATCAGGTGTGACCTGAATGAGCCCTGTTTTATATAAATCTTCGGTATGCGGCTTTAAAAGTGGCTGTGGTTGGACATCAGGCAATCCCGGATTGACTCCGTAATAATCAAATGCTTTTTCAATCTGGCCATTATTTAATGCTTGCAAGGCCAAATCAAAAAATGCCCTTGCATCCTCCGGATAAAAATCCTTTCCTCCTAAACCAAACACACGGCTTAACACAGCAGTATGATTATCCTGGTCTTCCTGCAAGGCAGATTTCACTTCATGTGTAAGGTTTGGACCATTGGCACCATAGGAATCCGCTCTCTCGCCAACCAACAATACTTTCACATTCTTAAGAGCCTTCCTGATTTCTTCTGCCGGGAACGGACGAATTATGTTAGGGCTGATCACGCCAGCTTTAATTCCTTGTTTTCTTAAATCATCGACCGTATCTTTGGCTGTCTCGGCAGCTGAATTTAATAGGAATAAGGCAACTTCCGCGTCCTCCATCTTATAAAGATCCAATACTCCATATTCACGACCTGACAGTTCAGCATATTCACGAGCTACCTGGGTAAAAATCTCTCCGGCTTTATACATCGCTTCAGACTGCTGATAGTGATTATTGATCAAATCATCCCCATTCATATGGGCACCAATCGTTACCGGGTTGTGAATATCCACGTGTGGAAAATGAGTTGGCATTTCACCAATAAATTTTTGGACAATCTCTCTATCTTTAAAGTAGTTTACTTTTCTCTTTTGATGAGAGGTAAAGAACCCATCATAAGCGACTATAACAGGTAAACGTACATCGGAATGCTCCGAGATTTTCAACGCCATGATATTCATATCGTAAACAGCTTGAGGTGTTCTGGCTGTCAAAATGATCCAACCTGTATTTAAGGCAAAATATAAATCAGAATGGTCGCCCCGAATGTCGAGCGGACCACTGATCGATCTAGTAACAAGATTCATAACCATTGGAAATCTTGTACCTGATTGAACCGGTAGCTGCTCTAGCATATACATAAGTCCATTTGCGCTTGTGGCATTAAAAACCCTGGCTCCAGCCACGGCAGCACCATAACAAATACCTGCCGAACCATGTTCTCCATCTGCCGCGATTAATTGAATATCATGTTCTCCTCTGGATTTCATAATATCTAAATACTGAGCGATTTCAGTTGACGGAGTAATTGGAAAATACCCCATCAAATGATAATTGATTTGTGCTGCAGCCATAGCGGCCATTTCATTACCTGATTCAAAGGTAGTCACTTGTTCAGCCATTGTACCCTTTACCAATTCAGTTAGTTCCACTTCTGATATCGCCATCATTTCATCCCTCCTGCTACATAAGGATTACGTTGTTTCACTGTATTTTCCTCAGCAAAACCTAAGATTTCCCGCATTTCCTGAAGGGCGCTAGTCGGACACGCTTCAATACATTTCAAGCAGCCTTTACAGTATTGATAATCAATCCCTGTTAAAAACATTTGCTTACGCCCACGCTTATCTTCTCCCTCTTCCCAGACAAAACAAAAATCCGGGCAAGCTGTATCACAGGCAGCACAATGTATACATTTTTCAGCATCCCATTCAGGTAAAAAACCTTGTCTGGAACCGGACAAGTCTTTAAGTATACTATTTCCCTGAGCAATGATCGTGCCGCCAATGACTTGGGTTTCGTACCCCAATAAAGGTAATGCTCTTTTAAAGCTTTTGCCCTCTGCATCTTGCGGTACCTCGAAATGTTTAAACGTCACTTCATGATAGCCACGTTCAAACGTACGGATATTTGGCTCAACTAAATGTGGATATTTCTTTTCAAATGTTTTTCTAATTACATCTTTCATGGACTCGGGATTGAGGAAATCACATATACGGAACAAAGCTCCAAGCATAGCTGTGTTCACTTTTGTTTTTTCTTCTACTGCAATACCAAGTGCATCGACGATTGCAAGCGTTCCGTACTGAAGATTTAGGTCATTTTTTATTTCATCGAACTGACGGGTTGAATTAACAAGAACAATACCATCCGGACGTAAACCACTCACCACATCAACCATTTTATAAAGTGCTTCATGAAAAACACCAATAACATGGGGCTCTTCAATTGGGCTATGATCACGTATTTCAGTTTTGGCATCACAGAAACGAACAAAGCTCTTTACAGGAGAACCTTTTTTTTCCGAACCATAGGATGAAAAGTTGGAACCATTTAAGCCATGCCCCAATACACCTGATTCAGCCAGCATTTTTCCGGCTAGGTTTGCCCCAAGTCCTCCTATTGATTCCAAACGAATTTCATAAAAACCTTGTTCATTCTTTTTTGGAAGAATTGTCATTTATTTTCCCTCCCTATTTCCTAACGATAAAGTTTGTTTAGTCTATTAAATATTATTTAAATATTAATGAATACAGTTTTAATTGGAATTATTTATATATTGAAACCTATAGCTATTCTGCATTTAAACTATATATAACAGATATCTTTATTCTTATAGTACAGATACATAGATTATAGTATGGAAATACACGATTATCACATTGTTAATAATGGTTCAATTGGATGTTTTTACTAATTCATTCTTCGATTGTTTGATTACCATTATAAAGGGGAATAATAGAAAGAATTTTTCCGGAAATAATAGGAGGCAACTATGAGACAGAGGGAAAGTTATTTTGACAACGCAAAAGTCATATTGATGTTTTTTGTTGTCTTTGGTCATATTTTACGAACATATATTGATCAAAATGAAACGATTTATGCTCTATATAATACAATCTATACCTTCCATATGCCTGCTTTTATATTGTTATCAGGCTTTTTTGCAAAAGGCTTTAACAAAAAAGGCTATATAAAAAAACTAAGTACTAAACTGATTCTTCCCTATTTACTTTTCCAGGTCCTCTATACGATCTATTATTATTATCTATTTGATAAATCAACGCTTAAGTTCGAAGCGTTGGAACCCAATTGGTCATTATGGTTTCTGTTAAGTCTATTCTGTTGGAATTTAATGCTTTTCATCTTCACAAAATTTAAACCTTTAGTAGGGATTGGATTAGCAATAGGGCTTGCTTTACTTGTAGGATATATTGATACTATCTCTACTTATCTGAGTTTATCCCGGACATTTGTCTTTTTTCCGTTTTTCCTGATTGGTTATCACTTACAGAAAGAACATTTTCAAAATATAACCACAGCGAAAAGTAAATTTTACGCTTTGGCATCCTTTGGTGTAATTTTTATATGGTTTTCATTTTTTCCGGAAATAGACTCCCAATGGCTCCTCGGGTCAAAGCCTTATTCAGAAATTGAGGCGGTAACATTCCTCTCTATGTTTAAGCGCTTTGGATTTTTCATCGTAAATTCTCTTATGATCATGAGCTTTATGGCGCTAGTACCTAAGGGTAGCTATTTCTTTACTAGATGGGGCACTCAAACCCTATATGTATATTTATTGCATGGCTTTTTTGTCCGGACCTTCAGATTTACAAGTTTAAATGAATACTTCACTACAGCAGAACACTATATATTATTGGCAGCAATCTCATTGATCATTACAATCATCCTGTCTAGTACATTAGTCAAGTCAATCACACAGCCGATGATTGAGTTTAATACCCGTCATACGAAAATGATGTTCTATAAATTAAAAGGCTTATTGCATTTTTATAAACAAAAATATGATTTGTCCAAATCGATGAATCGTAGTCCTTCGGAATAAGTAATTCCGAGGGATTTTTTGTATCGCTATTTTTTCCCACCACTCTTATACCAATACACTCCATTATTTCCTCGAACATCTCTCATAATGACAACTGAAAATCAAACAGTACTACATTAGAACCTATGTAAAATATCACCAATACTGTAAACCCATACTCAAATATGATAATATGAATTGTTAGCAAACGGTGAAAGGAAGTATGACAAATACATGAGAATTATTGGAACTACTTTAAATGCCAAATATATTCATACCAATTTAGCCCTTCGTTATTTAAAAGCGTATGCAGCACCCGAATACGATGTAGAAATTATTGAATACACCATTAAAGATCCGGTAATGAACATCGTTACAGATTTATATAACCAAAAGCCAGATGTAATCGGATTTAGTTGTTATATTTGGAATATGGAAGAAATCAAAAAGGTTATTACCATACTAAAAAAAATCAATCCCGATATCTATATCGTTCTTGGAGGTCCAGAGGTCACATATGATCCATTTTTCTGGCTCAAAGATATCCCAGGTGCTGATTTCATCGTCATAGGTGAAGGAGAAGCCACATTTAAAAATCTCTTAGCTGAAATAGATGGCAATAAGGACTTTCACACGGTTCAGGGAATTGCGTTTCTTGAAGGTGAAAAACCTATCCTGACACCTGCCGCTCCAAAGGTAGATTTAAAGTCTATTCCATCACCATTTAGATTTGAAGAGGATATCCCTAACTTGTCCAAACGAATTACGTATATTGAAACAAGCCGAGGTTGCCCTTTTAACTGTCAATTCTGTCTTTCATCCATCGAAACCGGCGTTCGCTTCTTTAATAGAGAAGATATTAAAGAAGATATCCGATTCCTGATGAAAAATGGAGCTAAAACGATTAAATTTATGGATCGGACGTTTAATATCAGTCGTAGCTATGCTCTCGACATATTTGAATTTTTAATTAAAGAACATGAACCGGGTTGCGTTTTTCAATTTGAGATTACAGCAGATATTATGAAGCCCGAAGTAATTGAATACTTAAACAAAGAAGCTCCCCCCGGCCTATTTCGCTTTGAGATAGGAGTCCAATCAACAAATGATTATACAAATGAACTAGTCAAACGAAAACAGAACTTCGATAAGTTAAAACGGACGGTTACCATGATTAAGGACGGCGGGAAAGTGGATCAGCATCTTGATCTTATCGCAGGTCTTCCAGAAGAAAATTATAACTCCTTCCGAAAAACCTTTGATGATGTGTTTGAAATGCGACCAGAGGAGCTTCAACTGGGCTTTTTAAAAATGCTTCGCGGTACAGGCTTGAGAACTCAGGCTAAGCAATGGGATTATCAATATATGGATCAAGCCCCATATGAAATTGTCAGCAATAATGTAATGCCGTTTTCCGATATCATTAAAATTAAGCAGGTTGAGGATGTACTGGAGAAATATTGGAATGATCACCGAATGGATCTTGGAATGGAGTATATAGTAGGCACTGTTTACAGCTCTCCTTTTGATTTCTTCCAAGAATTCGGAAGCTATTGGGAAGAGAAAAAATGGTCACGCATTGGACACCAGCCTGAGGATCTATTTAAGCGCCTCGTCGAATTTATTGGTGCAACGAATCCCGATAGCCTTGAAACACTAATTTCATTACTAAAAGTGGATTATTTATCACAACTAACCTTTAAACCACGTAAACCATGGTGGGAATATTCCATGACCAAAAATGAAAAATCTCCAATCTATCAGGCCGTTTTGGCTAATCCTCATCTGGTTGGTGAGAACTTTAAAGCACTTAATTTGAATGAAAAAGAACTGTATAAACATGTACTGATTGATGAACTTTCTATTGATATGAATCACTATTTAAAAACTGGCGAAATAACAACAGATCCGACCTTATTGATTGCATACTTCCATCCAAAGCATGGTGGGTCCAAGTTGTTTTATGTACCTTCAACGGTATTTTCAAAAGAAATAGAGCTCGACTAACGTCGAGTCTCTATTTTTTTATTCTCCCTGTTTACCACGCTTAGAATTACGATTAGCGCCCTTCATAGGGTTTTCACCATGTGTAAATTCCGCGGAAAACTCTGTTTCCTGCAGATTTCTTTTAGGGGTTTTACTCAATTTATTAACCGCATTCATTTCTGCCTTACGTTTCATTTTTACACACACTCCTTTTATGCTGTTAGTATTCGTTCAAGACTCTTTTTCATGCAATAAATCAAACTTAATCAAAAGGGAAACCATGCCTATTCCTCCATACTTTAAATTGCATTAGATCATGTTTTTCATCCATATTAATGGTGTGGAGGAATCAAAAATCCACAGTATATGTAGTGAGGTGAATAGAAATGTCCAGCAGTAATAAATTATTGGTACCAGGTGTACAGCAAATGCTTGATCAATATAAATATGAAATCGCCGCTGAATTCGGCGTTACGTTAGGATCAGATACGGTCTCCCGAGCGAATGGATCAGTAGGTGGAGAAATAACCAAGCAACTCGTTAAACATGCACAAGCACAAATGAGTGGAAAAACTAAATAACTCTATATGGCATAGAAAATGTCCGGTAAAATACCGGACATTTTCTGAATTTATTTATGTAAATGGGTTATATTTATTCGTACATACCTTTTCTTTTTTGATTCTGATTACGATCATCTTGTTTATCTCTTTGATGCTGCGGTTTCCGTACATCTCGCTTGTCCATCCGCTCTTGCTTCCTGGCATCTCGCTTGTCCACCTGATCTTGTTTCCGGGAATCTCGCTTGTCCATCTGATCTTGTTTCCGGACATCACGCTTGTCCATCTGATCTTGTTTCCGACTTTTATAAGGTTGCTGATTTGGTTGCTGATTTGGTTTATTTCGCTTATCTACTTGTTGATTGTTTCGGTCGGTATCTCTTTTATTTTGATTGGTTTCCCTTTCTTTCTGGATGGTATCCTTTTTTACCTCAGTGTTTATATGCTGGTCTTTAGAGTGGGGCCTTTGCTTTAAATTTATATCCTTATGTTCTTGTTTTACAGCCTTCTCTTTTACATTATATTTAGCTTTAGCCTGTTTTTTAATGGTACCTGCGTTTTTAGGTATTTCAACAGATTTTTGCTTATTTTCCTGAATGACTGCAGACTTATTTGGAATTTGGACTGGGTCACTAGTGTTACTGATTTTCTGCTTTATTCCAACTTTTTCCACACTTGAATTTTTTTGATTGCTTTTTTCTTCTGTTACTTGAGTTTCATCATTTTTCTTTACTCCAGCTGAAGGCTGATTCTTGGTTTTCTTATTGGTTTGCTCTAGGTATGTTCCTGTAGAAACCCCTTTATCAGTTGCTCTCTTTCTATCTTTAACAGATGCCTTTTTCATTTCAATCATAACAGAATTACCAATTTGCGGGAGATCCTGAGTATCAGTTAATTTTTGCTGTAAGGAATTTTCAAAATTTTGATTATCCTTTTCAATCATTACGGTGGAGAACAATATATTGGAATTGGTTTTAAGATGCCCTGCACTACGATTTAAAACAACCATTTCACTAATAACATCGTCCATATCTCTGCCTTTCCATTCCTTAAGCCTTGCTATGATTTCTTTCCCTTCTTCGTTAATTCCCTTTACCTCAACCACTTTTAGTTCGTCTGTAATACCAAGTTCGATACTTGATTTAACATCCATACTGACATAAGCTGATACCTTTGAATTAGTTATAAGAGCAGGAAAGAAACTAACTATTAAAAGAACAGATGCTGCTAATACTGGAACTAGGATTTTAAATTTCCATCCATTCTTCTTGCTGAATTTTGGTTTTGGCTCAGTAACATCAATCCTTATTTCTTCTCCAATTTGATAGTCTTCGCGTTCTTTGTTCAATTTAATGAAATCGCCTTCAGGGGTCAATACAGTAATTTCCGTTGTTGATATTTGCATAATGATTCCACACTTCAATTTGAAAGAACCCCCTTCAAGTAATCCTTTAAGAACAAATAGTCTCCCGTTAAAATCAACACCATAGCTATTATATAAATGCGATTGCGTTCTATTGTCTTTCTTGAAACCTCAACTTTTTCTTCCAGCATTTTGATAGGCAATTTTTTCTTGTCTATGACATATTGAAGCATCAAAGGCTCATCTGCTATTGTTTTAGCAATTTTTATGGCGTTATTCCTTGCATCCACATGCTTTGGTGTATGCTTAACCAATTGGTCAAAGGTTATATGGAAGATTTTTAGTAATTCAGTATACCGAATAATCTCATCCTTTAAATTTCCGGAGTTTAATTGTCTCTGATGGTTTTCAATTGATTTTTCTATTTCTATGGGGCTTTGTATGTATTCATCTTCTGCAAAGTGTTTGATTTCAAAAGATAGTTCATTCATTTTTTTCGATTGTGACCTTATGTAATCTATAACTCTTCTCCGAATCACCGTATCTGCAAATGGCAATAAGCCATTTCCTTTATCAGCTGAAAACTTATCTATAGCATCGTTAAAAGCTATCAGGCCAATACTAAATTCATCATCTGTTTCTCGGATATAACGCCGGCATACAGATGAAACAGATTTTTTAATAAAGGGTTTGTATTTTTTAAGCAGATTATTTCTTAATTCCAGATCCCCTTCTTGTATTAAGCGTACGATTTCTGTTAAATCCTGCTTTTTTTTCAGAATCGGAAAAAGCATACCAAGCATTATGTCACCTCATCCCTGCACAAATTATACCATATGTTGTAATGTATGGTCTTTGTGGGATGTTTTCACTCTTCACTAGTTATAAATAATGCTTGGTTATATATTTTTTCTATTATGCTATATCATACGTATACAAATTTCCGTATATAGGGGTTATACCCAAATTTTATCAAATTGGTGTAAAAATAAAAAAACGGAATGCACATAATCATGCATTCCGGATCTTCAATTAATCTATTAATTTATATCTTTGTAATTTTACATTTCCTGGTCAATTTGATTTTTAGCTTTCAAATCTTTACCTGATACGAGGTATCCAATAACCACAATCGATACTAAGACACCCCAGAATATGATTTTCCACGTTGTAGACTCTGGGAAATGATGATCAAGAATTCCAACACCTGGATGTGCCAATGTCATGACAGCCAGCTTAACCCCAACCCAGCCGACAATTAGAAAAGCAGCTGTTTCCAGAGATGGTCGCTTGTTCAATAATACAACAAATTGTGTTGCAGCAAACCTCATAATAACTAATCCAATAAATCCTCCAAGGAACATAACAATAAATTGTCCGCCATTGATACCGCCGATATTAAACGACCCTACCGCCGGTAAAGTTACAGCTAAAGCAACAGCTGCAAGCATGGAATCAACTGCAAATGCCAAGTCCGCTACCTCGACCTTTAGAACAGTCATCCAGAAACCGGATTTCTTTTTTTCCTTAACCGCTTTATCTTCAGATTTTAAGAAATAGTGTTTCACTAAATAATTAATCATAATGTAGAGCAAATATACAGCTCCAATTGCTTGTATTTGCCATAAATCTACAAGTAATGAAATCAGGAACAGGGAACCGATCCTAAAGACGAACGCACCAATCAATCCATAAAACAATGCTTTTTTCTGTTGTTCCTTCGGAAGATGTTTAACCATTACAGCCATTACGACTGCGTTATCGGCTGCAAGAATTCCTTCAAGTCCAATCAAAACCAATAATACCCAGGCGTACTCTAAAAATATTGCCCAATCCATAAGTAAACCTCCTTTTATTTTCCAAACCAACAAAAAAGACCCATGCCAAAAAAGTAATTCTTTTTTGACAAAGGTCTTGCTAGACATTGTAAAAATGCCAACAAAGCCGATGGTTAAAAACCACGTACTGACGACTTTGTTTTAGGTTTCCCTAACGCTACTCCCCTTTGAAAGGTTTGTATGAAGTTTGTATACCTATTATATTGGCTTCTGGATACAAGCGCAAGTATTTACTCATATAGAGTATTTATTTTGATAGTTTTATTAATTTCAGATATTCCTTGAGTACCTTTATCATAGATTTCCTTTTACCAAAGTAGGCTGTTAACAGCGCATGGAAATGTTTATATTTCCCTTCATAAGGATACCACTGAATCTCTGATTTTTTGAGCCCCATATCTTCCATTACTGCTTTTTCATGACAAAATATACGAAGACCCTGTTCCCCATGATACCTGCCTATTCCACTTTCTTTAACTCCGCCAAAAGGAAGATTATTATTGGCAACTGTTATTAAAACATCATTAATTAACACAGCACCTGATAGAAGCTTTTTAGCTGTCAGCCTTCCTTTTTCCTTATTTGTTGTCCAAACACTTGCATTTAATCCGTAATTGGAATGATTGGCAGCCCGTATGGCTTCTTCTTCTGTATCAACAGTTAGTATAGGCAGAACAGGACCAAATGTTTCCTCCTGCATCACAAGCATATCCTCTGAAACATTTGTTAAAACCATCGGCTTAATAAACATGGAATTTTCATTCCATTCAGAAGGCGGATCACCAGTGATTAGGGTGGCACCTTTTAGCAGGGCATCTTCAACATGCTCTCTTACAATAGATATTTGCTGAATAGATGTCATAGAACCGATATCTGATTCTTTTCCATTCCCTTGCTTTAACTGATTAACAATTGGCAATAACTCCTGTAAGAAAGGCTCTAATGCATCCTTTTGGATAATCAATCTTTCAACACTCATACAAACTTGACCGCTATTCGTAAATGCTCCCCAAACAGCACCCTGTGCTGCACGCTTATAATCAGCATCGCTAAACACGATCATTGGATCCTTTCCACCGAGCTCAAGAGTCGTTGGGATAAGATCGCGTGCTGCTATTTCCTGAATAATACGTCCCGTACCTACGGACCCTGTAAAAAAGATATAATCAGGCTTTTGCTTCGTAAGACTAGCACCAAGTTCCTTACCGCCATGTGCTACTTGAAAAACTTCATCAGGAAATCCAGCTTCTTCAAATAATGATTCAATTAATTTGCCCACTGCAGGTGTTACTTCTGATGGTTTTAAAATAACCGTATTACCGCCTGCAAGCGCGGATACGACAGGAACCATTGCCAAGAGGAATGGATAATTCCATGGTGAGATAACAAGCACAGAGCCTCTTGGCATATAATGAATACTCGATTTGTGACCCATTAATAAGAAAGGTGTACGAACCTTCTGAGCTTTAAATGTTTTTTTCGCATGCTTTTCAATATGATTAATAGCATCAAGGGCAGGCATGATATCAGCCACTAACGCATCAGTTTTAACTTTCCCTGTATCCTTTGATATGAGCTCAGCAATTTCATCAAGTCTATTCACAATCGTATGCCTCAACTGCTGAAGATAGCGTAAACGTTCGTCTATATCTACTTGTGACCATGAAAGAAAAGCCCTTTTGGATTTATTCATTATTTCACCAGCTTGACTAGCCGGCATTTCTTCATACTGCATAATCAGTTCTCCCGTTGCAGGAGCATATACATTTACCATTTCTTTTAAGGCTTCCATCTCTGTTCCTCCTCTAATTATGTAATCTCTATATGAAACGCCCGATTGTTCTTATTGGCTCTGTAATATTCAACCATTGGCACTACACCTTCCTTAAAATCAGGACATTTAATGCCTCCTTCAGCTAAATCAGCCTGTGCCTGTGCACAATCAAATTCTCCTTTCCAGGTGAAATAATCAAGAGATTCAACTTCCACACCCAGAAACTTTCGTATTGGCTTAATTGATAAAGCCATTTTTGTAAGCCCAAACGGTAAATAGCCGATTGGTCGTTTTCCATTATACCCTTTCAAAAACAACTTATAAATATCTGTAACCGTATATGGATTAGGATCTGTTAAATGATAGGTTTTCCCAGCACCTTTAGGACTTAATGTTAAATAAGCTGTTGCTTTTATTATATAGTCTACAGGGACCAAATTAATCACACAGGTTGACTTGGTTATATTAGGGATAATTGGAAGGTATCTGATTCTGTCGAGGAAATTTAATATAAAATATGGGCCGTCAAATTTAATGGTTTCCCCAGTTAGGGTATTTCCTTTTACGATACCCGGTCGAATGACCGTAACAGGAACATGGTCCATAATCTTTCGAACAAGTACTTCTGCTTCATATTTGGTTTCTTCATAATAATTTTTAAATTCATCTGGCTTAATTAATTCATGCTCATACAGCTTTCCTTCACGTCTTCCAGCTACATAGGCTGTACTAAAATAGGTATACCTCATTAGGTTAGGAAGGGTCAATACATAATCATTTACATTGTTTGTTCCATCAACATTTACCAAATAGGCTATATTTTTTGGAACAGCTAAATCATAAATGGCAGCCAAGTGAAATAAATGGGTAATTTCCTCCTTTTTGAAACCGCTTTCTTTTTTACTTATGTTTAATCCTGGTTTAGTGATGTCTCCTTCAATTAGGATAAACTGATTTTCATCTAAATTGAACTCCTTTAAAATTTTTAATCTTTCACTGACAGCCTTATGCCATTCAGAAGGCAGTACAATAGCAATCACTTTATTAAATAACTGATCCTGTTTTTTTAGCTCCCTTATTAGTTGATTTGAAATAAAACCTGGAAACCCGGTAAAAAAATAGACATGTTTCATTGTTTCACTCTCCTAATATATTCTTTCCACCATTGTAAGAATATTTAGAAAAATATGTCAACAATTAATTGTTATATAACAGAAAAAAGCAGGATTTTAACCCAATCTGGGCTAAATCCTGCTTGAATTTAATTACCGTTCATGCTGATCCATTGGATTATAGAGTTCTATAGAAGGATTTTTTTCCTGGAACCAACGCAGCGCAAAGTCATTCTCGAATAAGAATGCATATTGATCATAGCGATCGCGTACCAAAAGACTTCTTGAACTTGAAAGCTTTTCATCAATTTTTTCATTTGTCGTCCAACGGGCAATCTTGTCACCCATTCTTTCCATGATAACTTCAGTATTATACTCATTTTTCATACGGTGCTCAAATACCTCAAACTGTAACTGTCCGACTGCTCCAAGAATATAGGACTCAATTCCAACTGTTTTAAATAATTGAATCGCACCTTCCTGTACAAGCTGATTAATACCTTTATGAAAATGCTTTTGCTTCAATACATTTTTAGCGCTAACACGTACAAACATTTCAGGTGTAAATTGTGGCAGACGTTCGAAAGAAAATGCTTCTTTTCCTGAAGTTAGCGTATCACCAATCTGATAGGTTCCTGTATCATATAATCCGATAATATCTCCTGCTACCGCTTCAGCTATATTGTTTCTTTCCTCTGCAAGAAATTGTGTTGAATTATTAAGTTTCATAGGCTTTCCTGTTCGGCTTAGTTGAACAGTCATACCACGTTCAAACTTACCTGAGCAAATACGGAAAAAGGCAATTCGGTCACGGTGCATTGGATTCATATTTGCTTGGATTTTAAAGATAAACCCTGAAAAAGTATCCTGAACAGGTTCAACCGGTCCCACAGATGATGGTCTTGGCTGAGGCTTTGGCGCAAACTCTAAATACGTATCCAAAAATGTCTGAACGCCAAAATTAGTAAGGGCGCTTCCAAAGAATACAGGAATTAATTCACCATTACGGACTTTTTCACGCGAAAATTCATTGCCTGCTTCATTTAACAATAACACTTCTTCCAATGTTTGCTCATAAAGAGGAGACTCAACAATAGAGTGATTTTCATCTTCTACTTCGCCCTCTTCATTCAATTTCAAGTATCGCTCTTCACCTTCAGCTTTAAACATTTCAATTCGATTATAATAACGGTCATAAATACCGAAGAAGTCTTTCCCCATCCCAATTGGCCAGTTCATTGGATAGGATTCTATACCAAGCACTTCCTCCAACTCAGCCAACAGCTCAAGCGGCAATTTACCTTGGCGATCCATTTTATTAATAAATGTGAAAATAGGAATTCCTCTCATGCGACAAACCTTAAATAATTTCAGTGTTTGTGCTTCAATCCCTTTGGCAGCATCAATAATCATAACTGCGCTATCAACAGCCATTAAAGTACGGTACGTATCTTCACTGAAATCTTGGTGTCCAGGTGTGTCGAGGATATTCACACGAGTCCCATTATAGTCAAACTGCATAACACTGGATGTTACGGATATTCCACGCTGCTTCTCAATTTCCATCCAGTCACTTGTTGCATATTTACCGGTTTTACGCCCTTTTACAGTACCAGCGTCACGGATTGCACCACCAAATAAGAGCAATTTTTCTGTTAACGTCGTTTTACCTGCGTCAGGGTGAGAAATAATAGCAAAGGTTCTTCTTGATTCTATCTGTTCTTTTAAATTAGTCATGTGAGCCATCCTTTTATATATTGTAAAACTTCTTAAATCTATTCAACTTGGATCTACATCTCCAATAATACTTTGATGTTGTAAAAAGGAAATAATTTTTTAACACTTCTTATTAAAATCAAAATACATCTTATCAAATATACCATGTAAAAAAATAATATGTGAATAGGCGAACCATAAGTTTTAATCAAACAGTCATATTTTCTCATATGTAGTTAATTACAGTCAATTAGTGTACGTTTAAGTATTTCACCTTTCTTTGGGGAAAAGTAAGTTAACATAAAAAAAAACGAGCATTAATGCCCGTCCTTTAAGCTACTTTTTTCTTATTGGTTAATTTTTTTGTAATATAGCTAATCACTAGGGGTGCAGCTGCAGCAATAACCCTTTTTAAAATTTTACTTTTCAAGATAATCACCATCCTTATACCTACCTTACCCGTATTCGGTGGAAGATAATCACAAGATTTACGCAAGTTTACCTTATTTGAATAAAAGAGGCTATCAGAAAAGTGAATAATTTCACAAGCTTATTGATTAATTAGAGAAGTCATAGTAGTTTATTTAATGGACGTTTTTCAGCATAGGAGGAATTTAACATCATGGAAGAACAAGGATTACAGTATTTAGTTGCCCTTGCAAAGAAAAAGAAAAGGCTGTTAGACCATTTTCCTCTTCATTATTTCTTAAGAGCGATGATGGCAGGAATATTTGTAGGGTTTGTAATCATTACCTGCTTTAGAACAGGAGAATATTTCAGGGTAGCCGACTCACCTTTTGCATACCTATTCCCGGCACTTTTCTTTGGTATCGCATTAATACTTATTATTTACGGTGGGGCAGAGCTATTTACCGGTAATACCGCTTATTTCACTGTCGCTTATATGCGTAATGAGGTAACACTTAGAGATTTAGGCCGAAATTGGGGCGCTTGTTATCTTGGCAATGCTGTTGGGGCAATCTTCTTTGCCATTTTATTTTATCTTACAGGCATATTCAGCCATATTCCAAACGAGCATTTAATGCACGAAATTGTTTCTTATAAAATGCATGGATCTGTTACAGCTTTATTCTTTAAAGGAATCCTTTGTAACTGGCTTGTTTGTTTAGCTTGTTACCTGCCTAGCCAAGTAAAAGGTGACGGAGCTAAAATGGCAATGATGATTGCAGTCGTGTTTTTATTCTTCTCATCAGGCTTTGAACATAGCATTGCGAACTTATCATTATTCTCAATTGCACTAGTATCACCGCATCCTGATACCATTACAATCGGAAATGCCATCTACAATTTGGTTCCTGTTACTTTAGGGAATATTGTCGGTGGAGCGATTTTCGTAGGTATGTTATATCAATTCCTAAGTAAATCAAGCACACAGCTTCAATTAGAGGACAATATGAATAAAATCTCTGAAATCACTAAAAAAGAAAATGTAAAATAATAAAGTGAACCAAGAAAAAAGAAGACCGATCCATAAAATCGGTCTTCTTTTAATTTCAGTTCGTGACGGCCTCTTTATGAAGGTGAATCAATTGATACTGCTTATGCTCCAATGTTTCCTCCAATAAATCCAGTAAATGAAAATGATGAGTGAAAAAGATAACTTGGGTTTTTTTCGATAATTCTTTTAAGATGGATAACGTAATTTTTGATCGTTCATTATCAAAGTGAACAAGAATATCATCAACAATAAATGGAATAGGTTCATTTTCCTCACAATATTTTTCTATGCTTGCAACTCTTAAGGATAAATACAATTGATCTTTTGTTCCATCACTCATCGCTTCTATTCCAATTTTCTCGTTATTTCTTAGTCCCAGCAGCACTTCTTCATCCTTTTCATTATAATCAACAGTTAACCCTTCAAAGGAGTTCAGCGTTAATTTCGCAAACAGTTTTGATGCTTTTGTTAAAATCGGATTTTGATTTTCGGAACGGAAATATTCAATTCCCTTCTGTAATACAAATGTAGCTAATTTTTTTTGGACATATTGATCGGTCAATTCTGCCAGCTCAGCCAAGATGCTTTCTCTTTCTTCAGCAGCCTGAACAGCAGCATATGAATTCCCCTTAATCTTTTCTTCATATTCTTTTCTGCATACACCAAAGATTTGGTTTTGTTCCGTCCTTTTCTCTTCCAAATCTGCAAGCTCTGCTTTCAATTCTGCCATTTCACTTTCCATAAAATCTAAATCAAGCTTGTCTATTTCATCTTTCATTTCTTGAATCGATAAGCCATTGCCAATCTCAAGTAAAACCTTCTCCAGATTGAGCAGTTCTGCAGACAGCTTCTGCTTTTGTCGATATTTATCTTCAATAATTTGCATTTCCTCGATGGTCTTTACACGTGCTGTCTGTAACAATTCATCAAGACGATTAAGCGCCATCTCCTTCTTATCCTTCGCTAAGCGATATTCTTTTTTTCGTTTTTCCAATTGTGCTTGCCATTCGAGTTGATTTTGCTTACACTTTTTCTGCTCCTGCAACTGATTCGTTAAATCATAGACAAAGGATTGAATATTTATTGGTTCAGGTATTTGTAAAGTATCAGCTACAATTTTGATATGATCTGCATAATCCTGGACAAATAACATACCAGCTTTTGCTTTGCTATTGATATCAGCCCAATCATCATACGTGGTTGTCAATTCATTGTACTTATCAAGCATTTCCAATGTGTAATCAATTGGTGTCTGACTTTCAATTTGCAAGGGTTTAGTAGCTTCCTCCCATGCATCTCTCCAATTGATTAACTCACTTTGCTTACTCGTGAGCTCCTGCTCGATTTGTTTCAGATCAGCAGCCTTACTCCTCCACTCTTTTTCCAATGAATTTCTCTCATTAATACGCTCTGTTTCTAAATGGATTGCTCTATTTGCTTCTCTGATTAAGTCTGAAAGAGTCCATTCTGGCACCTGAATATCTAGATCATCAGCTACTTCAGACAGGGCAAGGTATAGGCGGCTTTTGATAGCTGATCGTTTTTCTGTCAGCTCATCCCAAAGTTTCTGCTTCTTTTTATATTCGCCTTGATTCTCTTTAATTATTGTGTATTTTCTTACCCATTCTTTCATTTCAGTTGGTGATAATGGTTCAATACCGAATGGTTCCCAAAGCTCGTTCCACTTCTGAAAAAACATGTTTATTTGATCTTTAAGGCACTCCAGCTGTGTCTCTGCAGTAGCAATCTTGGTTTCAGATCTCTTTATATCCTGCAACGACTTATTCTTCATACCCACTTTTGCAGATTCTCGCCACATAATATCTGAAAGCTCATCCGTTATTTTTAAATCATGCTCAAATTTATCTTCTACCTCTTGCTGGCTGCAGTATTCCTCAATTAATTTACGATCAATGGCTTCACCTTTAAGTTTAGTCTTAATTAAGCTCCAACCACGGTCGCGAATCTGACGGCTTCTCTCTAAATCATCTTCTGTAGGAATTACAGACAAGGCTTCTAATTCAGCAATCGATTTTTCCGCTTCCAAAATAATCGTTTTCTCAACTTTAATACCGCGCTCTAAATTTGTTTTATCTTCATTGAATCTATCAAGTTGCTCAATGTACTGATTAATGGTTTCTTCTAAAATGGAAATATAAAAGGAATCAAACTCTTCTACCGAACCTTCCCATAATGGTAAATAGTTTAGTTCTTCCATCGTTTTGTCTTTAAGGTCCTTCATTTCCTCTGACAAAACATCAATGGTATTTTCAATATTTCCTTCTATCTGGGCGTGGTCAAGTACAAGTTTTAGCTTGGCAATATCCTTTACCTCTCCAAAACCTTCCCATTCCGCTCGCCTTAATGCAACAGCTTCCTTTAAACTTTCATGTCGTTTATTTATTTCTTTTAGCGTTTCATGTAAGATTCCATATTGCTTATAAAGCATGCTGATTTTTTCTTTACGAGAAGTGGCAATTCTAAAATCCTCAATATTGACGCTATCTACACTACCATAGCCCAGCTTATGAAGAATATCGTTCATCCGATTGAGCATCTGCTCAGCCTTTGCCTTATTTACATGTAAATCTTTATTTTCTTTCTCGTATGCACCAACTTGGCTGAAAAGAGATTGAATCATAGACTCACATGTTAAGAGTTTTTCATCAATATCCAGTTTGGCTAACTTCTCTTCGAGCGCCATTATTTCTATATTGGATATTTTGGCATTTTCATCAGCATGTTTTAATTCATTTAATACATTTTCTTTTTGTAAATTAAAATCATTGGGTAAATCCGGAATTTCAGTGAAGCTCTTTTGTTGCTCTATTAATGTGTCTCTTTCAATAAGAATGGGAGCAGCTTGGTTTAGCTTGGACAATTTTTTTAGAGTTGCATCTACATGAAGGTAATGCTCTTTTAATTCATCCAGCTGTTTCTTACCATGATGGTAATCATCCTCAAGCTGCTTCCATTGTCTAGCGAGCATTTGCGAATCATTAAGTCGGCGAGTTAATTCTTTTTCTTTCTTTAATAATTCATTAATCTTAGGTTTCGAACCACCTGATTTATATAATTCTTTACTTGCCGAATCAAACTCCTGCATGATTTTCTTTACAGCATTAACCCCAGAGGCCGCAGCAAACAAACTTTCTCCGACGCTTCCATTTGACTCAAGCAAAGCTTCTCCGCCTTCTCGCAAAGTTTCATGATTGAGTGCAAACATATTTCGGAATGTTTCCTCTGACAGCACATTTATATAAGGTAATAAAACATTATCTGGTAATGCTTCTCCCGCTTCGTTAAGAATGGTCTTTGACTTTCCCTTTCTTCGTATGAAGGACAGAGTATTACCTTTTGAATTGGATAGGCGGGCCTTTATACGTAAACTAGAATTGGGATGTATAAATGAATCCTTAGAATTATGCGGAATGCCGTACAAGAGTTGAGTAATAGAACGCAGCATAGTACTCTTTCCGGCTTCATTATTTCCGTACACTACATGGAAAGATTGATTAGGCTGAAAGGTAACCGGGAAATCAGTAAAATGACCAAATGCAGTTAAATTTAACTCTTCAAAACGCATGCCTTATTTACCTCCTTCCATTTGTAACTCAAGACTCACCAGTTGTTTAACTTCCTCCAGTTTTTCTTCCAGCATGGAAACTGAATCAGGGATAACCATATTCTCTCCTCTTTTTAAATCGGTCGGCAATACATTGGTGATCGCCGAAAACTCTTTTCTCACATCTTCGAGCAACTCATCCATATCACTGGTCTCTAGCCAATTAAAAATGGATGTCACCGGATTATTTTCATCAGAGAAATGATTGAACTCTACCGGCGGGGCCGTTTTATTCTTTATTTTCTCAATCCATATTTGCCCATGTCCAATAGCGAAAGCTGCAGATCTAATATCATTTAATACTCTTTCTTTATTTTTCAAAAGCTCCTGATATAAAGAAGTATTGCCACTAACAACTACTCTGGCTGCGAGCATTCTACCATCAGCAGCATCTAATTGTTTTTCCAGCTGCTCTTCGATGTTCATAAGTAATTGATCGTAATCAGTGAGAGGTCTCGCATCTATCTCAATAATTTCCCAGCGCAATACATCCAGTGATATATGATTTAATTCCTGTATCTGTCCATCGCTAACTTTAATTAAAGAACATCCTTTTGGACCTGTCTCTTTGCTATGACGGCTTTGAATATTTCCCGGAAAGAGAATGACTGGGTTTTTCTCACATAAAAACTCCCGTTTATGAATATGCCCAAGAGCCCAATAATCATATTCTTTTCCCTTCATATCCTCTATGGAACAAGGCGCATAATTCTCATGTCCTTCCCGGCCTACTGCCGATGTATGCAAAATCCCAATATTAAAATATCCATCTTCCTTTGGAGGATAGCTTTTAGCAAGATTATCTGTTACAGCACGCGTTGAAAATCCTTGACCATGCAAAGCCACTCCAAGTTCATCTATAAACATACTTTTGCATTTTTTATCATCAAAAATATTTACATTATCAGGAAGTTTTATTTCTTTAGTAATGATACTGGCTGCATCATGATTCCCTTTAATCATATAAACAGGAATTTGATGCATTTTTAGCCTTGCCATTTCGTTTGCAAAAAAGAGACCTGTATTGTAATCCTTCCAATCCCCATCATATAAATCACCTGCAATAATGATGAAATGCACTTTTTCTTTAATAGCAAAATCAATCAAATTTTTAAATGCATCTCTGGTTGCACTGCGCAATTTTTCGACAGGTGCTCCTTCATATCTTGATAAACCTTTTAATGGACTATCTAAATGGATATCAGCAGCATGAATAAATGTAAAGTTCACAAAGATCTCCCCCTTTCCTCATCCTTATAATCATAGAATAGCATAAAATGGTATACACTAGAGTTCTTAACTTCATACTCCCAAATATTCACAGCTAAACGTAACTTTACTTAAACAGAACAAATGTTCTTATTTTTATTATATAAAATCCATTAGTATTTGTCTCTACTATTTCTATGTAAAAATCAGGATATACCATGAAACCTTTGATATAGTTAAACGTAGATACATATATGATAAATAAAAGGAGAGGTAAATAAATGAATTCATATACGGAAACCAATAGATATCACATTCCAGCCGTTATCCGGACTTTCGCTTTATCATTAGCCATTTCTTTACTTGGCTTTATTGTAGGTAATTTTGTTCCTCCATCCTTGTTCTTGCCGCTGATGATTATAGAGTTCGGTATGCTTATTGCGGCATTTTTTGTGAGACGAAGGAAAATTCTCTCATATAGTTTCTTATATGCGTTTACTTTAATATCAGGCATCACCTTATATCCTGTAATCGCAAACTATTTGGTAGCAATAGGACCACAGCCCATTATCATGAGCCTGGCTGCTACAGTAGTTGTATTTGGCGGACTCTCTCTATATGCCGCAACAACAAAGCGGGATTTAACATTTTTAAGTGGATTTTTATTAGCTGCTTTACTCGCCATCCTGGTTATTGGGATTTTTAATATTTTTTCACCCTTATCTTCTACTGCTATGCTTGTCTACTCATTTATAGGGATACTCGTTTTCAGCGGATACGTATTATATGATGTGAACCGTATGAAACAGTATGGAGTAGCAGAAGATGAAATCCCATTGGCTGCACTCAATTTATATCTTGATTTCGTAAACCTGTTCCTTTTTATCCTAAGATTTATCGGGATCCTATCATCAGATGATTAACCAAATGAAGCACTGTGAGTTATATTCAAAGTGCTTTAATATTTATAATCCCACGATTTTTGTCATATTTTCACAACACATTAGCTCGACCATTTGTACATAATTTCTCATCCTGTGTGGCAAAGTAATTGCACAGAACTGCTTAAAGAGATGAGGGAATTTTTGTATGAAATCACAAACGGATACCAATAAAATTAGTTTTTGGTGTTTGGCCAGTATAGCAGCAGTGCCACTAATAATGACATTAGGTAATTCAATGCTTATCCCTGTTCTACCTATTTTAGAAAAGAGAGTTGGAATCTCCTCTTTCCAATCCAGTTTGATTATTACAAGCTATTCAATTGCCTCCATCCTTTTAATACCGATTGCAGGCTATTTATCCGACCGTTTTGGGAGGAAAATGATCTTACTGCCTAGTTTAGTTTTAGCTTTTATCGGCGGGCTAGTATCCGGCTTTGCCTCTTGGAAAATGGAAAATCCATTTATGGTCATTATAATAGGACGGATCATTCAAGGAATAGGATCATCTGGTGCTTTTCCAATCATATTACCCTTAGTTGGCGATCTTTTTAAAGACGATGATAAAGCAAGCTCTGTTCTGGGAATTGTGGAAACATCCAATACCTTTGGAAAAGTTTTAAGTCCCATACTAGGAGCTGCATTAGCCATTTCTCTATGGTTTCTTCCTTTCTTTGCTATCTCTTTTTTAAGTTTAGTCACATTTTTTATGATTCTTTTTTGTATAAAGGTGCCAAAGAAAACAGAAGATCCTCCTACACTAAAAGAATTTTTAAAGGATACAAAAAAGATATTTAAGAAAGATGGGACATGGTTATACAGTGTATTCCTGACAGGGGCATTCGTCATGTTAATATTGTTTGCCATCCAGTTTTATTTATCTTCCATACTTGAATCCAAGTATGATATTCATCAAATTAAAAAGGGATTTGTACTTGCTGTTCCTCTATTTTTCTTGTGTGTTGCTTCATTTATCACCGGAAAAAAAATAAAAGATAATATTAAATTAATGAAAATCCTAATTCTGGCATCTATCATTGTTAGCGCGATTGCCATCACCTTTACAACTTTTTACGATAATATCTATATATTAATCGGAGTATTATCTATTTTTGGTGCCGGCCTTGGGACGATTTTACCATCACTGGATGCAATTATTACTGAAAACATCGATAAAAAACAAAGAGGAACAATCACATCTTTTTACAGCTCAGCACGATTTTTTGGTGTAGCAGCAGGTCCTCCGCTCATGTCTTATTTTATGAAGCATAATCAATCTTATCTTTTTTATAGCTTTGGTGCTATTTCATTGATTTTATTCTTTATTGTTCTCAAATTTATAAAGAGTGATGAAAAAGCAGCTACCTAAAAAAACATGTCCCATGCCTTTATAGGCAACTGGGGCATGTTTTTAATGTTATAATTATTTTGGAAATTTATTTTCATAATGAGGAGTGATTTACTTTGGCGCAAACAGGATGTTTAAAATGTGGAAGCCGTGATGCCAGCCAAAAAGAAGTATCTATGACAGGGACCGGCCTATCAAAAATGTTTGATATTCAAAATAATCAATTTCTCGTAGTTTATTGCAATCATTGTGGCTATTCGGAGTTTTATAATAAAAGGTCATCTGCTGGCAGCAATGTTTTAGATTTTTTCTTCGGAGGGTGATGATTCCCTCCCTTCTGCTTCGTCCAGTTTATGCGGTAAACTAGACCTTCCCCCAGTATAAATAAATTTACAATCCTTAAATCGCCTCCTCTATAATCATAAAAAACTCCATCAATCTTTTTAGGATAAATTTCCTGTTTTTATTCAATAAACGTTTAAATACGGTTACCTTATTTTGTACAGGGAATGAACATAATAAGGATTTCCAAAGCCTTAATTACCAGTCAAGGAGGAATTATATGCAAAATACCAAGATGAAAGCAATTGTAATAGAAGAGTATGGCGGACAGAATACTTTAAAGGAAAAAGTAGTTGAAAAGCCACCTCTTTTAGACAATCAGGTATTAATTGAAGTAAAAGCTGCTTCCGTCAACCCGATTGATTGGAAATTAAGAGAAGGCCATCTTGCTGATCAATATGCATTCGAATTCCCTATTATATTAGGATTGGACGTTGCAGGTGTTGTTAAAGAGGTGGGTAAACACGTCGTTGATTTTACAAAAGGAGACCGGGTTTTTGCACGTCCCGATACAACTCGTTATGGAGCTTATGCTGAATACACAGCTGTTGACGAATTACTGCTTGCAAAAATCCCTGATAATTTATCTTTTAAAGAAGCTGCATCCGTTCCATTGACTGGAATGACTGCATATCAGTGTTTATTTGACGCATTGGAGATTATGGAAGGACAGAAAATTCTTATTCATGGCGGTGCAGGCGGTGTTGGTTCGTACGCCATTCAATTAGCCAAACTCAAAGGCGCCTATGTAGCCACCACAGCCAGCAAAAAAAATCATGCCTTTTTAAAAGAATTAGGAGCCGATCTATGCATTGACTACCATAGCGAAAATATTGAAGATATATTGACAGAATACGATGCTGTTTTAGATACAATTGGGAAATCCGTTCAAACTGCCAGCATGAAAATCTTGAGACGCGGCGGAAAATTAGTATCCATTGTAGACCCGCCAAATGAAGAATTAGCTAATCGCTATGGAATTACCGAAGAATTTGTATGGTTAAATCCAAATGGTAACCAATTAAAGGAATTAGCCAAGCTTCTAGACGAGGGAAGATTGAAACCAATAGTGGGTGAAACCTTTCCTTTAAACGAAAAAGGTGTTCAAAATGCTCACGAATTAAGTGAATCCTCGCATGCTAGAGGAAAAATAATCTTAGTAGCTGATTAATATTTAGTTATTTCTTGGGAAATGAAGAAAAGAAGAATGAGATATAATCAAGCAGGCAAAGGTAATTATCCATACCTTTTCCTGTTTTTTCATTGAAATAATTGATACAAAAAAGAGGCAGCTGTAAGTCATTAAATAACCTACGAAACTGCCCCCTAATAAACTTTAGACCAAATAGAGGTCATATCACTATTTTATAGTATCTAAACCAGTATTGGATTTAACCAAAATCTCATCGAATTTCGCTTCATCTTCCTTCTTACGAGATAATAATGTTCCTACAAAACCAGCCAGAAACCCGAGCGGAATGGATACCAGACCAGGTGTTGATAAAGGAAATAAAGGTTCACCAACCAGTATGGCAACCCCAGCTTCCGGATTAAAGACGTTAGGGCTGACTAAAACAAGTCCAACTGAAGTGATTAAACCTACTACCATTGCGCTGATAGCACCCGTAGTATTAAATTTCTTCCAGTAAATTGTATAAATAATTACAGGTAAATTTGCACTGGCAGCCACGGCAAAGGCTAATGATACAAGAAAGGCTACATTTAAATTTTGTGCTACTAATGCCAACAGAATCGATAAGACGGAAACACCAATAGAAGCGTATCTTGCCATCTTAACCTGCTCTTTTTCAGTTGCCTTTCCTTTTCTCAATATCTCATTATAAAAATCATGGGCAAATGCAGATGCCCCAGTTAGTACAAGACCAGCAACAACGGCCAATATTGTCGCAAATGCAACGGCTGATATAAAAGCAAACAATATATCCCCGCCAATAGCCTTGGCTAGTAATGGTGCTGCCATATTCCCTGCTGCATTCGCATTTACTATATCAGCATTACCCACAAAAGCTGCTGCTCCAAATCCAAGGAAAATGGTCATGACATAAAAGATCCCAATGATCCAGGTAGCATATACAACTGAGCTTCGTGCTGTTTTAGCATCCTTTACCGTAAAGAAACGCACAAGGATATGCGGCAAACCAGCAGTTCCAAGAACTAGCCCCATCGTCAGCGATAATGTATCGAGACCATCTGTGTATTTAACACCCGGATTCAGGAATGCCTCCTTTAATGGAGTAGCCGTACTCATCTGTTCAAACATACTTGCAATATTAAAATTAAATTTGGCAAAAACAATGAATGAAATGATAAAGGTCCCTGCCATCAGTAATACAGCTTTAACAATTTGAACCCAGCTAGTAGCATGCATACCACCAAAAATAACGTATATAGTCATGAGAGCTCCAACAATTAAAACGGAGGTGGCATATTCTAAGCCCAGCAATAATTTAATCAGAGCTCCTGCCCCTACTAGCTGAGCAATCATATAAAATATAGAAATAGACATCGTATTAAAAGCAGCTACACCACGTATTTTTTTTGCATCAAACCTTGCTGCCAGCATATCTGCCAATGTATATCTGCCCAAATTTCTAAGTGGCTCAGCCACCAAATAAAGTACAACCAAGTAAGCGACCAAAAAACCTATACTATAAAAGAAGCCATCAAAACCTGTTAAAGCAACTGCACCGGCTATCCCCAAAAACGAAGCTGCAGACATATAATCACCCGCTATTGCTAAGCCATTTTGCCAACCGGTCAGACCACCTCCTGCTGTGTAAAACTCACTCGCATTGTTTGTTCTTTTAGAAGCCCAATAAGTAATAATCAAAGTAACAAATACAATAGCGAGAAACATAATAAAAGCCGTATAATTCATCTACTGTTTACCCCCTAATTTCAACACCTTATCACTTAAGCGGTCAAATCTGGCTGCTCTTTTAGAATAGATCATACATAACGTCCACGTCATAATAAACTGTGCAAAAGCAAATACCCAGGCCCAAGTGATATGTCCATAGAAAGAATTATTCAGCACCGATGAATAGGATGTCATTATAGGAAGTGCAAAATAAAAAATTAGGAAAAACAAGGTTAAGGGTATTATAAATTTTTTCTTTTCATTTAAAAGTTGTTGAAACTCTGGACTTTTTACAATAGCCGAATAATCCCTTTTCCCCTTTTGTTCCTCCTTGGATAGCATTTTTTCTTCCATCTTAATCCCCTTTCTAATATTTAATTGAAGCGCTTACAAAATATTCTAAATATTCCAAACACTATTAGTATACTCTATTCAGTGCCTTTGGTAAATCAATATTTAGGCTTATTTTTATACAAGCCAAAATAAGGTTTAAAAAGACGAGATCGTTTAATAAAAAGGATTTACATAAAGGGATTCTACTCAACCAACCAAGCACTATAAAAAAGGTTGTTTACGTAAGGATTTTGCTTGTAGCATAAAAAAAGAGATAGCTTTTTACTATCTCCGTTGCAGTTAAAAAAGTATTTACCTTTTATCCAGATGGTTCTTTAGGATTTTATACATGAGAATACCAGCTAAAATGCCCACTATTGAAAAAATAATCCCTTTAAGTATGTCTTGTGGTTCATCTAAGTCTTGTTTAAATTCATATTCTTCTTTTCTATCTGCTTTTACATATTGACCAGCAGATTCTTGTACGGCTAAGGCTTCCTCTGTACTAACCCCTTTAATTTTATAGTATTTAGTACCTTTCGGATAAGCATTTGAAAAATTACCCGATTGGGGTTCCATATCCGAATACTTTGTTACTTGACCAATTTCATCCCCAATTGCAGTTACGGATTCTTCACTTATTTCATAGACATACCCTTCCCAAACCACAAACGGGTATAACCATTTAGTTGCCATTGTTTTAGCTGGTAAAAATGAAATAAGTACAACAAATAAGACTGTAATCAAAGGCAGATATTGTTTTTTCAACTAAGTTCCCCCTTTATCGTGATTATCACTCATTATTCATGTTTCATTGATCGTCTTGTTGAACTAGCCAGTCTATATCCTATAGTTAAATATCATTATTTTTATAATACCACAATATGGATATTCGTTTTTTTATTTAAGAGCAACAAAAAAGAGGCCTAAAATGGCCTCTTTTAAAATCAATTTATATAATCTGTAGGATTTATAGCATTTGATTTACTTTGTGTCCAAGGTCCTTTATGAAGCTCAAAGTGTAAATGCTGGCCTGTTGAACGTCCAGTATTTCCCATCAAACCAATTTGCTGGCCCTTGCTGACAGATTGTCCAGCGCTTACTCTCATACTATTGTCTCTCATATGCGCATACACTGTTGTGTATTGTTGCCCATTAATATAGTGAGTGATAAATACTACATTACCATAACTAGATGATTTGTAAGCTCTAGATACAACACCGCTTGCAGCTGCCACGATTGGAACAGTACCAGATGTTGCAATATCAACTCCGCCATGTGATTTTCCCCATCTTGGACCATATCCAGAAGTATAATACCCTGCAGATGGTTTCATGAACATCCCAGATGAGCTTCTTGGAGCAGGTGCACTGTATGTTGGTTCACTTGCTTTTGGTGCACTGGATTTTTTAACAGACGAACTTCCTGATGATGCACTGGAGGAGGATTGGCTCTTTTTAGCTTCCTCTGCTCTTTGTGCTGCAAGTTCTGCCTGACGTTTTTTCTCAGCAGCCGCCTCAGCCGCTTTTTGTCTGGCAACCTCAGCCTGACGTTCTTTTTCCTGTGCAATTGCTTTGCTTAAAGCAGTTTCTTGGCCAGCTAAAATAGAAGATTCTTCTTCCATGCTTAATTTATGCTCTTCCAAGTGTTTCTCTTCAAGTTTAAGCTTTTTCATTAGTTTATTTTTTTCTTGCTTTTGATTCTCTTGTTTTGCCTTCAAATCTGTTAATTCTTTTTTCATAGATTCCAAGCTTTTTAGCTTAGTTTCTACTTCTTGCTTTTTCTTCTCTAAATCCTTTTTATCTTTTTCTTGTTCAGCGATTAAATCATTATCAGCTTCCATTATTGTAGATACGGCATTCACCCGTTCAACAAAGTCACCAAAGCTGCTCGCTCCCACTACAACTTCCAGATAGTTCATCTTTCCGCCTGTAACCTGATAGGATCTAGCACGTTCTTTTAATAATTCTGTTCTTGCTTCAATCTTCTCTTCAAGTACTACGATATCTTTTCTTAATTGTTCAATATCTTTTTTTGTGTCACCAATTTTTGTATTTATTTTATCTATTTTTGAATTCGTTTCAGTAATCTCTGATTCCAGCTTTTTAAGTTGGGCTGTTAAATCAGTTTGCTGATCTACTACATGACCGATAGATTCGTTTGTTTGATTAATATCTTGATTTACTTTCTCTTTTTCGCCCCTGATTTGATTCTCTTTTTTCTCTAATTCTGATAGTGATGCAGCCGTAGCATATCCTCCTGAGAATAATGAACCTGCACCAACTGCTAAAGCAATGTTAAACGCAATAAATGACTTCTTCAAGCAATGATCCCCTTTCAATGTCTCACATGTTAGTTTGTATCTTGCTTCTCTCTATATAAGTGACTATTAAAATAAGCGACTAGTAAAAATTCATATATATAATTGCCAATCAAACCAATGATTGGTACTGCCTTATTATATCAATCTGACAAATTTTATCTACCATTCAAACATTACATTTATATTTCGTCGAATTTCGATCTTGTAATATATTTAATAAAGACTGTTTTTATAGTAATTTCGACACGTTTTTCACCCATAAAACTACTAATCACAGATAAAAATGTACCTTTACACCCAGAAAAATAATCCCAGACTCTTGTTAACGAAATAAAAGTTTATATTTTCTGAATTATTAGGGAATAGTAAAAAAGCCTGTTTCTTTACAGAAACGGCTTCTAATTTAGGCTAATCTATTCAAAAATAAAAATCAGGAAGTCTCTTTTTTTCTGCGTGGAGCTCTTTTTCTGGCTGGCTTTGTTGCTGGTTTTGTTTGGTCAATAGATGCTTGGAGTGCTGCCATAAGATCAACAACATTCGATGCTGTTTTCTTTCCAGCTGTAGGTGTGACTGTATCGGATTGTTTTTTCTGCTCAATCAATTCAATTAAAGCTGTCCGGTATTCATCATGATATTTAGATGGATCAAATGTGGTAGTCAGCTGATCGATTAATAAAATAGCTGTATCCAATTCCTTCTGCACAATCTCTTCCACAGCGGGAATATTGGGTACGTCTGCAGCCTTTCTTACCTCATCAGGAAAATGAATGGTCTCCATTAGTAAAGTATTTTCTAATATTCTGACCACAGCGAGCGATTCCTTTGCACGGATCGTAATTTTCGCCAGTCCTACTTTTCCGGATTCTTCTAACGCCTTCCTCAGCAGGGAATAAGCTTTTGTACCGCCCTCATTTGGTGACATATAGTAACTCTTATCAAAATAAATCGGATCGATTTCTTCTATTTTGACGAAATCGATAATTTCTACGGCCTTGTCCTCCTGCTCTTTCTTCAAATTTTCCAGTTCTTCATCATCCAGGACAACATATTTTCCCTTCACATATTCATAGGCTTTGACAATATCCTCTTGGCTCACCTCTTCCCCGCAAACTGAACATACTTTCGAATATTTGATAGGCGCATGGCATTTATTATGTAAGGTGCGCAGGGATATATCTTTATTCTCCGTTGCCGCATGAAGCTTTATTGGTATACTGACAAGACCAAAACTAATAGTTCCCTTCCAAATTGTATGCATAAATACACCTTCCTTTTTTGTATATTATATCCAAATTAATTAATTTTAAAATGATTATTCAAGGTGATGTTATGGTTTATGTTCTTTTTTGATAAAGTCAATAATTTGTTTCATTTGGCTCGATTGATCAACTGTAAAATAATTCTCAAACGGATTCATTCCCTTTATTAATCTATCCTTAACCGTTTTCATTGAGTATTGCTCTGTCTGCAATCCTTTCTTTACTTCATCCCAAAACAATGGTGCTGCAACAGAGGGGTACGCTGTTTCCCTCGGTGAATACGGACAAATAATCGTCTTATCTTTGTCATGCTGAATATAGTCAATATAGAGACGGTTCGCTCTATTTTTTTTCATTCGTTCTATTGTAAATTTGTCCGGAAAACGGTTAATTAGATAGAGAGCAATGAATTCAGTAAATATACGTGTTTCTGTATAACTGATAGCAGCTCCCTTTAAAGGAAGATGAATTTGAATCCCCTTTCTGCCTGATAACTTCACGAAAGCCGTTAACTGAAATTGATCAAGTATTTGTTTCATTACCAGTGCAGCTTTTACAGCAAAGCTTAAATCGCCCAGTTCAGGTGGATCAAGATCAAACACGATTTCTGCCGGATTTTGTTTATCAATATCATTAAAGGGAATATGAAATTCAATGGCTGCCTGATTCCCGAGCCATAAAAGAGTTTCGGTATTATTACAAACGGTATAGTTAATATCATGGTTCATATCCGTTTTTACAAAATCAGGTGCATAGTCAGGTGTAGATTTCTGATAAAATCCCTGTGAACCGACACCTTCTGGATATCTTTTAACTGTTAAGTGCCTGTCCTTTAAAAAGGGCAGCATAAAGTCTGCTACAGTAAGAAGGTAATCCAAATACATTTCTTTGGTCACTGATTGTTCTGTCCAAATGATTTTCCCAGGATTCGTAATGGCTACCTGTTCATACTGGGAAAGCAGTAATTTCGTCCATGTACAGGCTGTCCAATTCTCAGCTACTGCCAGGCTTACATAGACCGGTGAATTTAATTTATAATTTGTAACTCCCCGGTATGCCACTTGTATACAAATACCAGGAGGGACCTTATAAATCTGTTGCTGCCCTTTCCCGGTTTGTTGTAAGACACCCAAAATAGCCTCGCGCTCTTCGTCAGTAAATGCTTCTTTTACTTCAGCAACCTCAATAATTTTTTCTTCATGAAGAACAGCCACTGTACAGACTTTATTTTCACTATCATATTTAGTTAAAAAACATAGGCCTGTATATCTCATATCTCTAGCTCCAATAGGCATTTCTGTGGATCGCGGTCGACAAATGATTCTAATAACGGCTGTCTTAATGTCATTGATTCTGTCCATTCCAGATAAGAAACCTTCACTGTATAAATGGGTTGTATCCAATGATACTGCTTTGTATTTCCTATTTTTGAGGTGAAGGGATTTTCAGTCTGTAAGACTTTTTCCATAAATTCTTTAATCACCTTCCACTCCTCCAGCTTATAGCGGCCTTTCCCGGCACGGCCAATATAATGGAGTTCACCCGAGGGGTCATACAATCCCAGTACCAAGGATTGCAGTTCACTCCCCTTGGTCACATATCCCCCAACTACCGCAATAAGATCTTTATAAAATTTCACCTTCTGCCACCGACCGTCTTTCCCATTCAAGCTATAGGGTTTACGCAAATCCTTAGCAACAATACCCTCTAATCCCTGCTCCTTGACGGCCTCGTATAATGCCTCTCCATTCGAAAAGCTTTCTACAACCTGTACATTCTCTGTTGGCGTAATGATGGATGACAATAATCTCTGACGTTCTGCAAGGTCGTCATCAATAACCCATTTTCCATCCAGATATAAAATATCAAAAACCATAAAGATGACTGGTTGTTCTTTTATAGCAAGATGAATCAATTCTGATCGGTTCATCCGGTCCCGCTTCATTACTTCATGAAAAGATGGCTTTCCATCTTGCATAGCGATAATTTCGCCATCCAAAATCACAGAAGTTGCAGAACAATAGCTGCCCAAATCCGTAAACTCCGGATATTGCTTTGTTCTATTATTTAAATTACGATTAACCAGTTCTACTTCATCATCTATTTTATAGACTAACATCCGTACACCATCCCATTTAACCTGGAAGATCCATTCCTCCCCTTTTGGTATAACTTCAGCTGAAATCGGTTCAAAGGGTTTTATAGGGTCCATATTTTCTCCTTCCATTTAAAGAAGTGTAACAGCATTCGACATTTCATATTTATAGTATGGGAATAAAGACAGAGAATATGTCAGTGAGTGAATAATCAAGTCTATGAGGTGTAGTATCATCAGAAGCATTTAAAACCTCCAATGAACTAAGTAAATTGGCTTCGAAGATTCTGGAGGTATCTGTAGAGACAAAACATATGATCCATTACGGTGTATGAAGGAAATCCTTGCTGAAGATACTAAAAAAAGATAGCCATTACCTTGGCTACCTTTTGATTGCTATCAAATGATTATGACTATAATTACAGAATGATTTATCAAATACCCGTCATACTTGATTTCAATATGACTGGATTTAACTTAATATATACAAAATTTACTTACAGTAATGATTCAGTTCCATCGACGTATATTTCAGTGCCGGAAACATGACTTGATTCGTCAGATGCAAGGAAGTATACCAAATTCGCTACCTGTTCAGCTGACCCAGGACCATCTGCCAATGGCTGCATTCCTTCAGGATATTCAATTGGTATTTCGATTTCCTTTAAACTTTCAGACTTAGTTGTGCTGTTATCGATATTTGTTTCAATTGCACCAGGACAAATAGCATTAACTCGAATTTTATATCTGGCCAACTCTAAGGCTGCCATCTTCATAAATCCAATTTGACCGGCTTTTGAAGTACTATAGGCTGCCATACCAAAACCAGCGAACCGTCTATTTCCATTGATTGAGCTTGTAATTATGATGCTGCCACCTTGCTCTTTCATATAAGGAATGCAGTATTTAACAAACAAGAATGTGCTTCTAAGATTCGTTTCAATCACTTCATTCCAGTCCGAAATTTCAAATTCTTCAATAGAAGACAAGGTCCCGTTTATACCAGCGTTACTGAACAGAATATCAAGCCTTTCCCACTTATCCATGACCTGTGAAATTCCTTCACGAATTTGAACTTCATCACGGATATCAACCTGATAAACACAGGCTTCTCCTCCAGCATTTGTGATTTCTTCCTTTACTTTCTCTGCATTATCAAGATTTATGTCCATGATACAGACACGAATGCCATTGTCCGCAAACTTCTTAGCTGTGGCTGCGCCAATACCTGAACCTCCACCAGTAACGATTGCAACTTTCCCCTTTGATTTTTCAGATAATACCATACGTTTCATCTCCCATGTACATTTCTATTTATCTACTTATTTATCCATTAAGCACACTATTGAAACGTATGACTGAACGGTTTATACGTATATTCATAGAACAATTCCTATATTCCACCAATTTTTTAAAAATTATTTCCAAACCCTCTTATAAACATTACTCCTAACAGATATAATTAATATATCAAGCATGCGGTGCTGCCGAAAGGAGAAACAATAGGTTTATGTTTTCACTCAACCAATTTATAAAAAGCAGAGGGTTCGTCCGTTTTCTCACCATCTTATTTATAATAGGGATCTTCTATGCCCTTAGAGATATGATGAATTTAGTTCTATTCACTTTTATTTTTATTTTCTTAATGGGCGGTTTAGAGAGAATCATTTCATCTTCCATATCCAAAATCAGTCCAATACGAATTAAGCCACAAATAATAATTATCCTGCTCTATACAATCATAATTTCCTCTTTGGTTATGATCGTCTATAAATATATACCTATTATTACTATGCAAATAACCGACCTTGTAAAAGTAATTATTGATTTTTACAAACACCCGCCTGATAACACAGCAATCGATGTTGTGATCAGTGCAATGCAAAAATTTGTATCACCTTCTGAAATTGAGGAAAATGCAGTGGCACTGTACAGTTATGCTGCGAATATCGGCAAATTAAGTCTGCAGTTGTTTTTAGCTCTGCTGCTAAGTTTATTCTTTCTTTTGGAAAAAGAAAAAATAAAACGATTTACCCGTTCATTCAAGAAAAGCAAGCTGGGCGTTTTATTCACTGAATTAGAGTATTTAGGAAATATATTTGTAAATTCATTTGGTAAGGTTATTGAAGTTCAATTTTTAATTGCCTTTGTTAATGCTATATTATCGACTATTATTCTATATTTCTTAGGATTTCCACAGCTATTGGGACTCGCATTTATGATTTTCCTATTGGGACTTATTCCTGTTGCGGGCGTTATTATTTCCTTAATTCCTCTTTGTACAATTGCCTATAATATTGGCGGAGGAATGCATGTTTTATATATAGTTATCCTTATAGCAGCCATTCATGCTTTGGAAAGCTATGTGTTAAATCCTAAATTCATGTCTGCCAAAACACATTTACCTACGTTTTTCACATTTCTGGTCTTGGTGTTTGGTGAACACTTCCTTGGAATTTGGGGGTTGATTCTAGGTATTCCTATTTTTATCTTCTTATTAAATATGCTTGATGTTCCAGATGCTGAAGTGACTGAACCTAAGCAAATATAATTGACCATAAAATAGGCATGAGTTTCGGGAATCTTCCGAACTCATGCCTTTTATTATTCTTATATATTTTAATTTCAAATCAAGCGTACGTCTTAGAAAACAAGGCTGCAGTCGAGCCTTTTTAAATTCGTTGTCTGTACAAGGTTAGTAACTCTTTTGTAAATCCATCTATATTAGAAAAATCATTTTTAAGTGTTTGAGCTAGCTGCCCTTTTTCAATGAATAACACCCTGTCGGCAAGTTCTGCGGCAACATCCATCATATGAGTAGAGAAAATCGTTATTGTGCCTGCTTCTTTAAGCTTTTTGATGATATCTATAAATTCATTAATCCAGTAAGGATCGAGTCCATTGGTCGGCTCGTCCATAATTAAAAGTCTGGGTTCAGCTAAAATCGATTGGCCGAATAACAGCCTTTGTCTCATGCCTTTAGAAAGATTTTTTACGAGCTCTTTCCGCTTGCCGGTTAATCCCAAACGATCAATCACATCTCTCACTCGATCATTGGAAACCTCTCGGATAGCAGCATAAAAAGACATAAACTCCTCTACATTCATATCACCCTGAGCATAAAATTCATCAGGCATATAACCGATCAATGATACATATTCTTTATTTTGTGCAGTCATATTGACCTCATCCAACAAAACCGTTCCGGCTGAAGGGGAAGAGATACTGGCTAAAATATTCAGGATAGTACTTTTCCCAGCACCGTTTCCTCCGCATAAAGCAACACATTGGCCTTCCTGCACTGCCAACGAAAATGGCTGCAACGCTGTATCGGTTTTATAGTGTTTTGAGATATCAGTCACTTCTAACCTTGTCATTGTGCTCTTCTCCTTTTTAAAAACCAAATTGCAATAAAGCCTAACGCGGCAATAAATACAAAGGCGTATAAGAATAGTACTCCCCATACAATTCCTTCATTAAATAGCGGAACCAATCCATCATAGGCTTGACCGAAGATAGAACCGCCATCCAATCTGATTACCAAGAAAAAGCGTAAGAATTCTGCTGGATTTACGATCATCGCAATTTTCATAAGCACTCCTATCATTGAATAAGGTAAAGCACCTAAAACAGCGATTAACGCAGTCGGCCATATCATGATAAGAAGAAACCAGACTGCCACTGATAAAGTAAGTGCCTGCCATTTTGTGCTTACAAATGACCCTATAAAAAGGCCAAGTGTCAGGAAAAATAAGATTAACAGCATGCTAAATAGAAAAAGAACAAGCATCCAAGTTAATGAAATATCAATCCCAGTCAACAATCCAATTATCATACTCAGCCAATATGCAAGTGAAAAACACACTGCCTGGGCAGTAAATTGGCCTCCCAGTTTACCAAAAAAGTAGGAGACGACATCTAATGGATACGTACATAATAATCTCCATTGACCATTTTCCATTTCATTAGCTATTGAAAAGGAGCCAAAAATCAACATAAATAATGGCAATATATATAACATAATATTAACAACTGTTCCTGTAATATTTGTATATCCTGAGATTGCTCCATTTGTCCGCTCCAATGCCAATAAAAGAGAAATGACAACAATCCATAGAATGGCGATTGAATAATACGAACGGCCTCGCGAAGTCATTCTCCATTCAGAGCTCCATATGTTCCACATCCTTCTTCCCTCCCGTGAGGACATCTAAATAAAAGGCAACCATGCCGGCTGCCTTGTTTTTCTTTACCTGTTAACTATGGCCATGACTGTCCGTTTCATTATGATTCATCTCTTTATGCTGTTTCCAATCATGTTTTTGTAAATCGTCGTAGGATAATAAACTTCCTCCTGATTCTTCAACAAATTCTTCAGCACTTGATTGGTCTTCAAAAGAAATCACGTGGTATGACATTGGTGTCTTGATTTCTTCTCCATAAACGAAATAGGAATTTTCAACATCTATCCATTCTTTAGAATGATAATCACGTACAAAGGTCTTTTCAATTTCCTTTTCCTCGTTTTCATCTGTCCAGTTAAACATGCAGCCAATGTCGTCAAAAACAAATGTTTTACCATCTGTTAGGATAATTTCTGTTGCATGCTGATTATCCGCAACCGACATATTACAGTTTGCGCATGTGTCAGTCTTTGGATCAATTTCCACTGGCTCAGCCGATTCATTACCGCAGGCAGACATAAGCATAACTGCTCCAATTCCGACTAACGCAGTTTTCCATAATGAGTGTTTCATTGTTGTTTCCTCCCTTTTATGAATAGAAATAAACTGCCTATAAACAATAATCCGCTGACTATCCATACTGACAGATCAGCATGATTTTTTTGATTGTTTGATTGGATAGATTCCATTAAGGGAGCTGAGTCTGTTAATAGCTCTTCATCCGTACTTTTCAGCATTTTTTGCAGAATTGTTATTCCCGGTGCCTGGAAAAAGAGCTGATACTCGGGAACTTCCTCTGTCAAAGCCAGAAAATAAGGATCGGCTCGGTAGATTAAATTACTTATACTATCTCCGTCTGAATCTATTTTCGCTGATGCGTCCCAGTAGTTCCCATCCAATTGATTCCCTTCACTTTCGATGGCCTGGGCATCATTCACATTACCCAGGAAATCATTTCGGTTAATCCGATTTTCCTCTGATTCTTTAAACTGAATACCTACAAAATTTGATTGCAGCCTGTTATTCTTAACGGTATTCATATTGGCCTTTTCAATAAATATGCCAATCCGATTATTGTGAATCTCATTTGTTTCAACCGTAACATTCCTTGAATCGTATAGTAACAAACCCTGAGAATTCACATTTTCATTATTTTCAGCGAATGTATTCTTACGTACGATTGCATCTTCCGCACCCATGATCATGGCACCCGTAAAGTTATTGAGTGATTCATTCCCTTCGATCAAACAGGAATTGGAATACATTAAATGCACCCCATAATGGGCATCCTGAATTTTATTGTTTTTAAATGTATTATGATGGCTGTATTCTACATAAAATCCATCCTGAACATTACGTATTGAATTTTTACTGAATGTGTTGTAATTTGACTCCCATAGATTAATAGCATGGCCTTCAGACGTTCCTGTAAATGAACTTTCTAGTACACTTACATGATTCGCTTTATCCAGTTTAATACCATTCCCAGCTGATCTGATTGTGAGATCGTTAAGTTTATGATGATTTCCAGCCAGCACAATCGCAGATTCATCAATTGGTAAGCGAGTTGCCTCTATTTCAATATTTGATATCTGTACATCCTTACCAGAAATGTTTATAAAGGACCCCTCTCCTGTATAACTCAGCACTGTATCCTCTGTTCCTTTAATGGTCATTGGCTTATTTATAGAAACCGGATCTTCATAGGTACCACTTTTAACAATCAAAGTTCCTCCAACGGGCGTTTGGTCAATTTGCTGCTGCAGAGTTGTTTCTGCGAAACTACTCGGTTCATATATAATCCATAATGCTACAAACACTAAAAAGATGCGTAACCTCTTCATCAATAACCCACCTTTTTCAATCAATCGTTCGCTCCACATTAAGCAGTTAATGGTATAATCATATTCTTTTATATAATTATTTTACTAGAAAAATAATTCTGTTTTCCAGTATAAAGCTATCAAGCCTATCATTCCTATATCTATATGGAGCTATTTTATGAAGATCCTTATATGTATCAGCCTTGAGGGTTAATGAGTGAAATTACTAACAACCTATTATTGTAGAAGTTTATTCTCCTTCATGAGAATAAACTAAGGGGATAGTAGAAGGACCCGTAGAATTGAGACGATGCAAACTGGAATTGAGCGAGTAAGTAAACTAACCGAAAATCTTAATGGACATCTCAATACCAGAAATGAATGGATTGGAACCATTAAATAAAAATACACTACCATCTGTCAAAATCATCATAATCATCGTGTCCAAACAACATTGTATGGTTACATGAAGCGTTTATAAATGAGATCTAAACCTTTGAAAACAGATGGATAAAAATAAAGGAACTGAATGAACAGCCATATATATGTTCAATGTACAGTTCCCTTTTCATTTAGCAATGTTTCTCTAACCTCAACAGCTCTTTTATAATAAATAGATTTCGGCATACTCTTTAATAAATCATAAGTTTTATTAATTTGCTCCAGGGCTTCATCCTTGTGGCCCTGTTGATTTAAACAAAGAGCAATATAGATTCCTGCAGATTGCACCATTCCTACATCGATGGGATGCACCAAAGCACCGGATAGATGGCATTTACGTAGATTTTCCAAAGCTCGATCAATTTCTCCCAGACCATATAGTGCTTTCCCATATTCCAGATAATAAAGTTCGTCTATCTTTTCCGGATTAATCGCAAATTCTTCTAGGTAGTAAATAGCTTTTTTGTAGTCTTTTGTTATTTCATTATGATAAACCGCATATAAAAGTGGAAACATCATTAATGCAATCTTATTTTCCGAAAAAATTGCATATTCCCGAGACTTACTGATTAATCTAAGAAACTCCTTATCATCTCTCATCACAAGCGGATAATTGGAAGCAATCCTGTATATATCATCCATACGATAATAGACATTCGTCTCTTTGGACAATGTGATGGCTTCCTGCAATTTTAAATGGGATTCTTCATATTCTTCTAACGCTGATAAGACGATTCCTTCATCCAATAAAAGCTTCAATTGAAATACGGTATTTTCTTCAAGTCCATTACCAGAGTAGAATTTTCTGATTTCACTCAAAATGATTAAAGATTCATCCCACTTTCCATGCCACAAACAATATTGATGATAAAACCATAATGTTTCAGCACCGTCTAGGAACAAAGAATTCATCTGAAAATAAGAAGCTGCTAATTCAATATATTTTTTCATATCTGGTTTATCCAATTGAAAGCCTGCTTCTGCATATAAACTGTATAATTTCGCTTCAATTACACTACGTGGTAAATTCTCAGAAACCCGCTTAGATAATTTATCGCAAATAGCTAAATAGTTTTCTTGTTTCTTATCATTCTTGATTTCATTTAATAAAGGTAAATAATCCTCTTTCTCATTCAGAAGATCACTAGGTTCACAACCAAGCTGTTGAGCAAGATATTCTAGTGTGCTCATCGATGGCGTTGCTTTACTGTTTTCAATTTGGCTCAGCATTCCCTTTGTCAATCGATCTCCAGCCAACTCGGATTGAGTCATCCCTAAAGCTTTACGTAACGTTTTAATTTTATTGCCCAGCATGGTTATCCCCTCCTTATGGAAAGTATACGGTAAATACTTCCGATTCACAAATTAAAGTTTAATTATTTTAAATTTTTTGTTGACTTCCAAAAATTAGTATTTATATAATAAGTTTAATGATATTAAACTTTTAAACTAAAGGAGAAAAGCCCATGAGTGTACGTTATACCGAAGCAGAACAAGAGAGATTAAGCGCAAGGAATATTTTATTATTTTTTATTGGAAAATTTATTTCGTTATTTGGTGCAAGCATCTATTCATTCGCCATCGGATTATACATTTTAAAAATTACAGGTTCAGGTACAAGTTTTGCACTTGCTCTTGTGTTTGCCTCTGTTCCCCGAATTATATTTGGGCCAATTGCCGGAACCCTTGCTGATCGCTTTAATCGTAAAACGATCATTATTTTGACCGAAATTCTTAGCGGAATACTCATGTTTTTTATGATTGGTTATTCTCACTTCTTAGAGCTCTCACTTGCATTGTTATATACATCAGAAGTTCTGCTAGGGATTTTTTCCACCTTCTTTTCTGTGACTGCATCTTCAACCATTCCCTCAATGGCTGGGAATAAATCGATACAAAAGGCAGGCTCATTAAACCAATCCGCATCATCGCTTGCCGGTATACTCGGTCCAATCATAGCTGGTATTCTATACGGATTCTTAGCAATTGAGGAAATCATTTTGCTAACTGGAATCACCTTCATACTTGCCGGTATAATTGAATTATTTATTATTTTCAACCTGTACACTGAGAAAGCGGAACAACAGGAAAAGACGCAATTCATGAAGAGCTTGGCTGAAGGCTTCTCCTATTTAAAAGAAAATGATTTTTTATTCTCCCTGCTCAAAGTATCGCTTTGGATTAACTTCTTCTTTGCGGGTATAAATGTTGCAATCCCCTACATCCTGAACACATCACTGAATTTTTCTTCCCAATCATACGGAATTGCTGCTTCGATGGTTTCTGTTGGAGCACTCATCACATCATTAATCATTTCACAACGCCCTGAAATGAAAGATAAATTAAAGAAAATCAGATTGGGCTTAATTGGTTTAGCAATACTTGTCATTATGATTGGCTTGCCTCCTATTCTCAAAATGACTTCAGAGATTGCTAATGTCGGATACTATATCATCATCCTTGGAATGATTGGTTCTATCATCATGATCGTAAATATTCCCATTCATGTACTAATACAACGTACAACCCCGCCCCACTATCTAGGACGTATTTTCGGATTAGTTGAAACGATTGCATCTGCGATCTCACCGCTTGGGATGATTCTTTTCGGCATCTTGCTTGACTACATACCAGCTTTTTATATACCGCTCATCACTGGATTTTCACTGCTCTTAATTAACATTCTTGCTACGAAAAACATCAAAGAACCAGAAGAAGTCGAATTAGCGAGTTAATGAGAAAGAGGAATCGCCCATCTGGGTCATATCCAGCTGGGCATTTTTTTAGTTTTTACTGGCATATGAGATTATCCTGCAGATTAAAGGGATATCCAGTCAGTTTCCCATTTAACGAAGTGTTTCTGATTGAGTTTTCAGCTAGCTTCCGGCCGAATTGACTTTGATTCCAGCCAATCTATGCTTTAATCCAGCCGTTTCCTCTCCGAATCCAGCCAATCTGAACCACATTCCGGCCGATTCACCCTGGGATTCAGCCACACTACATTTAGACGCATACCTATATATGTAGGATTAACCCCAATATTTAGTCATCTCTAAATCCGATCCATCATACAAACCGTCTCAGCAAATAAATCTCTTTAAACAAAAAAACTCCCTCCATAGCGATAATCTACATTATCGAATGAAGGGAGCTCCAACTCTCATTTACTATTATTTCTCTTCAGGAAATGCTTTTGAATATAAATTGTATCCGCCATCAAGGTTTTTAACTTTAATGCCGTTTCCTTCAAGTATTCTGGTAGCTAAGTAACCTCTCATACCTACCTGACATGTAAGATACAAATCTTTATCAGTTGGAATCTCTGATAACCGCTCTCTCAATTCATCTACGGGAATATTGACCGAGCCGGCAATTGCTCCTTTAGCAACCTCAGCCGGTGAGCGGACATCTATTAAATAACCTCCGCTTTCCACTATCTCATCAATTTCATGCCATTGCACTGTGCTGACCATTCCCTCAATAATATTGGTCGCCGCGTAACCAGCCATATTTACAGGATCTTTAGCTGAGGAATATGGAGGAGCATAGGCAATCTCGATATCCGGAAGATCTAATGCCGTTAAGCCACCTTTTATAGCTGTCGCGATTACATCTATACGTTTGTCTACTCCATCCTTTCCAACTGCCTGCGCTCCGTATATTTTCCCCGTTTCCTTATCGAAGATCAGTTTTAAATGCAATTGGGAAGCACCTGGATAATAGCCAGCATGGCTGCTTGGTGCCACATGTACAACCTCATATGGTAGACCTAAAGATTTTAGCATCTTTTCGTTGCTTCCTGTAGAAGCAACGGTCAACTCAAACACCTTCGCTATGGAAGTACCCAATGTTCCGGTATAAACACTTTCTTTCCCGTGGATATGATCCGCCACTAAACGCCCTTGACGATTGGCAGGCCAAGCGAGCGGTACATAAGTATCCGTTCCATTAATATAATCCTTTACTTCAATGACATCTCCGACTGCATAGATAGATGGATCTGATGTTTGCAGATGCTCATTTACTTTTATCGCATCCCGAACCCCAAGCTCGAGGCCGGCATCTTTCGCGATGGTACTTTCGGGTTGAACACCAATCGCTAAAAGAATCATATCTGTTTCTACTTCTTTACCGCTTTTCAACCGAATGATACGACCATTCTTTTCAAAAGATGATACACCATCTTCAAGGATTAAATGAACTCCATTGTCCCGTAAATGTGTGTGAACCATTTGAGCCATCTCTAAATCAATTGGTGCCATTACCTGATTTCCCATCTCAATAACTGTTACATCTATGCCGCGCTCCCGTAAATTTTCGGCCATTTCAATTCCTATAAACCCACCGCCAATGATGACAGCCTTCTCAGGTTTATCCTGATCCACCTTTTCTTTGATCCGGTCCGTATCAGGAACATTCCGAAGTGTATAAACAGATTTAGCCTCATCGATTCCCGGAATGGCTGGACGAACCGGTTTTGAACCCGGAGATAGTATTAGCACATCGTAGGATTCCTCATATTCCTCGCCTGTCATTGCTTTTCTGGCTATGACAGTCTTCTGCTCACGATTGATTTTGATAATTTCTGTCCAGTTGCGTATATCTAAATTATAGCGTTGACCCATTCCTTCAACCGTTTGAACAAGCAGTTTATTACGATTTTGGATAACTTCTCCTATATAATATGGAAGACCACAATTCGCAAATGAAATATATTCACCTTTTTCAAACATGATGATTTCATCTTTTTCGCTTAGACGACGCAGTCTTGCCGCAGCAGATGCTCCGCCTGCCACACCGCCAACAATTAAAATCTTCATTTTAATAGACCTCCATTAGTTCATCAATTAGTCTAATCGTAATATACCCCTTTGGGTATGTCAATTTATCGAACTTACTTGTTTAATCTCTATCATTGCTCCCCGAAAAAAGTTTTCATAACAACCGTTTTACTTTTAAATAATACAAAAAAGCAAACCCACCCTTTAAGAATGGATTTGCTTATCATTACAGCTAAAAAGATTTTTTCAAATAATAGTTCTCGTGTTGTTTAACTTCCTCCATGTTTTTAGGCAGTAAACGATAGAACAGGATACCACTTGCCAGAAGGATAACACCGAAAATAAATGTTTTTAAATCAGCCGTTCCTTTGATGATTACCCATATGGAATATGCCGTCGCCAATACGGCTATGGTACCATCAATAATTCGTGAACGCATTTCATTAGATTTATACGTCTCTCCAGTCCAAACTAATTTCAATTGGAATGAGGAGGAAATTAAATATGGAACTAAATAAGATAGTGTCGCAATATAAATAATGAAGTCAAATGCATGAGCAATCGAATTTGAAATAGTTGAGAAGATAAATAATTGACCTAAACCATTCGAAACAATCATGGAAAAATTAGGGATCCCACGCTTATTGACCTGCAAAAACTTAGGTATAAATAAACCTTGTTTTGCTGCCTGATACGGTATTTCAGCACTTAATAAGATCCAGCCAATTGTTGAACCAAATAAACTGATCAACCCAATGACTGCCAATGCTTTCCCACCAATGGGTCCCAGTACTGTTTCAATTGCATCAATTAATGGTTTTTCTGAATGAATAAGTGCATCCTGTGTTAATAATCCCATAACAAGAGTACTGATTCCCATATAGATAGCCAAGGCAATTAATAGCCCTAAAACGGTCGCTCTTTTTACATCTGCTTTTTTCTTCGCCCTTGATGCGAATACAACCGCGGATTCAACCCCTAAAAAAGCCCATAAGGTAGAGACAGCAGCAAAATTTACCTGACTGAGTAATCCCTGACTCTCTCCATCGATCATACGAGTTTCCGCAAACGGTATAATATTAGATTGTTCAAAGGCAAATAGCCCAATTACAATGAATAATCCAAATCCAAGTACTTTTGCCGCAGTCGCAACAAAGTTTAATTTACCGGCATTCTCAATGCCTCGCATAATAAAGAAATGAACGCCCCAGAGCATGATTGTACAGACAAGGAATGTTAAGGCATTTCCTACTTTTAGACTAAAATTCCCTATACTGAACAGTTCAGCCGTACTCGTTAAACTTGGGAAGAAGGTAGATAAATACCCTGCAAACGTTGTGATAATGGCAATATTACCAGCAAAATTACCAATCCAATATCCCCATGTGGACATAAAACCAGATAATCTAGAGGCTAAGGAATTTTCCTTGAACAATTCCTTAGCATAAATCTGGGGGCCACCTGTTAAATGTGGCTTCCGAATAGCCAGATTTCCAAAAACCAGTGCAATAGTCAATACTCCTAATCCTGTTAAGCCCCATGCCATGACTACTCCGGCAGGACTAGCTACTTCGGCCAACGTACGCGGCAGCATAAAAATTCCAGACCCAACCATGTTGCCGACTACAAATGCCGTTAAAATCCAAAAACCCAATTCCTTCTTGTTGTTCACGATAATTCCCCTTCCAAAGCTGTCATGTTACTCTCTATTTTTGAATTATCCATATCTGTGTAAATAAACCAAATAAAAAACACACCTTATTGTTAAGGTGTGCAACATTTTATGATTAGCCACACCAGACAATAAATGGATAGTTCTCCATGGAATAAATACCTATCACGAAGTATATATTCCATGACAGTCCTGCACCTGTTCGGATACAGTCCCAGCTGCTCTCTTCGGAAAAAAAAGAGCGCTTCGGCAGATTTTCCTTTCAACTAAAGTCAGCAAGCTTTCCGGCTCTCGTTTAGTTTACTAATAAAATCCGCGACCTCTACCTCATCTTTTAGTCCGATGAGGATTTGTATAAAATTATTATTCCTGTATAAAGGATACAGTGAAAATGAGAATGCTGTCAATACTATACGACAATGTTATTTAAAACGAATTATTTATGATTAATCCATTTATTTTGGAAAGCAGCTATACTGCTATATTCGGACTCCAATTTTCTGTATATATTGATGTAAATGGGCAATAATTCCTCATATCTTTCTACATTCGCTTCAATCGGCGTATGGACATGCGTAGTTCCTACATAATTTGATACAACGGAAAGATCATCAATTTCACCAAGTGCATATCTGCCGAGTACAACAGCCCCTAAACAAGAGCTTTCAAAGCTTTCAGGTACATCCACTTCCTGATTAAAAATATCCGCAAGCATTTGCCGCCATAACTCTGAACGCGCAAATCCCCCCGTTGCTCTGATTTTGGTCGGTACTCCTATCAATTCCTGCAAAGCTAATAAGACTGTATAGAGATTAAAAATGACTCCTTCGAGCACCGCTCTGACCATATGCTCCTTTTTATGATGAAGTCCAAGTCCAAAGAACGATCCTCTGGCATCAGGGTTCCAAATGGGCGCTCTCTCTCCTGCCAAATATGGATGAAACAGCAGTCCATCTGCTCCCGGTGCTACTTTTGAAGCTATTTTGGTGAGTACCTCATACGAGTCAATTCCGAGGCGTTTAGCTGTTTCTACTTCTGCTGAAGCCAGCTCATCTCTTAGCCATCTGAAAGTCATACCCCCATTATTAACCGGTCCGCCAATCACCCAATGCTTATCCGTCAATGCATAGCAAAAAATTCTGCCCTTTTCATCCGTAATCGGCCTATCTGTTACTGTACGAATGGCTCCACTTGTTCCAATTGTAACAGCCACAATCCCTGGATCAATCGCATTGACACCCAAATTGGAGAGAACGCCATCACTGGCTCCTACTACAAATGGAGTATCCCTGGGCAGCCTCATTTCCTCTGCATAAGCGGAGTCCATGCCTGATAAATAGTATGTAGTTGGAACTGGTTTAGATAAATGGGTCTCTGTAATACCCGCAATTGCCAGTGCCTCAGAATCCCATTCTAAATTTTCAAGATGAAACATTCCTGTTGCTGAAGCAACCGAATAATCAATCACATATTGCCCAAATAATTTATAAAAGACATATTCTTTAATGGAAATGAATTTATAAGTCCTACCCGCTAATTCGGGATGATCATTTACCAACCAAGTGATTTTTGTAAGAGGAGACATCGGATGGATTGGCGTTCCAGTTCTCCGATAAATTTCTTGCCCATTCCTCTCATTTTTAATATAGTCGGACCACTTCTTTGAACGGCTGTCAGCCCATGTAATGCATTGAGTTAATGGGTTCCCATTTTCCTCAACTGCAATTACGCTGTGCATTGCCGAGCTAAAGGATACTAAAGACAATTCGTCAGGATTTATTTGACTTTGGACCATTACTCCTCTTATTGCATTAAGTACAGCATGAAAGATCTCATCCGGATTTTGTTCTGCTGTAAGCGGAGTCGGGCTATATAACGGGTACTCTACATGATAGGTGCTGATTACAGATGCGTCTCCCGAAAATAATACAGCCTTTGTACTGGTGGTTCCTATATCAACTCCTATATAAAACATCTATCTTCCCTCACTTCCCTAAAAGCTCAATACTAGATTCTTACCTTTATTCATATTTTTATAAACAACTTAACACAATTTGACAGCCATTGATTATTTTTTTCACGGCTTGCATATACTTTCTACTAACTAAAAACGACAACAGGAGGCTTCTTACATATTGAAGAATAAAACAATTGCCATTCTTGTTCCATTCTTTTTGCTCATATTTCTTTTTATTTACACACAGACAAAAAAAGAGCCTATTACAGAGGAATCTATACCAGTTTTGACTCAAACAGGAGTTAAGGAAGGTCAATTCGCACCGGATTTCGAATTAACGAATCAGGACGGAAAAATCATAAAATTGTCTGATTTTCGCGGTCAAAAAGTTTTATTAAACTTTTGGGCAAGCTGGTGTCCACCCTGCAAATTAGAAATACCAGATCTCAACGAATTTTATAGTGAACATAAAATGGAGGAGATTACTGTATTAAGCGTGAATATGACCTATTCAGAAAAGAACAAGCAAACCGTTCAAACCTACCAAAATATGTATAAAATTAAGTATCCTGTATTACTGGACCAAACAGGTACTATTGCTAAATTATATAAAATTTTAACGATCCCAACCAGTTATTTCATTGACTCTAACGGCATCATTCAAAAGCGAATGATCGGACCCTTGCAAAAAGAAACGATAGAAAATCTGATGGAAACACTAGATTAAGGAGTGATCCATAGCACTTCTAGAAAAATATTACAAAAAAAGACAAAATTATCCTTTATTTTCATACCTAAACCATAGTAAAATAATATCTATGGAAAAGATCAATTTCGAATCAAGGGGTGTTGTTTCACGAATGAAAGCATACAATATTTTAATTACATTGATGCTTGTGTTAATTAGCGTGTTGTCTATTAAAAATTTATATACAGGCCATTGGGACTTGCAATACTCCCTATTAAACGGCGGAATGGCTATTATTGTTTTAGGTATCTTTACGGCTTATACACAGTCTTTAAAAGAACAATCCAATTAAATAACAGCTGGTTTGGAAGAATCCAAACCAGCTTTTTTTGTATCATTCATGATTCCTTACTATCGCTTGAACACAAACGGGTTTCGAAAGTGAAATCGTATTCCCTGTAAAGCTTGGAATACCTTCTTGATTAATTTCAAATAAAACTAATGAATCACTTTTCTCATTTGCTGCAATAAGTACTTTTTCTTCGTCTATTAGCTCGAAATTTCTCGGCCCCTGTCCTTCCGTATGTGTAAATGCGATAATTTCTGGTATACCTGATTCTGCCACTTTGTACGTTGCAATACTGTCATGCCCTCTATTTGAGGCATATAAGAATTGGCCATCCTCTGAAATGTGTAAATCGGCTGCAGTATTTTCCTCTTTATAATCATCCGGCAATGTAGTAACCACTCCTAAAAGAGACTCTGGTATACGTTGTTCATTTAATTCGAATACAGCGATTGTATTGCTTAATTCCTGGATGACATACATGATTGGCAATGTAGGGTGAAAGGCAAAATGTCTTGGGCCCGACCCAGGGATAGTAGACATTTCAGCTAAATTAGAAAAGTCCTTATCATCGTATACATAGATTTTATCAGTACCTAAATCTGCTGCAACCACAACGGAGGAATTCGGTACAGGTACGATTGAGTGAGCATGCGCTGCATCCTGTCTGTCTGCCCAAACCCCTGATCCAACATGTTCATTTGTTGTCGTATGCTCTCCAAGTGATCCATCTTCCTGAAGTTCTATCCTGGTTACCGTGCCACCATAATTACTAATGTATAAACAAGATTCATTTTCACTAAGACTGACATAGCAGGGTGCCATCCCATTCGTAGATTTACGATTCAACTCTCTAATCTGTTCAGATTGGCGATTGATTGCATAAGAGACAACCATCCCATATTCTACTTCACTTACCGCGTATAAATGAGTTTGAGCTTTATTTATAACAAGAAAGGAAGGATTTTCAATACCTGTATATTTCTCGACTAATTCAAGTTTCTTTTCTTTCACGTTCAATTTGAATAAATGAATACCTGCACTTGGTTCTTCAGCATAAGAACCGGTATAAATCATCCATTCATTTTTCTTATTTTCTTGAATTTCATTCATCTTGACTGCCCCCATCCCATGTTAAATAAACTAAGTTTCTGATTTATTTCTATTCCCCTTTTTAAAGATATTGAATCCTAAAAACCCCACAACCTATATTTCAAGGAAGTGGGGTCATTTATCCATACTGATATTAATTAGTAACCAACTCGGATTGTGGGTTCGCAGCATCATGCAATGCAGTTTCAAGCTCTTTTGTATAAATCTCTGTTTGCTCTTCAGTCCAATGCAGTACTTGTTTCATATATGAAATCACTTGATCTTTGTATTCATGAACATGCGCAATATCGAATAGGACCATACCTGTTCTGCGATTAAAGAAGTCAAGCGGCGTATAAGCAAGTTCATATTCAATTGCATAGCCCAATTTAGCCAATACTGGCAATGGCAGCCCTATTTCGTCCGCTTTTTCTTTGTTTTTTCGGGCTATTTCAAACAGAAGTGGAGCATTGGATCCATATGTTGAAATAATCTCTCTAGCTTCTGCATCTGATAACCCGGTACCGATTGCTTTTTCTTTAGTTTTACTTATATATGAATTAAATTTAGCTGATCCTCCAACACGTCCTCCGGATATCGGCATTTTTTCGGTATAGCAGCTACCAAAATGTTTATATCCTTCATCTCTGAATTGTTTGGCTACTAAATCCAGCACGGTTTCAGCCATTTTACGATAGCCAGTCAATTTTCCGCCTGCAATGGTAATTAATCCAGAATCAGATACCCATGTTTCATCCTTCCTGGATATCTCAGAAGCACCTTTCCCCTCCTGGCTGATTAATGGACGCACTCCAGCCCAGCTGGATTCCACATCCTCTTTAGTAAGTTTTACGGAAGGGAACATATAGTTAATAGCATCCAATATATAATCTCTGTCTTGATCTGTCATTTTGGGATTGATTGGATCTTGACCATAAAATGTATCAGTTGTTCCAACATATGCCTTACCTTCACGCGGAATCGCGAATACCATTCTTCCATCAGGTGTATCAAAATAAACCGCTTGTTTCAAAGGAAAACGGGATTGATCAATCACGATATGTGCACCTTTAGTAAGCTGAAGCACTTTACCTTTTTTAGAATTGTCTTTTTCACGGATAAAGTCTACCCAAGGACCTGTTGCATTTATGATCTTCCTTGCTTTAATTTGGAAAGAACCCTCATCCAATAGATCTTTCACATTTACGCCTACTATTTTTCCATTTTCATAGATTAAATCCTCGACCTTGGCATAATTCAGTAAGCTTGCTCCTTGTTCAAATGCTTCTTTCATGACTTCCATCGTCAGGCGGGCATCATCGGTTCTGTATTCAACATAGTAACCGCCACCCTTTAAGCCATCTTTTTTAACCAATGGAGCCTTTTCAATCGTTTCTTCTACTGTAAGCATGGTGCGGCGCTCTTCCTTTTTCACTCCAGCAAGAAAATCATACATCTGTAAGCCAATGGAAGTAGTAAATTTACCAAATGTACCGCCTTCATGGAAGGGTAATAGCATCCATTCAGGTGTTGTAACATGGGGACCATTTTCGTAAACAATAGCCCTTTCTTTCCCAACCTCTGCAACTACTCCTACTTGCAATTGCTTTAGATAGCGCAATCCACCGTGAACCAGCTTGGTTGAACGGCTTGATGTACCGGCTGCAAAATCCTGCATTTCAACTAGCCCTACCTTCATCCCTCTAGTAGCGGCATCTAAAGCAATCCCTGCTCCGGTAATTCCTCCACCAATGACAAGCACATCGAAATGTGTGTTTTGTAATTTATTTTTATATTCATGTCTATTTAAACTATTTAAACCCATCCTCTTGTTCCTCCTCTGTAGATAAGTGCTATTGAGATAATAAAAAGAGACCACAAAATACATTACCCTTAATTAAAGGAATGTACTCGCGGTCTCTTAAAATCTCTAACCTTATATTAACTTATTTTCATTATATCATTTTTTGAGAAAAACTCATACAAAATTGAATTATGATTTAAAGGTTCTGGTACTTGCCACAGCTCTTTCCCAACCATCAACTAATTCATTACGTTTCTCTTCTTCCATAGTTGGTTCATATGATTTATCAATGATCCATTGGGCAGCAATTTCATCCTGGCTTTCCCAGAATCCAACAGCCAGTCCAGCTAAATAAGCAGCTCCAAGGGCAGTCGTTTCATTAATTTTTGGTATTTCAACCGGCACGTTTAAAATATCACTCTGGAATTCCATTAAGAATGAATTCTTAACGGCACCGCCATCGGCACGCAATGTTTTCAATTCAATTCCGGATTCCTCTTCCATTGCATCAATAACAGCTTTTGTTTGGTAGGCTAAAGATTCAACTGTTGCTCTGATAAAGTGATCCTTTGTAGTCCCTCTTGTCAGACCAAAAACCGCTCCTCTTGCATCACTATCCCAATATGGAGTCCCTAGACCTACGAAGGCTGGAACGACATATACTCCATCGGTAGAGTCCACTGCCCGGCAATATGTCTCGCTATCAGCAGCATCCTTAAGCATCCTTAATCCATCTCGGAGCCATTGAACAGCAGAACCTGCTACAAAGATACTACCTTCCAATGCATATTCAACTTTACCATTTAATCCCCAGGCTAAAGTTGTCAATAATCCTTTTTCCGATTTAACCGGTTTTTCACCTGTATTCATGAGCATAAAGCAGCCTGTTCCATATGTGTTTTTAGCCATTCCTTTTTCAAAGCATGCCTGACCAAACAATGCTGCCTGTTGGTCACCAGCAATACCTGCAATTGGTATACTCTTACCAAAGAAGTGATAATCAATCGTTTGTGCATATACCTCAGAGGACGGACGCACTTCTGGAAGCATGGATTTCGGAACATCCAAAATCTCCAGCAATTCATCATCCCACTCAAGGTCATAAATATTGTACATCATTGTTCTTGAAGCATTGGAATAATCAGTAACATGAGCTTTACCGCCGGATAGCTTCCAGATTAGCCATGTATCAATTGTACCGAATAATAATTTCCCTTCATTGGCTAAATCACGTGCCCCTTCTACATTGTCGAGGATCCACTTAACTTTTGTGCCAGAAAAATAGGCATCTATTAATAAACCAGTTTTGGAATGAAAAAGATCATTATGGCCAGCATTTTTCAATTCCTCACAAATATCTCTTGTTTGGCGGGATTGCCAAACTATCGCATTATAAATAGGTTGACCTGTTTCTTTATTCCACACCACCGCTGTTTCACGCTGATTTGTAATTCCGATTCCTTCTATATCTGTTGCCTCTATACCTGATTCTGAAAGACAGCCTGCAATAACAGCGAGTACTGAACCCCAAATTTCATTGGCATTATGCTCCACCCAGCCCGGCTTAGGGAAGTACTGCGTAAATTCCTTTTGAGCACTATGTACAATTTCCCCTTTTTTATTGAATAAAATAGCTCTGGAGCTAGTTGTCCCCTGATCAATTGATAAAATATATTTCTCCATTTTTTTCATCTCCCATCTACTAATTTTTATATTATAATCGATTTCTTTAAAGTTAGTAACTTATAACCTTGCTTTTGCTGGATCATTAGCCTGTCGAAGTGCTTGTTCTGAATCTTTATTAGTTATAAAATAAGCGATTACCAGGATAACCACAGTGCCAGCTAATACTGCCCAGAAAGCTCCAGTCAGCGTATTATTGAAGACCGCTTTATGGAATAAAGCCCCCAAGGATCCGCCAAGGATGGGTCCTACAACTGGAATCCAAGCATATCCCCAATTAGATGGGCCTTTCCCTGCTATCGGAAGAAGCGCATGGGCAATACGCGGACCCAGGTCACGCGCCGGATTGATGGCATAACCGGTTGTCCCCCCAAGAGCCATACCGATTCCTACAATTAAAAGACCGACTGCGAATGGATTTAAGCCTTCCGTAAAATCATTTGCTCCAATAAATTGCAAACCAAGTAATAAGATAAATGTCCCTATAATTTCACTAAGTAAATTTGAAAATGTATGAGGAATAGCGGGACCAGTTGCGAAAACCCCTAATTTTGTCCCTGGATCTTCAGTCGCTTTCCAATGAGGTAAGTATTGTAAATAAATAAGAGTTGCCCCAATCATTGCTCCAATCATTTGTGCCAAAATATATCCAGGTACATCTGCCCAAGCAAAATCTCCGCTAAACGCAAGACCAAATGTAACAGCAGGATTTAAATGAGCACCGCTAATGCCGCCAACTGCAAAAACGCCTAATGTAACACCAAGCCCCCAGGCAATGGTAATAACAATCCAACCAGCATCCTTTGCATAAGATTTGGTTAAGTTAGCTCCAGCACATACTCCTGCTCCAAAAACAATCAAGATCATCGTACCTACTAATTCTCCCCAAAATGGTGTCATTCCTTCCATCTCCCTATCATATAATTTCATAAAAAATGGAGAAACAAGCACTAAAGTATTCCTACTTATTAAGGAATACTGCCACCTGTGTCTCCATGTCTTTTCACATACTTATTAACTTAAACACAGTGTAAAACTATTTGTAAACGCTGTCAATTAAAAACGAAATAAATAGGGAATTCGACTCATTCCCCTGCAAAATACTGCCAAAGATCTCGTTTAGACGAGGTTATTGAGACAGCTCCAGCTTCAAGTGCTTCTTTCGCTTCTTCAACCGTTCGGATTAAACCACCCGCAAAAATGGGTAGCTGAATTTCCCCTGCAACTTCTTTAATCATATTTGGAAGTGCACCCGGAAGTACTTCAATATAATCGGGCTGTGATTTTTTAACCATCTTATAGCTGCGTTCGAGCGCATGGCTATCAATCATAAAGATTCGCTGGACAGCTAATGCCTGATGTTTTTTTGCTTCTTGGATAACCGCTGATTTTGTAGATATGACACCAAATGGTTTAAACTCCTGACAAAGATATTGAGTACCATATTCATCATTTTTTAATCCATTGATTAAATCCACATGAAAAAACAGCTGTTTATCTGCCATTTTGGCCATTTGAGTAATATGTTTGATTTGACCAAGATGAGTCTCTAAAATAACACCTGTTTTAAATTTCGATTGTAAAAACTTTTCAAAGTCCTTCATAGTTGAAGCTGCCGGTAATATTTTCTGATTCAATCTAATCTCTCCCATTTGGACCCCTTATTCATAGGTAAAAATCCCTTTCAATATAGAATACAATTAATCTATGTATTCTTCTACTAAAAGGGATTTATATGATTATGATTAACGTACTATTTCTGCATCCCCTGCTGATTCATTCTTCTTGAAAAAGGATAATCCAACAGATAATCCCGCAAACAGAACCAGGAAGACAACTAGTATCATTGCATTTCCAAACATCATACCGAAGTCATCCAGAGATACCAATGCACGGAATCCCGCAATCGAATAAGTCATCGGTAGGACAGTGCTTAGATCACGTAAATATTCAGGCAGCATATCGATTGGCAATGCAGATCCGGTAGTAGAAAGCTGCATAATCAAAAGTGCCACACCTATAAACAAACCAATGTTGCCGGCAAGCATAGTCAGGAAGAACACAATTGACATAAATGAAATACTCGCCAATACAGCAAACAAGATGAGCAATAGACTATTCGCAAATCCTGAGTTAACAAAGAATATGGTAAAGCCAGAAAGAAGAATCGCCTGACCAGCTACCAATGAAGCGAGCAAGCCAAATCTTTTGGAATACCATGCGAAGTTTGAGATAGCTGCATCCATTGGTTTTCTTACTCCAACAACCAACATCATTAATAAAACACCGACAAATAAAGCTAAAGATAATACATATGGAGCGTTTGCATAACGATAATACGGATAACTATTAATTTTTGAATCGATCAGCTCAACCGGAGAGGAGAACATGCTAATCGTTTCATCAGTAGCATTTATACCTGCCGTTTTTTCTGCTCCGTCGCCTAAACCGTTGGATAATTCAAGTGTGCCGTCTTTGATTTGACCGACACCTTTATCAATTTCAGTTACCCCTTCCTTCATTGTACCCCAGCCAGTGTTAACTGTTGCGTTACCATCAGCTACTTGCTTAGAACCGTCAAATAGTTGCTTAGATCCATCAACAGCTGTTTTCCAGCCAGCATTCACTGTGGCATTACCACCAGCCACTTCAGCAGCACCATTTTTCAACGTATTCAAAGATGTTGACAATGTACCCCATGCACTATTTACTGTTGCTGTTCCGTCTGCCACTTGCTTGGAACCATCATAAAGCTGTTTAGAACCTGCTACTGCGGTTTTCCAGCCATCGTTAACCGTAGCATTACCGTCCGCCACTTGCGCTGCACCTTTATTTAGCGTGTCTAAAGATGTTGTTAACGTACCCCATGCAGTATTAACTGACCCTGTTCCTGCTGCTACTTGTTTGGACCCTTCATAAAGCTGTTTAGAACCAGTGACTGCTGTTTTCCAGCCTTCATTTACGGATTTATTACCGGCAGATACTGTGGTAAGGCCATTATCCAAATCAAAAAGACCATTCGATAAGGTCGACCAAGATTGGTTAACGGTTGCCGTTCCATCTGCCACTTGTTGCGAACCATTGTATAAATCTTTTGATCCATTAACCGCTGTCATCCAACCGGTTGCAACTGATTCATTTCCTGCTGCTACCTCGGTTAGACCGCCTTTAATCGTCCCAACTCCAGTTGTAATGGCTCCCCAATTTGTATTCACTGTACTGGTTCCTGTTTCTATTTGCGCTGCACCTGCTGCTAACTCAGATGCTCCTGTAACAATTTTCTCTTGACCCGGTATAATTTGTTGATCAAAAGCACCTGCCAATTTTTGTACCCCTGGCTGCAATTTACCTGAAATGCCTGCAGATAAGGATTCAGCCCCATTTTTCAGACCATTTTCTTTCCTAATACCCTGATCAACTGCTTCTACCCCAGCCGCGACATCCTGGGCACCCTTTAATAACTTTTGAAAATCCGGATCATCTTTTATACCTGGATAGATTAGCGCTATCTTATCTCCTAACTGTTTTATTCCACCTGCTACATCACTTGAACCCTTTGCAAGAGCCGGTGTATTGGCAGCTATTTCATTTATGCCGTCTCTTAATGCTGCACTTCCATCTACCAAGGTTGGCATACTTCCATTGAGTTGATTTACACCATCTTGCGCTGACTTCAATCCCACTAACATATCAGAAGTTCCTGTTTTCAAATCTCCTGCACCTGCATTTAATGCTTTACCACCATCTGCAAGTTCCTGAATTTTACCACTATTACCATCTAACTGAGAATATAAAGCTGCTGATCCATCTTTTAGTTCATTTGCACCTTTTGCAAGTTTCTCAATATCAGAAGATTTTCCACTCATTGTTCCGTGAAGTTGATTTAAACCATTTTTAAGATCGTCTGACCCCTTAGCCAGCAATTCAATATCTTCTGTTTTCCCACTTACAGTTGAGTACATGACAGAGGAACCCTTCTTCAAGCTCTCTGTCCCATCTGCAAGTGCTTCAATATCCTTCTCCTTCGCACTAAATGTTCCTGATAAGGTCCCTAAACCATCTTCAATTGACTTTGATCCGTCTGCTAGTTGTTGAATTTCAGCGGCTTTACCGCCCACTGTTGAATAAATTAAACCTGATCCATCTCTGAGTTCAGCTGCGCCATCAGCAAGCATTGCAATACTAGCTGAACTTCCTGCCATTGTGCCATTCAACTGGCCCAACCCATCCTCAACCTGCTTCGACCCACTTGCAAGTGTATTAATATCACCGGTCTTACCACTTACGGATGAATAAATAAGGCCTGAACCATTACTAACCTGAGCTGCTCCATTTGCCAATCTTGCAATATCAGCAGATTTTCCAGCCATGGTTCCATTCAATTGACCGAGGCCTTGTTCAAGTTCTTTTGAACCGTCTGCAAGTTTTTGAATATCTCCTGTTTTTGTTGTTAATGAATCCAGTAGGGTTCCAGTACCGTCTTTCAGTTTAACAGAGCCTTCGTGAAGCTTTGTTGAACCATCCGCGCCAGATTTAAATCCTTCTGCTACATCACCAAGCTGGGCAAAAACTGTGCTGGTATAGGTAGCGGTGATTGTATCAGCAAGCTGCTCCTTAATTGTTCCTATAGCTGTTTTCGTTGCTGTTGCAGCTATAAAATGCAGCCCTTCATTCTGCGTATACTTTAGTTCCGGTTTTTCCGGATTTTCATCCATTACGGTTGCTACCTTTTGGGAAAAGTCTTCAGGAATCTCAATTACCATATAATATTCATTATCATTAAGTCCGCGATTTGCTTGTTCCTTACTGACAAATCTCCATCCCAGGTCATTCCCGTCTTTCAGTTTCGCTACCAAATCTCTACCAACATTGACTTCCTTGCCATCTGTTACAGTACCTGAATCATTATTCACAACTGCGACCGGTAAGTTTGATAGATTATCATATGGTCCCCAACTTGGCGTTAACATAATCAACCCATAAACTAACGGTACCAGTAAGACAGCAATTAACGAGATCCAAAAACCTCTCCTGCGACCGAGTTCTGACATCCGATTTCCATTACCTAAAGAGCTCATGCATTACCCCCACTTGTCTGATTTATCTATATTAAGGCGGTTATGAAAGCGCAACCACTCGTATACTGATTATATATTCTGAATATTTAGTAAAACTCCTTCTAGTAATTTAACAAATTTGTAAAATAATTAGATATTTTGTACCTTTTTTTAATTTACAATAAGAAAATCTTATGACTAAATTAAAGAAAAACTTATCATAAGTAGTCTTTTAGACCTTTTTTATTTCCAAAAGACTCCATAAAAAAACTTCCCTACAAGAGACGGGAAGTTTTCTAATCTATTATTTTGGTCTTTCCAGAACAAATTGTTCTCCAATCTTCATAAAATTTTGGCCAGCAAGCCGGGAAACAGGCTTGAGCAATTCTGTACGGATTGTGCCATCCTTGTAGATGGCTTCATCTATATGATAAAAAACAATATTACCGATTAATAGATCACAACCTGCATCTTCTGCTGTATGGCCTCCAAGCGGAATTACTTTATGTACGGTACATTCCATCCGAATTTTCGCAGGGCTAAGCCCTGGAACTCGTACATGAACACTATCTACTGTTTGAAAGGGCGATCCTTCTAGTTCACTTTGGTCCGGAGGTAATTCGGCTGCTGTCCAATTTGCTCCCTCTACGTTTTCTTCATCTGTAATATGGAGGACAAATTCACCCGAATCAATTGCATTTCTTGCTGTATCTTTTCTTTCACCGTTCCTTCGCTGGATGGATACAGCAATCAGCGGGGGATTTGAACTAACGATTGTAAAATAACTAAAAGGCGCAATATTTATAATTCCTTCGTTAGAAATGGTTGAGATAAGAGCAATCGGCCTGGGAACGATTGCCCCTGTTAAAAAGGTATAATTCTCTCGTTCACTCATTTCGGTTGGATTTAGCGATATCATCTAATCATCTCCAATTTATTTAAATTGCTGAGAAAACCATAAGCCTGCAGCCTCAACCTCTGATTGAGTCAACTGGTGTCCGTTATTTTCCCAATAAACCTCTACTTGGGCTCCGGCAGCCTTCAGCATTTCACTCAGTTCTTCTGTTTCTTCCGGTGGACAAATGGGATCGTTTTTGCCGGCACCTATAAAGATTGGCAGACCTTCCATTTCCGGTAGCTTCATTCCTCTTAACGGAACCATAGGATGATGCAAAATAGCTCCCTTTAATACATCCTGGTAATGAAAAAGCATACTGGCAGCTATATTAGCTCCATTTGAATAGCCGACTGCCAACACATTGTTTCGGTCAAATCCATACACGACTGAGGCTTCGTTTAAATAATCGTTTAGTTCCTTTGTACGAAACTTTAAATCTTCAACATCAAAAATACCTTCAGCCAATCTTTTAAAGAACCTTGGCATTCCATTTTCCGAAACATTGCCTCGGACACTTAAAACAGATGACTCAGGTGAAATCAATTGAGCAATCGGTACTAAATCATGCTCTGTTCCACCTGTACCATGCAGCATAAAAAGTGTTGGAAGTTTCATATTTGTTCCCTTTATAAAATAGTCTCTCATGCATATTCCCCCAATTGATCGCTTGAAACGTTCCAATTTATCCCTTGAATTCTTGAGATTCTTACCTCACAGGATTTCAATTCTATTAAGATCACTTTAAATTTATCTTGAAACTAGTATATTATAGAACTTTATTTATTACAAAATTGAGCAGCAAGGGTATTCCTCTATTAAAATAATCGATGAGGATAGAGGGCCATTATAGTGATTGTCCATAAAAGTATTCAGATAACCAACCAACGCAAAAAGGTCCTGATCAGCACGGAAAGACTCTGATCAGGACTATTCATTGATACCGATAATATGGTTCCACATTGTTACTTCTAACCTTTCTTTCAATCTGAGTTTTGTTTCTTTGGCTACAGGTTATTAAAATACCTTAGTAAGCCGCTAAATGTTATTGGAGTTTTTCGTTAGTTAATAAGCAAGCTCTCTACAGAAGGGGAGTCGGTATAGAAGAATCAATCGCTTCTAAAACATGAATCGTTTCATGTAAATCCTCCTTTGTTATTATCTCAAACTTCTTTCCAATACCCGACAGAGCACTCTCACATATTTCAATCCTAACCCCTCCTTTATAATAAAAAAGAGCCTATTTTATATAGGTCTCTCCATTCTTTTTCTACAGCTAAATTGCATCTTTTTCATATTTTTTAAAATGATGTAATTATAGATAAACAGCAGTTTATTATTATAAATTAATGTGAAAGTAAGAAATCAATCACCCGATCCGATGCTTTACCATCATTTAAATCACAAAACTTATCGTAAAATTCAGGATAATTTTTAACTTTTTTCCTAGCAATATCCTTCAACACTTCATACAATTCCTCTTCATTTTTACAAATTGGTCCAGCATGAAAATCCTTTAAATCAAAATAAGAACCCCTTAACGTTCCTACATAGTGGTCATAATCAGGTACGTAATAGATAACAGGTTTTCTACTGCAATACCAATCAAATACAATTGAGGAATAGTCAGTGATTAAAACATCTGCCGCGCACATTAATTCCGTCGCATCATCAAAACGGCTAACATCAATCACTCTATTAGAAAGATTCGATAAAGTTTTTCCGGAGCTACTCATATGATGAGAACGTATGAGTAAAACTGCATCCTTAGGAGCGTATTTTATGAATGTCTTTGGATCCAATAATAAATCAAACTCAAACATCGCGTTACCAATATGTTTTCCATCCCTCCATGTAGGAGCGTATAAAAATACAGGGGTAGAGTCACTTAGAATTCCCAAGTTGGTTCTGATTTCTTTTCTTTTATTCTCATACTTTTTATTTTGATAGAATATATCATTTGCCGGATAACCATACTCCAAAATAGGACCCTTGTATTTAAATGCTGATTTAAAAATGTCAGTTGAATATGTATTTGGTGTTAAGAGTGCATTCCATGTCGTTGATTTTGTATAAAATTCCGGGGTTGACCTCTTTTCTATAGGTCTTGATGTTAAATCCCAATGAAGTCTTTTAAAAGGAGTTCCATGCCATGTTTGTAAATAAAACGTTTCAGGTCTATGATACCAAAGAGGAAATGTTGTATTATTGACGATGAATTTAGACTGAGCCAACAGTTTGTAATACTCTTCACTTGCCCGTGATACTATTAAGGGATTACCAGGTATCTTAGAATCCCCTTCATAACACCAAATATAAGTTAAATCAGGGTACCTCTCAAGCATTCTTTCATAAATATAACGCGGATTTCCGGTATACTGTTTTCCTAGATTACTTTCAAAAAAGATCATCTCATTATTAATAGTCAGTTTTTCTACAGCATTTCGATACTGCCAAGGTTTACCATACCCACGATGCTCAGCTATTAAGTTAAATAACTCTGGATGATGTGGAAAGACCTTTTTCTTCAAATCATCTTCTGACATATTGGAAAAATAGTTAATAATCAGTCTCTTTAATTCATTGAAATCTTCATTCATTTACACCCCTCCATCCACCAATATATTTCAAATTTAAATAGGATCAATCTTTAACCTCTATATCTATTATTGCAATTATATACATTTTTGTAAAATACAAGCTTAACATATTAACTAGTGAAGACACTTTCCTTAATTCATGCTGCGAATGAAAATCATTTCTACCTCACAAAAAAGTGATGATGAAGGACATTGGAGTGAAATATGCTTTTCATGTCTAAAATAAAGGGGGCTAGCCTTATAATGTAACTGAAAATTTATTAAAAGCACTTCATTCTAATTAATATCTCACCCCATTAAATTACAATTGATTTAAGTCAGTAAACAATCTAGTCATATTTTTTATATGAACCATGACTTCGCTTGAAAGACTAATTTTCTATAATCAGACTTAGGTTGGTGCCAAAACGATTTAGCAAACTCTAATCATTGTAATTGGAGTATCTCCTTCCCATACATACCTCTTTTTCATATATAGTGCCATCAATCGGGATAATTTCAATTGATTTACCTGTATGTGGTGAATGAAGAAGTTTACCTTGTCCATAATAAATCCCGACATGATGAATGGCTCCTTTTCCATGATCATAGGCAAAGAAAAGCAAGTCCCCCCTTTGCACTTCATTTAAAGCAATCTGTTTGCCCTCCTGCGCCTGTTCACTTGCATCGCGCGGAATAGAATAGCCATTTGCCTTATAAATGGTATAGGTAAATCCTGAGCAATCATATCCATAGCTGCTCAGTCCACCCCACAAATAGGGCAAGCCGACAAATTGCTCTCCAGACATGACGATGTCTGCATTACTCCCTTGAACCTCCCTCTCTTGATTGTTAAGTAAAGCAATATCGTCTCTGTGTAAAAATCCAATACCTAAAGGTGTGTCTACAAGTATCTGTCCATCTTTTTCACCAAGATACGATAACCTTGTTTGATAGCTTAATACGAGGGTTTCTTGTGTTTTCTCCAGTGTAAGCAAAGCCTTCCGACTTGTAATCAAGGCAAAAGTGTCATTGGATTCAGGTTCATAATTCTCCAGCTGGCATAGAGGAACCCAGCCTGGATATCCTCTGGTATCTTTCTTTGAAGACTGCTCGATAGCGATGATATGGGCCCAGCCATGTTTGCATTCGAGCAGCAGGACCTGTTCCCCAAATAATAATTGGGTCTGGATTCTATTGGATTCGCATAAATCAAGCCGCTCAGCCTCATTCATAAATAGAAGCCATTCCTCCAATCGGACCGGATGGCTAATGGCTGGCCGATCAAGCTCTCTATAGGACTGATTAGTAGTCCAAACGGTTGCTACAGCTACATTAACAGTCATGATTTTAGGAGTATCTCCCACTTTGTGATCCCCTCTCACTTGAGCTGAATATTCCTGATACCTAATCCATCCGTTTCAGGTAACATAAATTTACTTCCATTATATTGTATGCCCCCTTCAACCAAGGAGCGGGATAACATGAGAGGGGCATCAAAATCATAGCGGGTAATATTACGTTTACTTACAGCAAGGTGAGCAGCAGCGGTTAAACCTAAATGCGTTTCAATCATACTGCCCATCATACATTCCATCCCTGCCGCCTCAGCTAATTGATTAATGTATTGGGCGTAAAAAATCCCCCCAGTTTTCATCAATTTAATATTAATCATGTCTGCACTCCGTGTACGAATGACCTCTAAGGCTTGCCTTGGGGTAAATACACTTTCATCTGCCATAATACATGTATTCACCTGATTCGTTACTTGTCTGAGCCCTTCCAAATCATCTGCCTTCACCGGTTGTTCCACCAATTCAATTTGTAAACCCATATCTTCCATACGGCTGATTGCCCGAATCGCTTCCTTCGCTGTCCATCCCTGGTTAGCATCCAGACGTATCGTAATCTCATTCCCCACACACTTTCTAATTTCTTTCACTCTGGCAATATCTTCATTTATATTACCGAGACCTACTTTAACCTTTAAGGTCGTAAAACCGCTCTTCACATATTCCAATGCCTCCTCCCCCATTACGTGAGGGATATCCACACTTACCGTAAAGTCCGTTTCAAGCTGAGAGCTTCTGCCACCTAAATACTGATAGAGAGGCAGCTTACTATTCTGGGCCAAACAATCATAAATGGCCATATCAATTGCCGCTCTTCCGCTTGAATTCCTTGTCATAATAGCGGAAAGATCATGAAAGATCTCTTCGAAACTCAAAATATCTTTTCCTATTAAATAGGGTTTAAAGAAATCGTGAATCGCTGTTTCTATTGATTGTAATGTATCACCAGTAATAACAGCAGTTGCGGTTGCTTCTCCCCATCCAACCAGGCCATTATCACATTGAATTTTCACATAAACAGAGTCAGCATTGTTTACATTCCGTAATGCTGTTTTAAATGGTTTAAGTAAAGGAACTTGTATACGATAGGTTTCAATATTACTAATCTTCATCAGCAATGCCGCTTTCAATGGTAAGTGTCTTCTCTATCGTGTTGATTTTGGCTTTCACGCCAAGTGGTACTCCGACATGTGGATTGCAATGGCCAATTTTAAATCCACTCATAGCTGGCTTATTAATCAATTTTGTATAGTGAGTCAACACCTCATCGAGGGTGAGTGTTCGTCTGCTTTTTGGCTCGCAATCGGCAAAATCACCAATGACTAGACCGGCAATATCATTTAACTTTCCAGCCAACCATAAGTGATTTAAGAAAATATCGATATTCCTTGGCTCTTCATAAATATCTTCTATTAGAAGTATCTTTCCCTTCGTATCTATTTCAAAGGGAGTCCCCAAGGTCGTTGTCATCAAGCTTAGATTGCCTCCTACTAATTCTCCCTCCGCTTCTCCCTCGATAATGGGGTGCAATGGAGAGATATCCTCTGTATAGATCAATTCTTCAGATTGAAACAGCTGTTTAAATGATTCCTTAGAGCGAGGATGAATATCTTCATTACCTAAATCAGATGCAAGCATAGGCCCGTGAAAGGTGACTAAGCCAGTCTTTTGTCGAATCGCCGTATGTATAAATGTAATATCGGAATATCCCCAGAAAATCTTTGGGTTATTTCTGATTACGTCATAATCGATGGCATCCGCAATTCGCGCCGTCCCATATCCTCCACAAGCACAGATAATGGCTTTTACATCTTCGTCCTTAAACATCGCTTCAAGATCTTCCACCCGATCAGCGTCTTCGCCTGCAAGATAACCATATTCCTTATAGATATGGCTGCCCATTTTTACAGTAAGACCTAAATCCTCTTCCAGAAAAGACAGTGCTTTTTGAAGGGCCTCCTTCTTCGGAGGACTGGCAGGAGCAATAACGCCCACTGTATCTCCCTCTTTGATACGTTTTGGTTTAAGTTGTTCTAACATCTTCTCACTCCCCAATTATGAAATAAAGGATGCTCTATTGAACATCCTTAAATTAGCCGAGAACTATAGGTTCGTTTCTTTATAGGAATCTTCAATACTAAAAATTACGATTCCTACAAAATAAAAAGCCAACTAAACTAAATGTATGTAAAATAAATCAGTCCTATTCAGTTCTATACCTAAAAACAACTAGCTTTTTGTGTAGATTTTTTTCCACATACCCTCCCTTATTTTCCTAATTATCAAATAATTAAAGCGAAAAGAAAACATAAAAAACTCATTTCTTCAAAGAGTTCCAAAAAGTACTTTTACCTTCCCTTATTCATAATAACAATAACCCATTTAATTTACATAAATAAACAACGATTTGGATGAACGATTATTAATTACCAAAGACAATAAACCTATACCTATAATAAGTAAGCCACTTGGAGATTGGATTTATGATTGGAGTTCCTGTTGAACTGACATTCATTGCATCATCATTACAAAACCCTAGGACTTATTAATTGTCGACTGTTTAACACAAAGTTTCTCGACAGTTGATTTTGTATCGAAAAATATCGTATTGCTCCATTTAGCTTTATAGCATCTATGGTTACAATAGGTATAGGAGGTAGTTGTATGTACTCATTAAATTTTTCGCATAACCTTGCTAACCTGCGCCGTAAAAAGAAACTCACCCAAAAGGAATTAGCGGATTTCATCGGCGTTACGAAAGCATCCGTATCTAAATGGGAAAATAAACAGAGCTTGCCGGACATCTTACTATTACCCCAGCTCGCATCCTTTTTAGATGTAAGTATAGATGAATTGCTGGGCTATGAAGCACAGTTGAGTCGTGAACAAATCCAAAAGCTATATGTGGAGCTTGCTTCTGACTATACAAGACTGCCCTTTAATGAAGTAATGAATAAATCAAGAGAACTGGTTCGCCGCTATTATTCCTGTTATCCCTTTTTACTCCAGATGTGCATCCTTTGGCTGAACCATTTTCCTCTCGCAAAAGACCAGGATGAGCAACAAAGAATTTTGCACGAAGCTGTAACACTTTGTGAGCATATTGAGGAAAATTGTAAAGTAATAGATATTTGTAATGATGCTATTACTGTGAAAGCTGTAATCAACCTCCAACTCGGTAAAGCTGCAGAAGTCATTGAAGCATTGGAGATGATGGCAGATCCGACTCGTATTTCTCACCAAAGTGATTCAATTTTGGCGCAGGCTTATTTGGCTGTCGGGGATTTAGAAAAAGCCAAAAGCTATACACAAATCAATATGTATCTACATTTGATATCGCTGATTGCAACTGCGGTCCAATACCTAGTCATTCATATGGATGACCCTGCAGTATGTGAAAAAACGATTAAAAAAACAGAAGGATTGATTCAGCTGTATGATTTAGTCACCCTGCATCCGAATAGCGCAGCACAATTTTTCTATCAGGCAGCACTTGTCTATATCACAAATGGAGAAAAAGAAAAGGCATTGGCAATGCTAAGGCAATATGTTCAGACAGCTCGAGTGCTTTTTACCCATAAGCACGCGATTCTCCACGGGGATACTTATTTTGACAGGCTGGATGAATGGATTAGCAAGCTTGACCTAGGGGCATCACCACCCCGAAATATGCGCCTTGTGGCAAAGAGTGTATTGGAGTCTTTTAAGCATCCATTATTTACAGCACTTCAAGACGATCTGGAATTTCAGAGAATACAAAGAGAACTTACGGAAGGAGTAAAATATTATGAATGAAATCAAAGAATTCTTACCCTTTATTATCCCTTTGGTTATTGCAGAATTTACATTGCTGGGTTTTACCATACATCATATTTTGACTCATAAGACCTATAAGCGCGGCAGTCGTACCATGTGGCTAGTTATCGTGATAATCGGCATGCAATTCATAGGACCCATTCTGTATTTCCTGCTGGGAAAAGAGGATGCATGATGAATATGTTAACTTTATCTCATGTTAAAAAGCGGTTTGGAGATAAAAAAGTATTAGAGGATGTCACTTTTTCTGTACCGGAGCATACTGTTTTTGGTTTTGTGGGTCAGAATGGTGCTGGGAAAACCACGACTATGAAAATCATTCTTGGCTTGCTGGAGGCAAACAGCGGAGAGATTACTGTTGGCGGAGAAAAGGTTCGCTACGGCGATACTCCTACAAATCGGCTTATTGGATATTTACCTGATGTACCTGAGTTTTATTCTTTTATGACTCCTATGGAATATTTGCATTTTTGCGGTGAGCTCACAGGGATGTCATCTTCGAGTATCAAGGCTCGTACCAAGGAGCTTCTGGAGCTTGTGGGACTCTCCAATGAGAAACGGCGAATCAAAGGATTTTCACGCGGCATGAAGCAACGGCTAGGAATTGCACAAGCGCTTTTCAACCGACCTAGGCTGCTGATTTGCGATGAACCTACCTCCTCTCTCGATCCTGTCGGAAGAAGGGAAATTCTAGATATTCTTACAGCAGCAAAGGAACATACAACCATTCTCTTTTCCACGCATATCCTATCCGATGTTGAGCGTATATGTGATGAGGTCGCATTCCTTCACGATGGAAAAATTGTATTCCAGGAATCAATGGAACAGTTAAAAAGAGACCATGCAAGCATCGGGTATGAAATTGAGTTGGAGTATCCTGAAGATACGGAAAAACTGCTTGCTGCTTTTCAAAGTATGAAAAAAAGTAATGAGAAACATCTATTGCTGGAACGAACTGACCAGGTACAGACAGAAGCTGTCCTACGTTTTATTTTGGAGAATCATATCCCTTTCCGCCGTTTCGAAAAGCAGGAGCTATCGCTGGAATCTCTGTTTATGGAGGTCGTCAGTAAATGAAATCTTTTCTAGCTTTTTTCAAAAAAGAGTGGATGGAATGGAGTCGAACAGGACGAATGCTCATTCTACTGCTAGTATTTGTACTTTTCGGGATTATGAATCCAGCCATAGCAAAGATAACTCCATGGATGATGGAGATGATGGCAGACTCTCTGGAGGGATCGGGTCTTGTCGTTACAGAGGTTACAGTAGATGCCTTAACCTCCTGGACTCAGTTTTATAAAAACATGCCAATAGCCCTGATTATTTTTATACTGCTATGCAGTGGATCCTTTACTTCAGAATATCAAAAAGGAACACTCATCCCTGTTCTGACAAAGGGTCTCTCTCGCTGGAAATTCATTATCGCAAAGAGCATGATGATATTTACATCATGGACAGCTTGCTATTGGATTTGTTTTGCTATCACTTATGCTTATAATGCTTTTTATTGGGATAATACCACCGCTATGTACACCAGCTTTGCAGCAATGTGTTACTGGATTTTCGGGCTTTGGGTGCTGTCATTTATGGTACTGTTTTCTACACTATCCTCCAGTAATACCACTGTTTTACTCGGAACTGGGGGTACTGTACTGGCGGTTTATCTCATCGGACTTTTCCCAAAGCTAGAATCTTTCACACCGATAAAGCTAACTGAAGCCATGAGTCTCCTGACAGGTCTTGAAGCACCGGGAGAGTTTGTCACTCCGATTGCACTATCTGCCGGCATGGTCGGAATATGCCTTGCTGTTGCGGTAACGATTTTCAAAACAAAAAAGATATAAGATATGTTAAAACAGAAGCCACTGTCAGGATTATCCGACAGCGGCTTCTGTTTCTCTACATTATATGAACTATATGTAAAATATTTTTAAAGTCTAATTTTATTTCTCGCAGGAGAGAACCAGTTTTTCCATGCAAGTACTACGATGAAAATCAAGAAAAAAATGACCGCAATGAAGCTCAAATACTTGAGACCAATCATATTTCCGAAATAAAATCCAATCGTCATATAAAGGGTTGTCCATAGTAAGCTTGCTAAAAATGCGAGTGAGGAAAATTTTGCATAGGGTAATTCACGTGTTCCTGACATATAGGGAGTTAGCTGTCTAATTCCCGGCAAAAAATACCCTATAACAACCATTTTATTTTCAAATCGATCAAACCTTGTATGCATACTCTGCCAGCGTTCCGGTGTGATTTTCACTAGATTTCCATACTTCTGGATAATGGATGTCCCAAGCTTCCTTCCAATCATATAGGTAAAAAACATGCCCACATTAGCACCCAATAGAGCAGCGCAAATGGCCCAAAGAAAATTAAGGTTTTGTTCAGCAATGACAGCACCGATAAAAATAACAAATGTTTCTTCAGGTGCAGGAATACCTACAATCCCGCAAAATAAAACAAAGATAATCACCCAGTATCCATACAGCTGTATATAATGTGTAATAGCATCAAGCGTCATGTAGTTTCCTTCCTGTTTTCAAACCAATGATACATATATATTCCTGTTAACGAGATTTATATTGATTTTCCTGGTTCGCCTGGTCTTTTTGATCTTCAGTATAGTTGTCCACATCAATGGCATATATCGGCCTTTGTTTAACCTCTTTAAAAATCTTGCCAATGTATTCACCCACTATTCCAATACCAATCAACTGCAGCCCGCCAATAATCCATAGAGAAATCATAATGGAAGTCCAGCCAGATTGTGTATTCCCCAGTGTTTTTTGAATCAGAGCATAGCTGCCTGCGACCACACTGATAAACAGCGTCAAAATGCCAATGTAGGTAACACAGCGTATCGGCGCAACACTAAAGGAGGTAATCCCATCAAGCGCAAATGAAATCATTTTCTTCAACGGATATTTAGACTCTCCCGCTTCTCTTTCCTTCCGATCATAAAAGACTTCAGCGGAGGAAAAGCCAATCATCGGAATCATCCCTCTTAAGAACAAATTCCGTTCCTTATATTTTAAGAGTTCTCCCAATGCACGCTTGCTCATTAATCTAAAATCTGCATGATTAGGAATTAGTTTAATTCCCAATTTACCCATCATACGATAAAAGCTAAGCGCTGTGGTCCGCTTGAATATAGTATCCTTCTTCCGCTGATCTCGGACCCCATAGACAATATCATATCCCTGGTTGTATTTTTCAACCATCTCTTTTATGACCTGAATGTCATCCTGTAAATCAGCATCGATGGAGATGACACAATCGGAATGCTTTTGAGCCGTCGCCAGACCAGCGAGCAATGCATTTTGATGACCCACATTGCCAGCTAATTTCAGGCCCTTGACTAACCTATTCTGTACACTCTCCATTTGTATTAAATCCCAGGTATCATCAACACTGCCATCGTCCACAAATAAAATAGCACTTCTTTCTGAGATTACACCGGAGTCCAATAACTCTTTTAGAATGGATGAAAGCTCTTCAGATGTTTTAGACAATACCTCCTGTTCATTGTAACAAGGCACAACAATGGTTAATACAGGCAGATTCATTATGAGTAACTCCTTTACATGACATGATATAGATAGATCTTCCACGCTGAATCTTCATGATCAAAAACATCCATCAATTCAAGGTTATTCTCCTCTGCATTCACAATAGGTACAGCTGAGATTATATATTGACCGCCCATTTCTTTCAGTACATTCGTATTCAACTCTAAATTTTTTATTGTTTTGGATGTATTTTTTTCGTAATCATATTTCTTTCCAAGCTCATCCACGAAAATATAACAACGCCCGCCCCATTTATCAAAATATTTTTTAAGCTGAGCGTTCTTATCCAGCTCACCCTCAATAATTTCTCGGAACTGATGCTTGTACGCTAATGGATAGTAATTGTTATACGTATCCAAGGTATAAAAGCCATTATATTGAGCAATGGCAGGATGTAATCCTATACTCACCACTCTGTACGTATCCTGAGGTTTTCCAATATAATCTTTAATCTCAGTAAATTGGTCAACAGCATAAAACTCCTTAAAAGTCGGTGCATTCAGTCTTCCATAATACACTTCCGGATTGTACATAAATAAGACAATCAGCTGAGCAACAATGACCCCTTTTGAAAACTGCCTCCATCCCCCTCCATTTTTCCAAAGAATGCGGCAGGACAGGGCAAACAATAAGTACAAAACTAACGGTCTCAGGAAATGAAAACGGGCAAAATTAAAATTATTTAAAAGTGAAATTTGTTCTTTCAAGGATGCCCATCCCTCATAAAACCAAAACGCATACCACGCAGACAAAATAAAATTCAAAATAAACAGCTGCACATAGCGTTTCTCACTTTTCCAAAGCTTATTCCGATAAATAAACCATAAAGCTATAAATGACACAGGCAAAATAATATATTGATGAAGCGTTAATACATGATTATGTCCAATTATGTAATTTTTAAATATAAGCCGTACAGATCGCGCAAATCCTAATGCTGAGCTGAAATATTCATCCCGGCTGTTGGGCTCTTCAGGAAATACTAAAGAATAAACCAAGCGATATTCAATCAACAAGTAAATAAAAGTCATTAAAGCAATACTGCCGAAGAACTTCCAATTAGGGTCTTTTTTCTTGATCCAATCATAAAGCCAAAGCAATCCCATAGCCACCAGGAAGAAAAAGAACCCCAGGACAAAGCTCGAATAAAAAGGCAGTAGGATTAAAATGAGCCAATCCGTCCATTTACTATCTCTGCCTCTAATATTTAAAAAAGCATACAAGGCTAATGGATGACCTAATGTTGCAAGCATTCCGGATGGCCAAAAAGGAGTCAAAGCAAAGGCCAGTGCAACGAATACACGAATAAAGCCATATTCCTCTTTTCTAACAAAATGCTTTTTAAGTAAGAGGTACATGCCTATAAACGCAAAGATCCTGGTAATCGCCTGACTGATTGAATATGCCGTCATGGATGGTATTAAATAATGGAGCCACTCAATTCCGCTGAATTCGGTTCCAATTGCATTCCTCGGCAAACCATTAATGATTTGTGGAATAGTCTCATTTATCGGCCCAAACAGCATTTGATTATCCTTCAGAACCTTATACCAAGCGATATTGGAATCTAAGTTATCATGCACCCGTATATGAGAATTTTCACCAAGTATAAACATCGGAGACAAATAAATGATCAGCAACACCGTCGCAGCTATCAATAACTTAGTTTCCTCAGTCCATTTATTTCTTAATTCCCCCACAGCTATACACCGACTTTTCAAGATATATTTAAACTAACCCACCAATAATTGTAAAATTGCAATGTACTCATGGTAGCTATTTACATATCCGATGTCAAGGAGCTATTGGGTCAATATGAATACTGATAGTCGCAAAAATAGGCACTTTTAAAATATAGTCTTACTGAAGTAAGTAAAGATAAATCATCACTACGAAAACAGCTAAAAGTAAAAAACCAATTCAACCCCGGGGTTTTACCCCTAAAGGATGAATTGGTCTCCGCGACACTTTGTAAAATTTAATTCAGGTCATAGTTATATTTCCTGCAGCAATGGTAGTAAATCTGCCAGTTTCTTAATCTCATAGGTAGGCTTCACTTGATCCGTTACTTTAAGATAGCGGTTTACCCAAACAGATCTTATTCCTGCCCGATTGGCACCGAGAATATCTGTCATCAGATTATCTCCAACCATTAGGACATCTTCTTTTTCAACCTCTAATAACCCTATAGCATGTTCAAAGAGTTCGGGAGCCGGCTTCCCTTGTCCAAAATCCCCTGAAATAACAATATGATCGAAATAAGGAGCTATTTCAGGTGTTATTTCCAGTTTTGTTGTTTGCAATTGCGGTGAGCCATTTGTCAGTAAAAGAAGCTTAACACATCCCTTTAATTGGTCCAGCACTTCAAAGGTATCCTCATAAATAAAGGGATGTTTTCTTCTTTCTTCAGGAAACTTTTCTGCTAATTCCTTGCCTAAATCCGCATCCTCTATTCCCAATGCTTTCAATCCATTCGTCCACGCATCCTTGCGATAGAGCGGCATAATTTGAGCCATTATTTGAAATTGCTCATGGTTGTCCTGAAAATCGCCCCATAACCCCTCAAATGGATTTATCCCAATCATTTGTGTAAATGCGAATGTTTCATAGGAGCTGTACAGTTTAGCGGCTTCCTTTCTTACTGATTCTTCCAGCTGCACTGGATCAATCTGATATTTGTTTATAGCCAACCTGCAGGTTACCCTGAAGGCTTCCTGAACACTTTTTTGATCCCATAACAATGTATCATCGAGGTCAAACATGATTGCCTTTACCATATCGGTTCCTCCGTCCCTGCATCAACCACTCCGGTTAGTATCCTATTAATATAGAAATGTTTTGTTCTTTCGTAAATGACATCATGAAACATTTCTATAATGGATTTACCACTTTTCCTTACACGCTCACACTGGTAAAAAATTCATTGTAAAGAGCAGCCACTGCTCGGTTTTCCTGAAGTTCTTTCACACCAAACATCATGCTGACTTCAGAAGACCCCTGATTGATCATTTCGATATTGATGCCGGCATCAGACAAAGCCTTGGATGCCCTGGCAACCGTACCAACATTCGAACGCATTCCCTCTCCTACAATCATAATCAAGGATAAATTGTGTTCAATTTTCACTTCGTCAGCCTCTAATTCCTCTATAATCCGGTTTCTAATAATCCCTTCAAGCTCAGAGTCCATTTGATTCTGTCTTAAAATAACAGTCAAATCATCAATTCCAGAAGGAACATGCTCATAGGACAACTTTAAATCCTCAAGGATTTGAAGAAGTTTACGTCCAAAGCCTATTTCTCTATTCATTAAATACTTGCTAACATAAATGCTGCAAAAATCATTGTCACTTGCAATACCGACAACCGGACCATTGGTTAACTCTTTTTTATTCACAATCATGGTCCCAGGAGATAACGGATTATTCGTATTTTTAATATTCACTGGAATCCCTGCTTTAAAGGCGGGAATTAATGCTTCATCATGTAAAACACTAAAGCCAGCATAGGAAAGTTCACGCATTTCTCGATACGTCAATACACTGATTTCCTTTGGTTTATTAATAATCGTTGGATTAACAGAAAATACGGCATCAACATCTGTATAATTTTCGTATAAATCAGCTTTAACTGCATTAGCCAGAATTGCACCTGTAATATCCGAGCCGCTCCGCGGGAACGTCATCACCTTTCCATCCGTTGTATAACCAAAGAATCCTGGAAATATGACGATTCCTTTTTTATTTCTTAAATGATACAGATTGGCATACGATTCTGCTAAAACCTGAGCATTCCCCGGCTCATCACTGACGATTAATCCTGCCTCACGAGGATTCATATATTCAGCCTCAACACCTCTGGCTTGGAAAAAAGCAGCTACCAATTTGGCATTATTGTCTTCTCCACTGGCTTTAACGGCATCCATAAACTGCCCCTTATCACTTAGGTCTCCATTAAGAATTTCCAATAAATCAGCTTTAATTCTTTCGACGACAGAGCCTGAAATAGATAAATCTTCTGCTATTAATCGGTATCGATCAATAACCATATCAAATAAGTATTGATCACAAGCCCCATTTAACCAGCTTTCTCCACATGCAATGAGCAAATCAGTCACTTTTGTATCGGATGAAAATCGTTTACCTGGTGCCGAAACTACCACAATTTTACGTTGTGGATCTGATACGACAATCTCAAAAACTTTATTCAACTGCTCACCGGATGCAAGAGAAGTTCCCCCAAATTTAACTACTTTCATTCTGCATATCCCCTATGTTTAATTTTCAGATAATATAAACTATTATCACTTCTCAGCGCTAAAGTTTCAAGAGAAAATATGAAAAATTTCAAATAATATCCATTGTAACTTCCATTCTTTGAAAGTAAGCCTACTCTTCAAAGAATGAGAATGGCTGATTGCCTCATGAAGGCGTAATAAATATTCTAGATATCGATCAAATTTTGATACCGCGGAAATGAGTAAATGGTACATTTTAAACTTGTCATTTTAGACACAAGTCGAAAATATATTTTAAAAAAACAATAGATTACGAGGAAAAATAAGGTAAAATCATTATTGTCTGGAGGTGGTTAACTTATGTTTGTGGCATCTTTATTTGGATTTATTTCTATATTGGTATACTTAGGAATTATCGTTTTTATTATTTATGTAGCACTTACTATCTTAAAGTTAATGAAACAAAAAAATGAATATCTAAAGGAAATTCGTGACGAAATCAAGAAAAGTAATAGCATCAATCAGTTAAATCCATAATCTTGATACAGTCCTTTATTCTTTATAACTTGTACCAATAACAATAGAAGGGCCGTCACTATGACTTGCCCTTTTTAAATTCTTGAATTTTTTAGTAACTATTATTTTACTTCTTCTTTATTTAATACTCCAATTGCACCAACCGTAAATCACATCGATCGTCCACGAAACATACATGGCAACCAGAGATCACTGTCCAATCATATAGAATGCTTCTTCTAAGTAAAAAGGTTATATACAGTTAGCCTATTCTACCTACAGGGTGAGGTAATTCCGATTTAAGGATTGTCTAAATCTAAAATTTCATCAAGGTGCTGGGCATAGTATGAAATACCACGCTTATAGTACTGAAGGATTTCATCATTTGTAGTTTCCATTAGATTCATTAAGACAATTTCCATAGCCCTTTTATATTCCCCTGTGTTATATAATGCCATAGAATAAAAGACTTGCAGGGCTCGATGTTCAGGAAATTCCGTCACACCACGATGAAGGATGTCAACAGCTTTTTTATAATATCCCAAAATCCGGTAACTGCTTCCTAAACCAAGGAAACATCTTTGTAGATTAGTACCGGATAGACCTTTTTCGATTGCTTTAACATAGTATGGAATTGCTTTTTTACATAACCCAGAATTATCAAAGGCAATCCCAATTTGATAATTTATTTCTGCATTTTCCGGATCATTTTCTGATAGATTTAACAGAAGATTAAGTGCATGATTTAAGATAGCCGAATCCTGTTTTGCACGACCATCTTCCCGCATCGCAATAGCATTATCCAGAAGCTCACGTACATTTTTATCCATTTATTCCCACCTCATTATTTCTTGTAATTTACAATCAGCCGCCTTCCCCTTGTTTCCTACATTCGACAATATTGAATGAAACCCCTTTTTAGAAAAGTACAATTAGATCCAGATTTCTAAAATAGTTGTTATAAATCATCGCAGAACGAAGGGGCAAGAAATATTTTGATGAGATTTTGTTAAGAGTTCTAGCTAACACATCTACTAAATGTTACATCCCTCTTTTATCTTTTTCATTGCCCTCCAAAAACTCAACCGGTACTGTTTTTGTTAACCAAACATGATTTTTTGATCGATAAAACACATATCCTTGTTTCATCATTTCACCACTTCGTACACGATACACAACCGGTTTTCCATGGCGTTTTCCTACATTGATTGCCGTTTCTTCATCAGATGATAGATGAACATACAAACGACTCTTAGGAATCAGTCCAATACGTTCAATGGATTCTGTATACTTTTCTCCTGTACCGTGCCATAAAAACTCCGGTGGGTCCACGATTTCCAGCTCTACATCAACCGAAATGGAATGTCCTTGATTTGCTCGAATAAGCGTCTTGTCCTCATTAAAAGCGTATCTCTGCTTATCATCGGTTCGCACAATTTCCTCTAAGATGTTCATATCAAAAGGATATTTTTTAGAAATACCCTTAATCAATTCCTCGACATTCGCCCATCCATGCTCGTCCAGGGTTATTCCGATCGATTCCGGTTTGTGACGAAGAATCAAACTCATAAACCTGCTCGCTTTAATCAAACTCATTTTTGGGTCCTCTTTTATAACATAAAAATGCGAATAGAAACTCCACGTTCGAAGCTGATTCTCGATTATTCGAATAGTTTCTTCTATTCTCTCATAAAACGCGTTGTATTTTCGCGAAACCAATGATTTATAATAGCCGATTGGCTCATGATATAATGATGAAATAACCATTTATATAGGATCTAAAATAGGAGGCAAATATTTTGTCCAAACTAGCTACTTTATTAAAAGAATCTAACTACACCGTTATCTTCACAGGTGCAGGTTTTTCGACTGAAAGCGGATTACCAGATTTCCGCTCAACTAATAACGGATTGTGGAAGAAGCAAGATCCAGGCACTATTGCCAGTACAGATGCACTTAATCAAAATGTCAAAGAATTTTTTGAATTTTATCGCCAGCGTGTGGTAGGAGTGAAGGAACACGGCCCACATAAAGGCCATTCTATTCTCGCTAAATGGGAACAGGAAGGTATTATACAAAGTATTATCACGCAAAATGTGGATGGATTCCACCAGGAAGCCGGCAGCAATCGAGTAGCAGAGTTGCACGGAACCTTACAAAAGGTGCATTGCCAAACATGCGGTAAGGAATATGGCAGTGAAATGTATTTAAATGAATCCTATCAATGTGAGTGTGGCGGTAAGCTTCGTCCATCCGTCATTTTATTTGGTGAAATGCTGCCTGAAAAACCATTCATGATGGCTGAGGCTGAAAGTGAAAAAGCAGACCTGTTTATTGTTCTCGGATCATCGTTATCAGTGACACCTGCTAATCAGTTCCCTTTAATTGCTAAGCAAAATGGTGCGAAACTGGTTATTATTAATTTAGAGCCTACTAATTTTGATTTTTATGCAGACCTCGTGATAAATGATCGTAAAGCAGGCGAGCTTTTAGCAGAAATAGATGCCGAGTTATCTGAAAATAATTAAACAGATTCATGCCAATCTTTGAGAAGAAGATTGGCTTTTTATATGCAGTTATCTTCTATCTCAGTACCTGGAAGCTGTACAAATTAGTACTAAACAAAGGGCTCTGTTCGTATATATTGCTGCTAATGTCTGTTAATTAACAAATACCTAAATTACTTCATACAATATTAAAAATTGGAGTTGTTATTCATGGCGAGATGGATTGACATATCAACATCGAAACATCAATTAAAACTTTTTGACGGAAATAGGCTGATAAAAGCTTACCCAATTGCAGTTGGAAAAATGTTATCACCAACACCTACTGGGACATACAAGATAATTAATAAACAACGTAATCCTGGAAGACAATTCGGAGTTCTTTGGATGGGTTTGTCAAAGCCTCATTACGGTATACATGGAACAAATACCCCAGCTTCAATCGGTAAGAATGTCTCACATGGTTGTATTAGGATGTTTAATCATGATGTTCTAGAATTATCATCTAGAGTTCCAATTGGCACTAGGGTTGTTATTCATAAATGACTCTGTTAATCTAGCTCCTCTTACTGCATAATTTTGGTCAAATACGACATAAAAGCATCGCTTCTCTTATTCAACTAATCTTCGCCTTAGTTGAATAAGAACGAGAATTCAAAAACGAACATTATCTACAAACAGAGTCAAACAAAAGAACGACCCATTAATGAGCCGTTACCATATCATTCTACAATTCATTTAATTTAAGATTTTAGAATATCGTGGTCAACATAACGTTCCCCATTCAGAGAACTGATTACATTTATCGCGACTCTTGCTCCGTCCCCTGCTGTTATAATTGTATGCATGCTCACACCAGCAACTGTGCCGGCTGCCCAGACATGATCAAGATAGGTTTTACCGGAATCATCGACATCAATCACTTTTTTAATACGCGGTTCAGTACCATCCTTTGTTTTGATGCCTGAAGCTTCAGCGAGGTCAACTAACAAACCGGAAGCCAAGATAACTTCACTTGCCATATAGCTGGATTCTTCCGTTTGAATGATAACTCCATCATTCGCCACCTCTATTTTTTCAACGGTTGCAACCTTGAATTCAGCGCCGAATTTCTCAGCCTGTTTTTTACCGATAGCAATAAGATCAGGTCCAGCAATTTCTTCTACACCATAGTGATTTTCAATCCAGGCACGTTTAGTGACACTTTTATCATTATCCAACACTAATGTTTTTTTACCTGCTTTGGCAGTGAATAATGCAGCACTCGCACCGCTTGGTCCTGCTCCAATAACTATAACATCATACATATCCTCAAACCTCCCCCAACCAATTATAAAATCCCTCTTATTATAACGGAAATAATTACCAAATTCTATCGAAGTGATTCTTCCATCGATCTGACCAATCGTTTCAGTGAAACCAAGTTCTTTTATAATAGTCACAATTTCTTTATTAGCAAATGGTAGGTTAATAATCTGCTTGGATACCTCAACTGAAATATCCTCTTCCAATCACATTCATCCGGTAAAAAAAGAGAAAAGAGCATCTATATAAAAAATCCAGGTGATCAATGACTCACCTGGATTTTTATACGTAATTAAGCAATTAGCGAACTGCTTTCTCACGGGTTATAAGTACGTAAATAACCATCGACATGAATACGGACACAGCCGCTGTCATATAAATGCTGCTGTAGCCAAATGAATGTCCAATCTGTCCGAAAATCACGGCTCCTATCCCTATGCCTAAGTCAAAGAACGAGTAAAATGTAGCATTAGCCATTCCTTTTCGATTTTGAGGAGCCTGATCAATTGCCCATGCCTGCAAGGCTGGCTGAACACTACCAAAGCCAAATCCATAAAGGAAAGCCGCAAACAACATCATGCTCGTACTAGGCAACCAGGATAGTAATAGCATAGCAATAAAAATTAATAATGTCCCCGGTATAAATACAGCCTTGTGCCCTTTGCGATCATATAATTGCCCGGCAAACGTTCTTGTCAACATAACAGATAATGCATAGATAACAAAATACCACTGGATTCCATCGATTCCCTTTTGTGTTGTATATAAAGGAAGAAAAGTAGCTATTCCCCCAAAAGTAAATGTGATGAAAAATGCCAGTATGGATGGTTTTAACGAGCTTTTTTCATATAAATCAAGTATCTTCTTACCGGTTGGCTGTACTGTCACTTTCTCAGCTTTCTTGAACTTAATCTGCGTTGCTACCAGAAGAGCAATAATTCCTAGAATAGCACAAATTAAGAAAAACTGATTAAATGGCATCATAACAACCAAAGCAAGACCAAGAGATGGCCCAATAGCCATCGCAATATTTCCGGACAGCCCAAAGTAACCCATTCCTTCCCCCCGTCTTGATGCCGGAACCAAGTCTGAAGCAACCGTACCAGTAGCTGTAGTTAATGCTCCCCAACCCAATCCTTGAATAATCCGCATCATGAACAGCAAAGCAATACTTGCCATAAAGCCAAATGACCCGAGGGTAAGGATAACAACAATTAAACCTCCGAAATAGACAATTCGTCTTCCCTTCGTTTCTAATGCCTTGCCGGCAAAGGGCCTAATCAGCAAAGCTGAAAATGTGAAAATCCCGACTACCGCTCCTATAAGCTGGTCACTTCCACCTAGATGTTTAACGTACAACGAAATTGTCGGCAAGGTCATTTGAAAACCTAAAAAGATCAGGAAGTTTGTAATACAAATGAAGACAAAATCTCTTGTCCATATTTTTTCCTTCTTTATTTTTTGTTTAACTCCTTGTTGTGCTTGATCAATCATTTTATTTTATACCTTCTTTCTGCTCCTTTACATTATTTATCTTACCCGAATACGAAACTATCTTTCTATGGAAATTTAAAAAATACACAAAAAATCCCCTCTTCTGTCGGCAAGGGAGTGATATATTGTTATTCCCATCTGATAGTATCCTACACTATTCTGCAGTAAAGACTACTTACTAAAATGGATTTATATTTATCTTTCCTTTGATATTGATAGATTCTACAGCTGAATCTACCAACGAAATCTATTTCTGATTATGGAATACCCAACTCACTATATACTTGAATATATACCCACCAATAAAATAAAACTCAAATCTATTTGTACTAGAACAGTGGGAGTTGAGCTTTACTATTTATTATTAAAAATCATAACAAAAATGATCTTAACACAATTGATTAGCATACTCATTCAATCGGTAATCTACTTTATCAATTTATGATGGAAAGCATAAATTACTGCCTGGGTACGGTCCTGAACCTGAAGTTTACCTAATATATTGCTCACATGCGTTTTAACTGTTTTAAGTGCAATAAATAATTGATCTGCTATCTCTTGGTTCGTCTTGCCTTCCGCCATTAATAATAAAATTTCCATTTCTCTAGATGTTAAATCTTCGTGCAAATCTCTTTTATTTGCATTCCTAAATTTAGACATGAGTTTATCTGTCACTTCCGGTACCAGAACGGATTGCCCCTTATAGGTTTCGCGTATCGAATCTGCTATTTCACTTGCTTTCGATGTTTTTAGCATATAGCTGATTGCACCTGCTTCAAGAGCAGGGTACACTTTTTCATCATCAACAAAACTCGTCACAATGATTATTTTTGCCTCCGGCCACTTCGCAAGAATCTGCTTGGTTGCCTCAATTCCATCCATTTCTGGCATCACCAAATCCATCAATATTACATCAGGCTTTAGGCTCAATGCCATTTCGACACCCTTAAGTCCATTTTCCGCTTCCCCTACCACTTCAATGTCGGATAAAGAAGATAAATAAGCAGAAACACCTATACGAACCATCTCATGATCATCTACAAACAATACTCTTATCATACTTTCTCACCTACATTCACTAATGGTACTCTTACTTCGATTCGCGTGCCTTGCTTTGGTACCGAAACCACCTTTAGAATGCCGCCAATTTCTATCGCCCGCTCTTTCATATTTTGCAACCCGTAAGAGCCAGCCTTTGCTTCATCTGCGGTAAATCCAACACCATCATCGATCACTCTCATAATTAAAGAACGTTCATGCTGAATAATATACACTTCCAATAATTGTGCTTTAGCGTGCCGTAATGTATTCGAAACGGATTCCTGGAGGATTCTAAATAGATGATCCTCAATCCCTTTCTCCAATTCCAGATCTTCTACCTTCCATTTTACCGTAAAAGGGATTTTTTGTTTGAGTTCGCTCAAAAGATTATCTACGCCTTCCTTCAAGCTTTTATCCTTTAAATGTACAGGACGGAGATGTAAAAGTAAGGCCCGCATTTCTAATTGGGACTGTTGAATCATACTTTCAACCATCCTAAGCTGTTTTTTCTCCCTTGTCTCTTCATCCCCACCTGATTCATTGATAGCTGACATAAGCATGGAAGCAGCAAAAAGCTGTTGGCTGACAGAATCATGAAGTTCTCGGGCCAATCTGTTTCTCTCCTCTTTAACCATTGCCTGAACTCGTTTTTCCTGTTCCACTGAATTTTCAGTAGCCAGAGCCTGAGAACGTTTTGCCTGATCAAGAAGGACTGTCTGGATTTGTTTTACTTTCTCGACAGATTCAGATAACTCCTTTGTCTTAATCTCTTTTTCCGAAAGGTTTTCCCCGAGGTTCACACTTCGTAATGTATCATTTAACTGATTTATTTCAGATTTATAGAATAACCCGCTTGCAATTCCGAACAAGACACCAAACAACAGGGCAATACTTAGCGCAAATAACAGAAATGGCACATTAAAGATTTTCTTCTCATATAGAGGAGTCCAATCAGAGGAGAAAAAGATTACATAATAACATAAGAATATAGTTAAAAATAGCAGTAGAGAGATTGATATACAGATCAGTAATTGGCGTTTTAGTATACTCATATCCACTTCACCACCAAATTGCCAGCACCAATCGAAGTAACGACCTTTATTTTATAGCTAGCCTCGTTATATCCTTCTGACCTATACATAATTTGCTGATTTCTAAGCTCTTTTTCCTTTTCTTCTAATAAACGCACTTTTCCATATAAACAGGTATGGGATATTTGCACACCAACATCGTACGGTACAAATATTTCAATGTCCCCAATACCATTCCGAATCGAAATGACTGATATTTCCTTAGGTAAGACTGTATTGCTCAAATTGATATGAGTATCTCCGTATACGCTTATCACATTCAGATCATTCCATTCGTATACGTACTCAGGAGTTTGCTGACTTCCAAAAATTCTATTCGTAATCACAGGCTTAGATATTTCACCATTCTGTTTTTCCTGTTCAAACGATTCTTTAGGTTTGATTTGAATAGGTTCACGTCTCTTTTGAAGATGTTGAGAAATAAAATAGAGAAGAAGAATAAAGAAAATGAGCCTGACAATGAATAGATTAATTAAGCCTATAAGACCTGATATTATACCCATCCAAAATATCATTTTCCCAAATAGTTTAGAATAACGGGAATAGCCATAATAAATACAAATTCCCGAAAATAATATGCTAAAAAGAATTTCATGAAAGCGAAAAAAGATAATTTCAATTAAAGCAATGATTAAAATAGCAATTACTATTTTTTCTGCCCAATGGCCTTCTTTATATCTCTGCATATTCCTACCCCCTATCTGTCATTCATCATAGATGAACACCTGCTGATTACTAATCTAAAACAGACGCAGCAAAATACTGCGTCCTACATACTAGAATACCACTTTTTAATTCACTGTTTCCTTCCTTTTTAAATCTTTTTCAATTTCTGCAATGCGGGTATCAATCGTTGCTTCATAATAATTGGATTTCACTCTATTTTCTATTTGCGTCATATAATCATCAATTTCTAAGGATTGCTGCCCCTCGTTCTCTACTGCATCTTTACCGAACTCCATTAATTTGTCCATTTTATGATGGACCTTTGCAATATTTTCCCGTCCCATCAGCTCAAGTCTCTTTATATGCATATCTTTCAGCTTTTGCTTCATTAAAGTAAACTTCTCTTCAAGCTGCTTTAAATCAAGGCCAATTTGCACAAGCAGATGTTCAATTTTGGCTGAACGATCCTCATAAACCGCCTGTTCGTTAATGGCAAATTCGTATAATTCACTCACATCACCTGCTTCCTTAGCAATATGAGCCTGATGTTTACGTTTATCAGCCATTTCCTTAGCAACCGTTAATTCACGCTTCATTTCCTCTTTCAATCGATATTGACGCTGTATTAGTTGTTGGACCTGTTCAACCTCTCTTTCGGATTGTCTCAAATATTGATTCAATTTTGAAATTGGATTCCGCTCCTCCTGCTTATCGATTAAATCATGAAGATCTGCTTCCACCGAATTTTTCATACGAGTAAATAAATTTGCCATGTTTCCTGCACACTCCTCATTTAAAATTTTTATTTAATTGTTCCCATTCTTTTTCAAAGTTTGTAAATGGATCATCAGGACTCACATAGTCCTTTTCCTGCTTATGCTCCTTATATAGATAATAAAGAACATACATAGCCACCAAGCCAATTAGCGCAGGTATATTACCAACTGAAGCCAATAATGTAATGACCGCAATTGCTCCCCAAACCACTTTCGACACATTTGTATCTGCCTTCATGAAGCCTTTCACGGCAAAATACAAAATAGCTAATGTGATGGCCAATGTAATAATGGAACCAATATTACCGATCACGATTAGACCAGCCACCAGCACAATTAAGATCAATCCGAGATTTTTCATTGATATTCCCTCCTTATGTCTTTAGTTTAGCTTGGAAGAATATTCTTTATAACGACCCTGAGCTTGATTCCCAGCTAGGTCTTGAGGCGTAGCTGAACTAGGACTATTAAAAAGAGCCTGTAGTACTGCTTCCAAAAAAATAGCGCAAAAAATAATTAGGGAATCGAGTATTACAATTGGAGAAGAAAATCCTATCCAGCTAGTGCTGAGATGACTATTTCAAGGACAATGGCTAAGAACCTGGTAAAGAAGTATAGTAAGCTATTAGTAGTATGCAAACAAAGGAGGATATTATGGAGAAAGGAATTGAAATTATACATAACACACCCAGCCCTCAGGAATATATAGATTTGCGAATAGCTGCGGGATTGAGTCCAAAAGAAAAACAGGCCGCTGGTATCGCACTGAAGAATTCAATCTTTGCCGTATCTCTTAGAGAAAACGGAAGGCTAATTGGGATGGGCAGAATTATAGGAGATGGAGGCTGTTTTTATCAGGTAGTGGATATAGCTGTCAGCCCCGATATGCAAGGAATGGGATTAGGTAAAGTAATAATGGAAAATCTGACAGACTATCTAAATAACCATGTGCCCCCTGGAGCATACATCAGTTTAATAGCAGATATTCCAGCTGACAAGCTTTATCTGAAATTCGGTTTTGAATATACCGCTCCCCATTCTGTCGGGATGTATCGAAAAATAATCTAGTTTTAAAGAATACGTACTCAGAGTCCATTAAACTCTGATTTTTTGGTTGACCATTCAGGTCTTCTTTAATAAATGTCCGATATCTCCTCTTATTTGTCTCTCACAAGTTAATCTGGCCTTGTATGTTTTATAAATTCGTACTTTTCTACTTATCCTCTCCTATGTGTTTCTACCCACTCTTCTCTTTTTTTCGAGTATAAATCCAATAATAAGCTAAGACGTATTCACCATTTTTTGAAAAATCAAAAAATTAAAAAGACTATTTATAATCATGGTGTTAAATTAATAGTGTGGTAGATAGTAAGTTATTTACCTTATATTCCATTATTGATAACCAAGGGAGGGATTTTGTAGTTTTAAGTTTTTGACAAATGAAGGGGAGGTTGGAGCTTTGCATTTCAAAAATACTAAGAATGTAGTTTTTGCTTTACTATCACTAGTATTACTCTTATCTAACTTATTAATCGGTATAGGAACAGCGAGCGCTAATACATATGAAAATACTAAACTAAAGCCCTTTAGTAACACAGTAAAAAAGAAACTGGATGTAAGTAAATATGACCCAGATGAAAAGGTACGGGTTATTGTAGAACTAGAAGGTAGCCCTGCAATTGATTACGCCACTAAACAAGGTGTTATGTTTAAAGAACTCTCTAAATCAAAACAATCGGAATTACAATCCACAGTTAAAGATCAACAATCCAATTTTCTTTCCTCTGTTAATAAAAAACGCGTAAAGTTTGATGTGGAAAACTCCTTTACTGTTGTTGCAAACGGAGTCAGCGGTGAAGTGAAGGCTTCGGACATTTCAAAAATCGAGAGTATTTCCACTGTTTCTTCCGTTTATATTGCCAATGAATATGAACGACCGAAAGTAAAACCAGAAATGGTATCAAGTGGAGATATTGTTAAAGCTGAAGAAACATGGGTCAGAGGGTACAATGGTACGGGTACAGTTGTCGGTATTATTGATACTGGAATTGATCCTAGCCATAAAGATATGATTTTGACTGATGAAAGTAAAGCTAAATTAAAAAAATCTGATGTAGACTCAGTTGTATCCAAGAATAATCTCCCAGGAAAGTATCACACTACAAAAGTTCCATATGGATATAATTATTATGATAAAAACCAGGAAATATTAGATTTAGGGCCTGATGCATCCATGCATGGAATGCACGTAGGCGGGACAGTTGGCTCCAATGGCTCTAAAGATGCCGGTGGTATTAAGGGAATTGCCCCTGAAACACAATTATTGGCTTTAAAAGTTTTTGGCAATGATGCTGCTATGCCTTCTACTTGGGGCGATATTTACATTAAGGCTATTGATGACGCCCTCCTGCTTGGTGCAGATGTGCTTAATATGAGTCTAGGATCAACCGCAGGATTCCAAAGTCCGGAAGATCCAGAACAAAAAGCAGTGGAAAGAGCAGTAAATAATGGTGTGCTGATGTCAATCTCAGCAGGGAATTCTGCACAAATCTCTGATGGATATGCAGATCCTCTTGCAATCAATCCTGATATAGGACTTGTCGGTTCACCAAGCGTTTCCAAAGATTCAATTTCTGTCGCATCATTAGAAAACACGAATGTATTTGTAGACAAATTCGAATTAACAATAGGCGGAACGACTTATCCGGCTGGATATAAAACACAGTCCTCTCCTCTGCCACTAGATGTTTTTGGCACAAATGAACAGGATGTCGTTTATGTAGGAGATGGACACCCAGATCGATATAAGGACAAGGATGTAAGGGGTAAAATTGTCTTTGCTGTCAGAACTGGCGCTGCTCCAAACTATGGAGAAATCCAAAAGCAAGCAGAAACTGCAGGTGCAATTGGTGTTATTGTCAGAGGAACACCGGCACATGGCGATTTTGTAAGCATGGCCTTAAACAGCCCTACCATTCCACTAGTTTCACTACGTGTGAGTGATGGCACCATGTTTGAAGAGAAAATCAAAGCAGCCGGTGACATTGGCAAAGTTAAATTTACCGGGGAAATGATTCAACTTGAAAATGGTACAGCTGGTCAATTGTCGACCTTTACTTCTTGGGGAGTAACGCCAAATTTAGATTTCAAACCAGAAATTACGGCACCTGGTGGAAAAATCTATTCCACATTAAATGATAATAAATACGGAGTTATGAGTGGTACATCCATGGCTGCACCCCATGTATCAGGCGGTTCAGCTCTTGTTTTAGAGTATGTAGAAAAAACTTTCCCGAACCTAACAGGCAAGGATAAAGTTCAGCGCGCTAAAACTTTATTAATGAACACATCTGAAACTATTAAAGATCCTGCTGGCACGACATACTATTCACCACGCCGCCAAGGTGCAGGTGTAATGAAATTAAATTCAGCAGTCACTTCACCAGTTTACGTTGTAGCCAAGGGAACTAATGAAGGAAAAGTCACATTAAAAGAAATTTCAACTGATAAGTTCTCCTTCACACTGACAGCTACTAACTTCAGTGAGAAAGATGCAACCTATACAGTTGATACCAGCGTGCTTTCTGACGCTCTATATGTGGCAGGCGGATATACATTTAATAATTTGACTCCTCAGGAAATCAAAAAAGCGATTGTTGCATCCGACAGTGAAATTACCATTGGAGCTGGAAAATCAAAAGATTTCACGATCACAATCGATTTAAAAAATGCCAAAGCTGATTTAGAAAAAGCAATGAAAAACGGATACTTTATCGAAGGCTTTGTTTTCTTAAAAGCCAAAAATGTAGAAGATTCATTACCTACCCTATCCGTACCATTCGTTGGTTTTAAAGGCGATTGGAACAAGGCAAACATTATTGACCCAATGAATAATGATGCTAACTCATTCTACGGATATACAGGTCTCGCTGATTCATATACTGGTGAATTTTACGGTGTTAGCCCATTTGATAAGAACCAAATTGTCGATCCTTCTAAAATAGCTTTTTCACCAAATGGAGATGACCATAATGATACCGTAGCACCAGCCCTATCATTTTTACGAAATAGTAAGACAGTGGAATACAGTATTACCGATACAGATGGTAACACCCTTCGTAAAATAACGACTGATAAGTACCAAAGAAAGAATTATGCAGCCGACTCTGTTGTCACTTTCGACTTCTTAACAGAATGGGATGGCAAAGTAAACAATAAACAAGTCCAGGAAGGCTTGTACTATTACCAAATTAAATCAACGATTGATTTTGAAGGCAAAGAACCTCAAGTATTTAAAATGCCGATTTTGGTCGATAATACAGAGCCAACTGTATCAGAGCTTAAATATGATGATGCAACTAAAACTGTCACTTTTAAAGCAGAGGATACAAAAGCCGGGGCAGGTCTTAAATATATCGAGCTTTCCGTTAACGGTAAAACACTAAAAAATTATGTGGAACCAAATAACAACAATACCTATAGTGTTAATTTAACGGATCAAAAGTATAGCGATGATACCCCTGTCGAAGTGAAGAACGGAGATAATATCAACGTTATAGCACATGATTATGCAGGTAACCGTGGTGCTAAATCATTATTGGATAAGAAGGTTCCTTACATTGTCTCTTGGACACCGGCACCACTTGGAGTCTATGATTATTTGAATGTTGAAATCGATGGATATGTAACGGACGATTCTGAGATGGACTATGTTTGGGTTGAATATGAAGGAAAACGACAAAGCCTACCTCTTGAATGGGATGAAGAAATTAAACAATATTACTTCGAGGATACTCTCGATTTCTCTAAGGAAGGTAAAAAGGACATTCGATTCTATGGAGCGGATGTAGCCGGCAACAAGATTGATTTTAACAGAGAAATCTTCATTGATACAAAAGAACCTACCATTGATATTGACTATAAAGCATTTTCACCAGGCGAAAGCCAAAAGGTTAAGGTAAAAGTTAACGACAACTATAATGCACTGCGGTTACTCGTGAACGGAAATGAAGAAATAAACACGTTTAATGATCTGGGAGATTTACCTGTATACGCACCTTACTCTATATCTAAGGAAATAGAACTTGAAATAGAAGAAGGTGTTAATGAATATGAATTCGTTCTTGAAGATATTGCGGGACACCATGTTACGAAGACAATTGAAATTAATAAAGTTCCTGTACCGGTTCGACCATCTGTAAATACAGTAACAGATGCCAGCACTAAAATCACAGGTACTGCTCCATCCGATTCAAAAGTAACCATCACAGACAAAAAGAACTTAACGCTATCTACAACAGCGGAAAATGGTAAATTCTCAGTAGATTTAAAAACCAAACTAAAAGCGGGTACTAAATTATACGCTACTGTTACAGATCCGAAAACTGGATTAGTGAGCGAAGTAACAACGATCACAGTAACAGACAAAAGCGCTCCTTCTAGTCCTTCTGTTAACGCTGTTTCGGATAAATCAACTACCGTAACAGGTAAAACAGAAGCTGGAGCAGCAGTGACGGTAAAAGCTGGTTCCAAAACTCTTGGTACAGCTACTGCCAATAGCAAAGGAAACTATACCGTCAAAATCAATAAACAAAAAGCTGGCACTTCCCTTTCTGTAACTGCGAAAGATAAAGCTGGCAATACAAGCAAAGCGAAAACGGTTAAAGTGGCCGATAAAACAGCTCCTTCTGCACCTTCAGTCAATACGGTATCTGACAAGTCAACAGCCATAGCAGGAAAGACAGAAGCAGGTGCGAAGGTGACGGTGAAATCTGGTTCCAAAACTCTTGGTACGGCTACTGCCAACAGTAAAGGAAACTACACAGTCAAAATCAAAAAACAAAAAGCTGGCACTTCCCTTTCTGTAACTGCCAAAGATAAGGCTGGCAATACAAGTAAAGCGAAAAACGTTAAAGTCGCAGATAAAACAGCCCCATCCGCACCTTCTGTTAATACGGTCAAGTCAAGTTCTACAAAGGTTACCGGTAAAACAGAACCAAGTGCGAAAATAACTGTGAAAGCAGGATCCAAAACTCTTGGTACTGCGACAGCCAACAGCAAAGGGAACTACACGGTCAAAATCAAAAAACAAAAAGCCGGCACTTCCCTTTCTGTAACGGCTAAGGATAAAGCAGGAAACACAAGCAAAGCAAAAACAATCAAAGTGAAAAACTAATTACCCAAAAAGGTGTCCTGGCAGGAAATCCAGGACACCTTCTTCTTTACAGAGATAGATAATTACTGTACAAGAGTAACTTTAGTATTCTCACTTTGGAGTTATGTGTTGAATATTAGACTTATAACAGAAAAACGTTTTCGGATGAGGAGGACTGATAGTATGCTTCAAATGTTCTTATACAATTGGCAAGTTAGAGAAGACTGGTTTAAATGGTGTCAAAACGTTTCTAGTGAGGAATTGATAAAAAAACGCATCGGGGGAATGGGCAGTATATTACATAATTTATATCATGTCATTGATTGTGAACAAATATGGATTAATCAAATGAAAGGATCAGGAGTCGTTGTCAGAGATCTCACCACTATTACTGAATTGACAGATGTCATAGACTTTTCTAATGAAATTAAAAAACTCACTACAGAATTTATAAACCCCTGGGATTCACAAATGGACAATAAGATACTGAATATAACGAATAGAAACGGGCATACATTTTCCTTCACCTATGGAAAAATCCTCCGCCACATCATCACTCATGAAATACATCACGTTGGACAACTATCTGTTTGGTCAAGAGAATTAGATATAAAGCCTGTATCTTCCGATTTACTATTCAGAGATTAATCCCCCTCTCCTATTAAGAAGGGAACTTGACTTCTTGTTCCCTTCGAGTGTATCTGTATGTACTATTAAAGTTCAGGGCACCTTATTTAAGAGGTGATTTTATCCTCTCCTCACATAGATTCCATACACCGCTTTACACAAAAAAAGAGATACTCCATACAGTTTTCTTTTATTCATTCCGAAATACTACTATTTCAGTACACTCTGCTTGCAATATAAACATTAGATTGTTATATTAACAATTTGTATAATAGTAACAATTTTCTTTTTTTATGTAAAAAATACAATCATGGGGTGACATAATGAATTATCTATGGGGTTTGTTAGGAATTATTTGTATTTTAGGCATTGCTTTTCTTCTTTCCACTAACAAACGAAATATTAATATCCGTACAGTTGTCGTGGCACTAATTATCCAAATTTCTTTTGCATTCATTGTTTTAAAATGGCCGCTTGGACGAGCAGCCTTTCAGAAAGTAACCGATGTTGTAAACAACACGATTGGTTATGCTAATGAAGGAATCAGCTTCCTGGTTGGTGGACTTTATACACCAGAATCCGGGATTACACATGTTTTCTTATTTAATGTTTTAGGAATCATTATTTTCTTCTCTGCCTTAATCTCTGTTTTATATTACTTAGGAATTATGCAATTCGTAATCAAATATGTTGGTGGTGCCCTTTCAAAACTATTGGGTACTAAAAATGCAGAAACATTTAATGCAACTGCCAATATATTCGTAGGTTGTACGGAGGCCCCTCTCGTAATAAAACCATTCATTGAGAAATTAACGAAATCAGAATTGTTTTCTGTCATGGTATGTGGGTTAGCCTCTGTCTCCGGAAGTGTATTAGTAGGATATGCTTTATTAGGTGTTCCATTGGATTATTTACTTGCTGCCAGTATTATGTCAGCACCCGCGGGACTATTGCTTTCTAAGATCATGATTCCGGAAACCGAAGAAAGCCAGGAGGATGCGGAAGGCTTTGAGATGACAAAAGATGAAGAATCAACAAACGTAATCGATGCAGCTGCAAACGGAGCCTCAACAGGTCTTCAATTAGCTTTAAATGTTGGAGCTATGCTGCTTGCTTTTATCGCCTTGATTGCATTGTTAAATGGTATGTTAGGGTATATTGGCGGTTGGTTTGGATTTGATCAATTATCCATCGAGCTAATTTTAAGTTACATATTCGCACCATTAGCTTTTGTAATTGGCGTTCCGTGGAATGAAGCTCTGCAGGCTGGAAACTTCATCGGTCAAAAACTCGTCATTAATGAATTTGTTGCCTACAGTAATTTTGCACCAATGATTGATACAATGTCAGATAAAGCCGTTGTCATTATCAGCTTTGCATTATGCGGGTTTGCCAATCTTTCTTCTCTTGGAATCTTACTCGGTGGACTTGGCAAGCTAGCACCAAATCGCAGACCGGACATTGCCCGTTTAGGAATAAAAGCGATTATTGCCGGCGCATTGGCATCTTGTTTAAGTGCTGCTATTGCAGGCATGATTATTGGTTAATCATGCTCCGATAAAAATTTAATGATAAATCAAGAAATGAGGCTGCCTCGTAAGCAATTAATTGGCTTACTGGCGTCTCATTTTTTGTTAAGGATTTCCGTAAGTCCTTTAATCTGGTATTAAAGCTAGATTATTTTTTATTACTCTTAAAGCTCCATTCGTAAACTAATTGATCATAAAAGAAAAAGAGACGTCACTTTAATCATGACGTCTCTTCCCTATCAAGCTTTTTATTGATTAATGAACGCGCACTACACGTCCATTAAATTTTTGTTTCCAGTACCCTGTTTTAAGGCTGGCAATTGCTACACCAGTAGAGCTTTGGGAACCGATGAATTTTCCACCGCCAACATAAATGCCGACATGGCCATCTTTTTTATACGTATCGAAGAAAACCATATCTCCCGGTTGCATTTGGCTTGTTGGAATCTGTCTTCCTGCATATTTCAGAGCATCTGTGCTCGCTGGTACTGAGTATCCACCTTGTTTAAATGCCCAGCTAACAAAACCGGAGCAATCAAAGCGTCCTGCTGCAATATCAGCTTGTGTTCTTCCGCCGCCGAATACATAGACGGAGTTCCCAATATATTTATTGCCTGCAGTAATAACGGTTTGAATATTTTTATTTTGGGTAGAACTATTAGTAGAACTTGGCTTCTTATTAGAAGAGTTTGAATTAGCTGGTTTAGAGCTAGTTTGTTCGTTCTTCGAAGTGCTTACAGCTTCTTCTTTAGAGCTGGAATTCACTTTAGTTGTTGTTTCTTCTTTTTGAGTATTAGCGATCTTTTCAACTTTCTCTTTTACACTGGAAGTTTCTTTTACAACAACTGGCTCTACCACGATGTCGATATTTCTTGCTTTGGCTTCTGCCAATTGGCGTTGGCTTTCTTCTTCCTTAGCTTTAAGCTCTTCCTTTAAGGAATTTGTTTGATTTTGTTGTTGCTTAATATCCTGCTGCATTCCAACAAGCTCTGTTTTCATATCCTTTAAGCCAGCAAGCTTGTCTTCCACAGTTGCTTGTTTATCCTCAAGTTTCGTCTGATCTTCCTGAATTTCATCAATTAATTGACGATCCGCTTTAACAATTGTTGAAACTGCTCCGATTCGTTCAATAAAATCTCCAAAACTAGTAGATCCAAAAATGACCTCTAAATAGCTGACATTACCATTTGTTTGCTGGTATGTAACAGCACGCTTCTTTAAAATTTCTTGGCGTTTTTCATTTTTTTCTTCCAGTTCGGCAATTTCTTTATCTAAAGTCTCTACTTGTTTTTCCGTTTTGACTATATCTTCTTCTGTTTTATTAATCATACTTTGATTATCTTTAACAGCCTGGTTTATTTGAGAAATACGAGTATTAAGAGTAGAGATTTCAGCTTGTACCTCATTTAAAGCAGCTTGAGCTTTATCAACCTCAGCTTGCCTGGCCGGGTCTTTTGCAGCACTTGCTGATGGAATGCCTATGTAACTGCTGAACCCAAGCAATAAAGCCGTACTTAGCGCAATAATTCTTTTATTCATCATTAAGATATTACCTGCTTCCTAGTTTTTTAATTTATCGGGTCTTTCATACCATTTCTATTTATCTATTTATCTAACATGGATAAGTATATCATGCTAATTTAACAAATAAGTTATAGTAATATTACAATTATGTTTCAAAAACATGTACAAGTTTTTATTTTGTAATAATAGGGTATAAATAATTTCGATTCTATAAAAAAACTTACAAAAGGTAATTTATTTAGTAAAATAAATGTAAATTACTTTTAACAGAAGAAGAAAATTAAGCTAAAATCCACTTAAAAATCCCGTGATTATTGGCGAATCAAACCTATTTTATTATTTTAATAAAACATCTAAACTATCCAAGTATTTTCTATGATCCTCTTATTTCCATATTTCTAATCTATAATCCCCATTCTAATAGCCTTTACAGCTACTTCTGTTCGATTTTTGGCATCCAACCTTCTCATAATAGTCGAAATATAGTCTCTGACTGTATACTCACTTAAATAAAGCTGAACAGCTGCCTCTGTTGTAGATGCTCCTGCAGCCAATAACTTAATAATATCAACCTCACGCGGAGAAAATGATAGTTTACGCTCCAAATCACTCTGTGTTACAGAATTTTCAGGGTTCGTAAACCTAAGCAATAGCTCTCCTGCACTTTGCCCAAATTTCATTAATGCGGGATACAAGCTCCTATCCCGCTCAAATTTCCGCCCTGGCCCTTTATCTAGTAAAATTCCGCCAATCATCTTACCTTCTTCCGGAACATAAATAGGGACAATTAACAGGGATACAAGATTAAATTGCTTAATAAATTTTTCAGGAAAACCATATGTGGCATCCTCTATATAAATAGGCTGAAAATTACGCAGCTCATTTCCTGCGGGTTTTAATTTATTCAAATAATGTGTCAGTGCAGGAATGTTTATGATTTGTTCCTGAATCTCTCTAACTTGCCTAACTTCTCATTTAGTTTTGATTCAGGCGTCGGTAGCCAGATGGAAGATAAAAGTGAAGAGGAATTAAAGGATATTATAAAAAATCTACAAGAAGGGACTAAAGACGAAAAAGAAGAAGAAGAAGAAGAAGAAGAAGCAAACGAGTCAGACGAGCAAGATAAAGAAGAAACGAATAAAGAGGAAGAATCGGACAAACCTTCGGGCGATCAACCTGCGACTGAACCTGAAACACCGGAAGCTGAGACACCGGCTACTGAACCTGCCCCGGATCCTGCTGTACCACCTGAACCAGAAGAGGAAGAAGACGGTGGAAATCCGGATGATGGGATAGAAGAACCTGAGCCTCCTGTTGACGATGGCACAGACGAAACTGAACTACCAACTCCGCCACCTGCTTCAAAAACTACTTATCTATCTATAAAGGAGCTGTCGAAACGAATCGACAGCTCCTTTGTCATGACGGTTTAAACGAACTTACATTTGGAAAGAGATAGGGTTGAACTGTCGTATCACTTCTTACAAACAACGGATGCAGGGGATGCCCATCTCTTGTTGTACCCAGGCAGTTAGGATCATATCCCTTAAACCAATCCGATAATTCCTGATAATCTTTGTGAAGGATGGTACAGTTTTCTCCCCAGCCAACGATAATTTCGGAACCGCTGTGTAAGGCATTTTCTAAATAGAAGCGATTCTCAGGGCCTGTAGCCTCCTCCAAGGACAGATTCCTGAGATCTCTCCATCCCCTGCTACGATACGCAAATACATTTACCAATTCCACAGAGCCGCAATCTAATTTCTTAGCAAATGAAACACAGCGCATAGTCGTCCGGTCATCCACCCTGTCATCAGCCTCGCTTGGGTGTAAAAGAACAAAGACAGCTTTTCTTAAATTGTAATCATCCCATTCCCTCTTTAGGGAATATCGATAATTTCCTTTTATGATGGCACTCCTTTTCAATCGATTTCCCCCTTTCCGTTCCTATTATTATGTATAAGCTCCTGAGGTGACTTTTATGATAAAATTGGCCAACAATCACTGAGGACAATTTTGGTCCATTATTTTATTTGGAGCTTGACTTGTTGTTTGTGGGTAAGCGGGTAACCGCCAATTTCCAAATGAATTGGGCCTTTTGTTACTTTTTCAGGTTGAAATTCCACTCTTACTTCTTTTCTCTCTATTCCTTCACTTGACCTGAACGACTGTTTGTGCCCGGTAATATCATTACCGGCTCCATCTGTGACTAATCCAATATTCAAACCATTATGATTATCAGGAGTATCTAGCTGAACAACGATTTCCCGCCCTTCGATTTTTGCTGACTGAATGATTCCATCCGCTGGGTATTTTAAAAGATGACCGTCTTTTTCATCAATTTGAATCGTAACATCTTCCTTATTTAATGCATGGATTCCGTCAAATACGATATAAAGCTCCTTTGAAGTATTAAAAAAATTACTTTCTATATAAACTAAATGTTCATCGTCATTTATATAGGAAGCCATTACTCCACTGTTCCCATTTCCCCACTCTTCACCTTTCTCATCAACAACCCTTACATTTTCAAGGACAAAAATACGCTTTGTATTTGCCTTATCATAGCTAATACTTATAACCATACTCAGCGGGTATGTGTCCACTTTTGTAAAAGTGATAACCTGATTATCTACTTTAACTGTTTTATTTATCCGTATTTCCTTATGCTGATTCTTATAGATAGAGTGATCAATGGATAAGGGAAAATGGAATGTATTTAATAACTTATCGCTCTGATCAACTTCAAATGAAATTTTAATATCACTTTCCTCATTCAGCGATTCATCAAATTTAAATCTTACACTTGTAGAGTTCTCTTCCTCCATAGATGAAGATGGATAGTATACAATAGAGAGTTCATCTTTTTCCTTTCCATCTACAATCAGTTCAATATTGCGATTACTTATATTCTCCCTTTCTTCTTGTGCCTCTACTTTATAAAAAACAACTAAATCATGATGATCGACAATCAATGATTCAACGGTAATCTCTACGCCATTACTTTCTTTTTTAAGTTCAATTTCCTGTAAAAAATCATTCTCCACAGCAGACATATAGCCTTTATCGTTTCGAATTAGATTGATAATTTTTTCTGCGCCCGGTATGGACAAGAGGGCATTTGCAAAGGACGGTGATACTCGCACCAGGCTAATGCAAGACAGGAGTACAATAGCAGCCGCTGCCAATCCTGAATATTTTATAAGTCTTTTTCTCTTCTTGTGTTTTGCTTTACTAAAGCCTGAGTGAATGGCTGCGGAAACTTTTTCGTTTGGTACAGGCACATATTCCATTTGTTTTTTTAAATCCAATAATTCTTGTCTCTCTTTTTCATACATGGCGGGCACCTCCCGATTCCTTCATTAGTTCCTTGAGCTTCCGAAGGCCTCTGTAAAGTCTGGTTTTAACCGTACTTTGCGGGCATTCACATATCTCGGCAATCTCACGTATGGGCAGGTCCCGTAAATACTTTAATACGATCATTTCACGTGATGGTTCATCAAGGAACATGAGAGCTTCTTCTATTTCAAGCTGACCATAGTCATCCGTATGGACCATTTCCTGTCCAATGAAATGATGGTGTATTTTTTTGGCCTTCAATTCATTTGAACAAACGTTTAATAAAATTCTTACAAGCCATGTGGAGAAATAGGATGGCTCTCGCAGCTTTTTAATTGAACGGTATGCTCGAAAAGTCGTTTCCTGGATAGCTTCCAGAGCTTCCCCTTCATTTTTCAAATAGACAATGGCCATTCGATACAGCTGTTCCTTATGAAGATCTAATAAAGTTAAAAATGCTGTATCATCCCCTTTTATAGCCTTTTGTACTAAAGAAAGATCTTCATGCATGCGGCACCCCCTGTTTTTTCTCTCTATCTATTAGACCGTTTATCCTAGATAAAAGTTTCATTTTTTATAAAATTTACCATATTTTTATAGTTAATAAGATTTATAGCATAAAAAAAAAGACCTCAAAAGCAAGAAGTCAATAATTTATAAATCTAATTAGAGGACATAAAGTATAGAAGGGTTATCAATGGAAATATCATAAATGCTATATTTAATATCTGAGTAAACCATAGAACCATAGACTTTTTATGAGCAATTTTATTAATATATAGAAAAGAAGCTGCACCAATAGCACAGGGGATCAAGCCTAATAATGGATACCTTTGAGGATCTGAGTTGACTGATTGGATAAGTGCTAGTATACATACTACCAAGCTTACCCCCATTAAAAGCGCTGGGATCCATACTTTATTTCTATTCATTCCCCATACCATCCTTTCCGCAGGACAACTAATATTTATATAAATTGATTCAATTAATCCCATTTTATGCACTCCACTATCTAATAAATCCTTCTCACTATAAAACAAAATAAAAAATGATTGGTAATGTGATTAAGCTAAGTATTGTACTTATAAATGTACAAACTGAAACAAATTCCGGCTTTGTATTAAACTGAATAGCATACATCGTCGTATTTGCAGCAGCCGGCATTCCCGCCATGATAATCATTAATTGTTTAAGCAAGGAATCAACTGGCAAGAGGATTGAAATTCCCCACGCTACAAGCGGTGCTATTGCCAATTTAATGATTAATGCATACGTAACCTTTTTATATTCAATATTCTTTAGGCTGATTTTAGCCAACTGCATGCCTAAAACAAGCATGATTGTCGGAATAGCAGCGCTTCCAACTAAATCAATGGTAGTCATTAAGGAATGAGTAACGGTAATACCCGTGTACTGAAATAACAGTCCAAAAATCGCTCCATATGCAACAGGCATACGTACTACTATTGCAAGTGTATCTCTAATCCCTCCGCCTATATCGCTTCCTCGCGCCGCTACATATACCCCAATTGTCGCCATCACAATACTTTGGGTGACCATTAAGATAATGGCATAATCAAATCCGGCAGCCCCAAACAACAATAACGCGACAGGTGTTCCATAATTACCATTGTTCATAAAAACTGAACCAAGAATAAGTCCGCAGGTTTCCTTTATGTTGTATTTATTTATAAAGGCAATAAAACATACAAAGATAATAAGTGCTATACAAAGCCCAAACGCGTAAATAACAATATAAAGATAATCTAACGTCAGTTCATTAGTATAAAATGTTTGAAACACCAGTAAGGGTGTCATTAAATAAAGGGACATCGTTGAAATCGTTTTCGGATCAAACCCTATCTTCTTCTCGCCTATAAATCCTAAAGCAAATATAACAAATACCGGAATCAATACATTAAAAAACTCCATCTGCTTACCTTCTCTCTGGTTGAAACTATCATCTTTCACACACCATTATACCAATATTTTCCTATAAAACTTCAAAATATTTTAAATTTTTTAAACAGTCATTTTATTTTACTTATTTATCTATTAAAATAGAAATTATTGGAATTTAATTAAGGAATCAGGGAGGCATTATGCAGTCTTTCAAAAATTTATTTAGTCCATATCGGGGGTTACCCAAAGAAATCTATATCATATTCTTTGCGCGAATTATTAATAGTCTGGGAGGGTTTGTACATCCGTTACTTGTTTTAATCCTCACCCAGAAGATTGGCATGGATAGTGCCCAAGCTGGACTATATGTTACTTTAGTCAGCGTTATTTCTGCACCAAGTATGATTTTAGGCGGAAAGCTGGCAGACACTTTGGGAAGAAAATTTATTATTGTTGTTTCACAAGGTCTAGGAGGCATAACCGTTATATCCATAGGTTTAATAGAGCCTTCGATGACCATGGCCTATTTGCTTATGTTATCATCACTCTTCTTTGCTTTGTGCTCACCTGCCTACGATGCACTATTGGCGGATTTAACTACCCCAGAGAATCGGAAGGGTGCTTATTCATTAACCTATATGGGTTTTAATTTAGGTTTTGCAGTTGGTCCAATTATGGCCGGTCTACTATATAAAAATCATTTAGATCTTGTTTTCATCATAGATGGTATCGCTACTCTCTTAGCTACAACATTGATTTTTATTTTTATAAAAGAGACAAAAACCAAACATATTTCGGTAACAGAGAAAACGGAAAGAAACCTTGAGCAACATGTAGAAGGATCTGTTTTTAAAGTGCTGAAGGCAAGGCCTATATTAATTATGTTCGCTTTTATTCTATTATGTATTGAATTTGAATACGCACAATGGGCATTTACCATACCTCTGCACTTAGAGGAGCTATTTAATGATTCTGGTGCAGCTTATTACGGAACACTTGCCGCATTTAACGGTATATTGGTTATCTCGTTTACGCCGATTATTACGAAACTGACAAATAAAATAAGGCCTATAAAAGTGATAGCTACCGGAGCCTTGTGCTATGCTTTTGCCTTTGGTATGCTCGCCTTCACCACGATTCTTCCTTTCTTCTATGTATCTATTTTTATCATGACTATTGGAGAAATCATGATTGCGATCAATGCTTCGACCTTTATCGCTAATCAAACACCAGCTTCGCACAGAGGCAGAGTAAGCAGTATTCTTCCACTGGTAATTGGCGCCGGATATGCAACAAGTCCAATGATTATGGGAAGCTTTATTGCAGCTTACTCGATTACATCAGCCTGGATGGTAATTGGATCCCTCGGATTCATTTCAGCAGGACTTATGTGGATGCTGCAGAAGAAAGATTTAACCAATCAGCCTGACACCGACCATGTGAAGGTTGGTGCTTAATCTAATAGCACATAGAGGGGGCAATCACATTCTCTTTTCATCATGTGATTGCCCCTTTAATGGATGATAGCAAACTGCTAGTACTGAATAACGTTAAGTGTTTCACACACAAAAGCTATTCTCCTGTTAGCTCGGCTGACCTGGTTCCCTTCTTATTAGAAAGAGTATAGAAATGTTATTCTTTTTCAAGCCTTTCAACCCAAACAAAATATTCATAATCAGGAATAGGCATAATCATTCTTTTATCATTTTCTACTGCCGTTTCATTACTCACTCCTGCAACAAAAGTATTTGTTTTGGATGAATTTGTATCATGTTTACTTTTTGGTATAGGAATATTAATAGTGTCTTTTACATACCAATATAAATCATTACATCCTACATATGCCACAGCCCATTCCGTTTTATTATTCGCTTCCACTTCCAATACGTAAAAGCCTTGTTTTTGATTATCACTTGTTGAATTTAATATTTTTGTCATTTTAAATTTATCTTCTTTTGAATAATATGATTCTAAGGCTTCTTCTGGTGTACCAGCAAATCCACTACAAGCACACAAAAGCAAACTGCATGCTACTATGATTAGTTTTTTCATAAAATCCCTCTTTTTTGTTTTTCTCAACCTTGTCTCTTTTCTACCATAATAACAAATTTTACCATTAGTAAATACATAAATTTGGTACTTCCTATCTATATGTGCTTATATTCACAATGAAAACCGTCTCCTATTTTACAGGAGCTCTTCTCTATTGAAGTTATATTCTGGCCATTAATACGTTTTTGGGAATTATCGTTGGGAGAGGAATATGATTACAAAGTAAAAGGCGGCGGAGGTATGGATGGGCACATGAGCTTTAACTATGTAGTTTCTACTTTATTACCGGAATCTCTTCCTGAACTGACATTTAATTTTACTGAATATCAAACTCCTTTCAAAAGAAAAAACCAACAGGCCTTGAGATAAAAATATATTAAATGATTAAAGGACCAATCGCGGTCCTTTAATTTAAACATGAAGCCATAGTATGTATAAAGATCATAGTTGAGAATTAGCTAATTGATACATCCTCTTTTGAAACGATTTCCCATCCATTAGCTGTAAGCTTATTTATATAGTCATTAAAACTAATTTCCTCTAATTCAATTGCCATTGGGCTAAGAGATACATAGCATTCATTATTCTCATAATTAACAGTCACCTTCACAACCTCGTATCCATTGTGAAATCCGGGATCAAACCCAGGATCTTCAATTATGTCTCCTATTACCGGACGGATAGTTGACTCAACTGTTTTCATCATCATTTCGCTTCTATTATTTTCTTTGTCCCTGGTAGAGGTTAAAAAGACGAATAAATTAATTTTCATATCTTGTCTCCTTCTTAAATGGTTTTAAAAACTTTAAAGACATGTTCAAGGATGATTTCATTGCACGTCTGGTTCTTTTACAATCACTTCCTGAGCTTTGTTAATTTAATGATAAACCTGATTACTGGATGCATTAATTTGTTGCTCACATACTCTTGCACGAATTTTTGTGGTCTCAATAATTTTATAATTACCATGTCTGACAACTGTTCTGGTTGTGTTGAGTTTCAATTCGTCTGCATATTCTTTAGAAATTTCCACAATACACGAAGCTTCCCTCAGTATTATAATTTCTCCAAAGATAAATAAATTTCCTCTTTTGAAGACAATCACATCACCTATTTCTCCTTGTACATATTGATCTCTATACTCGAAATCCATTTCACTACTCACCGTCCATGTTTTTATAATTAATCAACTAAAGATATATATTCATTGTTACTATCGACAGTTTTTTATGTATTTTTACACATTTTTTATTTCTATAATATGGTTAAAAAGATACAATCGTACATATCTTTAATTTATAATAAACATATCGAGTTTTAACAGTTAACGAGGTAGGTGCAAGTATGGATCAGCAACAATTATATTTTTCAAGTACAATTGGCAGTCAAAAGCCTGAAACTATCCGTAATAAAACAGCAGCCTGCCCCTTTTGCCAAAGAGATGAGCTTACCGATATTCTTGAGACAAAGGGAGATATCATTTGGTTGATGAATAAATATCCCACCCTTCTGGATACCTATCAAACGGTCATCATTGAAACCAATCAATGTCATGAAGATATAAGGGGATATGAACAAAAGCATATGCGTGAATTAATACGCTTCAGTATTGCCAAATGGCTTGAAGTCGAGAAGACTGGTGAGTATGAGTCCGTTATCTTATTTAAGAATCATGGTCCCTTTTCAGGCGGCAGCATTCAGCATGCCCATATGCAAGTCATTGGGATGAAACATGTAGATTACCATAAGAATATGGCTATGATTGATTTTGAGGGCACAGAGGTTTACAAGAAATCCGGTATTGAGTTAAATGTATCTAAGTATCCAGTTATCGGCTTTACTGAATTTAATTTAATATTGAACACTTTAGATGAGATTGATGATTTTGCTGATAAGCTTCAAATCCTGGTCCGTTATATTTTGGATGGTTTCCATAAGGGATGCACCAGCTATAACCTTTTCTTTTACCATTTTCACGACTTGATTATTTGCAAGGCCATCCCACGCTTTGTTGTATCTCCCTTGTTTGTCGGCTATAAGATTCCACAGGTCCTTATGGAAGATCGGCTCGATATCATTAGGAACGATTTATCCAGTTTACTCAGCCAGGCTTAGGCTTTTCGCAGGTCTTTCCTCCCGTCTTATAGCGGGAGGTTTTTGAATTTCAGTATTCATTGCTGATATAGGAACCAAATTAATAAAAACAGTATCATCAGGAACAACCAAAATACGACTTGGAAATATGGCCTTTTCAATACTAAGCCTCCACAGAATGAATTAGATGACCACAAACGCAAAAGTACTCTTCCAGAGCCAACTCCCATATTTATAACGCATATAATCTAATTTCCACAACAAATAAGGACGAGTCTCGAGTCTATGACCATCGACAGCGACCAGCCATTGATTTTCGCCCGTTTTCACCTGATCTATACTATGCATTCCATCCTTCCGCCAGTCATTCGTCTTTGTGCCATGTAAGACAAGATTAATCTCTCTCTCCTCATAGCAGCTATCATTAAGTTCTGTAATTTCAAATACTCTGACGGCACGTCCATATGTAGGCTTTCCATCCTGCGTATAACGATAAATTCTGTCGTTCTCAACAATCACTCTACCACCAAGCCGCGTAACATGATGATTATTGCATATCAGAGGGCTTTTTGGGTGCTCGCTCCAATCTTCCATTAAATTATTGGAATGAAATAGGTGCAGCTGTCCCTGTTTACTCGCAAACATCCACCATTTTTGATTGTAATAAAATAAACTGGGATCTGCATACTCTCCATTAACTAATTCCGAAACAACCTCCCACTCATCTGGAAATTTATTCGCTTTATAAAGGAGGATTTTACCCGCTTCAATCGTTTCCGGTATCATATAGCACTCTCCTCCATACTCAAATACATACGGATAGGATAAATGAAAGTTTTCACGCAATACCATCCGTCCATATTTCCATGTATGGCCATCCTCACTTTGAGCAAAGCTGATGACGCCCTTCATAGTCGATTTATCCAACACCTCAAAGAACATATAATAGGTAGAATTTCGGACGACAATAAACGGATCCGCAATGAACTCAGCCGGTAAATCTGTTACATCCGTGGCTTTTAATGTTGGGGTTTTCAGTACTTTTTCAGCCGGCTCTTCTGTGACGATAGAAGTGGATGAGAAAACTTTAATTGACCATACGCCGACGATAATCTTTCGTTTCCATAAAATTAAGCTGCTTCCTATAATAAGCAAGCAGCATACAGATAACAAACCCAATACCATCACCTTTTCATTATTTTATAAAGAATTTAGAGAGCTTTACTTCCTTCCCTCTCCAGAGAGCATGTAACACTACATCTTTGATATAAATAAATTCATTCGTTTTATAAAAAAGGGCCATATACACAAGACAAGGCACGAAGGCACTAATACAGCCTCTTGCCACTAAAGAAAAGAAAGTCTGTTCAAGAACCATTAAGTCTGCCACCCATACGGTAAGTATGCCTGTTCCAATCGTTAAACAAGCGTAGAATGTATAAGTCTTAAAATACGAAAATACTTGTTTATCGAACAGATGCTTATATACAAGCCTTGGTGAATTCCAAAAAACGGTTGTTAATGTACTAATGAGAGTCCCAAGGAAAATGCCAGGCAATCCTATGTACATCGCCAATAAACAAGAAGCAACTAAATTCACACCAGCCTCTAACAAAGTAAAATACTGGTCCTGAACAAATAGACCGCCCTTTACCTTAAAGATTAAGATGGAAGCTCTCATCCCCGTTACATAAAAATTCACCAGGATAAGGATATAGGTCAAGGAATCTAATAAATAACCACTTCCAAGCCACCAATTAATAAATGGCTCAAGCATACAGTATAAAAAAATGACACCAACCGAATAAATCCAAAAGTTTAAAAAGTAAGTGATTCGAAAAATGCTGTACCGCTTTTCTTTATTCTCGAGAGCAATTAAATTACCAACACTGGCGCCAAACCCATCTAAAAGAGGGGCCATGATGGTCCCCAATTGCCCTATAATCATCGTATAATTTGAATAAATACCAACTACCGTAACTCCAATAAAAGCAGAGATTAATAGATTATCCGTACTCGTTACACAAAAGCCTGATATAGTATGAAGAAATAAAGCTTTGATATTCGTAATCAGCTGCTTTCTTTCAATCTCATCCAATGAATAGCGAATTTTGGTTTTAATATAGGGATAACGTTTATTCACGATATTTCCGTTTATAAGTGTTTGAATAAGGAATAACCCAACCTCCACGATCAAATAGAGTAGGTAATCTTCGGTCCATAGTAATATTACAATTTTCCCTGCATATCCAAGCAGCTGAAAAAGAAAGTTAACTCGCATGATGACATATTCTTTTTGATCAGCAGTAATCAAGGATACTTTGTGAGCATTCAAATAGGCAATCACATTTTTGGCCACAAAAAGAAAGTAGGCGATGGTAATAGTCATGCCTACATCATGTTCCTTTAATAAATAGCCTAAAAAAGGATAAAATATAAGGCTAATTATAAATATAATCCCTGCTAAAACCGCATAGGCTCTTTTATACAGCTGTATGAGAGCGATAATCTTAGGACGATCCTGCACAGCAAGTGGTTTGTATAAACTATAAACGATGCCCGCTCCAATCCCGCTCTCCACAAGCGCGAGCATGGCAAGTACATTTGTAAGTAAGCCATTAATACCGAGATAGGTAAGCCCCAGACTGTCTAAAAAGACTTTTCTTGAAATAAATCCAAGTATCGCAATAATGACCTGTGTACTTACACCGATATACATATTTTTAATTGAATGCTCAGTTCTCATCTTTCTCATCCTTCAAGTAGTGGCGGCTCAGTCAATTAACCGGTAAAAACGGTCGATATTCTCACTGTTTCCCTTTTTCTCCATCTGCAAGTTAGCAATCATCTGCTCACAAAGCAGCGGGTTTTGCATTAATTCCTTAATCCCCTCGTAAATAGCTCTCGGATTCATATCAACAACTAACCCATTAATCCCATGCCGTATTTGTAGATGAACAGATTCAAACCTCGTAGAAACAACAGGTATATTGAGAAGTCTCGCTTCAGCGATAGCCAATCCATATCCTTCAGTCCTTGAGGTTTGTACATAATAATCTGCATGCTTGATATAGGGGTATGGATTTTCTGTAACCCCCAGCAAAACAAAATGATTATCTAGTCCATTTCTTTTAATAAAGCCCTCAATCTCTTCCTGTAATGGCCCTTTCCCAAGAACATACCAACGAAATTGTACCCCATCCTCCTTTAACAGCTTGCATGCTTCAAGAGCCAAATCTAGTCCTTTTAGATACTCCAGACGCCCGATCGTTAATAGTGTAAATCCATTATTGAATGGATAATCCTCTACAATGGCATCTTCTGCCTTCCACTCTATCTCTGTGTCATCAATCAAATCGTAAACAACCTCGACTTTTTCAAGGAATTGAGGGAAAGTCTTAATAAATATGCTTTTTGCCGTATCGGATACAACCACAATTTTTTCATAGTGCTCATAAAATTTATCCTGATACTTTTTTTCGTTCGGATTAAGGTCATAACTGGCATTCACCCAGCTGAATTTTCGTTTAGCCTCCACTTTTTCAGCTACATAAAAATTAGGAACTCCCTGTGCGTAACTGATTGCGATATCATACTTTTCTGAACGTGACTTAAACCTTCCTGATACACTCTCCCAAAAAATTCTCGCCAGTTGAGGATTATTATAGGGTCTCAATCTGAGCCGGACCGAATAGGCGATTCTTGACCAAAGCATTCGATATTCCCTATGACTTATGGCATACCTTATAGCGTCGATAAAGCTTAGATTCGTAAAACGCATATATGGCAGGGGCGGCAGGAGCTTTACCTCAGCAGGCACCAATTTTTCAAGAGGACCTCCATAAGCAAATAAGAGTAATTCCACCGAGTACTTGGAATAATCGATTAGAGACAATAGTGTAATTAAGCTCTTTTCCGCACCCGCACAACTTAAGGAATCAATCACAAATAATACCTTCTTCATACGCTTACCCCTCTATCCTTCCGATCGGTCATGATTCGCTTGAGCCCTTTAGTTCTTGGAAGAAGACGCATCATTCGCATGCCCTTTTTTACGGCCAGAAATAGAATATATAAAGAGGGATGAAACTGAAAAAGAGTCAAATCCAGCTTGAGCTCCTTATTTTCAGCTACCGCCTTTTGTAATCGTGCATAGTTCTTTTCAATATACAGTTTGATCTCCGTACGATACATTCCGCTTAAATCTGTTTTTCTATTCCTTACTAGCAGCTGGTAATGAATTAAATGAGCCTTTACCATTTCCTTATAAGATTCATCTACCAGATGGCTGTAATATTTCTCTAAAAATTCATGGCGTTGTTTTAAACCTTGAAGAAAGTCCAAATTTTTCTTCGAATAGGAAGCAACGATACTCTCTGCATGCTGGTAATAATAATAAAGAGGTTCATGTGTAATTACGTAAGTATTCACCCTTTGCATCACGAGATGTGACCAAAATACATCCTCAAAAAAAATCCCCTTTTGAAAGGGGATATCTCTAATTAATTCTGTTTTATAAAGTTTTCCCCAGGCAAAGTTTTTCACGATTTGATTAACAACCAGCTCCTTCATTAGTTGTTGGTTATCCAATACAGTTGGCGGATCGTTCCGTTTTTCAAAACGTTCATCATACAGCAGATAATCCTTATATGCGTAATAATAGGATGTTTGTACAATATCTGCGTTATCCTGTTCTATTCTATCAACCAGCCTTTTCACCAGGGCCGGATTAATCCAATCATCTCCATCCACAAAGAATGTGTAGTCACCGCTCGAATAATCCATTCCTGTATTTCTCGCGTCTGAGACACCGCCATTTTCTTTATGAACCGGAATGATTCTAGGATCACGTTCGCCATAATAGTCAATAATTTCTCCGCAGGAATCCTTTGAGCCATCGTTGACCAGGATAATTTCGATATTTTGATAGGTTTGGGCAATCAGACTTTCAATACAGCGCGGTAAATACTTCTCCACCTTGAAAATTGGTACAATGATACTCACCTTTTTCGGTTTCAACATCCTACTTCAATCCTTCGCTTCTCAAATAGAAACAGCTATTTTACGCTTTACTTTTCCACTTAATATACTCAATTAATGCCCGATACTCATCCATTTGCTCTTTATCAATTACGGTTGTCTTTAATTCTTCGATTAGATCGATTAATTCCTGATTCAGATTTTCATCGTTTTCATCACTTTCTTGTACGCGCAATAATGTTTTTAAATCTGCATTCAAAACATAAGCCAGCCTTTTCAATACTTCAATTGAAGGATTTTGATTCACTCCTCTCTCAATATTGCTTAAATAGGATTTAGATATTCCGGCATTTGCAGCTAGCTGGGTCAGTGTCATTCCTTTACGTTTGCGTAAATCCTGTATATTTCTCCCTATCATTTTTTTCTACCTCTTTAGCTCAGATTATTTACTTCATTAAGGCCATCCGCAAACAGTCAATTACTCGTTCCATATCCTCTTCTGTCATATTGGTACCTGATGGAAGACAAATGCCTTTGTTGAATAATTGTTCAGATATAGACACATCATCCTTGTGGGTAAAGTAATCTACATCTTTGAATAGTGGCTGCATATGCAATGGTTTCCACATCGGTCTGGCTTCAATATTTTCATTTTTGAACGCCTGCAAGCAACGGGTAACTGCATCCTTATGTTCCAGAGTGAAGACTGTCAACCAACGATTTGATACAGTATGTTCTAGTTCCGGCAAAAAGTTTAGACCATCGATCTCCGATAAAGCTGACCGATACATCTCATAGATTAATCTCTTTCTATCAATTCTTTCCTGTAAAACCTCAAACTGCGCCCTCCCTATTCCTGCCAATATATTGCTAAGCCGATAATTATATCCGACTTCCTTATGCTGATAATAGGGCGCAATTTCCTTTGCCTGCGTAGCTAAAAATTTTGCCCGCTCAAGAGCCTCAGTATTATTAGATAAAAGCATACCTCCACCTGAAGTGGTGATAATTTTGTTACCGTTAAAGGAAAATACGCCAAACTCTCCAAAGCTTCCACATGATTGACCATGATAAAAGGAACCAAGAGCCTCCGCTGCATCCTCCAAAATGGGCACCCTGTATTTAGAACATATTTCACAAATCTCATTCATCTTTGCACTTTGCCCATATAAATCCACCACAATAACAGCTTTAGGAAGTTTATTCCTTTTCACTGCGAATTCAAGCGCTCTTTCAAGAGCCTCCGGGGACATATTCCAAGTCTCCGGTTCAGAATCAATAAATACAAGCTCAGCACCCTGATAAATCACAGGATTGGCACTGGCTATAAAGGTAAGTGATGAACAAAAAACAATATCGCCTTTGCCCACATTCATTAAAGAAAGCGCTAAATGAATCGCCGCTGTCCCTGAATTGACAGCTACCGCGCCCTTCACCCCCGCAAATTCAGCAATTTCTTTCTCAAACGCATCTACATGTGGTCCGGCAGGAGCAATCCAATTATCATCCAGAGCTTCATGTAGAAAAACCATTTCTTCACCGCTTAAATGAGGTGTTGCCAGGGGTATTCTTTTTTTATTAGCCACCGTCTGCAATGGTTCCACCCCCTTCTTTGATTTCAGTAACTCGGGCGGGTACACCCACAGCTCTGCAATAATCCGGAACATCCTTAACAACCGTTGCTCCGGCTCCTATACGGGACCATTTACCGATTTTTATTTCTGGAATAACAGTGGCTCCGGCCCCAATCAGCACACCTTCTTCAAGTGTCACTGATCCGGTTAAACATCCCTTTGGTGAAACATGGGCGTAATCCCCAATCCTACAATCATGATCAATAATAGCTCCCGTATTGACAATCACATGCTTGCCTACCTTCGAATCTGAATTGATGATGGCACCCGGCATGATAACAGATCCTACATCTATTCGAGCACCAGGACTAATGACGGCCTGATCAGAAATTAGAGTACAATAGTGATCCTCCGGAAGAGTAAGATTCTGCACAATCGCTTTTCGTGTCGCATTGTTTCCGATAGCCAAGACAATTTTGACATCTGGAAACTGGTTCAAAATAAAAGGAATCGAATGAACAGGACCAATGTACAAATCCAAAATGGTGTCGAGCAATTCATACTTATCATCAAGATAGGCAATAATCTGATTACTCCCACTAGATTCTATTAAATCTTTGATCACTTTACTGTGTCCTCCGTGGCCAATAACTGCAAAATTCATTTCACTCACTCCTTCAGCGGGCGTTCAAAATAATCTACTGTCGCCATTCCTTTTTTGGTAATACCTTCAGAATGAATAACCTTTTTAATGGTAAGGAATAAAATCTTCAAGTCCAGCCAAAAGGAATGATGATTGACATACCATAGATCATATGCGAATTTTTCTTCCCAGCTAATGTTATTACGGCCGTTGATTTGAGCCCAGCCTGTTATACCAGGCACAACCAAATGGCGTTTCGCTTCTTCTTCGGTGTAATAGGGCAAATACTCCATTAATAAAGGCCTTGGCCCAACAAAGCTCAGTTCACCCTTCAGCACGTTATACAACTGCGGCCACTCGTCCAGACTATATTTCCTGAGCCAGCTTCCAAAGGGGGTTAGCCGTACTTCATCCGGTAGTAAATGCCCATGCTCATCACAATCATTTTTCATTGTCCTGAATTTATAAAGCTGGAATGGTTTTGCATATAAACCGGGACGCTGTTGTTTAAATAGAATGGGCGATCCCAATTTATATTTGATTACAATGGCCAGAATGAATATAAATGGCCATAAAAGAATCAGCATAGCCAGAGCCATGCTGAAGTCAAATACTCTTTTCAATTAATTGCACCTCATTTGCAAGGATTTTTAGAGGAATTATGTTTCACAACGTTCGGCAGGAATGAAGTGAAAATGGTTTTGCCTCACTTTCTTGGCAATCCTCCTGAATGCAAAGATATTCTCACGAAGATAAAGTAAGAAATAAAAATGACAGGAAATTATCCTTCCAATAAATCTACCAACGGATGGAGCTGGTTCAATTGCTGATTGTTCCTCTTGTATAAATTTCCCTTAAGCGAAATAAATAGCTCGCGAGATGTGCATAATTGTTCAATGGCATCGGCCAATCCAGTTGGCCCTTTCTCAGCAATTATGCCTGTTTGCTTATTCCTGAGCTGCCCACGAAAGGAAGGGATATCTGTCACTACAACTGGACACTCCAGCACAAGCGCCTCTTCTACCGCAACACAATGCGCCTCTGTTCGTGAAGGTTGTACATATACGGAGGAGTTTTTCATATAAGGATAAGGATTTGCTTTTTCCCCTAACAAGTGAAAACTGTCCTCAAGCCCATACTCCATCACTCTCTTTTTTAAAGATTTCATCTCCGGTCCATCTCCAATCCAATACCAGCGAAACTGCATTCCACGTTCCACGAGCATTCTGCAAGCCTCCAATGCCTCCCATATCCCTTTTTCCTCAACCAATCTGCCCACTGTAACGAATGTATATCCTTCTGCGAATTTCTCACCCGGCAGCTCCACCGGTTCCTCTGCCTGTCTTAGAATAGCTGCATGCGAAACTTTATTATGAATGACCTTTATCTTATTGGATATCTCCGGAAAGTATTCTGTTAACGAGTGACTGGCTGATTGAGATACACATACAATCCAATCACTTTTTGCAAATATCCTTCCATCCAAATCAGGCGCAGGCCAGCCCTGTCCCATACTGTAGTGGTAATCCATATGGTTATAGACGATTTTTTGTTTGGCTTTTACCTTCTCAACCACATAATAATTACAAAAGAAATCAAGATAACTGACAGCTGCATCATACATTTTATCGCTCACGGGAAGTGTATGACGGTAAACAGACCACCTTGCTGCTGTCCCAACTCCCTTGGAAATCCTCCCCACAAATGCTGACAATAGCTTGGCGGCTAAAAGAGAATACTGTTTGCCCCGCACCAAATGAGGAATGGCTTCCTTTAAGGGCATCGAGAATGTATCATATAATGGCGGCAATAGGTTCACCTCACGCGGAACCTGCGAAAACAAAACCCCACTGTAATCGAATAAAAGCAAATCAACCTCATATTTCTCATAATCCAATTGATGAAGAAGGGCAAGCAGACTTCTCTCCACACCGCCGGTTTGTAAATACTGAGTCATAAATAATAGTTTTTTCTTCATTCCAAATCACCTTAACTCTTACGACATATACAGCTCTTCCCATTGTCGTACGCTATGTTCCACATCAAAGCCATTTTGTAAAAGAAATTCATGGATCACTGACAATGACAATCTCTGCTGAGCAGCAGCTCCTCTAATCGCTTCTGTCCATTTATGGATTGATTCTTCAAGACTGAGATTGGTTACTAATCCCAACCCTACATCGACCGTAGCCGGAACACCATCAGACACAATACATGGTGTTCCCGCGCATTGTGCTTCAAGAGCGGCGATGCCAAACCCTTCAAAAAGAGATGGAAAGACAAAGACATCAAAGAGATACATCCATTTTGGAACGTCTCCCCTTATTCCAGGAAAATGAACCACGTCTGCCAAACCCAATCTTTCAGCCTCTGCCTCTGTCTTCTGTTTTAACGGACCATCCCCAACTATGATAGCTGTAGCCTTTACTCCGTTTTGATGAAGGTGGTGGAGAAGCTTCAGAATAAACAATTGGTTTTTAGATTCGGAGAAACGTCCCACATGGCCAATCACGATACTCTCTGCCGGAATACCCAGCCTACTCCTTTCCAGTTGCCGATCAACCTGATTCAAAGTTTGATAGCTTGCAACATCAATCGTATTGTTAAGTATGTTCATCCGAGACTTACTGCCAAACAAAAACCGGCCAGCTTCCCGACTGCATGCACAATATTGATTTGCGAATACTCGAATCATTCCCTTTAAAGCCTGCAGCCCTAAAGCCTGTATTCCATGTTCTCCTCTGTTCCAGCTGGTGCAGTGAGAATGACAGATTCGAATTTTCACCTTTGCCAAAAAAGCGGCAAAGGCCACCACACCTCCCTGAAAATCGGTGTGTACATGGATAGCCTCATAATGGCCGTCTTTTATGATGGAAATAAGGTTTTTTACATAAGCAACAGGCCCAGCTCTTCCCAGACTATTAATCCGGTATATTCTGCCGCCCAGGTTCCTGATTTCTTCTTCAAAATCTCCCTCTTTTAAGCCGTGTGAAACAAAATCAAATTGAAGCTCTTGATGATTGACTCTGCGATAGATATTCATAATCATCATTTCTGCACCGCCTCTCTCAAGAGCACTCACAATATGCAAAACTCTTTTCATCCTATCACCCGCCGAATAAATGACTTTTATACTCAATACCAAGAGAAATAACTGTCTCATAATAGAAGAAAACAAAATAAAAAATTAAAATTCCAAAGTAAATCAGCTTTCGATCCCTTTCTCTAAATGACTGAACGACCCATGGAATCAAGATCAATTGATAAAGACCAAAATAGTAATAAAACCTGGCAAATATCCAGTTTTGTGTAGAGACAAGCATAAATACAGCACCTAACACGGCCATATTTACAATTACGTCACTAGCAGGAAATAGCTCTCTAAGCCGGTCTCTTCCCATAAAAGCCAGCAAAAGAGGCACGGAGGTGACAAGTACACGCAGCATACTGGCTCCACCCTCAGAGAAGCTTTGATAGTGGCCGTATTGAGTGGATTCCAATGCTGAAAATAACAGTTCGGAGAAGTAGTTGAACCCGAGTACGAGAATGACAGATAAAAAAAGAAGCAATAACGTCGTTTTAGACCACGCCTTGCTTCTTACCAGAAAATAGATTGGAATCATAATAATAGCACTCATATGAATACTTGAAGCCAGCAATACAATGCAACCATACTTTTTCCAATTACCATCTATCAAATATTTAGTTCCCATAAATAAAATGGCTGCAGCCAAAAACTGTCGCAGCCCATTCATGGAAGTTAAAAAGAGACCGCTTGTGATAAATACATACAAGCCTATTTCTATTAAACGGCAGTATTTATAGAGCACTATGATAATAAGACCATTCGTGATCAAGGCAGTCATAAAAATTAACAGCTGCGGATTCATTGAAATCTTCTGAAGCAGCATTTGCAGAATTCCAAACCCAATGTCTTTATTTTCGAAAATATACGCCCAATCTATTTTGTTTATTTTGTAGGCATGCATATAAAAAAAGGTATCACCAATATTTGAACGTAATCCCGAGACAAATACGAGGGTTAGAAGAGCAAGCAGAGTGAATAGCTTGCTTGGCCTGATTGGCATTGAACCAAGACCTAAATCCAGTGAATAGTACCTGGCCATCAAGGCAAACATCGTTACCAATGCCAAATTTGCATATAATACTGTCATAACAGTCTCCTTTCCCCACCTGAAAGACAGACCCGTCTAGGTTGCCGTTTTTCTTAAGATATAGGTATAGAGTAAAAGTCCGGGCAGAATGGCTAATCCAGTCAGCCATTTTTCAGGTGTATCCAGCAGGAATCGTTTATCCCTAATCAGCATACTGCTTGATACATAATGAATCGCCTGACGGAATTTAAATAGCATTCCCGCCATCGGAAGCTTCATTAGTTCTCTTCGATAAAAGGCAAATCCTTTTGGATTACGTCTGTATTGGGAGAGCATATTAAGGCTTGATCCATCCTCTAAATATTCAACACAGCAAAAGACTTCATTCATCAAAAGCATTTCATATTCACAGTCCAGCCGGTAGTATTTATAATCAAGTCCTACATATCGTTCACCCTGAAATAATGGGTACGGATATTTTTTCGTAAGGCATGTCCGGTAGACGAGTTTTTTATCTCCTTTCATTCCATGCTTATGATAGAGATCAAATAATGTAGATTGTTCAATATGGCCGGGCAAATTTGTCCCAATGATAGTTCCATCAGGATAGGCATCGAGTCCGATAATGCCACCCACATGCTCTCCGCCATACTTCAACCAAAAAGAGATGATTTTCTCAACCGCATCCACCGGCATATAATCATCAGAGTCAATACATACATTTAATTCTGAATCTATCAATTGATACGCTGTATTATGAGCCCCATGCATACCCTGGTTCTCCTGATAAACATAACGGATCTCCACGACTTTTTCCTCGATCCAGGAACGGATCAGTTTTTCTGTCCCATCATTGGACCCGTCATCGATAATCAACCAGCTAAAATCCTTGCATGTTTGCTTCTTCAGACTTTCGTAACAGGTCCCTAAGCAATAGGCACGATTGAAGGTTGGCGTAAATATAGTCAATATTTTAGGAGATTCGGACACCGCCATCCCTCCTTTCATCTACAGGATTGAGAAGATTCATATAAAATTTATTCATCCATTCTGCAGTAAAACGGATATTATATCCTTTATCAGTCAGCGTTCTTTCCTGTACCTTCCTATCAGTATCCCTCTTCGCAAAATAGCGTATTTTATTTAGCCATTCGTCTATCTCGGCTAATCTGGCATACCGAATTAACTGGACACCCAAATCTACCTCCTGAGTGATTTGATCAGACAAAATACAAGGAAGCCCGGCAGCCTGTGCTTCAATGATTGTGACCGGTAAACCTTCATGAAAGGAGGGAAATAACATGAGATCAAATGCCTGTAAAAGGTCGGGAATATCCTCCCGAATCCCCAGAAAAAGCACATGGTCCCTAAGCCCCTTTTCAAAAACCAGACGTTCGATTCGCTTACGCAACGGCCCATCCCCAGCCAAAATCAGTTTTGCTTTAGGGTAAGACTTCAAGGTTTCTGCAAATATCTCAATCAGGAATGCGTGATTCTTTTGACTATGAAATCTTCCGACATGTCCGAATACAAACTCATCATCCATCAGATTCAGTTTATGCCGAACGAGACGCCTCCTATCTTCTGAAAATAAGAAGCGCTCGCTCTCCACCCCATTTTTGATAATCGTTGCCGCTGCAGAGGATTTGCCAAATAACCATATTGCTGCATTCTTCGAACAAGCAATATAATGAGAGGCAAATGCTTGAACAAGCGTACCGGAATACCATTTAAATAATTTAATTGCCCGATTTCCTTCACTTTCGGTATTATGACTATGGGCAATACGGATGGATACTCCGCTTTTTTTTGCCGCCTTGCATACCATCCCACTCATCTTATCCAAATGGGAATGAAGTATTTGATATTCAGGATGATTCGAAAAAAAATCCTTTAATAACCTTTGATATTTAAATGGGCCAACCTCTGAAATATAAGGAATTCGATGAATGATTCCGCCCATTTCTTTTATTTCCTGATCAAACACCCCTGGCTTGCATGTCAAAAAATCAAATTGAATGCGGCTTCTATCCATATTCCTGTACAGATTCATAATAAATGTTTCAGCACCGCCACGATTCATATTCACCACTGCATGCAATACTCTTATTGGGCTGTCCACACTTCCTCCCCCATTCCGGTCATATAAGATTGATAGATTCTGCTCACTTGCTGCAACACTGTCCCCACGCTGTACGAACTCTCCATGATTTCTCTTCCTTTGGTCCCCATCATAGATGCCATTACTGGGTTGAAATAAAGTTCGGCCAGTTTATCGACCATAGTCTGCCTATCATTTTGTTCGACAATCCAGCCATTTTGAGAGTCCCGAACCAGTTCGTTATGGCCCCGATTCTGTGTAGCGATTACTGGCAGCCCGCAAGCCATCCCTTCCATTACATTGACCGGAAGCCCTTCACGGTGACTCGAGGATACAAGGACATCGCAGATCGGTAAAAGTCTATCTATATCATTCCTAAAGCCAAGGAATTCTACATGATCTGAAATCTCTAATCTCTCTGTTAGATTTCTGCATTCCTCAAGCAACTCTCCATCCCCCGCAAGCAATAGCTTTACATTAGGAACTGACTCTATTAAATGGGCTATGGCATGTATCAGAAACTGATGATTTTTATTTCGATTAAATTCAGCAGCATAAAATAATAGATAATCATCTGCAAAATAACCGAAGCTCTGTCTTCTCTCTACTTTATCCGCGTGCCCAATTGGCGTGAATTTTTCTATATCAACACCGACTCCATTTATTTTTTCGATTCTTCCTGCCTTAAATGGGTGCTGCTTGAGAAGCCCATAATCCTCTTCATTAATCGTAATTAGGCAATCCGTATAATTCGCCAGCCATTTTTCAATCGGATAGTAAACCAGCCAATTTACGAATGGCGCGTGTTTATAAAAATGAAATCCATGTACCGTATAAATGACAGTGGTCCCTTTTTTCCTTGCTTCTCTGGCTGCCAGTCGGGCAAGCAAGCCTCCCATTGGTGTGTGGCAGTGAATAATTTCGTAGTTTTCCCGTTCAATAATAGATGAAAGCTCAAGATATGCAGAACGGTTTTGGATATGAAAGGGGGAGCGATGCACAGGAATGGTATACTTTTTATCCACATAAGGAAGGTTTAGATTACCGCTCGCTGCTATATGAACTTTCCATCCATGCTCCTTAAACCACTTCATAACCGGCTGATGAAAGGCTTTAAAATGATAGTCGACTGTTGCGCAGAACAAAATCGTTTTTGTCATCGCTTCATCCCTCCATAACCATTCGGGCAGCCCTTGGCTTTTTATAATCAGTCAGCATAAATAATTGCTTTTTTAGCTGTTCGTTCGTGAGTGCAGGATAATCTCGTATCAATTGATTAATCAGTTCTATATCAATCGGTTGTGAGTTTCCAATATAAATATGTTGAAACACTTGATTTCGCAGGATCTCATTCTGATTCAGCAATTCTTCGACTAATTTTTCACCAGGACGAATTCCGGTATACTGAATATCAATTTCCTCTGGCGTATATCCGCTTAAGGTAATTAGTTTCTTAGCTAAATCTACAATTCTAACCGGTTCGCCCATATCGAGAACAAATATTTCCCCGCCATTAGCAAGAGCAGCTGCCTGAATACACAATCTGGATGCTTCAGGGATTGTCATAAAATAACGAAACATATCCGGATGTGTAACCGTAACCGGTCCTCCAGCCTGGATTTGTTTTTTAAATAAAGGGATGACACTGCCGCGTGAACCAAGCACATTGCCAAAACGGACTACGACAAACTTTGTCGGGCTGTCATAATTCATATTTTGAACAACCATTTCAGCCAACCGTTTCGTCGCCCCCATTACACTTGTTGGATGGACAGCTTTATCACTAGAAATTAAGACGAATGTTTTAACACCATGCCAGTTGGCAGCTCTCGCTACATTCTTCGTTCCAATCAAATTATTCTTAACTGCTTCATCCGGATTCCTTTCCATTAAAGGAACATGTTTATGAGCAGCTGCATGGAAGATTAAATCGGGCAAATGCTTCCCAATCACAGACATCATCTTATTAAAATCCTGAATATCCGCAATCTCGGTAATAATCTCTATATCGGATGATCCCTCCACGTTAGCTAATTCCATTTCAATATGATAGATACTCGTCTCCCCATGCCCCAGAAGAATGATTTGCCTAGGCTTGAATTTGGCTATTTGCCGGCAAATCTCTGAGCCTATTGAACCACCTGCCCCTGTTATCAGAATGACCTGGTTTTGGATGTTCTCTTCAATCTTTTCCGTATCCAACTGAACAGAATCTCGTCCCAACAAATCTTCAACCTGTACATCACGAAACTCATTAATCGGAGCTTTCCCGGATAAAATATCATCCAGAGCAGGTACCATTTTCGTTATGCAATTTGTACTTATACAGATTTGATACAGCTGCGATAAAGTTGATTTCGGCAAGGATGGAATGGCTATTATAATTTCGTCTACATGCCATGCTTCCACAATAGAATGGATATCTTTCGTCTTCCCCAATACTGGGATACCTAGGATATGTAGATGCTGTTTGGCAAAATCATCATCAATAAATCCTATCGGCTGAACATGGGAATCTGTTATTTTTTGCAGGTGGCTGGCAACGATCATTCCAGCAGAACCAGCACCGACTATTAAGATTCGCGATTTTGTCTGGCCAGGCTTTAGAACAGAGTCCCTGAATAGCCGCCAGCCTAAACGTGCCCCACCCATTAACGTTAAATTCAATAGCCAAACTGTAACAAGCAAACGAACGAATACATGATCCATAAAAATAAATTGAAGAATAGCGACTGTGATAATCGAACAGGACACTGTTTTAAAAATAACAAACCATTCTTCAATGCTTGCATATTCCCATGCTTTTTTATATAGCTTGAATACCACCGAAAAACATAGGGTAGCGGTGATTACCATAGATGCAAGTAACAATAAATCCTTTAAATCAACCGTAATATATGCATTTATCAAAAATGTGCCATAAAGAATGGCTATCAGGATCATAAATGAATCTATAAGAGCGAAAATCCAAAACCGTTGTTTATAACTCATGCTTTCCCCTCCTTCGCTTGTTATTCGTCATAAAGCCCTTACTTATATGCCGCTCAATCATATAAGTAAGGTCTTTACCCGGTGTTATAAAATGGACAAAAAATGAATCTATTATGAAGACACTCCACCGAGAACTACTTCATGGGTACGGACTAATCCTTTACATAAAATCAATAGGGCATCAAACCCATCCTCACATCACCTTCCCGACGACTGGCGTCTAAGGTTAACACCCACAAGATGACCGAGTGCCTCCATTGATAGTGGTAAGGAGACATCACCAAAAGTACCGATTCCATTAAAAGCACTAATAATTCTATATAAAGAACACCGGATTAAAAAAAATCCTATTTATTTAAGACTCCCCCAATAACCGTTGCTTTGGCCATTTCCAGCATCTTGCGTGCCTGGGATGCGTCTTCTATTGAAGTGCGATCCTTTTGAATAACCAGTAATACACCATCACATATATGAGCCAGCAGTTTCGTATCGGTTGCCTCTAAAATTGGAGCAGAATCAATAATGACCTTGTCATAGATTTCAGTAGCTTCATATAAAATTTCATCCATCACATCGGAGCCTAACAATCCCGCTTTTGGTAGCTTTTCCCCTGTAGTCAATATAGCCAATGTTTCCACCCAATTAGGATAGACTGCTTGACCCAAAGTTGTCTCCCTCATTAATAAATCAGTCAACCCAATGGTATTACGAATTTTAAACAAGGAATGAATAGCTGGTTTACTTAAATTTGCATCAATCAATAAGATACTTTCACCCTGTAAAGCCATAGAAATAGCCAGATTGGAAGCAATGGTGGTTTTACCCTCCCCCTCTGATGGTGAGGTAACTAGAATAACCCGACAATTTGCCCCCTCCTCTGAAAAATGAATATTTGCTTGTATTTCTCTAAACTCCTCAGATACGAGTGATCTTTTCATCGACAATGTAACTAGCTTTTCGCTAATCATTTCAAGTGGTTTTATTTTATTCATAATTAAACTTTCTCACCCCTGTGGCTAACCTTGGCTTTTTGTCGTTGTGTGCTTATTGAACTGCCTTTTACTCGTTGAATCTTCGAAATCCTTCCAACCACAGGGATTCCAATCAAGTTCTCTATATCCTCTGTACTGCGAATGGAATGATCAAGTGTATCAAGCAAAAAAGCAATTCCTATCCCGGCAATCACTCCCAGACCTATTGCCATAATGATTAGCTTCATTTGGTTCTCATTGATAGGAGTTGGATCTTCTTTTGCTTCTGATAGAAAATGAACATTATCAAAATTAATAATGCTAGGCACTTCTTCTTTAAATACTTGAGCTGTTGTATTAGCAATGGCAGCTGCCTGGTCAGGATTAGAATCAACCACACCAATATTGACTACCTGTGAATTATCAATACTCGTTACGGAAATCTTCGCGGCCAAATTCTCCGGACTTATCGAAAGACCCAGATCTTGACCTACTTTTTCCATAACTTTCGAGTCTTTAATAATCACCTGAAGAGTATTCCTGAGGTCAGCATCCGCTTCGATGATAATCGTCGCTGAAGATTGATAGAGTGGAGTCGTAAACCATTTGATATAGAATAAACCACAAACAAATGTAATGACTGTAAAAATGGCAATTATCCAAAACCTTTTCTTTAAAACCCTGATCCATTCCCGTACATTGATTTCTTTTGACTTTCCAGGATTCATTCCACTCCCCCCAATCTTCTCACTGCCATCCTATACTCCTCCTACAATTCCAGAAAAATGCTTTAAGAGCCAAGCAAATGGCTGAATACTCCTTTCTTTTCAGCGGCAAGCTGCTTGTATCGCCCGGTCTGAACAATCCTTCCTTCATCAAGAACTAGTACTTGATCTGCATTGCGGATTGTTGACAGCCTATGGGCAATAATGATGATGGTCATCTTACCCTTTAATCGATCGAGCGCATCCTGGATTTTGGATTCATTTTCTTGATCCAGTGCACTTGTTGCTTCATCCAAAATGAGTACAGATGGTTTTCTAAGAATCGCTCTTGCCAACACAAGCCTTTGCCTTTCTCCACCAGAGAGACGAACTCCCCGATCTCCTATTAATGTATCCAGTCCATTCGGCAATTTACGAACAAACTGGGCGGCTGCAGCAAATTCAAGCGCTTCCCATAAATCCTCCTCTTTTGCTTCTGGACAAATTAACATAAAATTATCCCGGATACTTCCATTAAACAGGAATGGGTCCTGTGGGACATAGCTGATGTTTTGCCTGAATAAGTATCTGTTCTCTTCATTTACTTCAATATCACCAATAAAAATTTTGCCTTCATTTGCTATTAATAGACCCATTAACAAATCTATTAATGTACTTTTGCCAGCCCCGGATCGTCCGACAATGGCTGTCGTAGATTGAAACGGGATCGTGAGATTGATATTTTTTAATGCATAGGTCTCCGATTCTGCCTGATAGCGATAGGAGACATTTTGACAAGTAAGATCCCCTTCAATATGAAAGAACTTCCCTTGTTCTGCAGGGGATTCACTGGAAGACCGACTATCCTCCATCAGCTTTATTAATGAGTCAAAGGCAGGAAGGGCTGATGCAATTTGTTCCATACTATACTGAATCGCTGTAAACCTTGGCCATAATCTCGAAAAAATTAAAACAATCACTAGCAATTCTTCAGGTGCAGAATGAAACAGATTAAGAGATAAATAGATAAAAAGGGCAACTAGCAAAGCCTGTGAGGATTTATAAAAAAATTGAGATTGTGCCTGTACATTTGCATTCTGCATGCGTTCATGTGTATATCGGTCATTGAAATCGCTTAGCCAGTTATTCATCGTATGTTCCAATGAATTACTTTTAATTTCCTTCATACCATTCAAATGATCGGATATCGCACCATAATAGGATCTGGCGACTTCTGTTGTCTGATTTCCAATTGCTTCTGACTTTTTAATATATCTTCTCGAAAACAGACCCAACACGGCCCCGCAGCATAATACGAAAAATGTAATTTCAGGAGACAACCACAATGCAATTCCAATTTGAATAATCGTAAAAACGACAGAGGTAGCCAGAAGTAAAAACTGACTGATGCCCACGCTCACCCTGTTCAATTCATCCGTTAAGCTGTTCAATAAATCAGAACGTCGCTTCTTCAAAAAAAACAACCAGTCAGCCCAAAGCAAGGACTGATATATTTTTGATCTCATATGATTGGTATATCCCACGTAGATCATTCTGTTTTGAATCGTTAATTTCTTTTGAATCCAGTTCTGTCCTGTAATAATTAGTACGTATATAACTAAAATAATCGCCAATCCAATGAAGACAGGAATCTCATCAACAACTGAAAATAGTTCACTAAAGGGCAATGACTTGCCTGATTGGCCAAGCATGCCGCTCATCTCAATGATCGGAATGAGCAGAAGAATACCAATGCTTTCTATAAAACTAACCATTACCATACCAAGTAAATTCACATATAAAATTTTACCTGAATACGTTCTTAATTCTTGGATAAATATCCATAATGATTTCACCCGTGATCTCCCCTAACTAAACGAGCTGCCTCCACATCCACAAAAACGGTCGCAGCGGAAAATATAAGAAATGAAGCGATTTTGGCAATGGCAATGTCTTGGCATCATCAATACAAGGATACAGCGCTCCGTAAAATCGAAAGGCCTTTTGCCTTCTCGTCATAATAGATTGATAGTAGTCATCAGCCCTTTTGCGAAACCGCCTCGAAAGTCTATCATCATGAATATCAATCTCGTTTATGATTAAAAACAGGGCATCTTCAGCCAACCGATACGACCGCTCCGTCACATGGCCGTAAAGCGGAAGCTTCGTGTCTAACAATTCTTCTGCCAACAATCCAACCTGACCAGCGATATGTGAAACCTGATAGCGTTGCTTCATCTTTTTAATCAATCGCCAATCTGTGATTTGCTTCGACAGATCAGCCAGATCAATCAGCCAGCGTAACCGGAACCAACCGTGCCGGGCTCCATGTAACAATAAAAATAAGTAGAGATCTTCTGTACCAAGTAAATACGTTGTTTTTTTTGTCAAAGTACTGATTTGCTTCCGATTCCATAACTGATCAAAGCTTGGCTCTTTTGCCCCGCCCGGATGCAGCTTCCAATGAAGCTCTACCTTTTGTAAGGTATCGGGATGCATATATTCCACATGATGGTTTTTCCATTTCCAATCCCCTAAAACAGAACGTTTATATTCATCTCTTTCATATCCTCTTTCGATCAGGATGGCATCTGCCTTTTTAAAATCCTTAAGGGAAATTAACACATCAAGGTCATTGGATGTACGCATTGTTAAATTCCCATAGAGCTGATGTGCAAGCGCAGGCCCCTTCAGAAACAAGCAACGAATCTCCTGTTTTTGAAAACAATCTGATAAACGTTCCATTTCTGCACTCATTTTCATCATTTGAAAGGTATTCTGTTGATAAAGGCCTCTAAGCTTCGCCAGTATTTCCCGAGGAATTTCCTTACCGAACCCATCATTCAATTTTTTATAAATCATCGGATACAATCTGTGCTGTTTCACAACCTCCAGAAATACATACCAATTGATTGAACTGTTTAATAAAATTTTTACGGAGTCCCTTTCATTTTTAATCAAGGCGAGCATTAGGTTCAGCTCTTTGGAAAAACCGGTCACGTGCAAAGGTTGTCTATCCATCATTTTTCCTCCTTCTGATCCCCCATTCTTTTCGCGAAGGTTCCCACTACTGTGTATCCTTCCTTCCCATTGGCTCCAGTCACAAAATATAATCCACTCCGCAGCCAGGCATGAGCCTTCATCTTTCCATCTTTATCTCTTGCTGTTGCCATATAAAGAGTACTTTCAATGCCACGCCGCTCAAGCATTCTCATTCCTGCAATCGCCATAACAAGACATTTACTTTCCCAAAACGTATATCTGCTCATCGTCTCCAAGCTTTTGGACACTGACTCCAGGATTTCAGCATGGGCTGGCACATAGGTTAATGGTGTCTCTTCCATTTTTCTGCCCAATTTAGGCGCAATTTTTGAAAAGGGCAAACTCTTTTGTATCCTGGCTACTCCTAAGGAACAATAAGCTTCTACATACATCATGAAGGTTTTACTATCTAAGGACAGTAAGGTTCGAGCTTTCTGAATGAGGTTCATAAACAAAACTCCTTAGGAAGTAATGGTTTAGTCAATTAATTCTTCTTTTTTCAACATATCCAGGAATGAACGAACCTGACTTTCACATTCTTCAGGGCTAACATCATACTCATTTGTTAACCGATCCACAAGCTCATTGATAGACTTAGGTTCATTCATCAGTTCCCAGATTAAGCCTCCAACTTCACCAAGATTATAATATTTACCATTATGGACGCTTAGCATCACTTTCTCCCCGTCCATATCACTGACTACATTGCCATCCTTTTGGACATATTTCCTAGCATCGATCATTTCTGTTTGGTTGCTCATTGTTTACTCCCCTTCCCCGTTTCGGTTACCTCTTTAATTATTTTGACTAAATCATGAACCGTAAATGTTGAAATTGGTCGCTTCAGCTGATAGATTGCCAGTTGATTACTTAATTCAGCGGAACGCCTGAAATGCCAATCCATTAAGCCAAGCGGCTTCAAAAAAAGATTACGATACGTGTGCTTATACAAGGTATGAAGACGTTCCAGCCCTTTAACGGGAGTAATGCCAATCGTATTCGTATCAACTGGCAACAGTTCAATGACCCCTGCGAGCGGAACAGATTTTTGGAGAAAACTTTTCCCTACAGGTACTGAAAATTTCGTTTCTCTTCCATATAAAGGTTGATAATTCGAGGATTTCATTCCAAAATGATCCAATGATTCCTGCCATAGCTTTTGAGATGGATAGGATGGAATGACCATGGGTCGATCCCCGGTAAAACATATTGGAATAACATCATCACTTAACAGTTTATATCCCTGATTCATGAAGGCTGAAGCAAGTGTTGATTTTCCGGCACCTGACTCGCCAACAATGGCATACGCTTCACCATCCAATACGATGGCACTTCCATGGAAAGGCAACAATTGATGCTGCATCAGAATAACTCCCATGCATGTCCCCAATACATAGAGCCTAATTTCATCTTCATCTGAATCAAGATGTGGTGAAATGCTGATTGTTTTACCAGAATCAACCGCAAAGATGGCTACCTGATCAATTTCAAATAAAACACGATTGTCTTGAACCCAGTATCCTTTTTCTTTTTCCTGAGCACAGTTCCATTCATCTGCTAAATGTTCATATTTTATGACGATATCTAATGGAGATTTTGATTCTTCAATCTGAATTAACTCTGGCAGCTTCATCTCACTTGAGATTGTAAATCCAAACGCTTGGTACACCATCTGTTTCAATGCCTGAACCAACTTCATCACTCCAATTTTTAAAAAAGCCCTTATACGATAAATTTGTATAAGGGCTTTTTCCTTTTCTGTACAATCAGCTTCCTCTTTTACCGCCGTATACTTCTCCACCATCAAAAGTCATTTTTACATCAAGAACCTCAAGATTTGGTTTTTGCCATTCTTTTTTCATTCCTTCACCCCCTTATGTATATGTTCTTTATTTAGAACAACTAGAGCGAAATAGGGCCCATGTCATCCTAATATTGTATTGAATTACATCTCTATGTTAAAGATATAATCCAAATTACAATCTGTTCTTTCAAACTTCTCCATATAATTCATAGATCAATAGTCACGAGTTCTTTATAGAGAACTAATGTATACTAAAAATATCATCTTTAGTAAATTCTGTCAAACAAATTAACAGAAAAATTTTATAATTTTTAATATATACAAAAATACCAACCGAATGACAAAAATTGCGTTCAAATTCAGCAATTATTAGACAGATCTTGGTGATAATAACTTCAAGCTTTAATCTGAAGTGTTTATGAGGATTAGGTGTGGATAGAGATTAAGTTCCTCCCCTAAATTTAAAGGATCACTTTGTGTCCCTATATGGAAGAAAGATCCTGCAACAAAAATTCATCTTGACTTTAACTGACTTACCCTTTATATTAAATATTGTTAATTACATAGTATTGTGATTCCGTAGCTCAGCTGGGAGAGCACCACCTTGACAGGGTGGGGGTCGCTGGTTCGAACCCAGTCGGGATCATACTTTTCGAGAAGGCTTAAGCCCATGTGTATCAAGGGTTTGAGCCTTTTTTGTTTTCCGGTTGAAGTCTCATCCTCTTGTAACTAGCCAAGTACCTTTATCAGGCTCTACTAGGTCATAGAATTCTTGAAGAGCCATACAGGTTTCATACTCGCTATAATTGACTCCGTTTAAAGGATTAGAGTATTTTTCCATTACCATCAATCTTCTTCTATTTCATAAATCAACCCTTTAATTGCATTGATTTTAGCTATTTCATTTTTATCTGATGTCATTACATAGCACTCTGATTCATGAGAATTAGTTGCCAGCCAGTCCTCTCCTTTTTTAAAAAATGATAAATCTTCAGGGAAGTTAGGAAAAAAAAAACAACTAAATAGAGAATTGGATAGTTCCAAAACTGTTTTTTCAGCATGTTCATCTGTGGAAAAATAGTATACTTTTGCAGTTTGATTATCTCCTATAATGTTACTTGCCCATTCAGATTTCTCTTTCATAAGCTTAAATGATGGATCAAACTTTCGTAGAATGGGGGCAAACTTAGTTAAGTCTCCCATATCCTTTCTAAGAACTAAATGCCAATTCAATAAGCTCACGGTATGTATTTCCAGACGGATTCTTTGTAATTTTGAACATAGATATTACCCCTCACTATTTTTTGAAAAGAAGAATATACCTAACCCCTTCTTCCATTTATTTAACCACATATTTACATTAAATTTCACTACTTCTCTATGATTCTTAACTAGTTGTTATACACTGGTGATTCTCTCAAAGAATCAGTTTATTAGTAATATTTTGTCTCTATACAAAACAATTAAACAGAAGGTAAAGTTAATATATAACCTTTCTTTTTTGATACATACTTATAAAACAAATTTCCAATATAGCTGCTATCCTATTTAAAACCTATAGGAAAGAAGGAATGAAAGATGGAGAAGCTAGAAGTGATAGTGGAAATGAAAGAGGGAAATCTGATTCGTCTCTATGCCAATAAAGTATACGATACTTTAGGAAAGATCTATCACGGTGATATCTTTACGACAAAATGTGAATTGTTAAAGCATTACCCCGATTGCGAAGTGATGAGTGGATATGGGTTAGCAGACCCGCAAACCAACCTTTTAATCTCAGGAATGAATGATTGGTTTGATACCATCGAAGAAGCGGTGACTACACTCCAAGCATTACATCACAAACAAGAGCTGGATGCTTTATATGAGTTAACAGCAAGCTATTATAGCCTGCTTAAATCAAACACTAATTTAGCAAGAATAATAGACGAACTGGACAATCGTGATGCAACATCATTCCCCGAAAAAGTAATCTCATTATATATGATTACAGGTTTCGCGAATGATTGGTTCCCAGATGAAATCGCAGAAGATAAACGGCAAGAGGTCAAGAATGTACTAGACCAAGCATATGCGAAATGCTCAAACATTGTAATGGCACACCAACAAGCAAAGAAAGCCCTAATGATGATCACGGCAACAGAATACCTGTTTCAACGCAGAATATTTCATTCTAAACATTAAAGAAAGCAACTACAAATTATAATGTAGTTGCTTTTTTTGCGTTGTATCTCATTTAAAAGATGTTTATCCCTTCTTCTGCATTTCGAAGGTTTCTATAATTTTCATTTACATAAGTAGTTTCATTAAATAACCTAAGAAAATACCCACAATCGCGAAATCGGTATCGCCAAATGTTGTACCTTCAAAACCTAAGTCTCCTAACACCGGTAATAATAATGCTGGCAGGAAGCTGATTAGAATACCGTTAACAAATGCACCTAACATAGCTCCTCTTCTTCCGCCGGTAGCGTTTCCGAATACACCAGCTGTTGCTCCGCAGAAGAAGTGTGGAACTAGACCGGGAACAATTACTGTCAAGCCAAATAGCGGAAGTAAAAACATACTGATAATACCTCCGAGAAAGCTAAAAATAAAACCGATAATGACTGCATTAGGGGCGAAAGGGAAAACCACTGGTACATCTAATGCCGGTTTAGCATAAGGCACAACTTTGTCCGCTACCCCTTTGAAGGCAGGAATGATTTCCGCTAATAATAATCGAACACCCGCTAAAATAATATAAACACCTGCAGCAAACGTGATTGCTTGGATAATGCAAAACACAATAAAGTTTTGACCGCCGCTTAACTCATTTTCAATATAAGCTGGACCAGCAGCAATCGCAACGATAAAGAACATAACTAACATAGTTAAAGAGATTGCGACGGATGTATCTCTAAGGAATCCTAAACTTCTTGGTACTCGTATCGCTTCTGTTGACTGTGCTCTATTCCCCGCTCCTTTACCTACCATTCCAGCAACCCAATATCCGAATGAACCAAAGTGACCGATTGCAATCTCATCATTACCTGTAATCCTTCTAACAAATGGCTGTAGAAGGGCTGGACTTAAAACCATTAATAATCCTAGAATAATAGAGCCAATTATAATTAATCCTGCTCCATCCAGTCCGCCTGTTGATAATACGACTGCTAACAAACAGGCCATAAACATAATATGGTGTCCTGTTAAGAATATATATTTAAAAGGAGTGAAGCGAGCTAAGAGGATATTAACAATCATACCTAACAGCATGATTAGAGCTGTTTCCATACCAAAAGCATTTTGAGCCATCGCCACGATCGCTTCGTTGTTCGGGATAACACCATCAATATCGAAGCCCTTCTCAAGCATTTTCCCAAAAAAATTGAGTGAACCCGTTATGACAGCTGCTCCAGCACCAATAATCAGGAAGCCCATAATTGTCTTCAATGTTCCAGATACAACCTCAGTAGCTGGTCTTTTCTGCAGTAATAAACCGATCAGAGCAAATAATCCAACCAAAATCGCTGGGGTGCTTAATATATCTACAATCAAATCCATTTTATATTTCCTCCAGGTGTTTTTCTAAAACAGCTTTGATTTCTTCGACGTTGAATAAATTCATGAGCGGAATGACTTTTCTGCCGTTTCCCTCTAACTGTTCCATGATTTCAGGTGAACCAATATAGTAATCTACTGTCTCCGCCCTGGCGGATGTTAAATCGGTATGCCCTACCTCTGCCTCCCTGTTCATTTCACGCAAAGCTTTCTTTACATTCATTTCTGCAATAAAACTGCTTCCTAACCCGTTTCCACAGACAACTAATATTTTCATCATGCTGCCTCCTATTGTATAAATGAAAATAATTGCTTTAAAAATTCATCCTTGGATTTGGAATGGATCAGTTGATTCACATTCGTTTCATCACCTAAGACAGCTGCCAATTCAGATAGTGCTTCCAAATGTGAGTGCTCATCCACTGCTGCCAGTACAATGATTAGCTGAACCTTATGATGCTCTTTATCCGAAAACCATACGGGTTCTTTCATGACAAGAATGTTTAATCCTATCTGTTTAACACCAAATTCAGGTCTTGCATGAGGCAAAGCAATGTTTGGGCCAAGTACATAATAAGGACCTAGTTCCTTCGTAGTACTGATTATTTTATCTACATACGTCTGTTCAATAGAATCATTTTCTATCAAAGGAGCAGCCGCTAATCGAATAGCTTCTTCCCATGTATTCAAATGATTCTTGAACTGGATTAGCTGTGTATTCAGAATCTGATTTAACAAGACCCACCCTCTCTCTAAACTTTTCTTCATTTATAATTCATTCATATAAATCTACTTGTAGATTTATTCCCTCTATCTTTTTGAAATTTATTTTTAGGACATCATGTTAATACTCCATATTAATCATCTACTTCCTGAAAATTAACGATAATGCAGACATAAGTTTCATCTTGTTCTTTCAAATGTCTTGGGAAAATAGCGAATGGTATTTTTGCTTCATAAATAAAAAAAGCCAGTCTTAGACCAGCTTTTATTTAAATGATATTCATATTATTAATAGTTTACTACTTAGCAAAAATGCTTATTCTACTTCTCCTTCAAAACGAATCAATGGGCAAGTAGTCCAATCATAGTTCTGCACTTCTTCCCACGTTTTAAAATAAGCTTGCAATGATTCTGTGATCATTAAGTTGCAATATTCTTCTTTCTCGTGGAAGACAAAGATAGGTTTACCAATTGAATAAGCTAACCCAATCTCAAACATTGTCCCAGAATCCGTTTCATCATATATCGCGAAAATGAGATCTGCATCTTTTACATGGTCTACATCATTCTTAAAAACTACATCTCTCCAAGGCTGTGTATTATACACATATTCTTTAAATTGATGCTCTCTAGGACTAAATACGTCAAAGCCCATACCTCGCAAAACTTCTTCTGCTTTGGAAAGTCGTCGTGCCTGATTATCGTTAAACCAACCACTTGCTAAATAAATCTTCTTGCCTTTTAAATTCATGTTGTCCTCCACAATACTTAATATATTAACAGAGGAATTATATTTGAATATGAATTAAATAACAAGCACAGGCTTAATAAATTTAAATATTGTTACAGGATTAGCGTTCTTTATGTATAGATAATTAGATATAATGGGTTAATTCATTCTAAATAAAGTAGTAATCATGGCTTGATTATAGCTATGGCATAAGTATTTTAGGATAATCTTTTGCAGTTCCATTAAACTTACTGAACCCAAATTGTTCTTGTGCTCTATTTTCCAGATCGACTATGATTTGATCATAGGGATGATTAGTTAATTGAGTGATAATCCCGTCATTTGTAACTGATTTTACTTTTTGCCAGGGAAATTCATAAAGTGAACCTTCATCATTCAAGTATTCTACAAGGACATGAGAAAAGTAATTAAGCCAAAAGACACCTGGAATTCTTTCTTTCAATGTTCCAGTTATATGCTGTCTTTCCTCTGCCTTCTCTTCAGTTACATAGCCATAAATGGCCTCGAAGCAATCTACTAACTCTTCAAATAATAGAAATATATCATCCTTTATTAGATTAAATACTTTATTATTCAAATAAATGGTTAGGTAGTTTAAGCTCAATTCAGTCGGATGCACGCACCAATGAGTATCAAACCAATATCCTTTACCCTTTCCTAACATACCGCCTGATTTTCCAATCATTTTATCCTCCGTTATCTCATATATTCCAGGTTCTTCCTTCACCCACATATCAATGGCCTCTTCAATTGAAAAAGGCTCTTTGACCGGTTCAAATAAACCGATTTTCTCTATATTCAACCCATTTTTGTTCATTAAATCAAAAAAATCACTTGCATATTTTTCTGATCCAATGTGCTTAACTGAATATATGTCTATAAAAACCCCCACTGTCCCACCTCATTTACTTATCTACTATCTAAGCTTATATAAATTGAATTTCGCACTGCTTGGATTATGATTCATCCCACCCATTCTCTTGTCGATAAATCTGTCTTTCTATAGCTGATAACACCTTAGCAGTTAAAGGTCGTTTAACGGCTGGCAACAGGATTTTGTCATGATAATCCTCATCAGCAAAGACGTTCCATGGCGTGATTCCGTAGAATGCGTTCGCTAAATCCTCAAGGACACCGCTTGTAAAGTTCATGGCACCTCTACATTCGGAACCGTTAAATTCTTCAGGAACTTCCTCCTTTTGAATTCTTACACTCCTATTTCCCAGTACCCTCCAATTGTGATTATCTAATGAAGTCGGCGTTAGTGAGAGTATCGAAATAAAGGGATTAATTATAATTTCTTCTAAGCTTGGAGCTTCGGAGTGGTTTAAATCAAATAACCCACAAACTGGGTTTGTATAGCTTTTCCATACTACCTGCCCAAAGGCATATGTACCATTATCTAAAGGGATTTGAAATATGTCTCCCACTTTCCATTTTTGTTTCTTTGGTCTTTTATGTGAAAGTAATTGATGTTTGGCAGCACTTTTTTCTTCCTCGGATAAAGTAACATCAGTAAGTTCATTTATGATGATTGCTATTTCCAGCATCAATTCTGCATGAGAAGTTCGCACTGTAACTGCACTTGATTCATAATCAAATTCAATACACTTGTAAATCTTGGGTTCAACCTTCTCTCTTACTGTCTTACGGAGGAGTTTTGCTGCCTCATTATTTGTTTCTACTTTAAACAATTCAGCTAAATCCTCATCAATAAAGAAATACGAAATAGATGCATCCGGTAAAAATATTTCTATTTTCCCTAGCTTACAATTTTCAGTCATTATATTTCATTTCCCCTTTAGGAACTGCTGTTTTAACAAATAGGCTGATGATAAGGATACAGTTCCTTAATTATCGATAAAAACCTATTATGATAAATTCGGCAAATTCTCTCCTTTCACCTGTCAGACGACAGTATTTCGCAGTTTTAATTTCTTTAAATCTCTAGAAAAAACAAAAAGGCTCCTTAACTCGATTGGAGTCAGACGCCTTAAATTTCCCAAGTATTTAGATAGCATATAATCCGCTTCTTATTCATTTCAGGCCCCCTATCCTTATCATTTAAAATTTCACCTATTCACCATTTAAACAACCTTAGTTCATGGTTATACCACTTACCCTTTTAACATTCCTTCTATCATATAACCAAAAAGATATATTTCATGGCTTCTATTGTTCTTATGCCTTTTTTAAAATGGCAGAGCTTTCATCCCAATATATGTCTTATTCTAATTATTTTCACAAATTGGACAAATAACTTGAAATTATTAGAAAAATCATAGATAATCAATTTATTGATAGTGACACTATCAAAAACGACAAAGGGGATGATTTTTTGTCTAGTAAAATACCTACTAATTGGGACAAAGAAGTAGATGTAATAGTTTTAGGGACTGGTGGCGCCGCTTTGACAGCTGCTGTGGCCGCTTCTGAAAGCGGTTCCAATGTTCTTGTGTTAGAAAAGACCCATCAAATCGGTGGAACAACTGCTTTTTCAGGTGGAGTTCCTTGGATTCCACTTAATCATTATATGAAAGAAAAAGGGTATGAAGATAATCGTGAAGATGCTATAAATTTCATAAAACGCTTAGCACTTGGCCGAGCAGATGATTCTATGATTGAAACTTTTGTAGATAAAGGACATGAAATCATTAAGTTTTTGGATGATCATACACCTGTCAAATTTGTTTCTCCAAAATCTTATCCTGAATATTACGCCCGTATGGATGAGGCATTGAAACATGGGACACGTTCATTAGATCCAGCTCCATTTGATTTAAATGAGATTGGAGAATGGGGTTCATTAGTCCGTCAAAATCCAATTTTCCCTCCTCTGACATTAGAAGAAGGCGGAGCCGTTGGAGGAATTGACTTCCAGTTAGTGGCTGAGCGTATGCAAAATAATATTGTTACTATGGGTCGTTCATTAGTTGCTTCTTTATTTAAAGCATGCTTGGATCGCGGTGTCGAAACCTTAATCGAAACAGCTGGTAAAGAGCTAATTATGGACGAGGATGGACAAGTAGTTGGAATCGTCGCTGAAACAAAAGATGGTGAAATTCTACGTTTTGCTGCACGCAAAGGAGTCATTCTTGCATCAGGCGGATTTGAATGGAATAAACAATTAGTTAAAGCTTTCTTAAAAGCTGAGTTCACTCATCCAGTCACACCTCCTGGTAACGAAGGAGACGCACTCTTGATGGCTATGAAGGCTGGCGCTGCACTTGAAAATATGAGTGAAGCATGGTGGTATCCAGCAATGGTGGATCCAACATTTGAATATGAAGATAATGTAATGGCGCAGCTTGGTGGTGGCCGTAATGGTCCAAACTCAATCATCGTGAATAAGTACGGACGCCGATTCGTCCATGAAGGAACAACCTATAACGATATGCCAAGAGCTTTCTTTAATTATGATCCAGTAAAAGTAGAGTTTCCAAACAAAGGACCTAACTGGATGATTTTTGACCAACAGCTAAAAGATAGCGAACTCATTATTACAATGGCACCTGGTGACCCTGCACCGGAATGGGTAGATCAAGCTGATTCTATTCGCGAGCTGGCTGAAAAAATTGGTGTGGATCCAGACGGTTTAGAAATGGAGATTCAAAAATGGAACGAATATTGTGAGCAAGGTGAAGACCCTGATTTCCACCGCGGCACGATACAATTTGAAGCCCTTACAAATGGCGGCGGAAGTCCTGAGAAAAATCTAGGCAAAATCGAAAAAGGTCCATTCTACGCATTACCTATCTATTTAGGTGCACTCGGTACGAATGGTGGGCCAAAAATTAATGAAAATGGACAAGTTGTTAACTTTAATGGGGAACCGATTAAAGGTTTATACGCTGCCGGAAATGCTTCAGGAAATCCACTTGGTCCAATTTATCCAAGTGCAGGCGGAACAATCGGGCCTGCTATGGTATTTGGCTTCTTAGCTGGACAGCACGCAGCCAATTCATAATATAAATGGAACAAAAATTTTTTAACTCAATTACGTCAAAAACCATATAAAACAATCATACAGAAACGGGAAGGTGCAGATCATGCCACAAGGAACACATACAGTTGAAGTACCATTAGATATTCATACAATTTGGGAATTTGTTCATGACATGAACAAATGGGCTCCACTTGTTCCAGGATATATCGACCATGAAATTTTAAGTGAACGCCAATCTACTTGGGCTTTCAAGGGTGACTTAGGATTTATGAAAAAGACAGTTAAGCTTCAAATTGATATTAAAGAATGGAATGAACCATCCGAAGTAATTTTTGATCTAAAAGGTTTGTCTGATAACTTTAATGGCGGTGGCTATTTCCGTGCGGAAGTCATTGACGAAAATACAACGAAAATGTCAGGACATCTTGATATCACTGCTGGCGGTATGATGGGTGCAATGGTCAATCAAATATTAACCAAATTTGTTCCCCAGACAGCACAGGAACTAACAGATGCAATTGTGGATAAATTACTGGAAATTAATACAGTAAAATAAACATTTTAGACCGTTTATCTTAAAGAGATAGAAAAAAGACGTAATTACGCGTCTTTTTTCTTATTTTCATAGTTTAGAAATCGTAATAAATATTATCTTCCAATGATTTTAATCACCTGCCTAGAAACTATACAGTTTAAAAAATGATAAAATTTAGCGTTCGATAATAAATAAAACCTTCCTTAATGTTACTCTCAGGCTACCAGCTGATTTCTCTTTTATCCCTATTCCAACGAAAAAAACTCATCATATAATGACGAGTTTTAAAATAAATTATTCCTTATATTATAGTAAAGCTGGTAATGGACCATACATCTCAAAAAAAGAACCCTTATTATTTCCCTTTTTGTAAGTATGATAGAATTATATCCTTTACTATAATCAAATTTCCCTTTTTAGGAGCAGCGATAAAAACATCCTCTGGTATTAAAGAATATAATGAATATTTCTTTACAGCAGTTCCGAACATATTCATGATCGTACTTATAATCACTTCATTGGTTTGTGAAAGCTGTATGCTTCCATCCTTCTTACCTTCATTAATAATTTTTAAAATGATGCCGCTAATTTTCCCGTAGGCCTTATGTATTTCTTCTAGCAATCCAACTTCAATTTGGATAAATGCAATATAAACTTCGAACGCTTCCAACAGTTTTGATGATATGCTATTTTCTTCGTTTATATACATAATATAAGCAGTTAGCACGTCATCCATCTTTTCTATACCCGTTTTGTTAGATTCTATAATTTTTTCAAAAATAGGTACCTGTTGTTCTATGACTTCTTTTATAACTTCAATAATTAAATGCTCTTTTTTTGGAAAATAACGAAATAGAGTTGCCACCCCTACACCAGATTCATCCGCAATTTTCTGCATGGTTGTTTTTTCAAAACCATGCTCTGCAAATAATTCTTTAGCAGCTTGAACCATCCTCTTGCGTCTCTCCAATTTTTTATCCATTTCATCACCTACCAAACAATATTATACTACTTTTATTAAAAGAAGGCCGTTAGTAGCAAATCACTTTGAATTAGAATACTCTGTTTTCTCATCAGTTATTCCTTTCACGAACACTCTTATATGAAGCATCTAGCTAAAAATGTTTTAAACAAGCAGTTCCGAAATAGTCGAAAGTGATGAGCAAAACAACCCCTATCTGAATAACGTATTTTCAGAAGGAGGAATATAGCTTGAAAAAACTGATTCTTTTTGCTGGTCTTGTTGGTCTGTTGGTTGCTTGTGGTGAAGAAGAGGTAGTTAAGCCGAAGGGAGAGCCTAAAGAAGAAGTTCCTGCAGCAGTGGAACCTAAAGAGGAAGCTCCCGCAGTAGAGGAGCCTAAAGAAGAACCTAAAGAAGAGGCACCTGCAATTGAGGAACCTAAAGAAGAAGCTCCCCCAGTAGTGGAGCCTAAAGAGGAAGCCCCTCCCCCAGTACAAAAGGGATCCATTGACCCTCAAGTCGCTCTGACAATCCTTCAGGACGCTTATCAAGGAATTGCCAAGGTGGAGTACAATGCACAATTAAAAGCCTTCCTTATCCTGCCGACCGATCCGAACTTTATTGTGGAAATGGAAATGATTTTAACCGGTAAAATGTCGAAGGACGACTGGAACTATCTGGCTGACTCAATAGCTAAACTTAGTGGTGAGCTGGGACCAGAATACCTTGTGTTCCTGCTCAACCCAGCCAATCCAGACAATTATATCCTCATGGCAGAAAACGGAGTCATCAAATACGATGCACTTAATGAGGATGTAAAGAGTCAGGATAAAGCACTTTAACTATCTAGGACATAGCAACAGATTACTGCATAGTAATTGGCATACAGTGCCGGAAGATATACCGAATATACGCGCCAGTCAAGAACCTGTTTTTCTGATATTCCACGTTTTAGACTGATTAACCGAGAGAAACAGCAACATATAAGCTTCTGGTTTAAGTTACTTTCCAGAGCTTTACATGATGATACAAGATAAGTAGAAGAAGACTCTCAAAACAAAATGATCCCCAAAAGTCAGAATTCAACTCTAACTTTTGGGGAAATCTATATTACAGTAACTAATATAATAGCATTTTTATATATTTTTATATTGTTCTACACTTTAGTCGCTTGATTATACGGTTTATCTCTTTAGCACTCAAATTAATTCCCCAAAATATTTCCTACTCCCCCTGCATAATCCGCTGCAGGACCTTATCCTCCAATAACGTTAACTTATTGTCTGTAAATTGTCGCGGTCTAGGTGCATCGACTTTTACATCCATTGATACATAACCATCCTGTATGAGAATGATGCGGTCTGCCAGACGAATGGCTTCTCTTACGTCATGAGTGACGAGTAGAGCAGTAAATCCAGTACGCTGCCAAAGGGTTTCGATTAAGTTTTGCATTTCGAGCCTTGTAAATGCATCAAGAGCGCTTAATGGTTCATCCAGCATAAGTAAAGATGGTTCATGAATAAGAGCACGTGCTAAAGCGACACGTTGTTTTTGTCCTCCTGATAAGGTAGACGGCCATTGATCCTTGAACGATAATAAGCCAACTGCATCCAAGACTTCCTCTGCTTTTACTTGCCAATTCCCATCAAGACCGAGCCCTACATTATCCACAACTTTTTTCCAAGGTAATAATCTTGAATCCTGATACATCATCGTCACATTGGCGGTTGATTGATTGGATGCTACTCCATTAAATAGCAGTTCCCCACTCGTTAAAGTCTCTAGTCCTGCGACAAGTCTTAAAAGCGTACTTTTTCCGCTTCCGCTTTTCCCAATGATGGCTACAAACTCTCCTTTTTCAATGGTTAGCTTTATATTTTTTAATACCTCTTTGTCACCGAATTGCTTGCTAACGTCATTGATTTCAATCTGAATCGCCTGATCATTAACTATATCTTTCTGACTCTCCCACTTTACAGCTGCCAGCTTACTCACTCTTACCACCTCCTTCATCATTTGTTGTAGCTTACATTCCACTTCAGCGCTTTTTTCTCACCTAATTGGGCAATGATATCTGCCAGTTTACCCAGTAACGCATAGATTACAATACTTAAAATAATGATATCCGTTTGCATAAATTCCCTTGCATTCGTTGCTAGATAGCCAATTCCTACTTGTGTAGGAATTGTTTCAGCAACGATTAAGGTTAACCACATTACACCGAGAGCATATCGTAAACCAACGAATATGGAAGGAAGTGCACCGGGCAGAAGAATTTCTTTAAATAATCTCCATCCCTTTAATTTATACATTTTCCCCATTTCAACTAATCCTGGATCTACATTACGAATGCCGTGGAACGTATTGACATAGACAGGGAACAAAACACCTAATACAACCAGAAATATTTTTGCACCTTCATCGATTCCCAACCAAACAATGACAAGCGGCAATAATGCTAAGTGCGGTATATTACGTAGCATTTGAATGCTCGTATCCGTTAAACGGTAGGAGCGGTCTGAAAGGCCATTAAATATACCAAGCGCAAAACCAATTAGTCCTCCAATCACCATTCCAACAACAGCGCGCCCTAAGCTTGCCCCAATATGAGTGACCAATTCACCGCTCGCGAGTAACTCCCATCCACTAATTAATACACTAATAGGGGCAGGAAAAAGGGAAGCATTAACGATTTCTAATCTGGCGACGACTTCCCAGACAATCAGGATAATAACTGGAATAATCCAAGGCTCCATATTCCTAACTATTTTATGATTCATTGTCTTCATTCCTTTTTAGTTGATTGGCATATCTTTAGAAACATCAAGTTCTTTCGGTATCAAACCAATTTCAAAGTATTTATCAGCTTGTTTTTGCTGTGTATCCACAATCTCCTGGGTCAATTTCGTTGCTCCGAAGGTTCGACGATCCAGCTGCTTTTTCACGATCTTTTCGTCAATCCCCAATGCCTTGGACATAATCTTGACTACTTCATCTTTATTTTCATTTGCCCATTTGTCTGATTTATCCGTTGTTTCTAAAATAAGATCAACTAAATCTGAATGCTCTTTCGCAAAGTCTGGTGTTGCATAGTAGAACGTACGATTTGGATATTGATAATCCACATTTTCTGTAAAAGTGATTGTATCTAATTCAACCTCAGCTGCAGCAAAGAATGGGTCATAGGATGCTAATGCATCCACTTTTTTCGTTTCAAAAATGGATCTTCCCTGCGCGGCATCCTCAGGATATACCCATTCCACATCATCAACCGACAGACCGGCCTTTTCAATCGCCAGTACCGCTAAATAATGATGATTACCACCTTTTAAAACTCCAATCTTTTTCCCTTTTAACTGTTCAATAGAAGTAATTCCGGATTCCTTTAAAACCATCAGTCCAACACCTTCAGGATTTGGCGCATCTGCCCCTACATATACAAGTGGTTTGCCGGAGGCTTGAGCAAAGATTCCGGAACCGTCAGCAGCATGTCCATAGTCGATGGCACCAGCATATAATCCTTCTAACAAGGTTCCGCCATGAGTGAACATTTCCCATTTCACCTTGTATCCTTTTTCCTTCAAGGTTTCTTCCAGATAGCCAGATTCTTTTAAAATATGTAGTGTATTCCCTTTTTGATAGCCAATCGTAATCTCTTTATCTCCATTTTTTGAAGCGTTACCTGAACTTTCTTTTCCGCAACCAGTGATGAATAATACACCAACCAGTAATAGAATTCCGATTATATAGTTTGATGTGCGCTTTTTCATAGGTCCCCACCCTTATCTTTCATTTATTTTGAAAATCTATAGATTGCTTTAGAAATTTGGACCTCTTCATCCTGTCCGGCACCGCTAAATTGGACTAAAAATGGCTTTTCTCCTCTTTCATTTAAAATGTCAGATACACGGCCTTCTCCATTCGGGCTAAATAAAACAATATCTCCACCCTTTACATGCAGCCTTTTCCCAGTAGCATTCAATGAAGAATCAAAAAAGGTTTCTCCTTCCTGCAAGTCTAAATAATTAGCCCATTTTTTTGCAGTTTCATCATGCTTTTGAACAGCAAATCCTACATATGATAAATGAATGTCACCTTTTTCATGCTTTGCGATGACAGATCGCTCTATTAAATCGTGCTTGCGTTCTTCGTCTTTTTGATCCCATTCAATAAAGAATGGTAAATCTAGTTTTTCTCCCTGTTTCCCTGCATATAATAGCTTCCAGCTGACCACACTTCCATCGGGTCTTTTTCTACTCATTGGGTGTGGGCCATATACATCCAATCCAAGTTGACGAAACCTCTCCGCAACACTTTCTAAATTATTGGAACGCAGCGCGATTCTTGATAATCCTTCTACGAATTGATCGTTCTTCAATGTTTCCCTTAAGCTATATTTCATATCAGAGGAGGACACTACTGCCTCTTTGTCATAGACACCGATCAATTCTATGTAACTTAAATCAAAATAACTAAGAGAATTATATGTACCTAGACTCTCATGCTTACCGCCTTCAACTGCGTGTAAGCCAACATCGCGAAACTGTTCTATTGCCTCTACTGGACTATTAACAAAGTGAACAAGATGGTCAAATTGAAACATTAATCTTCCCCCTAGTCTGTTACTAAATAATGATTGGCTAATTGTAGAAATATACGGCTTAACTGCAGCAATGCCTTTTCATCAAAATCAAATCGCGGATGATGGTGAGGGTACTGTGTTTCTGCCCGTTCATTATGCGCTCCAACATGGAAGTATGCCCCTGGCCTCTCTTCCAGATAATAAGCAAAATCCTCTGCTCCAAGGACGATGTCTTTTTCAACAAAAGCATCAAAAGAAATCGTTTCTTTCACTAATTTTTCAATTAATAAGGCTTCCTCTTTATGATTGACCAGGACAGGATATCCATGGACGTACTCTAACGAATAATCTATTCTGTCAGCAGCCTTTATTCCATCCAGAATGACACGAATCTCGGACTCGATTTGTTGACGGACTCCTGAATTCATAGCACGAACAGTTCCTTCCAAAACAGCCGAATCTGCAATGATATTAAAGGCATTTCCTGCATGAAAGCTTCCAACCGTTACAACAGCCGGTTCAACTGGATCAACGCGGCGGCTGACGATCTCCTGCAGATGAGTAACCAACCTGCTCCCAATTGCTACACTATCAATAGTTTGATGCGGTCTTGCACCATGTCCTCCTTTCCCCTGCAAGGTAATTTTAAAAGCGTCAACAGATGCCATGACAGGACCCGGTCTTGTTGCAATCTTCCCCACAGGCAAATCAGTCGCCAGATGCCCACCAAAGATGAAATCCACACCATCCAAAGCACCGTCTTCTATCATAAATTTTGCTCCGCCTGGTGGTTTCTCCTCCGCATGTTGAAATAATAAAACTACTTTCCCTTTTAATTGATTGCGATGATTGTTTAATACTCTCGCTACCGCAAGTAAAGCCGATGTATGTCCATCGTGACCGCAAGCGTGCATGACTCCGTCAACACTTGATTTATACTCAACGTTCTTTTCATCATGGATTGGTAAAGCATCAAAATCAGCTCGAAAGGCAATGGTTTTTCCAGGTTGATTGCCCTCAATAACACCAATCACTCCATTTCCTCCAACCTGTTCCTTCACGTTGATCCCAAAGCTTCGCAGCTTATCTGCAATGAATTTAGCAGTGTGGGACTCCTGAAATGACAATTCCGGATTTTGATGTAAATATCTCCTCCATGAAACCATCTCCTCAAAGTCTTTACTTAATTGGTCATAAAATCGTTCTGTCATTTGAACACCTCAAATACCGCTAAATTTTTTAATCCCGAGTATTTTTATCAAATTAATGATTAAGAATAATCTTACAATTTATCCAAACGTTGCGTCAATAGTTAATTCCAACTATTTATCTATGTTTTATATGAATTACTGTCATAACTCATAATTGCAGAACAATTAATTTACAAACAAAGCTCACTCTTCTGTATAATTAGAGTAATATGCGTTTTGTTTATAAAGGGGTAGGTGCAAAATATGAATATAAAAATAAACAAATTAATTGATTCTACAAATGTTAAATTTGGTTTGGATAACTATTATCTGAAACGACATTCATTGTCTCGCAAGTTAAATATCTTAAATGAGACGGTATATTTCCTTGAGATGGAGTGGTTTCCTAATCATGCGGAGGAACAAGAGGAAGATGATCTTAACCCTGTGGGTACTGCAGTTATTGAATTAGATCTCAATAGCCTAAAATATGAGAGAGTAATTTTTGTAGGCGATATATCTTTTGCAAATGGTATTAGATTTACTGAAGTTAATAGAGACACCGTTGTAAACTGGATTGAACAAGAAACTGGTTTGTCATATGGGAAGCACTTTAAATTTCATAAAGAAGAAAATGGGGAATTTAACTTTGAAGCATGCTTTGATGATATATATTTATCTCCCTCAGGTCATATTAAAGTAATTACAGATCATAATGGTAACCTCACCCTCTACTCCAAATATGGTCTATTTCCATCCAATGATATGGTAAAGAAAGAAGCATACACACTATCTCTTGAATCAATAGAACACCTTGCATGGAACCAATTAAAGTTACTCAATTTCCCATCCTTTGAATCGGAACAACTCATCCCCGTTTATGGCATGGAAGAAATTTATGTTACTAACGAACAGAAATCTGTCATCCCATTTGATTTCAACAGAGATATGAGACCCTTGGAAATAAATAAATCTATTTATTGGGATGAACCCAGCCTAAAACCATTTGAAAGACAGGAACTTAATTTGAGTTGGGATGTATCATTCGAACAAGCTATATCCAATGAGCAGAGCCCGGATTCATTTCCAATTAGTAAAGCTGAGAAAGAAAATTGTATAGTAGGGGTCACTGAATTTTTGCGCCAGATGTATTCAAATGAATCAGGAAATTGGACATTGAAAACTCTGCACCGTGATCAGGGATACATCCACGCAATATTACGGTTAAATCAAGAAGACACTAAATGTGTTTTTCATAGAAAGCTTATGGTTATTTTTGATGCGAAGAGTTTGCAAGCTATTAATTACGTAGATAATCAACTATTTATTGAACAATTTGACCATTTTTCTTGTTCAGAAGAAGTTTTGATCAATAAAAACGAAGCTTATCAAAAAATTAAAGATCATTTTGAGCTGACACCTCGTTATGTCTTTGATTCTCAGCAAAATAAATATATATTATGCGGACTATTAGATTGTCATTATGGAGTACGCGCCTCGAGCGGGGATATTATTTCGTTAAATGATTTATAAGCACTGTAACCAAATAGATACTAGCATTATTAAAAAAAATCCGCCCCTCTTTTCGCACGGGCGGATTTTACTTTTGCTAAAGGGATAGAATCTCTGTACATTACTTTTATGAATTTGTTAATAGTAAATCTAATTTATATCCGATAGTTCAAATGTAAAGATAAAAAAACATTTCAACCATAATTCTTCAATACTAGAATAGACACCTATATTAATTGCATGGTAGTAATGCAGGTATTATCGTCCTTAAAGGTGGAAATTGTCGTTTCTGATGTTTTTTCTCCATAGTTAATTCTTACCTGATATGTTTTGTCCCGTGGTAACCATATATCTATAAACCCATTTTCCAAGGACGTCATGGGTTCATCAATAATGACCTTGCCATCTTCATCTTGAATATATACATTGAAATCCTTATTAACCAGTTCCCCCTGGCAGCCTGTTAAACTGTGGATTTCACATGGATGAGTCTCTTTAACATAGGGTGCAATGGAAACAAAAAACTCTTCCGCAGGAAGATCATAAGACTTCTCCTTATCATCCTTCACAATTAACTTATGTGATGTAATGGACGCAGAGACATTATCAAAACTCCCCGTACTATAATCTTGAACCATTTCCCTTATATCCTGTCCTTCTTCTTTACTTTCCTCTTCCGAATTACATCCCATCAACAAAAAAATGGACCATAAACTGATCATGATAAATAAAGCTTTTTTCATCTTTTCAACTCCTGTACACTAATTCTATACAGGAATATTTTAACATACTAATAGATTTATATTTCTGTAATTGTTAACATTTATAGTCATTTAAAAAATGAAAGAGCCCTCACAAGGTTTTGCAAGCCAGCGTATACCAACAATTCTTTTACAATTTTATAATGCTATCTATTTTAATTAAATATTTTCCAAAATATTGATTGATTTTCGTAGATTCTCTTTATCTTTGATTTCTCAGATGTCACAATATTACATATATTAACAAATAAGAATACAAATCTTAGCAATCTTGCTCTGCTAGACTGTACTCCTTGAGGATCTTACATAAGTTTGCCAATCAATTTAAAATACAATACTACATCACTAAAAAAGTCATTCCTTCCTATCCCATGAAATGACGTTTATTTAGGTTAGATTTTAGCTTTTTAAAGATGAGCTAGAGATAAACACCTCAGTAGTTTTAATTTGTTGCCAAACACATGTTCAATATTTTCTATGATTAGCACGCTGGAAAAAGGGATAAACGAACAAATTACAAAGGAGTGGAAGGCTAATGAAAAGAGCGATGATTAAAACTGGGCAAGGAAATTCTGTTAGTGGAAAACTGGCTGAAGAGATCAGTTATGAAGATCTAGTAAGCTATGGGAAAAGAGCTAAGCAAACATATTTTCATTTTGAGGAAGTACCCGATTTTCCCTTTCCAGGATTATCACCTACCCTGTATCCAATCTGGGAAGAAGGTGAAGGAGACGGTTATTTAGTACTCTATGCTGATTATAATTTCCTTCCGCAAGCTGCCCTCTATTTAAGCGTCAATATTGATTATTTAATGGAGGAAATGGAAAAAGTGGCAGAACAAGCTAATAATGATGCTGGTCACCAAATGTTTGAAATCGCTTATGCTGCAGAAGAAGATTATGATTATATGATTTCAACAGGGGTGGCTATAGATCCCGAAGAGGCCAGTAATCTCAATGATTATCTAGAATTTATCAGCCTCACTTATATTTATCCTCTATTTGTATCTTCTTTGCGTTTTGCTGCATTAAGACATCAGGAAGACTTGAAGCAATTGATTGAAGATATGAACGAAATCATGTATGAAGATTCTGAAAACCAAAGTTCCTAATTATCATATTGGGAAGGCGATTTAATAAAGGGAATCCTCTCTTTCTATCATTTATCTCTAACTACTTCTATTGCTTCAATAACAAATCGTCATTAAAAAACTGCCAGTCAAATTGACTGGCAGTTTCTTTTAGTCCATCTATTAATATGGATCAGCCTCATGGCTTTTCTTCACAGCATCTTTTGTTGCTTCCATTGCTGCTGCCGTACCTTGACCGAATCTGGATTTACCTGCTTCACGGCCTGGTACTGCAGATTCTTCCTTCATTTCTGCTAATTCTTTCATTTTCATTTCGATGCCTTCTCTTACACGGCGTCCATATTCTTCATCTGCTTGAGTGAAGTATTCCACCATGGCATCTTGAATACGTTTATCACAAATTGCAAGAGCATTGGATAGGTTGTTAATTAACTCATCACGTTCCCAATCCTCAAAGCTGCGATATGTTTCACCTGCTTGACCAAAGTTGTTAGGACGGTCAATTGGTTCACTCATGACTGCAGCATTGTATGTTGGACGGTGTTGCGGACGTTCTTCTTTACTTGCTTCCTGGAATCCGCCAACCATAGATGGCTCATAGTTAATATGCGGATTATCTCCGGATTCTTTTGGATCGCGAACATCCATTTGGCCGCGATGCTGATTAGTGCGAACTGGCACTTTTGGTGCATTCACTGGCAATTTAAGATAGTTCGGTCCTACACGATAACGTTGTGTATCAGAGTAGGAGAATGTACGTCCTTGCAGCATTTTATCGTCTGAGAAATCCATACCATCAACAAGAACTCCAGTACCGAAGGCAGCTTGTTCAATTTCAGCATGATAATCGACCGGATTACGATCTAATACCATTTTACCAACTGGCAACCATGGGAATTTGTCCTCTGGCCATAGTTTAGTATCATCAAGAGGATCAAAATCAAGTTCAGGATGATAATCATCCTCCATAATTTGTACATATAACTCCCATTCAGGGTATTCTCCACGTTCAATCGCTTCATATAAATCCTGTGTTGCATGGGCAGTTGTTTTAGCCTGGATAGAATCTGCATCTTCTTGTGTCAAGTTACGAATTCCTTGTTTTGGCTCCCAGTGATATTTAACCAACACTGCTTCGCCTTTATCATTTACCCATTTATACGTATTTACACCAGATCCCTGCATGTGGCGGTATGTTGCTGGAATACCCCATGGAGAGAATAGGAATGTAATCATATGTGTTGCTTCAGGTGTGCGGGAAACAAAATCAAACATCCTTCTAGGATCTGCCACGTTTGAAGCTGGATCCACTTTAAATGCATGAATCATATCAGGGAATTTCATTGCATCACGGATAAAGAAAATTTTAAGGTTGTTCCCAACCAAATCCCAGTTACCGTCTTCTGTATACATTTTAACAGCAAATCCACGTGGATCACGTGCTGTTTCAGATGAATCTTTTGCACCTGCCACTGTAGAGAAACGAACCATTAATGGGGTACGTTTTCCAGCACCGGAAAATACTTTTGCACGAGTATATTTTTCTACTGGCTCATCGCCAACTTTTCCATATGTTTCGAAATATCCAAATGCTCCTGCACCACGAGCATGAACGACACGCTCAGGTACTTCCTCACGGTCAAAGTGGGAAATCTTTTCAATAAAGTGATAGTTCTCAAGTGTTGCAGGTCCACGATTTCCGACTGTGCGGATATTTTGGTTATCCGTTACTGGATGGCCCTGACGAGTTGTCAAAGTCTCGCGTTTCATTTCTTCTTTCTTTGAACCATTATGATCTTTGTTCTCTGCCATACTGAAAACCTCCTCTTTTAATAGCTCTCCTTATAACCCCTGTATGATGAATATACAGTATTAAGGAGTACCATCTTTGGAATTAATTTCAATCTATAATAATTATAAACAACTTCTATTATTACTATAAATTACAGGTTAAAAAGATTGCAAATGATATGGTATTTCTAAGTTTTAAACCTCTTTTTTCAAAAAAAATACATGAAATTTATCCTATATTTCTACCAGAATTTTTAATAACAGCAGTTATCTAATGTTGTATGGTGAATGATAATTCTTTTCTATTTTAAAAAAAACCCCTGCAAAAGAAATGGAATATATATCTATTACGGCTGATATAAAAAATGAGGAAGAAGAAGAAAACAACAACTTAAACCTTAAAGCAACTGGATTTAAGATAATTGATGCAGATGGAAAGGAATATCAGCCAATTGAAACAGAAATACCAAAGAAGAAAAACTGGAATGGATTTCAACCAGGCCAAGGAGGCCACGTTAAATTTAAAATAACATTCGAGGTACCTGTTAACAAAAATCCAATGGTGATGATTTACACTACATCATTTGAACCAGGTCCACTTTTAGTAGAAATATAAAAGAATAGATTAGAACGTCTCCATCTAAAGGTTCAAAAACTCTGGTTTATTAGGCAATCATACAAAATGCAGCTCAAATGTTAGTATCCTCCAACACTTGAGCTGCATTAAATTTCACCTTGTATTTTTCTATAAAGAGCTAGACCTAGTTAATTTATTTTCCCCTTTTGAATCTGTTTAATTAACTCTTCCAGCCAGTAAATAGTATGATCTACTCTAGCGGTCACATACTCCCCTATAAACTCTACAAGATTCTTGTTTTCTTCGTCTACTTCAACTTTCTTTTCAAAATCTTTAATATGCATCCATTGAGAACGGATATGCTCTGATTTCTTATTGAGAATAGCTAGAACCCGATCACGATCGACATACCTGATATTGGCTATACCTACTATCATATCACTGATATCCTCAGCATTTTCTAACAGTTTGTATATTTTCTTAGGAAGCTCTTCACGTCCCTTATCTGTAATCGCAAAAACTTGTTTATCCGGACGATGTTCCTCTTTTATAATTTCTACTTGTTCAACCAATCCCTGTTTAACCAACGATTCAAAGTGATAGTACAGTTTGCTTTCTGTTAATCCACCTAATTGATCCAATGGAATTGGCTCTGAAAGCTGCTTTTTTAATTTATAAGGATAATTATTATCCTCCATCAGTTTGCTTAATATAAAGATTTGGATAGCCATTTCTAAGCTCCTTCAGCATAATTACCCTTATTTTAGCAAAATTAAGCAGGCATTTCAGCAGTCTTCTCATTTTCGGTTTCATTTATTGCTTCATCATTCTCAACTGGAACTGATTTGTGGAAGGTACTCAAATAAATAGATTCAGGGAACTTCAGCCAGTCTGTTGTTCCCTTTTTTATTGCTAAAAATTTTAAATACTTTTTCTTTAAACGATCCCCGCTCCGCTATTCTCACTAATTTATCTCTCTTTACTGGTCCAAATGACCATTTCAAACCATCCTGTTCATCATAGTCTAATGTATATTGTAAAAAGGAGACCGACAACATGAGTCCAAAACTGGAAAAGTTCGTGGATCCACTCCAAATTATGAAAACCCTGAATCCCCAGGAGACTGGTCGAAACGGAACGTATTATGAAGTAAGAATGCAGGAGTTTAAACAAAAGCTACACCGAGATTTACCGCCAACTCGCTTATGGGGTTATAATAGCCAATATCCCGGCCCTACTATAGAAGCCAAGCAGGGAGAGGTTGTAAAGGTTAAATGGAAGAATAATCTTCCCGACAAGCACTTTCTTCCTGTTGATAAAACATTCCATCATTTAGAACATATGCCGGAGGTTCGAACAGTTACACATTTACATGGCAGCGAAACCCGCCCCGATAGTGATGGATACCCGGATGCCTGGTTTACAAATAATTTCAAGGAAGTTGGCGAAGCTTTCACAAGGAAAGTATATGAATATCCAAACAATCAGCGTGGAGCTACCCTCTGGTATCATGACCACGCCATGGGCATTACCAGATTGAATGTATATGCCGGTCTTGCCGGGATGTATATTATTCGAGATGAACAAGAAAAATCGTTGAAACTTCCTAGCGGTTCCTTTGAAATTCCCCTATTGATACAGGACCGGACATTCAATGAAGATGGCTCTTTATTTTACCCAAGCCAGCCGAATAATCCTGCCGAAGGTTTACCAAATCCTTCCATCAGACCATTCTTTCTTGGAGACACTATTCTTGTAAATGGGAAAGTATGGCCGTTTTTAGAAGTGGAGCCACGTAAATATCGTTTCCGTATTTTGAATGGTTCGAATACACGAGCTTACCAAATGGAACTTGATTCCGGACAATCTTTTTATCAAATTGGATCTGATGGCGGTTTATTACCAAAAACAGTAATGATGGATAGCATTCTTATTGAACCTGCAGAAAGAATGGATGTCATCATCGATTTCAGCCAATATGAAGGCAAAACCATCACACTAAAAAATAATCTTGGACCTAATGCAGACCCAGCTGATCAAACAGGCGATATCCTTCAATTCAGGGTAAATCAGCCACTTTCCAGCCAGGACAAAAGCCGTATTCCTACCAGATTATCTTATATACCCTCTTTAAAACACAGCAACATTTCAGCCATTCGCAACCTCAAATTGGTAAGTACCACCGACCAATACAGCCGTACTCTGCTTTTACTCGATAATAAAATGTGGATGGATCCAGTGACAGAAAAACCACGCTTAGATACGACTGAAATTTGGAGTTTAATGAATCTAACCAACGTTACTCATCCGATTCATATTCATTTAATTCAATTTCAAATACTTGATCGCCGACCATTTGATTTGGAGCGTTATAACAAGGACCGAACCATTATCTTTACTGGACCTGCACAGCCTCCAAAGCCAAATGAATACGGTTGGAAAGACACAGTAGCTGTCCCTCCTGGAGAGATTACTCGCTTGATCATGCGTTTCTCCCCATACAGCGGCTTGTATGTTTGGCATTGTCATGTACTAGAACATGAAGATTATGACATGATGAGACCTTACATGATTATTGATCCATATAAAGAGGATTAATGAATTCCATCGCATTCAATTTCAGAATCACTATCCCAAACAATTAAAAAGCGCCTGCCTGCATCTTAACCTGATGCGGACAGGCGCTTCTCATTATTTTGCCAACAAGTAATCTACTAATTTAGCTTTTGGTTTTCCGAAGATTTCTTCTTCCAATCTGCGACCTGTTGGAGTGGCTGCAAGTCCACCTTCTGCTGTTTCCCGTAATGCAGATGGCATGGACTTTCCGATTTCATACATCGCACTGATTACTTCATCACATGGGATACGGCTTGTTACACCCGCCAACGCCATGTCAGCTGCTGTTATTGCATTTGAAGCTCCCATCGCATTTCGTTTAACACACGGAACTTCAACGAGCCCAGCAACTGGGTCACATACAAGACCAAGCATATTTTTCATAGTAATTGCAAAAGCTTCTGCGGATTGCTGCGGTGTTCCACCAGCCATCTCGACTATGGCAGCTGCCGCCATGGCACTAGCTGATCCAACTTCTGCCTGGCAACCTCCTGCTGCACCAGAAATGGATGCATTATTCGCTACTACAAAACCAAACGCCGCTGTAGTAAATAAGAATTCAATCATTTCCATTCTAGTCGGATTAAGCTGTTCTTTGACGGCAAATAATGTACCGGGAACAACACCGGCTGAACCTGCTGTCGGTGTGGCACAAATAACTCCCATTGCCGCATTTACTTCATTGGTTGCCACTGCTTTGCTGACAGCATCCAATAAAAGTTTACCAGATAGAGATTTACCTGAATTAATATAGTTTTGTAGTAACACCGCATCTCCTCCGGTTAATCCAGAATGAGATTTAACACCGTTAAGACCTCTCTCTACCGCCCGTTCCATAACTGCGAGGTTCTCATCCATTTGAGCAATAATATCTTCTCTTGATCGCTCGGACACTTCCATTTCCTGCCTAATCATAATTTCGGAAATTTTAACATTATTGGATTGCGCCAGCTGTACAAGCTCGGCCACATTTCGAAACATATTCTTTCCTCCTCTTGCTGTCAATATTTAATTTTACATACGGATTACATGGTTTACGTTTGGCAATGAACTAAGCTCTTCTACGATTCCTTCATCAAGCTTTTGATCCATTTCAATAACCATAATTGCGATGTCTCCGCGTTCTTTACGCGAAACCTCCATATGGCTGATATTAATCTCATTTTCAGCTAATACACTTGTAACCGATGATATCAGCCCAAATTGATCCCTGTGAATAACCAATATAGCTGGCTGCCCACCTGACAGCTTTAATTTAAACGAATTTATTTCAGTTATTTCAATTGTTCCACCACCAATGGAAATGCCGACTAATTCTAACTTTTTATCTCCATCATCAAACAAATTTATTTTAACTGTATTGGGATGTTCAACTACAGCCTCTTCAACCAGAAATTGAACTTCCATTCCTGCCTGTTCCGCGAATTTATATGCATCTGGAATCCGCTCATCAAAGGTATCAAAATCCAGTAGACCAGCAATTAAGGCTAAGTCTGTTCCATGACCTTTATAGGTTTTTGCAAAAGAACCGTATAACGAAATGATTGCTCGCTTTGGTTGTTTGCTAAATATGGTTCTGGCTGCTCTTCCTATTTTGGCAGCTCCTGCTGTATGTGAACTGGATGGGCCAATCATAACCGGACCAATTATATCAAATGCTGATCGATACTTCATTATGTTTTTCTCCTTTTTCAATCTGCTTTTTAGTTAGCTAAATTTTCTTCTGGTAATTTCACAAAGCCCCATCGCTTTTATTCTATTAGAAGCTTAGCTAAATAGTGCAAAACCTTAAGCAACAAGTAATAGATTCCTTTACTTCACCTGATATTCTAATTGGTAATCTATTTGTGTGCGTATTTTTTGCAAATAATTATAGATTGTAAACTTCGAGACTCCTAAAACGGATGCTAAGTAGTCTGTTGAACCTTTAATAAGGAAAGCACCTTTTTCCTGCAATAATCTTACACATTCTATTTTCTCTTCCAGACTCAGCATGGATGGCGCTTTCTTAAAGCCGGATAAAACTTGATCAACCATATCTTGAATGACTTCCTGTACGGTCGAATAAAAGTTTTCAGATTTTTCTTCAGTTTCAGTGAAAGAAATGAAATCCTGAATTTCTGCCTCGTATTGAATCATCATTGAAATATCATAATTAATGCAAATAGCCCCAATAACATTATTTTCTACATCCCGTAGAAAAATGGTCGATGATTTCATTGCGATTCCATTTATCAGTCTGGTTTTATAGTTTGGAATATCCTCTATGTCAGATACAGGTTTAGTCAATTCATTTAATACTAGATCCGTACATGGACTGCCTATTTCTCTTCCTGTAACATTTCCTGCTAAATAGACAACAGATTTTTTTAAATCTGCAAAATCATGTACCGCCACTTCACAGCGCGGCCCAAACATTTTAACGAGCATATCTGCTGTGCGCATTGCCATATTAAAAATTGGTGCATTCGGATCTACCGCCATACTCTCACCCCTAAACGCAAACGGTTTCAAATTATTCTAAAATAAATAAAATTTAATCAAAAATGGCTTTATTTGTTAACTCAGATATCATAACATGAATTTGGTATAATTTAAATAAAATTGTAATAGTTACAAAAATATTGTAACAATTTTTAAATAATCTAATTTACTTAAATAGAAAACTGGATTCACTATTACAAATAAAAGGGCTAATCGAAAATTTCGATTAGCCCTGAGTTAGTTTCTTATACAATAAATATCCTTGAGGATTTTTACCTCGCTTAGTTGTTTATAATGGATGGCTGATTATGCTGTTCTTACTCTTTACAAGTATTCTTTTTCAAATGTTAAGGTACTGCGAACTGTATCAATGGATCGTACGATACTTTCGATTTGTTCTCGTTTTTCTTCTAAAAATGGCGGCAAGGATAATTTTTCTCCAAGCGTATCGTATGGTTCATCCTCCATAAACCCAGGACCGTCCGTTGCAAATTCAAATAAAATATGCGGTGCCACTCTTGCATAGAGTGAACCAAAATAATAACGTTCTACATAGCCAGAATTGGGTATATTAAATGCCTGCAAACGTACTTGCCAATCCTTCAGCTCTGAACGGTCATTCACGCGAAATGCCACATGGTGAACTGTACCGAAGCCTTGTTGTGCCTGTGGAAGAGTTGTATTGTGTTCTACAATAACCTGTGCTCCATTGCCTCCTTCGCCCATTTCAAACAAATGATAAGATTCATGGCTGTCTAGCTCTCTAAACAACAAAACCTCTTCCATTAGTTTTTTTAAATAATCGAAATTAGAGGTACGAATAAATATTGGACCCAATCCTGTAATAGCGTATTCCAATGGGACAGGACCCTTTTGCCAAGGCGTTCCGGTAGCTACTCCATCATTATTCTGATCAGAAATTAGTTGATATGACTGATCATCAAAATCAGTAAAAGACACTGTTTTTTTACCGAACCATTCTTGAATTTCTGTATGTTTAACATTGTATTTATCAAACCGTTTAATCCAATAATCTAGAGCTCCATCACTTGGAACACGGAAAGATGTTTTCGAAATTTCATTGTTTCCATGGATTCCTCTTGGGATACCAGGGAAATCAAAGAAGGTCATATCTGTACCCGGGGAGCCGACATCATCTGAAAAAAATAAATGATACGTTTTAATATCATCCTGGTTGACGGTTTTCTTCACCAGACGTACACCAAGAACTTCTGTAAAGAATTCATAAATTTTTTCTGCACTGCTCGTAATGGCAGTTACGTGATGCAATCCTTTTAATTCATGCACTATCATACCTATACCCCCATTAACTATTTATCTCGAATTCGAGATATCAGGTAAAAAGAAGAGGAGATTCACTCTTAAATTACCCACTTTAGAAGACATCATCATTCTTTCTTCTTTCCCTTTAGAAGAACACTTAAACTTATGCTGCCGGGTTAATCTCTAACTCTATTTCTATTTTAATATCTTTACCAATTAAAACGCCGCCCGTTTCAAGTGCTGCATTATAAGTAAGACCAAAATCTTCTCGGTTAATCTTCGCGTCCCCTTCAAAACCGTATACTTCAACTCCCCAAGGATTTTTCCCTTTTCCGCCAAATTCAACATCGAATGTAACTGACTTTGTTACATCCTTAATAGTCAGATCACCAGTTACTTTATAGTCATCCCCAGCTCTTGTAATGCTTGTAGATTTAAATTCGATTGTCGGATATGCTTCCACATCAAAAAATTCAGCAGATTTCAAGTGTGTATCACGATCCTCTGAAAAAGTGTTAATACTTGCTGGATTAAATTGAAATGCAATTTGAGCTGTTGTCAAATCTGTCAAATCCGAGGCTTCAATATCTGCTGTATACGAATCAAATTTTCCTTTTACCTTTGATACCATCATATGTTTCACTGCAAAGCCAATTGTTGAATGAGACTGATCAACTATATATTTCGCCATTTTTATTCCTCCAATATATTTTTATTTTGAATTCGAGATTTTAATTCGAATACATTTATCTTGAATTCAAAATTCTTTAATTAAGGATAAATTTAACATGAGTACATTTTCTTGTCAATTTATTTAGGATTTTTTTACCACTGTGGATATGGATCAGTTTATGCCAGATCTCTAAACAATATGATTACTCACAATATAATCTGAAATGTAAGAAGTGATCACATATTGATCATAAATCTGAAAGCGCCAAAAAGGTACTACTGCAGTACCTCAGATTGTTAATTCAGTGTAAAAACTTCAATAGCTACATACATAGCAAATAAAAAACCACCTACACCCACCCAACTAATCAGTTTTCGTCCTTTTTGATATTCTTCTAATCCAATGATTAACATCATTAACCCTAAGAAAAAAATCATAAATGGTTGGTACGCAAAGCTTCTTGTAATAAATCCGTATAATACAAATATTAAAACTAACGTTGAAAAAACATAACGCAGTATCTTCAGCATGATTCCATACTCCTTATGTCCTAGTAACAACCTATTACTATAGCTTTTCGACTCCTAATGCCGTTAATCCTTTTTTTATTCTATACAGTTCTTAAAGATGTACTTTATTTAATCAGAAAGCAGAACCTTTTCGTTTATAAATACATGATATTCCTTATTAAATTTTTGAGCTTCCTCTAGGAATGGATAGTGATTACTTTCTTCCATAATAACTAATTTTGAATTTGGTATAGAGTCCCTAAGTTCCATAGAATACATGATTGGACATTGTACGTCATATCTTCCACAAATTATTAACGTCGGAGTATGTATGAATGCCAATTTTCTCGTAACATCATAAACTTGAACTTCTCTATTAAAATAGTTCATTCTACTTGCAGATATCTCTTTGTAAATAGTTTGTGAAAAATATTTACTATAATTTTCAGATACAAGTAAGGATAGTTTTGTCCTTTCTATTTTAAGTTTATTTCTCTCACCTGATGGAATATCCTTACGCTTTAAGAATTCGTTTAATTCCTGCATCCTCTTAAAGCTAGGATGCTTGGGATTATAAATGCAATCCTCAGAAAACGTCATATACTCTCTCGCTGCTGCACCAACGATTATAGTAAAGGCAAGATGTTCTGAATAGTAAATCCCATAAATAATCCCTAACATACCTCCTGTGGAATGCCCTGCAAACCCCCACTTAGAAAATCCTAATTCTTCACGAATGGCCTCTAAATCAAATATCGTTTCCAACATACTTAGCTGATAAGGCTCATAAGCTTTCTCTGAATTACCAGCTTCTCTTAAGTTTATTAGAAATACTTTATTTGTTTTAGTAAAGGCCTCGGCAAAGTAATCCCCTGTATCATTAAACTCTGAGTAATGATGAGTAACACAAAGTGGAAACCCTTCACCTTTAACAAAAATCTCAAAATCACCTCGAGATGTTTCAATTATTCTTGTTTCCCATTGAGCCATTCGGTCATTACATCCCCTTTTTTACAATTCGCTTATTTATGTATACCTTTCTTAAAACGTTGAACGAATACTATCTGTATCTATTTGCGTTAATGCATGCAATACACCTAATATCTTTGACCTGACAAACCTAGTTTTTTCGAGAATATAATCGGTGCATGAACACTGGCTATACCCTCATCAGCCAATTGAATAAGAGCAACTTCTCTCATCTCGCCTACTATGGTTTGATGGCTATTCAGACAATAGTGAAATGCTTCAGCTAACTTATCTGTCGACACTTTATTTGCCAAAGTACAATGAGGAATCCACTGGTCAGGTAAGTAGAATTATCTATTTGAAAATATCCTCATTATCACTACGATTTCAAATATTTTACATCTTAAATAATAATGTATCACAGGATGATTTTATTTAATATTTTCTTGGTGGTCAGTATTGAAATAGGTATTCAAAGGATAATAAATTGGGAACTGCCTATCAATGAATATTTTTCAATAGTTTAATTTAGATAGAATAAACTTCCCCCTGTATTAAACCATCACTACTAACCAGTTAATCTAGCCATCACTTTTTATTATTTTGAAATAATATTATTCAGTATATGAATTACCTAAAAATACAATCCACTTCCTAATTTAGTGCGTGTTTACCCTGCTATACATGTAAGGGGATACATTTCAAATAGATTTATATACTGATTCATCCTTGGTATAGCAAGGTTTCTTTTTTACCCTCATGCATAACACTCCTAATCCATAAAAAGATCAATTATAAAAAATATTGTCACAAAAAAACAAATTACTTACACAAGAAGAAATATTTTGTTATAGTGAAAAACAGACTGACTGGTTAGTATGGTGGAGGTGTACTAACAGGAGGGATACAAAACTGCTGATTATTTCGAATGCAATGGACTATCCCGCCAAAAGGATATACAGGTGTTGGATCCTACGAAACAAGCCAAAAGTTTCGTTCTCTCACCATTTGAAAGAAGTATGATTCTACTTGCGAATACTGGATTTATCTCAAATTATCAATAATTAATGCCCAAGTGGAGTGATTAACAACGAATCAATGACTAAAAAACATAGAGACAATGACTTGCTTTACAGTTAGCAAATATAGGTGAGTGAAGATTCACCCTAATATAGTTTAAGTATGTATGTTTGTAAGAGTCTGATTTTAATTGAGAAAATTTTATAATCAAAGGTTTTATCGAATCTTTTTTCGGAAGATTCTGGATTATCCTGTTTCTTTAGTAATGAGGCTTCCAATGAAGGGGGATTTTTGCTCTACAAATGCGTTTCTCCCTGAGAGCAATCTCGAAATTACGAATAATTTATTTTTAGAGGAGTTATAACAAGTGAATAAACAAATCAAAACGGGACCGATAATGGCTGCCCTCTTGGTAGCAGGATTTGTCGGGCTTTTTAGTGAAACAGCTTTAAATATTGCATTAGGTGAATTAAGCCAGATTTTTAGTGTGGATGCAACAACCATTCAGTGGTTGGCAACAGGCTACTTTTTAACACTTGGTATTTTAGTACCAGTTACAGGTATTCTAATGCAAAAATTCACAACACGCCAAATGTTCATGGCGTCTTTATTTTTCTCCCTTATCGGAACAGTTTTAGCTGCATTGGCACCGGTATTTAGCGTGCTTCTAACAGCCCGTGTCATACAAGCAGCAGGATTAGCTATTATTCTACCGTTAACACAAAGTGTTATTTTCACTATATTCGCTCCAAATAAACGTGGAGCGGCCATGGGAACAATGGGATTAGTTATTTTAGCAGGCCCTGCTTTTGGACCAACGCTAGCCGGTATGATTTTAGACACCTTATCTTGGAATTGGATTTTCTGGTTTACGATTCCATTCTTATTATTTTCTTTAATCTTTGGCTATAAATTTATTCCGAACGTCAACGAAATTCGCAATGTATCCATTGATATTTTATCCGTCGTATTATCGACAATTGGTTTTGGCGGTGTTGTATACGGTGTGAGTGTCGGCGGAGATCTTGGTTGGACAAGTTCAACCGTATTAGGGAGCATCATTGTTGGCTTAATTGCACTGGTATTCTTCTGCATCCGTCAAACTAAGATGGAACACCCAATGTTAAACATGAAAGCATTTAAGTATCCAATGTTCGTATTAGGTCTTGTAATGAATATTATTACCTTCCTTAACATGCTATCCATGCTTGTTGTTTTACCGATGTATATGCAAATGGCCCTTATCGTTTCAGCATTTGTAACAGGCTTAATGATGCTTCCCGGCAGTTTAATCAACTGTGTACTTGCACCGTTAATTGGTAAATTATTCGACAAATACGGACCGCGTGCCGTAATTACTCCAGGTACAATCCTTGTTGTCATTGGATATGGACTGTATGCATCGTATGGAACAGATACTGCTCTTTGGATAATGGTATTGACACATATTGTGATGATGTTAGGTGTTGGTATGGTCTTAGCTTCCGTACAAACAAACACACTAAACGCATTGCCTAGACAATATTATCCAGATGGTATTGCCATTACACAAACGTCTCAGCAAGTAGCCGGAGCTATTGGTATTGCGGTAATGGTATCTCTATTCTCTATGAAACAAGCTGATTACTTATCCGGTGCAGCCAATGATTTAACAACTGCTGCAGCTACTGGTTCATCATTTGTATTTAAGATCAGTTTAATTTTAGCTATCATAAATGTCGTTCTTTCATTCTTCTTGAAAAAAACACAGTAAACTGGAATGATTCAGAGAAACGGTACCAAATAGAATCAACTAAATAAAGCTAACACCCTAAATCCTCTGTGATTCTAGTTGGTGTTAGCTTTGTTTTTATTTATCTATGCCCCTCTTTTCGGGCTTGTATATATCCATAATAAACGCACGTTCCATTTTGGGATAGGTCTTTGACTTCAAATCCACACTTTTCATAGAAACTGAAATTATCAGCAGACGTATGCGCGAACCAATCTCCATGAGGAAGCTTTTGAACACATAGTTCAACTAATTTTTTACCAATACCCTTTCCACGATATTCAGTTAAAACGGCTAAATCCATTATAGTAGCGACCATTATTTTGTCCGAAATAACCCGAACCATTCCAATCATTCGGTTGGAATCCCATACCGTATAAGCCCAGGTGGAGTTTTCAAATATTAATGAGAATTTTTCTTTCTGCCAATCTGGTGTGTTTCTCGCCCAGCCTGCATCTATAAAAAGAGTTTCTACACTTTCATCCGGGACTCCTTCTATCCCCTCCCGGATGACTAAGCCATTAAAATATTGGTACATAGCCTCTCCCCCTGTATCCAAATATCTTTTATATCATAATACCAGAATTTTACTTATTCATTTCAAAAAAAGAGACTCCCAAATAGATAATTCTTTTGGTGGAGTCTCCTGATTTCTAAATCTATTTAATTCAATTAGACCTTTTCTTCCTCTTACGTTGGTTGTATTTAAGAAATTTTCATGAATTTAATTTTTATTATCATATTCGGAACGAGAAATATGATCATCGTCAAAATCATCATCAATCTCTATAGTACCTGTTCTACCTTTTACAGTAATTGTTTTCAAAAGATTTTCTGAAGTTTTAATTTCAACATCGTATTCGTATTCAGAACGGGTAATACGCTCATCTTCCAAATCGAATTCTTTTTGAACGCTGATGACTTCTCCATCAATTTGCTCCAAAGCAATTTCTTTAATCTGTGCTTCTGTATAGTTATCGTTCTTATTTGCGTAGTAATAACCCATACCAACATACCCACCTACTATCGCAATTCCTAGGATAACGATTGCAATAAAGCTGCCTATTATTTTCTTTTTATTTTCTACTACCATGTTTTTGTATTTTGTTAGCATGTCTATCTCTCCTTTTTATCGTTTATATTCAATTTCCTTTTCTAGTTAATCTTCAAACTGGTCTAATTGGTCAATAAAATTGATTAAGATTTTTAATTTACGAAGAACATGAGACCATTTGACCAAAACAGGCACTTATTTTCATTCCATTAATTATGTCGACTCCCCTCCTGTCTTTTATTCTTTTCCTAGATCTTGACTTCATCATAATGGGTAAACATTAAAGGAACATTAATAAATAAAGAATGGTTTCTCATCTTTTTTTAATAAACGTGACTTATAGTAAAATATATTAAATAGAAGAAAAGGAGAATAAACATGCGGATTCTCATAGTCGAAGATGAAAAAGATTTACAAAACGTTCTCGCAAACCGTTTGAAAGTGGAAAATTACAGTGTAGACGCATGTGGAAATGGAGCTGATGCACTCGATTATATTTCCATGGCTTCTTATGATTTGATTGTGTTGGATATTATGATTCCAGAAGTAAATGGGCTGGAAGTTTTGCAGCATATAAGAGATGAAGGAAATCGTACTCCTGTTTTATTATTAACCGCAAAAGATACGATTGAAGATCGAGTCAAAGGACTGGATTTAGGCGCGGATGATTATTTAATTAAACCTTTTGCCTTCGATGAATTACTGGCCAGAATACGGGTGTTAATGCGCCGGCAATCAGGCAACACATCCAACGTTTATGAAATGGGCGATTTAGTAGTGGACTGCAATACCCATAAGGTAACGCGGCAGGGTAAAAATATTGACCTTTCCAGCAAGGAGTTTGCGATTTTGGAATATATGATTCGCAATAAAGATATTGTATTGTCTAGAGATAATATTGAACAGCATGTGTGGAATTATGATTATGAAGGCGGTTCGAATATCGTTGATGTTTATATTCGTTATTTAAGAAAGAAAATAGATAAGGATTTTGAGGTCAAGCTTATCCATACCATTAGAGGATCTGGCTACGTATTGAGGATAGAGTCATGAGAAAACTATCTATTAAAATGAAGATCACGCTTTGGTATACCGGCCTGATTGTAATTATTATGGCAATGGTATTAAGTATTATTTTGGCCTCTTCCGATAAAATTCTTCTGTTAAATATCCAGGACCAACTCGAGGAATCTGTAAAAGAAGGTTTTAGAGATATAGATTACGAAAACGGACATTTAGAGGTAGATCATGATTTTGAGTATTATGATGATGGGGTTACTCTTTTAATTTACGATAAAAACGGTACTTTACTGGAAGGGAATGTTCCATCTGGATTTAACGGGGACACACCAATGAAGAAGGATGGACTTCAAACCATTGAACAGAATGGACAGGAATGGCTATTATATGATCACGCATATAAAAAATTTAATGATGAGATATGGATTCGTGGCGTTTATCAATTAGATCAATTATCGTCTGCCATGAACACTATTTTACTAGTGACGCTAATTGCTTTTCCATTCCTTATTATTGTAGCAGCTGCCGGCGGATATTCTATTACGAAAAGAGCCTTTCGTCCCGTACAAAAAATGATTGATACAGTCAGCGAAATTAACGATGGACAAGATTTATCAAAACGTATTAACCTTAAGGAATCAAATGATGAAATTCATGCTTTGGCACAGACCTTTGATCGAATGTTCGATAGATTGCAATCTTCATTTGAGAATGAAAAACAATTCACTTCTGATGCCTCTCATGAATTAAGAACACCAACTTCTGTCATCATCTCTCAATCTGAATACGCCTTATCTCAAATTAATGATTCAAAAGAAGTAAAGGAATCCCTTGAGGTCATTCTAAAACAATCCAAAAAAATGTCCTCTCTCATTTCGCAATTACTTTTACTGGCCAGAGTCGATCAGCAGAATATGGACCATTTTCTATTTGAAAGGCTTAATATTAGTGAGCTAACAGAAATGGTAGCTGAAGAATTAACCTATATGGCTGATAAAGCTGATATTGATATAATTACAGACCTAGAGGATAATCTACTCATAAAAGCAGATCAAACGTTAATCATGAGATTACTTATGAACCTGATTACGAATGCGGTTGCCTATGGAAAGCCTGGCGGATATGTAAAGATTAAATTATATCAGCAGGATAATCATGTGATAGGTGAGGTTTCGGACAATGGAATTGGCATTAGTCCAGAGCATATCAATAAAATATGGGATCGTTTTTATCGCATCGATTCTTCTCGGACCTCAACTTCTAACGGCAATACAGGTCTTGGCTTGTCGATTGTAAAATGGATTGTCAGTCTGCACGGCGGAACCATCGATGTATCAAGTGAATTAGATAATGGAAGCACGTTTATGTTTCGTTTACCTATGAAAAGATAAAGCTATTAAAGAGTTTAAATAGAGGATATTATTTTAGGCACCTACCAGTATGATAGGTGCCTTTTAAGGTTTAACAGACTAAACGTTTGGCACGGATAACGCGAGCAATTATTCAACAGGCACTAATTCGTCGTCCGTCACCCATTTGTGATTAGTTACTTTTTCCCCACCTGTTGTTGGTTTGTAATCAATCATATAAACAGTCGTATCTTGAGCTGATTCAATTTTTACAGTAGTACCCTTCATTCCCTCCATATGAGAGGCAGTCGTAATGGCTTCTGCACCAGGCTGCAAAGGTTCCTCTCCACTATCTTTTATTTCTTCATGAATAATCCACTTATGATTTTTCACCCTTTCCCCACCTGTAGCCGGATTGTAAGAAATGCTGTATGCGGTTGTGTCATAAGCTCCAATGATGGTGGCTTCAGCACTTTTCATACCTCCCATATGTCCATCTTTAAGGATTGCATGGCTTCCAACTTTAAATTTGGGATTTTCAGCCACTTTTAAATCTTCCGGAACCTCACCAGAACCTGAATGGTCCATACCGTCATGATGATCTACTTCTTCATCCTGTGGTTGTGTATCATTATTTAATTCTTTATTATTCTCCTGTGGCTTATTTTCCTCATTAGATTGAGAGCAAGCTCCCAATACTAAAAATAGAGCAGCCACTAAGGAAATGAAACCTGATTTTCTAAACATGTATATCCTCCTTTGATAGTCACAAAAATCTAGTTCCAAAATAACTGGACACTATTCCATTACCCTTTTCACATAGACTTATCCAGTATTTGCTTAATACCCTATTACTGATTTGCTATAAAGTTAAAATATAATTCGCTCAAAGATTATAAGTTTCGCTCATTTATATTTTAAATAGCACATAGCCTAAAATTTCCGCTCATTACAATAAATATTCGCTCATAAAATCTTTGTTTCGCTCAATAATCTTCATTTTCGCTCATATTCTGATGAGTAAGCTCAATAATTTTGTAATTCGCTCAATCCACTTCGTTTTTCGCTCAATTAATCTATGAATATACGATAATCAAATAAAAAATAGCCTCCGTGGAGACTATGGAACTTCTATTCAACACCTTTAACCTGGGATAGCTATGACATAGGTGTATGATAGGCTTGAGATAGCACCTTGGATACACCTTTGTATCACCTATGTATTAAAATCAAAAATATATTATCTTTTATAAAACCGATTTATTTACTGTCAATCTTGCATTACGTTTAATCATTTCAGCCATTACAAAAGCTCCTATTCCAAGGATGCTAAACAAAATTGCTAATGTAAAATACGCTGTAGCCATTCCGGCATTCACCGATAAATTCTGCACATCATATAAATTATATGCATTAACAGCCTTCTTCTCATTGAAAATTTCTTCATATCCTTGGTCGGCCATTTCCTCTTTACTATAGGGACTTTCATACACATACAATTTATACAACCCTGCACCCAAGGAAATAACGGTAATCAATAGCGCAATAATCCCAACAATCTTTAATATAAATGGGAAATTCATTTTACTATTACTTCGTTCCTCAACCATGATAACCTCATTGTTCTCCATTCCGTCTCACCCCTTACCAGTTTTCAGTTGTTCTTTATTTAAAGTAATTCTACAAAAGTATTAAAAACACCTTTACATTCAAACATATCCCTCTTTAATCAAAATTGTAGAAAACTTATATACGAGTTTCTTCTATATAATATTTTTCTATAGAAGAAAGCCAGACTCACATTGGAATCTGGCTTTTCCTATTTAAGATAATCTATTTTTAAAATCCATATAATTAAATTTATGCAAAATGCGGCATTCACCATTCTTGTCCTGTACAGCAATTGTCGGCAAGGCCATTCCGTTAAATGTATTGTTTTTAACCATCGAATAAATCGCCATATCCCCAAAAACCAATCGGTCATTACTTTTTAACGGCTGATCGAAAGAATAATCTCCAATAACATCTCCAGTTAAGCAGGTTGGACCGCCTAATCTGTACGTATATGTCTTTTCACCGGGTTCACCACTACCGAGAAGCGGAGGGCGATATGGCATTTCTAGCACATCCGGCATATGGCAGGACGCTGAAGTATCGAGGATCGCAATTTCCACATCATTCTTTAATGTATCTAGAACCGTTGTCACAAGAAATCCGGCATTAAGAGCAATTGCTTCACCCGGTTCAAGATAAACCTCCAAATCATATTTCTTTTGCATACGGGTAATACAGTCCTCCAGCAGGCCGATATTATACCCATCCCTTGTAATATGGTGGCCCCCGCCAAAATTAATCCATTCCATTTGCGGCAGCCATTTCCCAAATTTCTCTTCGACAGCATCCAGGGTTTGTGCCAAGGCATCCGAATCCTGTTCACAGAGCGTATGGAAATGTAATCCCGATACCCCTTCCAGCAAATCTGGACGAAATTCCTCAGCCGTTATCCCAAATCTGGATCCTCTAGTGCATGGATCATAGATTTCATGGCCCTCTTGAGTCGAACATTCTGGATTAATACGGAGGCCTATGCTTTTACCTGCCTGGATTACTTTATCCCCAAATCTCTCAAGCTGTGAAAAGGAATTGAAGATAATATGATCACAAATAGAGATAATTTCATCTATCTCATCCTCACGGTAGGCTGGGGAAAACACATGATTTTCCTTTCCCATCTCCTCATAGCCAAGCTTTGCTTCATACAATCCGCTCGCAGCAGTCCCACTCAAATATTGACCGATTAACGGATACATTGCATGCATAGAAAATGCTTTTTGTGCCAGGATAATTTTACATCCGGTCCGATCCATTACACCCTTTAAAATTCTCAGGTTTTTCTCGAGTAGACCTTCATCTACCACATAAGAAGGTGTTGGTAATTGTTCAAAGCGCATCTTAGTCTACTAACTCCGGATCAAAGCTTTCTTGCCAAGGAAGTCCCCATTTATTCAATGCTTCCATAAATGGATCTGGATCAAATTCCTCAATATTGTAAACACCAGGCTTGTTCCAAGTCCCGTTCATAACCATCATCGCACCAATCATTGCTGGAACTCCTGTTGTATAAGCAACGGCCTGTGATCCGACTTCTTTGTAACATGCTTCATGATCACAAACATTGTACACATAATACGTTTTATCTTTCCCATCTTTTTTACCGCGGAAAATACAGCCAATATTCGTTTTTCCTTTTGTACGCGGACCAAGTGAAGAAGGGTCTGGAAGTACTGCTTTTAAAAATTGAAGAGGTATGATTTCTTTCCCTTCAAATACGATTGGCTCAATAGATGTCATCCCGACATTTTCAAGACATTTTAAATGAGTGAGATAACTTTGCCCAAATGTCATAAAGAAACGAATCCGCTTAATGCCAGGAATATTTAACGCAAGGGATTCAATTTCTTCATGATGTAATAGATACATATCTTTGTCACCAATCTCAGGGAAATTGTACGTACGTTTAATTTCCATCGGCTCTGTTTCTACCCATTGGCCATTTTCCCAATAGGACCCGTTTGCTGTTACTTCACGGATATTTATTTCAGGATTAAAGTTTGTTGCAAAAGGATATCCATGGTCACCTGCATTACAGTCCAAGATATCAATGTATTCAATTTCATCAAAATGATGTTTTAAGGCATGGGCTGAGAATACACCTGTAACGCCCGGATCAAATCCGCTACCTAACAGTGCAGTAATACCCGCTTCTTCAAAGCGCTCACGGTAATCCCATTGCCATTTATATTCAAACTTCGCTGTATCTTCAGGCTCATAATTAGCTGTATCCATATAATGAGTTTTAGTTGCAAGACAGGCATCCATAATCGTTAAATCTTGATATGGTAAGGCAAGGTTCATAACTATATCCGGTTTTACTTCTTCTATTAAAGCAATTAGCTCATCCACATTATTCGCATCCACCTGAGCCGTTGTAATTTTTGTCTTACCGCCGTCAAGCTTAGCTTTTAAATCATCACATTTGGACTTAGTACGGCTTGCAATACAAATCTCTTCAAAGACCTCACTGTTTTGTACACATTTGTTTATCGCCACAGAGGCTACTCCGCCACAACCAATAATCAGTGCTTTTCCCATTTTTCATATCTCCAATCTATTATTTATTTATCTAATAAACTTCTTTCTACTTGTTTTAAACACTAGAAGATTTTCATGGAATATCTTCCACTTCCTTCAGCAGCTCCTCTACATACGTTGGCAAAGCAAAGGAACCACGGTGTAAATTAGGATTGTAATAGCGTGTTTTAATACCCAACTGTTTCCAAGCCTCTTGATTTAAATCTGAAAGAGGTTGATATTTTTTGGATGCAAATCCAAACAACCAGTGGCCGGATGGGTAGGAAGGGATATGTGCCTGGTATACCCTGCTAATTGGAAAACAGTCGATAATCCGTTGGTGCGCCCTTTGCATCGCTGCCCTGTCTTCTGCATAAAACGGACTCTCATGCTGATTCACCATAATTCCGTCTTCATGTAAGGCCTTGTAGCAATTACCGTAAAATTCTTTCGTAAACAAGCCTTCACCCGGTCCGAATGGGTCGGTTGAATCCACGATGATCAAATCATATTGATTTTCACAGGATCGAACAAATTTCAGCCCATCCTCATAATGAATATGAACCCGTTCGTCATCAAGCTTGGAAGCTGTTAACGGCAAATAATTTTTACAGGCTTCTACTACCTTTTCGTCAATTTCCACCATGTCAATATGTTCAATCTGTTGATAACGGGTTAGCTCACGCACAACACCGCCATCTCCCGCACCAATGACCAAAACCTTCCGAGGATTTGGATGAACAGCCATTGGTACATGGGTAATCATCTCATGATAGATAAACTCATCTTTTTCAGTCATCATCATATAACCGTCCAGGGTCAAAAATCTCCCAAACTCGTTCGATTCAAAAATATCAATCCGCTGAAATTCACTCTGTTCACTGTATAAATGTTTGTCCACCTTGATGGAAAGTTTTACTTCTGCCGTGCTACGTTCATGAAACCATAATTCCATGCTGTCACACTCCCTTCAGTACATTCAGACGTTCAATAGCAAGGTCTTCCGGTCCTGTCATGGAACAGCCTTTCGCTTTTGCATAGTCAATATACTCAATAATTTCTTTCGTAATTCTTTCACCTGGTGCAAGGATTGGAATTCCTGGAGGATAGCACATCACAAACTCACTGCACACCCGTCCCTCTGTATCACACAGAGTCAATGATTCTTTATCCGCATAGAATGCTTCCTGCGGTGTAATCACAACCTCCGGATCAATATATTCTTGTGTAATCAGACCTGATTTATCAGTTGAATAGCGGCGGCGTATTTCTGAAAGGGCACTGATCAGACGTTCAACGTCCCTTTTCCGATCACCAACAGATACATAGGCCAAAATATTGCCTATATCTCCAAATTCAATCTGGATATCATACTCATCTCGCAATAAGTCATATACCTCAATTCCCGCTAGTCCGATATCTAATGTATGTACCGAGAGCTTAGTTACATCAAAATCAAATATGCTATCTCCATTCACTAATTCTCTCGAAAAGGCATAATAGTCACCAATTTGATTGATTTCATTCCGCACATATTCTGCAAGATTAATAACATCATCGAAAATCCGCTCTCCATTTAACGCTAGATTTCTTCGGGAAAGATCTAAGCTTGAAAGTAACAAATACGATCCGCTAGTCGTTTGTGTCAGATTAACAATTTGCCTTGCATAACCGACATTCACAGAGGGTCCCATTAGCATAAATGAGCTTTGCGTCAAACTCCCCCCGGATTTATGCATGCTGACTGAAGCCATATCTGCACCAGCAGCCATGGCACTCACGGGTAGGTTTTTTGCAAAGTACAAATGTGCTCCGTGTGCTTCATCTGCAAGAACAAGCATATTATGCTGATGGGCAAGCTTCACAATCCCTCGTAAATCTGAGCAGATTCCATAATAGGTTGGGTTATTGACCAAGATAGCTTTAGCCTCTGGGTTTTCTTTAATCGCTTTTTCCACCTGGCTGAAAGACATACCAAGCGCGATTCCTAGATTTTTATCCATTTCCGGATTTACATAGACCGGCACGGCACCACATAGAACAAGTGCGTTGATGACACTGCGATGAACATTTCGGGGAAGAATAATCTTATCTCCCGCTTTACAAGCTGTCAGGACCATCCCCTGTACGGCAGATGTCGTTCCATTCACCATAAAAAATGCATGTGCAGCACCAAATGCTTCAGCTGCTAATTCTTCTGCTTCTTTAATGACGGACACCGGGTGACAGAGATTATCAAGCGGCTTCATCGAGTTTACATCCACGCTAACCGCTTGCTCACCCAAAAAAGCTGTCAATTCAGGATTACCTCTCCCGCGTTTATGACCGGGTACATCAAAAGGAACAATCCGCTTTTTCTTGAACTCTTCCAATGCTTCATAAATAGGCGCCCGCCCCTGCGAAAGACGAAATAATCTTCCTTGTTCATTCATCACAAAACTTCCTCTCGCTGAAAATTCTCCACACTTCCCTTTGGTTTTACTTTATGGGGGGATTTATATTAATTAAAAAAGTTAAAAGACAACAAAAAAGCAAGTGTACGCGCATTTCATTGCACATCACTTGCTTGTAGATATTATTATCCTATTAAAAAGCATATATAAAAACAGACATATTGCCACACATAAAATCCAATGAATTTTATGTCTGAAAAGCTTTTTAATATTCAACATACCTAAAAAGGAAATCAGAGTCTAAATAGCAAATAAATACTTTTACCACTCTTATTGACCGTTTCACAAGTTTTGCACGATTTATGTCGTACTGGTTATAAAGTAACCAACTTATAAAATTTGAGCTTCTAACTCAATCAATAGGGCAACTAATGTTGCCTGTCGGCATTTGACCCGGCTGTCCGTATGGCCTTAACTTCCCGTGGGATAGTGGTCAATTTTTATCTGCTTGGAAAGACTCTAACTATTTGAATATTTGCTTTCCAAAATAACAACGTCCTAATATTATCAGTTTATGAAAAAATTAGCAATATATACAATTAACTTTTTATACCTTTAAAACCTAAATAAACCATTCTATCTATATATAATTATATATTTTTACCAAAAATAATTAAGATTCTCCATAGGTCATTGGAACGGATTTATACAAGAAATGACTATTTACCATTTAAGAAGACTAGATGGAGGCGGATAGAATATCATAATTAGATCAAACAATGAGGAACTAGGCAATGAAGTAAACTAAATGGATGAGAAAAAAAGTTACAGCCCCTATTAAAAATGGTTTTCCCAATATATCAAATTCTTTATTGCTGAGAGTCCAGTATAACTCTTGTCTAACCCAATAATTATTAGTGGTTGGTTCAGTATATTCCTGTGGGCCCACTCCTATCATTAAGAAAAAACACAAAACAAAGATACTGAATATAAAACTAAATTCGTTAATCTCTACTTCAAAATAACCCGACAGATAATAAACCAAGATATACTCAATTAAAATAGTAATGATAGCTAAAACTGCGCCATAAGCCATTCTTTTAATAAGGGAACTTCTCTTTTCTCCAGAGGTAATCGCACTTCTTTTTATGCTTTCAACATACTCAGCTTGCTTCGTAAAAAGGAGGGCAAAACAAAAGATAGCGAGAATAACGAAGATATTAACTATAATTTTGATTAACTGAAACTCCAGAATCCCTAGCATTTTTCTCCTCCTTTCATACACACAATCACTCACTATTTAAAGTGCAAAAACAGATGAAGGAATAGAGAATGATTATATATCTCCAATCAATTATATCATTATATGGAAATATATTGAATTTAAAAAACGTTTTCTCTGCTCCCCCTATAGCTTTTTCATTTATATTATTTAACCAATATGTATATCCCAAATTTAAGAGATTTAACTTCAACCACCAACCAAAAATATTATTTTATTCTTTTTAAGCATAAAGGTTACTTTTTAATTCATTTTTCTGTATAATCCACATATAGAGTACAACTGTATTTATAAGGAGGACACCATGAAACGATTCGGTATATTACCCAAGATTATATTGGCTATTTTTCTCGGTATTGGTATAGGAATGATTGCCCCAGCCTGGATGCTTCGTATTTTCACTACTTTCAACGGGCTTTTTAGCAGCTTTTTAGAATTTATCATTCCCTTTATTATCATCGGTTTTATTGCTTCAGGAATTGGAATGATGGGGAAAGGTGCCGGTAAAATGCTTGGTATCACAACTGGCTTAGCCTATGCTTCTACAATAATGGCTGGCTTAATAGCTTTTTTCGTTGCCAAAGCATTGTATCCAATTATATTAAAAAACCAGACTGCTCAAAGCTTTGCAAATCCTGAGGAAGCTTTACTCACTCCATATTTTACAATTGAAATGCCTGCTGTAATGGGAGTTATGACGGCTTTGCTTGTAGCCTTTACAATTGGTGTGGGGATGGCTTCTATCAAAGGAGAGGCACTTCTGAATGTAATGGAAGAATTCAAAGAGATTGTCGTGAAGGTAATTAATACGATTATTATCCCTCTTCTACCTTTTCATATCTTTGGTATATTCGCAAACATGACTCAGGGCGGTCAAATTGCGTCTATCCTAAGCGTATTTGCTAAAGTATTTGTGATGATCATTGCTTTACATTTGTTTATGTTAGTCATACAGTATACAGTTGCGGGAGCAGCCTCTAAGAAAAATCCATTTAAAATGCTTAAGACTATGTTACCGGCGTACTTTACAGCTTTAGGAACGCAGTCTTCCGCATCAACGATTCCTGTTACTGTGGATCGGACTAAAAAAATGGGCGTTAAAGAAAAGATAGCAAACTTCACGGTTCCACTATTAGCAACTATCCACTTATCCGGTAGTACCATTACTCTCGTTAGCTGTGCGATGGCAGTCATGCTGTTACAGGGGACGGATTCCAGCTTTACACAAATGCTACCATTTATATTAATGCTTGGTGTCACAATGATAGCGGCACCGGGAGTTCCAGGAGGAGCTGTTATGGCTGCACTTGGTTTATTAGAATCCATGCTCGGCTTCTCTGACAATATGCTTTCCCTCATGATTGCGTTATACCTTGCTCAGGATAGCTTTGGAACAGCATGCAATGTAACAGGTGATGGCGCTATCTCAGCACTTACGGAGCGATTTGTTCCGAAAGATAATAAAGAATCAATTCAAACGAAACAAATCGAAAATTTTGTTTAATTTAATATAAGACAGACACAAACCTGGTGTACTCCTTTACTTTGTGTCTGTTTTTTTGCTCAAAAGGGTGTATACAAAATAAAGACTTCTATCTGTCTAGGAGATAGAAGTCTTTATTTTATGTTTATTTGCTTGAAATTAATTGTCCTTTTACCGCAATTCGTTTAGTTCCACTTAATGTACAAGTAATTAACGTTATCTCCCTTTTTACCGGGGTATCATTTAATACTTCTACATCTTGAGGATCTATAATATTTTTTGATTCAACTTGATAAACGAATTCATTCTTTCCATCTATTAAATAGATTACATCCCCCTTTCCTACTTCATTCAGACGATTAAAATGTCTTCCATATACCGCACTATTATGGCCAGCAATAGTGAAATTATCATGTCCAGGTACTTGGTTCGTTTTAATCTGGGTTAAGGCAACATCCAGGCTTTCCTGTGTTGTTTCCGGCAACACAGGTGCCTCCAAATTAATGGATGGGATAGTAAGCGTGAGAACATCTGAAAGATCTGTTTCATCGATATTTAAAGATGTGCTCACTTCTTCTTTGATTGACTCTGAATCAGCCAAGTTATCCGTATTTTGAATTGCTTCTAATGCTGATTGTAATTGATTAATATCTTCTTTTTGCTTTTCTTCAATGTAAAAAGAATACAGCAAGCAACCAATACCAACCAGTAATAACAAACCACCAATTTTTTTCATATGGACTCAATCAGTTCTTCGCGCGTTTAGTCAAGAATATAATTCCCGCGAATACTAAAATAAGACCAAGTACAATTAAAGTCCTTGTAAGAGCATCACCTGTTTGCGGTAGCCCATTAAGGAACATGCCCTCACTTGTCTGCTGTTTACTGTCTGATCCAGTCATAACTTCATCAGAAGAAATTGCATTGGAATCTGAATCAACTAGTTGATTAGGTGATTCACTATCACTTGGTGATTCAGGCATTATAGATTGATTAATGAGCGTATTTTCAAATTCAATTACTACTTTTTTATCGCTCTTAATTTCAACATGTTTCACTTCATCTGAAAGCTGGTATCCTTTTGGAGCTTTCGTTTCTTTAATCTCGTAGGTTCCATATGATAAGTTCTCAAAGTTCAGACTACCATTTTTATCTGTTTTTCCTGTCTTAATGACCTTTCCATCCTGATAGAGTTCAAACTCTGCTCCTTCAAGAACTTTTTTATCTTTGGAATCGATTTTTTTGAGTTCGATAGATCCTGTTGGATCCTTGATTGCTTCATCTTCAATTTTACCTAAATTTAGGTAGCTTTCATTTACTTCGATTTTTATAATTTTATCAGATGACTGATAACCAGCTGGTGCTTGAATTTCCTTCAAATAGTATGTTCCATATCGGACATCTGCAAATCTTACCAACCCATTGCCGTTAGACGTTGCTTTATACTTTGCCTCTCCCTGACATTCCGCATTATCGTAGAGAGCAAAGACTGCTCCTTCTAACCCATCACCTGTTTCTTTATCAACTTTGGTGAACTCGATCGCTCCAGTTAGTGCTTCGTCTTCAATTTTACCTAAATTTAGATGGCTACTATTCACTTCAATTGGCAATATTGTATCGGAAGCCTGATAGCCTGCAGGTGCTTTAATTTCCTTCAAATAATATTTTCCATATCGGACATCAGCAAATCTTACCAAACCATCACCGTTAGACGTTGCTTTATACTTTGCCTCTCCCTGGCATTCCGCATTATCATAAAGAGCAAAGACCGCTCCTTCTAAGCCTTTACCTGTTTCTTTATCCACTTTGGTGAATTCGATCGTTCCAGTTAGTGCTACATCTTCGATTTCACCTAAATTTAGATGGCTACTATTCACTTCAATTGGCAAAATTGTATCGGAAGCCTGATAGCCTGCAGGTGCTTTAATTTCCTTCAAATAATATTTGCCATATCGGACACCTGCAAATCTTACCAAACCATCACCGTTAGACGTTGCTTTATACTTTGCCTCTCCCTTACATTCCGCATTATCGTAAAGAGCAAAGACCGCTCCTTCTAAGCCTATACCTGTATCTTTATCCACTTTGGTGAATTTAATAGATCCTACTAACTCCTCGATTCGCTCATTAATAAACTTTTTAGTAGTTACAAGTTCTTTATCCACTTTAATAGCTCTGATTTCCCCAGATAGCTGATAGTCTTCCGGTGCTGTGAGTTCCTTCACATAATATGTGCCATATGGGAGTTGCTCGAATTTTACTAACCCTTCTGTATCAGATGTCGCTTTTGCCTTCGGCTCTCCCTCGCAATTTTCATTATTGTAAAGACCAAAGACTGCTCCTTCTAATCCTTTACCTGTCTCTTTATCTATTTTGGTGAATTCGATAGATCCTACCATTTCCTTGATTTGCTCATTAATAAACTTTTCTGTAGTTACATGTTCTTTATCCACTTTAATAGCTCTGATTTCCCCAGATAGCTGATAGTCTTCCGGTGCTGTGAGTTCCTTCACATAATATGTTCCATATGGGAGTTGCTCGAATTTTACTAACCCTTCTGTATCAGATGTCGCTTTAGCCTTCGGCTCTCCCTCGCAATTTTCGTTATCGTAAAGACCAAAGACTGCTCCTTCTAACCCTTTACCTGTCTCTTTATCCACTTTGGTGAATTCAATAGATCCTACTAACTCCTCGATTCGCTCATTAATAAACTTTTTAGTAGTTACAAGTTCTTTATCTACTGTAATAGTTCTGATTTCCCCAGATAGCTGATAGTCTTCCGGTGCTGTGAGTTCCTTCACATAATATGTGCCATATGGGAGTTGCTCGAATTTTACTAATCCTTCTGTATCAGATGTCGCTTTAGCCTTCGGCTCTCCCTCGCAATTTTCGTTATCGTAAAGACCAAAGACTGCTCCTTCTAACCCTTTACCTGTCTCTTTATCCACTTTGGTGAATTCAATAGATCCTACTAACTCCTCGATTCGCTCATTAATAAACTTTTTAGTAGTTACAAGTTCTTTATCTACTGTAATAGTTCTGATTTCCCCAGATAGCTGATAGTCTTCCGGTGCTGTGATTTCTTTCACATAATATGTGCCATATGGGAGTTGCTCGAATTTTACTAACCCTTCTGTATCAGATGTCGCTTTTGCCTTTGGCTCTCCCTCGCAATTCTTGTTTTCGAAAAGACCAAAGACTGCTCCTTCTAATCCTTTACCTGTCTCTTTATCTACTTTGGTGAATTCGATAGATCCTATCAATTCCTTGATTCGCTCATTAATAAACTTTTCTGTAGTTATAACTTCTTTATCTACTGTAACAGTTCTAGTATCATCCTCGGATATCTGATAACCTTCAGGGGCTTTAAGTTCCTTCACATAATATGTGCCATATGGGATATTCTCAAATTTCACCAACCCCTCTGCATCTGATTCTACCTTAGCTAGCGGCTCACCTTCACATGTTTCATTATCATAGAGTCCAAAAAGAGCACCTTCCAGTTTTATCTCTGTGCCTTTTTCAACCTTAGTGAATTCGATATTTCCTTTCTGTACACTATCTTCTATCGGCAACATTACATTAAAAGGATGATGATGTGCTTCAATCCCTGATCCTACTTTATTTATAAAATTCTCAACAATAAGTGTTCCGTTTAATTGACCAGTACCTTTTGGTGCTAATGTAGCATATGGAGCCAATACTGAACCTACCATACTAATACGACTCATATCAAAGTTAATTAAATTTGGGAAATTCCATAAAATTCTACTTCCATCTGATGGTGATAAATCTTGTTCGCCTTTTTTTAGTGCAAAATCGGATAATTTTAAATCTGTACCAAATACATTTATCAAAACTGCTGCATCGTCTGGTACATCTAACTTAAATAAAGTCACCTTACCATCTTGAAAGTCCTCCGTTGTCAGTGAAAATATATTTAATTTTGGATCACCACCTTTTAATGTCAGTGTAGAATATAGATTCTCTGCTATACCATTAGGTGTCAATTGTGACCATATAGAAGATTTGTTCTTTAAATCTGTTTCAGCCTGAGCAAAAAAATCACTCACATCTTTTCTCAAAGGTTTTTGTCCATTTGCATTATTCATTGTATATTTCTCAATTATTCCATTCGTTCCAATTACAGTATTTCCCCAATGGTTCTCACCACCATCTGCATAAATTGACTGCCCAACAATTAAGTCATCCCGGTCAGTAGTGATTATTTGAGGAGTTATCCCTGCACCCACACCATAACTTTTATATTCTGCTTTATTTCCTACAGCAACTCTTCCCTCTGCATCACATTCCATCTGAATATGATCATTAAAAACAAAAACATTAAAATCATTCGCTACACCTAAGTTAGCGTAAGTGGTTGCAGCAGCTGTCTGTGTGTTTGATACTGGCAGCCAAGAAATAAATAGCGAAAATATGATTGAAAAAATAAACAGCTTGTTCCTCATTCTCATTCCTCCAAATATTTTGACAATATAATTTGTAAAGCAACCTTTTTATCCACCAATTAATAATATATCAATATATTATTAATTTATTAATAATTTTATAAAAAATCAATAAATTATGTATTTATGTTATTTAATTCATTATATTATTATATTATTTTAACAAAAACCAACCCTTAACAGGATTGGTTTTAGCTGCTTAATGTAAATTGAAGTGTGTTGAAGACATTAAAAAAACCAATTCCTAATTGGAATTGGTTTTGATAAGCCACTTTTGCCGTTACATATAAGAAAGTTTTAAACCACCACTTCTCCAAGTGGGTGTTCGCAAAAGCTTTTCTGCTTGTCCTCCAGGTCATATAGACAGAGGCTTGTCATTCCAGCCTTTATAATAAAACTCCCTATTACAGCTTAAAGGTTAAAACTTAAATTATGCATTACGTACAATGTAGCTCGTATTAAGTATGATACTCCTCAAAGCGTTTAAATGCAATGGAGATGACTTCCATATTAAATATATAATTTCTAAATGCATGGAAGTATCGGTTCTAGAGGTACCACGAATTATCTTCTATAACAAACCCGATAACAGAGGCGGAGTTAATGTACTATCTCATCTGATAATTTCTTTTAATGCACTTTCTAATTCTTTATATTTAAACATATACCCAGCTTGTTCAAGCCTTTCGGGGAGTACCCAACGGCTTTTTAGAACAAGCTCCGGCTCCGTTCTGATCAGTACTGCACCTGCTTTAAGCATCCATGCTGGTGTGGGGAGGCCTAATTTTCTGTTCATACTGCTCCGTAGACATGCCATTAATTCGCTATTAGTGACTGGATGGGGTGATGAGCAATTAAATATCCCCTCCAACTCTTCTCTCTCCTTAAGAAAGAGTACAATCTGATATAAATCTTCTATATGTATCCAGCTAAACATTTGTCGTCCAGATCCCTGATACCCTCCAAGACCAAATGTAACGAGATTTTTATACGGAGTCATTACTCCGCCGCTTTCCCCTAATACGATTGCAATTCTTAAGGCAACTTGCCTTGTATGCGGTAGTTCAAAGCTAAAAAATGTTTCTTCCCACGCTTTCGCAACATCAACTGAAAAGCCGCTTCCGATTTCTCCCTTTTTCTCTGTCATAGGTCGATCTTCCGCATGTCTGTATATGGTGGCAGTACTTGAATTAATCCACAAAGGAGGTGGAGCCGTACACTCAAGGAGCGCATTACCCAATATAGCTGTTGTTTCAGTTCTAGACATGACAATTTCTAGCTTATTACTGGTATTATAGCGGCAATTTACCGATTTTCCAGCCAAATTAACCAATAACTCGGCCCCTTCAAGCGCTTCCTTTATTTCACCATTATTATGCCAGTTAATATGTTCGTTACTTCTGGAAATGATCAGCACATCATATCCCATTGAATGAAACTGCTTCTCAAAATACTGACCAATAAAACCTGTTCCCCCAGCAATTACAACCTTCTTTCTCATCCACTCATCCCTTTACCTCATTTTTGTGAAGTGAAGTATATCACTAATATTTTATCAAATATTTTACATTTTTTTAAATAAAAGGATTATTTTGCGCACTGTCAACCATTTGTTTATTAATATACTTAAGATACAACTGCACAACATCAAAGTCATATTGTTGATAAAGCGTACGGGTACCTACTGCATCTTCTATTTCGTTAAACAGGAATTCTCCGTCCTGGCCGATGAGGAAATCGATTCCTACAAAGTCAAAATCAAATAACGTACCTATTTTATTTACTAATTTCACCTGGTTCTCAGACAAAGTATAACGCTCAGCTTTTCCGCCAAGTGAAAAATTGGATTTAAAACTATTGCTGGAATAACGTTTAACCGCTCCAATAATCTCTCTGCCCAGTACGAAGACCCGCACATCAACACCGGGATTATCACACATTTCCTGTAGGATAATATCCCCCTTATTAAGCTTCTCCATATGCTTAGTTAATTCTATTCTGCTATTTACTTTAAAAACATCGGTACCGCCATGGCCACTGTTGGTCTTCAAAATAAGTGGATAATTTAATAGCGACTGTCCCTCAGTGAATGAGATCGCCGTCTTCACAGATTTTATTCCATGGCTATTAATCAGTTGATGTGTTTTAGCTTTATGATTACAAATATCCGTCACCTGAGAATTGTTAAAAACTCTGCACCCCATTAATTCAAAATGAAGGCCTATTTGACTGTCTCGGGTGCGGTTAATAACGAAATCCGGTTGAAGCGAATTCCCATCCCTCATATAAACGGACAATCTTCCATTATCAATTATTAAACTCAGTTCCTCTGCAAATACAAGCTGGATATTAAGATTGTGCTGATGACTATTATTGATAAACTGATTGGCAAACCATTTATTTTTATCATAGTCCGCTCGCTTATAGATTAGTAAGCCTTCAAACATGTCACACCATCCGTAAAATATAATCGAAGATATGCTCAGTTACATCAATACCTGTACAATCATAAATATTTTTTATATGAGCATTTGAATTTACTTCACAAAGAATTGGTTCTTCCTCTTCTCCAAACAAAAGGTCTACTCCGCTAAAATCTGCTCCAATGATTTTACTTACCTTAATTGCCAGTTCTTCAAATTCTTTCGGTAGAACGTATTCATGCATGACCCCACCATTTGTCACGTTTGCTCTAAAATCTATTTCGGAAGTACGCAGCATGGACGCTACCACTTTGTCACCTACTACATGAACTCTTACATCTCTGCCTTTACTATTTTTTATGAATTCCTGATAAAGATGTGGGATTCGAAGTAGTTCTTTTCTCTTTTTCTCCAATTCTTCACGGGTTTGTACCAGGTACACCTGCTCACCAAAGGATCCATAGGCCTCTTTTATGACAATGGGATAGGATAATTCCCTTTCAATAAAATCAATAAATGAAGGATCCTTTTCTAATACATCTGTAAAACTCAGAGGGGAAAATATAGTCTTCGGTAATTTAAATGAATGATTAGCCAGTGCCTGGAATGTCATGATTTTGTTATCACACACTTCAATTACAGATGCCTTGTTAAACAATCGATAACCCATTTGTTCCAACTGATTCGCCAGACGTATATCCTTATCTAAGAACAAAATAAAATCCGGCTGTGCATATTGTCTCTCACTTTTAATAATGGTTTGATTTCCTTCGATAACGGAGAATACTTCCGTATTTTTGACTAAATCGAGAGTGATTCCTTTTTTTGCAGCTGACTCTTTATACCAATCATGGATCTCCATAAATTTTGGAGACAGCAAACTTCCATTATAAATTAACCAACCGTACTTTCTTTCCATTTTGAAGATACTCCTTACTATACATTCGTCGTTTGATTCATTATATCAAACCAGGGAGAATTGAAGAATTTCATAATTAATCTAATCGAACAAAGCAACCATTCTAATCATTTTCATATGATGAAATTATCCCTAATTGACACGTACGTAAAAATACATCAAGGAGTTTAATTTATGAACCATTTACTGATTAGTTCTGATTTTAAAAAGGGGAATCTTCTTCCGAGGTGGCTGAATGAGGCCTATGATTATTGGAATTCTACTGTCAGTGACAATCAATTTCCATGTCACTTTGGCATGAAAGCAGAGCGAGATGGTCTCCTCCGCTATACGTATTGTGAGAATCATAATTTTTCTAAGCTTCCACAAACACTTAGCGAGTTTCTCAAACTTTCCAGGAAGAACCCATCTATTCGGTATGCATTGGTTCTTTTCGTAGAACCTGAACTTAATCATCAGCATCTTGATTATGATTATTATAACGCCTATTTTTGGAATGTTTTATCCTATTTGCACGAACAGGATAATAAAGAATGGTCCAATGATATTCCTATCGATCCAGATCATCCCCATTGGGAGTTCGTTTTCAACGGAGAACCTATCTTTGTATCTGGCAATGCTCCTTTTTATCAAAACCGCATTACCCGAAATCTAGGGGATTGCCTAATCATGATTTTTCAGCCAAGAAGAATTTTTGCTGATTTGTCTTATACTACTCCACATGGCAGAAAAGCAATTGAGGTTATTAGAAAAAAGGTTGAGAAGATTGAAAACATGCCGTATCATCCAGATTTAGGTGGCTATGAGGATTTATCCAAGAGAGAATGGAAACAGTACTTAATCACGGATGACTGCAATCCAATCAAAGGAACTTGTCCAATGAGGAATACTCTATTGTCATCAGGTAAAGGAAATCAGGAAAAGGAAAAACCATGCTAAATCAGCATGGTTTTTCCTTGATTGCTTATAGTATTATCAGATTTCTGATGAAGGTTTAATCGTTGTTTGCGCGGGCTTTACCGCCTTTTTCACCAATCTCTTTATAGAAGTCTTTATCATGATTTTTTTTGGTGGCTTCTCCACCCTTTTCGCCAATTTCTTGGTAGAAGTCCTTATCATGATTTTTAGCTGTAGCTTCTCCGCCTTTGCGTCCTGCTTCTTCTCTAGACATTTTGTCTGCCATTAATAATCGCTCCTTTTTAAGAAATTATTTTGTTGCTTACACTACTATATTTATCCTCTTTTAAAAGATAAAAACATAATTACACGTATTTAACCTTTTTGTTATTCTCTTGTTATGCGAACTTCATGTTTAAAATCGAAGTAATAGTTTCAGTCGTTAAAAGTTCCTAGAATTTCATGTATTTCTCTTACTAGCAATTTGTAGTCAACACGTTTCCTTCTCTAATTCCTCTCTTCTATTTTTTACCATATAGTAGTATGATTGTACTGCAGTTTACTATATTGAACGAACAATTTAATCAACCTATTAGAAGGAGGTCAAGGACACATGATAGTAGTCATTATTCTTTTTTTATTTTTACTAATGTTGTTAATTGAAAAATTGAAGTATGGAAAAAGCACCTATAAACAAGAAACGAATAACTCCTTTTTAAAAGTAAGGTTTAATACGGGATTATATGGCGAATACCTAATCGTCAGAGTTTTAGATAATCTGAAGGATTTCCACAGAATACTGGTTAATGTTTATCTTCCTAACGGTAAAGGCGGTACAACTGAAATAGATGTAGTCCTTATTCACACGTCTGGTATCTATTCCCTGGAATCAAAAAATTACAGTGGTTGGATATTTGGTAAGGAACAGGATCATAAATGGTGCCAAGTCCTGCGTGGAGGCAAGAAAACATTCTTCTATAACCCCATTAAGCAAAATCGCACCCATATTAAAGCATTGCAAAGAATACTCCCTGCCATTCATGAATCAGCCTTTAAATCCACCATTGTATTCAGCGAACGATGTGAGCTAAAAAAAATTGCAATTCAGTCTTCAACTATCAAGGTCATCAAAAGGGGAAAATTGCTTCAATCTATACAATCTGATTCGGATCATGCTCTATCCGGATCACAAATTGAATCTACCTACGCTTCCCTTAAAGGCTATACACAAGTTAATGATCATATAAAGCAAACTCATATTGAGGATATCAAAAAGAAATATAAATCCTAACAATAACGAAGGTACTTTACATTTGCGAAAAAATCTTTACAGGAGAACTACAATAATGATAAGAAGGATTATTATAAAACCTTGGTTCCTCGGTCTTTTTGTAATTATTTTAGCTATTGGAATTGCGTGGAATATACCGCTTGAAAAACGAAAATACGGCTTGCTACAAGGTGGATTAATGACCGATTATACAGGTCTGCTTCCTGAACGAATCGACCGGATTGAACAAATAAGGGACCGTGATGAAATACAACGCATTATCAAAGAAGCCAATCAAAATGGCAGATATATTTCGATTGCAGGCTTACAGCATTCCCAGGGTGGTCATACATACTATAAGGATGGTATTGTCCTGGATATATCATCCTTCAACCGTATTTTAGAGATTGATAAAGAAGCAAAAACAGTCAAGGTGGAAAGCGGTGCAACATGGGAGGATGTCCAGAAGAGATTAAATCCACTGGGGCTTGCCTTAAAAGTGACTCAATCCCAATCTATTTTTACAATTGGCGGCTCGTTATCTGTAAATGGCCACGGGAGGGATATTCGTTTTGGTCCCATGGCTGATTCAGTCAAAGAAATGACCTTGCTAACCCCTACCGGAGAAATTAAGCATCTCACTAAAAATGACCCAGAAAGTTATATGAAATACGTTCTTGGTGGGTATGGGTTATTTGGTGTCATTTTAGATGTAACTTTACATGTTACCGATAACACCGTTTATACGATTAATTCTGAAAAAGTCATAACTAAAGATTATGAATCGTATTTCACTAATGTTCTAGAGAATGAGAAAATTGATATGCATTATGCCAGAATAAGTGTGGCACCAAAATCATTTTTAGATGAGATGTATGTCGTTAATTATGAAAATACGGGACAGATTAATCATGTCACCCCTTTAAAAGGTGAAACAGGGGTTAAAGTAAGCAAAATGGCATTAGATCTCGCACGCAAAGGCGGAAGAATGGAAGATTTCTTTTGGAAAACACAGGGAGTATATATGAATTCTCTGAACGGCAAAGAGATTACAAGAAATAACGTTATGCGTTCTGAATCTACTTTTATGGAATTTACGAAGCCGGGTCGAGTAGAAATCTTACAGGAATTCTTTATACCTCTTCACTATTATGAGGAGTATATGGATGAATTGAAAACCATCCTTAATCGTAATGATCAGGACGAAGATTTCAAGGTCCACAATATTACGGTCCGCTATGCGGCAAAAGATTCTGTCACGAGCCTGCCATTCGCTAAAGAAAATATGCTTGGATTAGTAGTCTTGATCCAACACGGATTAGAAGATAAGGAGATTTTGAACGCCAAGAAAATGATTCAAAAATGGACGGACCTCACCTTAAAATACGACGGCACCTATTATCTTCCATATTATCCTTATCAAACAAAGGAGCAATTCCAATTGGCCTATCCCGATTCGGATAAGGTCTGGAATGAGAAACGAAAGCATGACCCTAACGAAGTGTTTGTGAATTTATTTTATGATCATTATTTGAAGAGAGCGGATGACGGCCATGAATGATAAATATTTACGCAACATTCCATTGATGGTTACGGTTGGACAGGTTGTCATTTTACCTTACTACACCATCTGGTTAAAAGAGGCAGCCTATAGCTATACACTATTTGCGTGGTTGTTTGCAATTTTTTCCTTTTCATCTGCCTGGGGATATCACGTTTACCATAACAACCCTACTCGTTCAAAGCCATATATCCCATACATCTACATCGCTATGGGGCTTGTCTATTCAGGAGTAGGAATCAACAAGCTTCCAACCGAATACCTTTCCTATATGGCTTTATTTCTACAAATATTTCTTGGATTTTTGCAGGGATATTTTAAAGCCTGGCATATCCAACAAAAGGTTTATTCTCTGCAAGCAACCCAGCAATATTTAATAGTTGGGTTTATCATGATTGGATTATCTTTTATCAAAGTAGTGTCACCTTTTATTTTTCTTGGAGTATTTGGTTTTGTTCTGCTATGCAATGGTATCGTCTCTCTGGTATATGGTTGGAAAAAACACGAAAAACACCATTAATAAATACTGAGAGAAAATTTACATGATCAACATATTCTTTGAATTAATTGTTCCGAATTATTTTTAGGTGAATTCACATCAGCACTTACTTCAAAAGCTTCCATTAATTCAGGATTAAACGGACGTAAATATTGTTTTAGTAAATGGGAATCATGAATCTTTGGATCCAGCCACTTTTGTTCATCCTCCGGGTTAAGAATAACTGGCATCCGGTCATGTATGGAAGACATCAATTCATTGGAGGACGTTGTAATAATGGTACACGTATAGACTGCTTGTCCTTCTGGTGAATTCCATGATTCCCATAAACCTGCCAATCCAAATGGCTCTCCGCTTTTCAATTTAATCCGCATCGGTATTTTTCTTTCAGGCGTTTGCTTCCATTCATAATAGGAATCAGCCACAATTAAACAGCGTTTGTTTTGGTATGCTTTTCGAAAACTTGGTTTTTCTGCAAGTGTTTCTGATCGGGCATTGATCAGCTTATATCCGATTTTTTCATCCTTTGCCCACGATGGGATCAATCCCCATCTCAAATAACCCAAACGATTTTTGGATCCATCATTAATCACGGCAACAATTCTATGAGACGGGGCAATATTATAACTAACTTGGTAATCGACCTCATCAAAGGCTGACTCTATATGAAATCGTTCCATAATCGTTTCAAACGTTGAAAATAATGTGAATCTGCCACACATATGTATCACCTCATGGCCATTATAACAGTTTTATTTCAGGATCCAAAAAGGCACCCGGCCAGGTGCCAAAGCTTTCAATATTTTTTTGCAAGAGCTTTATTCGCGTTGTTTACATCGTTTTTAATCAAAGCACTTAAATCATATGCGGGATACATATTATTCTTATACATATAGTTAAATACCTGGCTATGCAAATCAATCATTCCATTAAGTTGGTTTGTTAATGTCTTTTTTAAAACAGGAGTAGCCGTTTCGGTGATCGCTATCGAATAATTTCGGATTAATGTCTTTGTTAAGCCTAATAAATTTCCTGCAAAAAAGCTGGTGTCCGGTTGTTCTCTTTCATCCTCTTCCCTTTGCGGTGCTCTTGGAAAGTACTCCAGCAACTCTTTAATATATCGTTCCAAAACTTTAATTGTAGTCAAATATAAATTTTTTAACTCCTGATTTGGTACATCTCTGACCTTCATTTTCAAGCCTATTAATGCATTTGATGCAAATGCCACTAATTCATGCAATTCAAGCGTTTCATGATATGCCAATGTATTAGCCAAACAACATCCCCTCCTTCATTCCTTCATAAAGAGTATATGATTGCCAGGCTTGTCTCTTTCCTTCTTTTTATCTTGGTAAATATACTCTATTTTCAAAGTTCATTAAACGGATGATTTTTAATAATGATTAACAACTTCAACAAAAAACGAACATACGTTTCTTTTTTATTGAATAAGAAACGTATGTTCGTATATAATAAGAATAGGAGGTGAAGATAAGTGAATGATTTACTTAGGAGCATGAGAGAACAAATTCCCGTTGATATCATCTATGTTTCCAATAAAAATATATTTACAAAACGACGTATTCTAGTTAAATCAATGGGTGATCAACTGATTCGCGCCTATTGTTTTAACCGCAAACTCTATCGAACATTTAAGAAGGAACAAATCTTATCTACACAACTTGTTTGTCGATCACAGCGGTCCTCATAAAAAGAAAAAGAAGAGGTTTCCCCCTTCCCTTAACCAATCATTTCTTCATGATCAATATCTTCAATTTCATCCTCGGACAGGGATTCCTCTTTATCACGCAGACGATGAGCCAATCTGGAAGCAGCACTTGCTGCAATCGCAGCGACCAAATCATCAAGGAATGTATTTACGCCTCTTCCCTCTTTCTTCGTATCTAAATATCGGATAATCCCCAATTTATTCTTATCCAGGTGACCAAATGTTGTCACACCAATACTTCCATAGCCAAGCACAGCTCCTAAGGCAATGGTTTCATCCACGCCAAACAAGGACTCATCAGATTCTACAATGGACTGTAACGGCTCTGACAGCATTCCCTTTTCTGCCAATCGATCTAATTCAATACCTACAAGAAGGGCATGCTGAATTTCACGTTTCATCAGGACACGTTCTATACTATATATGCATTCATCCAGAGTTAAATTATCATTATAAGGGAATTGCATTTCATAAACAATTTCAGCGATTGCTTCGAGTGTAACACCTCGACTTTGCAAGGCAAGTTTAGCAGCATTTGTCACTGTTTTACTATGTACACGTTTTTTAATCATATCTCTATTACTCCTTTTTACACTTTCATCCATTATACCATCAGAATCTTCATAATAGCACAAATCTACTGATTATTATATACAAGTCAGATTATGCTAAAATATACCTGAAATAGAATAACAGGGGGTGAGTTCATTGGCATTAAAAGCCGGAAAAATTAAGGGTGTATCTTTTAACAGCAAGGAATTAAATGAGGAAATCGAACTTCTTGTATATTTACCTTCAACCTTTTCCCATCTGTATAAGTACTCCGTCCTGATTGCACAGGATGGTAAAGATTATTTCCAATTAGGCAAAATTGGACGAGCTGCAGATGATCTTTTAGAAAGGCAAGAAATAGAAAATATAATCATTATAGGTGTCCCTTATAAAAATGTTGAAGATCGCTGGAATAAATATCATCCTGACGGCCCTAAGCATACTGCCTATAAAAGGTTTCTTGCGCATGAACTTGTTCCATATATTGATGCCGAATATCCGACCTACCAAATGGGGCTGAGCCGCGCCCTAATCGGAGACTCCTTGGCTGCTACTGTTTCATTAATGGCAGCTATGGATTATCCCAATACATTCGGCAAGATTGCTTTGCATTCTCCACTCGTAAACGAGTCCGTACTATCAGCAGTGGAGACTTTTCAGTTCCCACATTTAACGCAAATTTACCATACGATTGGAAGGAACGAAACAACAGTACAAACATCTAAAGATGGGATCATAGATTTTGTACAACCTAATCAGGAACTTAACTCGCTTATCGAAAGCAAAGGTTTTCCAGTCTTTTACGAGGAGATTGATGGAGACCATACGTGGAGGGCATGGCAGTCAGATATGAAGAGGACACTTACCTGGCTTTTCCACAGGACATAATTAGCAAGGAAATTTTTTTGAATATTTGCTATAATAGAGTAATATCTAATTTTACAAAATAAGTCAGGGGGTTCTTACATGAATTTTGGAATTGCTATTTTCCCTTCAAAAAATTTTCAAGACATTGTAAACTCATATAGAAAGCGTTATGATTCACATTACTCTCTTATATCTCCTCATGTCACATTAAAATCTGAATTCACAGCCACAGATGAGCAAATCAAGGAAATTTCAGCAAAACTCGAGGAGATTTCAAACAAACACCAGCCTTTTACGTTAAAGGTCTTAAAAGTAAGCACCTTCGAACCAGTCAATAATGTGATTTATTTAAAAATTGACCCTACTCCCGAATTAATTGCTCTTCACGAAGATTTTCATAGTGATATTCTGGGCAAAGATAAAAAATACAAATTTGTTCCGCATATTACTATTGGTCAGGATTTATCTGACAAGGAACATAACGATATTCTCGGACAACTGCGTCTCATGAAATTCGAACACGAAGAAGTAGTTGATCACTTCCATTTACTCTATCAAACTGAAAATGGGTCATGGAAAGTATATGAAACATACCAATTAAGAAAGGACAACTGATCACGATGGACATCAAGATTGTATCAGAACAAAGAGAATTGGATAAGGTATTTTTGGTACGTACTAAAGTCTTTGTAGATGAACAAAATGTACCTGAAGAAGAAGAAATTGATCATTTAGAAGAGGAATCTACACATTTTCTCGTAACAGATGATGAAGGTAATCCAGTAGGTGCCGGACGTTTTAGAGTGGTTGATAGCTACGGAAAAGTCGAAAGGATTTGTATCGTACCAGAGTTCCGTTCAAAAGGCGTAGGTAAAGATTTAATGAATGCCATAGAACAATATGCACTTTCTAAACAAATTGAAATCCTTAAACTAAACGCTCAAAACCAAGCGATTCCTTTTTATGAAAAACTGGGTTACTCAGTTATATCCGATGAATTTTTAGATGCGGGCATCCCACATCACACTATGAAGAAGCACATTTAAGACTGCAGCCGACTGCAGTCTTTATTTGTTTATACCCATAAACACAAAAGGAAAGCAGCGTATTTTGATAGGCTGCTTTCCGCATGTATAGAATGCTTTTAAATGTCTGTTTAAATACTTTCATTAACAAATTGGCCGACCCCTGTCACTTCAGTAACAGTTTTTTCAACTATTTCTGTCGGCACAAAATTTTTGTTAATGCGATCAGATGAAACTCTATAATCGTCTGAATTATCTTCCCTGTCAAATGAATCCCGTTCATTATTTTTGCGATGGAATCTGATTGGCTGTACGGGCTGAAAGCGAGAGATCATATTTTTAGTCAGTTTCTCCGCTGCGATCGTTCTGTTCGTGTACTGTATGTATTCGTATTGCGTGATTGGACTTATGTACCCCATCCCTTTTCCACCTCACTTTTTTATCCTTTTTTTACATTTATTACCCACTTTTTAAGGGAATAAAACTACTATCCTCTTTTGTAATATATGATTCGATTTGATAAGATGATATTTGTCTGTCGTTTTTAAAATTTTTTATATAAATGAGGAATATGATGAAAACAGCTAATTGGAAAAACGAATCTATCTCTTTACTTACTTGGCCCAAGGAGGCATTTGCTCGTATTCATGAAGCTGGAAAAAATGGTGAACTCGGGTGTACTCATTGTGGTCAGCCTGTTTATATGTATCTTGGAATTCATGAAGAACCATATTTTATTCATCGTGATTCTTCACGTCCTCCTTGTGTGGATAAAACTGAGAAAACGAATCTGGCAGTGAATGAAGCTTCAGTGGAATACGGAGGATTTCGCCTACCGCAATCCAGGTCCATTACCAATTGCTCGGATGAAACCATCTGGCAAGGTCCAAAGTCCATTACAAATCTGCCATCCTATAATGATAAACATCTTCCAGGGGTGAACAACAATCATCCATTCATCGGCATTATGAGTTCAAACGGCTGGTTATTGGATGATCAACAAGCAGATGCTGTCGTAACAGATGCAAGACATTTACTCGTTCTTGCAGGAGCAGGCAGTGGGAAAACCCGTGTTTTGACTGCTCGGACAGCTTTTTTATTATTAGAAAAACAAGCTGATCCCAAATCGGTGATGCTCGTTACATTTACATCTAAAGCTGCAGCTGAGATGAAAAGCAGGCTACAGCAAATGCCTGGTGTAACTCCCTTTATGCTGCAGCATGTATTTACCGGTACCTTCCATTCCATTTTTTATCGAATTCTTTTACAACATGAACCTCAAAAATGGCATTCAAGTAAATTGATAAAATTTGATGGAGAGAAAGAATATGTCCTGAAAATAGCTGCATCAGAATTAGGAATCGATGAACGCGAATTTGCATTTGATCAAGCCTTACAGCAAATCAGTAGATGGAAAAACGATCTATTATCTCCTCAGGATGTTCATCCTGCTGACGATTGGGAAGTCAGTTGCCAGGAGCTTTATAAAAAATACGAATCCTACAAAGAAATAAATAGTAAATTCGATTTTGATGATATGCAAACAGGCTGTTATCAACTTTTGAAAGAGAATGAACAAATTCTTAATTTTTATCGAAACCGGTTTAGACACTTTTTAATCGATGAGTTTCAAGATATTAATAAGGTACAATATGAGATTGTTAAACTACTTGCTTCGAATGCAGAGTCTGCTTGTTTCGTAGGTGACGACGATCAGGCAATATATTCATTCCGCGGCAGTGATTCTGCTTTTTTACAGAACTTGAAGCTTGACTACACTTATCTCGAAACCATTATCTTGTCAGCTAATTACCGTTCTGGCCATAAAATCATTCAAACAGCCAATAAAATTGTTTCGCAAAATAAAACACGAACACCCAAAAAGATGGTCGCTACACATGACCAATCACCATCTCCGGTTTTATTTTATCCATTTGATGAAGAATCTGAGGCAATCATGATTATGACCGACATTACCGAAAAAATAAGGCATGGAGCTAACCCGGAAGATTTTGCAATTCTTTATCGAACCAATACAATGAGCCGTGCTATTTTTGAAAAGCTCGCATCTTCAAGTCTTCCATTCCGTGTGGATTCTGACTATGATTCCTTTTATACAAGAAAGACTGTGCGCAGTATTTTGGCCTTCATGAAAGCAAGCATAAATCCAGATGATCCGGGAATGCTGCAGGATCTATTACCGCCGCTTTATTTGAAAAAGTCGGCAGTTCAGGATGCTAAAGCTCTATCCATCCTGAATGATTGCACTTTGCTCGAGGCACTTCGATTTCTCAATAATTTAAAACCATTTCAAATGCGAGCAATAGATAAAGCTGTCTCTGTCATCCATTCGCTTAAAGATTTGTCCCCATCAACAGCTATCGAGATGATTGAAAAAGAACTCGGTTTTGGGGCCTACCTCAAAAAGCGAGGGAATGAAGGCAATAAAATGGACAAAGGGTCGGACGATATCAAGGATGTGAAAATTGCTGCAAGACGCTTTGATACAGTGCTGGAATTTATTCTTCATGCGGATCATATGACAGCCATGGCAAAAGAGATTAAATCAATGTCTAAAAAAACAATAAATGCTATTCAGCTGAGCACCATCCATCGTTCAAAAGGACTTGAATATAAATATGTTTATATTCTTGGCTGCGTAGATGGAAACATGCCTCATGATTATGCTTTGGAATCTTGGCGTGACGGTGACAGGAAACCTATGGAGGAAGAAAGACGTTTATTATATGTAGCGGTAACACGCGCATGCTCAGGATTATATATTTCCGTACCGGAAAATAGACGTTCAAAACGGGCAAGATCTTCCCGTTTCTTAACGATCTTAAAAGGGGAGCCCTCTTACAAAGAAGAACTGATTACCAAATAACCGAGTAATACAGATCGGCAGTTTGAATCAAATGTTCTTCATATGTAAAGGTGGCTCCTTTACTCATTTTTTATTATTCATCATATTGGCAATTGTATTAAAATCTAATGATTTCCCATCCTTAATGATTGATTGTACCAACTGGTCCTCTACATCCTTCGGTACAGGTTTGTTTGCAATTAGCGAAACCCTCTTAATGACGTTGCGGACTGTTTTTTCATCTTTAAAATTTGCATTTTGTAAGGAATTAGCCAGCTCCATTACATCTTTCATATTTACGCCTGTTTTCTTTTCCATATTTTTAAAGAATCCATTATCCATAATTCAGCCTCCTTATCGTTACTGCTATTATATGAACGAAAATAGGAAAGGTGAGACTCAATTCTCCATGCAAAAAAGGGATTCAGTATAGACTGAAATCCCTTACTTTCATTTACTCATTGTAAATGGCTTAATAAACAGTAGGGCATAGAAGAGGTCTTAGGGTCTCTTCTATGCATTTTAATTATTATTAGCAGAAGCTAGCGCCAACAATAATTAACAAGATAAATAGTACAACGATTAGCACGAAAGTAGAACCGTAGCCACCGCCGTAGCTACCGCCACCGCCGTATCCATAGCCGCCACCGCAGCTGCTTCCGCCGCCGCCATATCCATAACAACCAAACATGTAAGTCACCTCGCTTTCGCTTAGTACACTCATAACATATGTTAAAAGTGTTTCCTCGGTTTGGGCTAATCTCCATTTAAAAATACCCAAATATTAAAATCGGCAATAATACCTTGAATTACTGTAAATATATCTTTTACACTAAAAGAAAACAGTAAGGAGTCATACACAATGGCTATAAAATGGAAGGAAATAACAGACCTAGAGGATGAACTGTTAAAGAAAGCATTATTTTTATATCATGATTGCTTTCCTGAATACGTGCGTGAAGATGAATGCGTATTTTACGAGTCCATCAGACAACATGATAAAAACACACCAAATAAATTCCATTTTTTAGTTGGAATTGTAGACGATAGCGTAGTCTCCTTTTCAACTGCCCATTATTTAGCTGAAGTAAATAGCGGTTATATTGTTTATATAGCAGCCGATCCGAAAGAACGCGGGAAAGGCTTGGGGAAACATACACTTTTACAAATGGAAGAGTTACTTAAAGATGATGCATTACAGGCTGGACACCCATCCTTAAAGGGAATCGTCCTCGAAACCGAAAGAGAAATGGATGCAGAGAACGCAGAAGAATACAAAGAGAGCGTAAATCGCCTTCAATTCTTCAATCATCTTGGCTTTTCACCTATAAAAGGATATCAATATGTCCAGCCACCCCTATATACTGGACAAACTCCGGTGCCTTTATATCTCGCATTTAAAAAGTTAACTCACGGAGAAGATATTAATTATGATCAAGTTGTTAAAGCAATCTATCATGAAAAATATCATAAGATGAATAAGATTTCCTCATCTGTACTTGATGAATGCATAAAGTCTCAGAGGAAATTATCGGAAACAAACCAATAGTGGAAGCCAAAAAGAAGCTTCTTTTTGGGCATAGGTACTTGAAAGGTGTTCGGTAGGTGTTTGATAGTAGAGCTTTTCCCGGGACTTCATACACCTTTCACCCACCTATACCCCGGTATGTCCCGGGCATAGGTCCCTCATAGGTGGGGCATAGCTGCTTTTACCCGGACATCACCTACCTTTCACACACCTATACCCCGGTATAGCCGGGGTATAGGTGCCTCATAGGTGGGGCATAGCTGCTTTTCCCAGGACTTCATACACCTTTGACCCACCCTTTACACACCTATCACCCGCCTTTGACCCACACACAAATACCCCGGAAATCGCCGGGGTATTGATGTTTAATAAAATTCCAGTTTAAGTGTTAATACCAGACTTTTCCATCTGTCAAACAGCAAAAACAAGCAACCTGAATAAATCAAATTTCTTTAACTTTCTTCTTTAATTCTTCATTTCTTAATAGTTCTTTCACTTTTTGATCCATTCTTTCGATTTCTTGAGCAGGGGTTTTCCACCAGTTTCTACTCCAGATTCTTTCTATTGTCCATCCTCGGCTTTCAAGGAATCTTTGACGATAGATATCTCGTTCTTTTGCATTGGCCGAGCTATGGTACATCGCTCCATCACATTCAATTCCCATTATATATTTGGAGGAATCATTAGGATGGACGATGGCCATATCGATTCTGTACCCGGACATTCCTACTTGTGTGTGGACTTCATACCCTAAATTTCTTAATTGATTATAGACCTGTTCTTCAAATGGGGAATCAAAATGCAGTGCCAGTTCTTGTACATGTGTATTTACATTATCATTAATTTCCTGGACAACCGACTGTATTTCCTCCCTGTTAGTACGTGAGACAGCTCTTACATATTTTAAATATGATTTAAGAAGCTTTGGTCCAATTTGTGCTGTGCCCGCAACATTCAGTTCTTCCGGTTCAATACTAGAAACTACAATAATACGTTCCTTTGCTCTAGATACTGCTACATTCAATCTATTTTCTCCACCATATTGGTTAAGCATTCCGAAGCGATTATAGACCTTTCCTTCTTCATTTTTAGCATATCCTATAGAGAAAATAATGATGTCACGTTCATCACCCTGAACATTTTCAATATTTTTCACAAATACTCTTTCATCCAGTTCTTTTGCCATCACTTGATTATAAGCAACATTGAATTCTTGATCGCTTGCAGCCGATTTTTCAATGATATCCAGTATTTTTGTTTGCTGCTTGGCATTAAACGTAATGATTCCGACAGTTTTATCGGGCTGTTTAATCAATGTTTCTTTTAATAGTCTATATACCTCAAGTGCTTCTACCTCGTTTGATTGATTGATCCATCTGCCATTCACTTTTTGCCATTGGATAGCCGGAGGATCTTTTAAAGGCTCGACATTGGGAGCAATCTGAACATGTCCATTATAAAAAGCATGATTAGAAAAGTTAATGAGTTCCTCAAATTTCGAACGGTAGTGCCACTGAAGAATCTTTTCTGGGAACCTTCTTTTCGCTAGATTTAATAAACTTTGCGATTCATCAACATCATATTCCTCTTCATCATCTTCATTTACAAAAGATGACTGGAACATATTAAATGGCGGCAATTGCTTTTCGTCTCCAGCGACAATTAATTGTTTTGCTCTAAAAACGGCTGGAAGACCGCTTTCTACTGTACATTGAGAAGCTTCATCGAAAATCACCAAATCAAATAACTCATCATTTAACGGGAAAATCGAGGAAACTATTTCGGGTGATGCCAACCAAACCGGCATTAAATCCACAAGACCCTTCTCAGCAAATTCATTCACCAATTTGCGCAGTGGCCAAATCATCCTCTTTTTCCCTGCCTGATGTTTAAGATCTCTCATTTCCCTCGGGTAAGCTTTCTTAAGTTCTTCGACTGATTGTGTCAATTGATGAATTAAATATTGGTTAGCAACCTCTCTTTTTCGGTCAACCAGTTGACTAAACTTTTCCCGGATCCTTGAAAATTCGCTCGTTGAAATCTTCTTAACTTCAGGATATTTATTTTCCGTTTCATCAATCCAATGAATATATGCCGAGTTTTTAAATAACTGGACCCAATACTCCGGTAGAGCTTGTTCAGAGGCAGGACTTTTCATGCTGAGTTCTTGAATAATCTTCTTCGTAACCTCTGAACACTCTTCCCAATATGAATCCATTTGCTGCAAATCCTCAAAATCTTGATGAATGTACTCTAATAATTTATTTAATTCCTGTAATGGAATGTCTCCATCCGCAATTCTGCTTTGATAATTTTCGATCATTTTCTCATCGAAATATTTTTTCAGCTGGTTGATTTCATCAGATATTTTCTTTGTTTCTTTACCTAATTGATTCATGATTATAAGGGCTTGCTTAATTTTGATCCAGTCTGCAGAACTTGTTCCTTTAAATTTCCCACCCTCTAATAACTCTTCGATAATTGCTTTACCTGAAAAAGAGGTCCACCACCATATTCTCAAGCCTTGCAATGTTTTTTTACCAGTACCCTCTAAATCAGGATAAATAGTATCTAACTTGTCTCCTACCAGCCATGTATACGCAGGTGTGATTTTTTTGTAATCCAAGGAATCCAAATACTCTGAGGCGTTCTTCGCCTTCACAATTAAATCATTCAGAAGTTCTACCAGGTTCAGTTTATCTTTAATAGAAAATGGAGCGAATGATTTACGATTTTTCAATTCGTAAGACTCGCTTCCGAATCGCTCGTACCATTCTGCATAACTGTAGATATTTCCGCTAATCTCATCTAGTACATCTTTATTTAACTCACTTAAGACAGGTTTTAAATTTAGCATTTTGTCCATATGATCTAATGGTGTTGCTTTTCCGTATAAATCATATAAACGATACCCAAAATCCTGGTACTCATAAAGCCCCTTGGCAATACCATTTAATAGCTTTTCATGGGTAAACAAACTATTTGATGTAGATTTTAAATCTTCAAGTGAGCGTTCAAATAATACTCTATTAGTCTCAAGAACAGCACTTATTTTATTATAAAGTGGTTTTCGATCTGTTTTTTCATCATGTACCAAAGCTATATGATTGGATAATCTTAGCCCATCTAAGCGTTGGTATACTACATCAAGAGCAGCCCTTTTCTGACAAACGACTAATATTTTCTTTCCCTGACTAAGTGCGTCTGTAATTAAATTCACTATAACCTGAGATTTCCCTGTTCCTGGCGGTCCGTGAACAACAATCCCTTTCTTATATCTTGCTTCTTTTAATATTTCCTCCTGTGACCCATCCGTAACAAGTAAATTCAGTATATCCGGTTCTTCAATAGTCTGATTATCTTTATTGTTTATATCTTCTGCTGCCTCAAACTCTTGTGGTTCTATCAATTCACTGACTAACGATGATAGAGTAGATTCTTCTGAAAGGTCTATCAAAGCATCAAAGTCTTTAACTAGTGAAGAACCACCTTGTGGAAAGTTCCCGATAATCGCATTTTCCAATAGTACGATTCCAGTGGCTTCAGGAATTTCTTCCCTCTTATATTCTTTTAACTTTGTGAGTCCTTCATTAGAAAATGAAAGATTAATATCATGTGCTCGGAAGAAAGTATCCCATTTTTCCCTATCATAAGACTTAGCTATTTCGGCAGCCTCTTCGAAAAAATCTTCGGTAAACTGGACACTATTTAATTTCTTAAACGCCAAAAATAAGGTTCGATTAATCTGCGGACCACCTTCTTCCACACGAATAATCCATCTCTGTGTATTTACCTTACTTTTTTCTAATCGAATTGGATATAAGAATAGGGGAGCCTGAAAAAAAGTCCCATCAGAGAGGCTTCCTGATATAAAGGGGTAGCCTAAATAAAAGTCGTGAATACCTGTTTCTTCTTCAATTCCTTTTATATTTCGCAATAAATCTGTGAGTTTTTTCGAAATGACCATTGAATCGTCATTCTCTATTGTCGGCTTAAGTAACGTGATTTCACCTTTAGACTGCATGACGATTTTCTTTACTATAGCTTCACTGATTTTTTCATTATTGGTTGATAACTTATCTAATTCAGTTAAATCAAAACTCCATTTATTGTAGATTTTCAATAATCTAATGGAGCGATTACGACGACTAATATCATTCAATTTATCTCTCATATGAATTAGTTTTTCTTTCACCGTTTTACCTTCTTTCCAGATAAAAAATTCTACACCGCAAAAAGGAAGAGCATGCGCCCTCCCCATAACTTATTGTTTTCATACAGAATATATTCAACGGAAATTGAGTCTTATATCTTCTAAGCAGGTATTAATTTTCAATTTTATAATACCATGAAAATGGAATTTTTCTTCCGAGTTACATAAATTACCATTCTCACATTCAACATGCTGTTACTAGCCCTCTCAACATGAAGAATCCCCTTAATCAAAACTTAAGGGGTTCTCTTTCGTTAACCTTTTGGTTTAAAAATCAAGGCTGCAATAAATCCAAAGACAATCGCTGCCGTTATGCCTGATGATGTAATTTTAAACATTCCGGTTAGCACACCAATAAGACCATGCTTATCTGCTTCCTCTAAAGCCCCGTTTACAAGCGAATTTCCAAAGCTTACAATTGGAATAGAAGCCCCGGCACCTGCAAAATCCAATAACGGTTCATACCATCCAAGACCACCCAATATAGCTCCAATGACAACAAATGTCGAAAGAGTATGGGCAGGTGTTAATTTTGCTACATCAAATAAAAGCTGTCCAATCACACAAATAATGCCTCCTACAACAAAGGCCCAAAAAAACATTGCCAGCATATATGCTCCTCACTTTCAAGCGCTATAGTCTTTCAATAGCAACTGCATGTGCTATACATGGAATGGACTCACCTTGCTGGAAGGTCAACGGAGAAAGAAGCGCTCCGGTTGCTGCCAGTAAGATTCGTTTATATGTACCCTTTCTCATTTCATTAAGTAAATGGCCATATAGAACAGACGCAGAGCATCCTGCACCGCTTCCACCTGATTGTACGGGTTGATCATCTTTATAAATCATTAAACCGCAATCCTTAAATTTTTCTTTGTTTAGCTTTAGGCCCTTTTGCTCCAGTAAATCAATCGCTGTGTTATGACCGATTTTTCCAAGATCACCTGTAACAACAAGATCATAATAATCCTCGTCAAGGTTTAAATCCCTGAAGTGATGATAAATCGTATCTGCAGCAGCAGGTGCCATCGCGCCTCCCATATTAAACGGATCCTTTAATCCCATATCAATAACTTTACCAATGGTTGCACTTGTTACTACGAGCTTACTTTCAGAAGAGTTATCATTTTGCTCCACTAAGGCAACTCCCGCTCCGGTTACAGTCCATTGGGCAGTTGGCGGTTTTTGACCGCCATATTCTGTTGGATATCTGAATTGCTTTTCTACGGTTGTATTATGGCTTGAGGCACCAGTTAATATCTTGTTGGCACCGCCATAATTAATTATAAAAGATGCCAATGCCAAGCCTTCCATAGTTGTTGAGCATGCACCAAACAGACCAAAATAAGGGATGGCCAATGTCCGGGCTGCAAAGCTAGTAGGCGTGATTTGGTTAATTAAATCTCCCGCAAAGAAAAATTGAATATCACGGGTTTGCAGTTTCTTTTTATCCAAAGCCGTCTGAACAGCTTCCTCAATTAATACACGGTTCGCTTTCTCATATGTTTTCTGATTTAGCCAAAGATCATCATGAATAATATCAAAATCATCAGCCAAATGGCCATTGCCTTCAAAAGGACCGACAGCTACGCCTGTAGAGGAAATGACAGGATGATTATGCAGCACCCAGGTTTGTTTACCAGTTAGCATATTAACCTCCTATAACCATTAGATAGATTTGCTTTACTAAAGCAACGACAAATGCTGAAAAAACACCGTATAGGATTACAGTTCCAGCCAATTTAAATATATTTCCTCCTACCCCAAGCACGAATCCTTCTGTTCTATGCTCAATCGCTGCTGAAATGACTGAATTACCAAATCCCGTAACCGGAACAGCACTTCCCGCTCCAGCAAATTGACCAATTCGATCGTAAACCCCAAAGCCTGTTAATAACATCGATAAAAATATCATCGTTGCCACAGTTGGGTTACTGGCTGTTTGCTCAGTAAAATTAAAATAAAATATATACATATACGTAATAGCTTGTCCTAGAAGACAAAATAGCCCGCCTACAAAAAATGCCTTAATACAATTCTTTACAACTGGACGTTTTGTTTCATATTTTTGTTCGAGTTCTTTATATTTTTGTTGTTCAGGGGTTTGTTTATTCTTTTTATTTGCCATATGTACACCTACCTATGCCATATCCTTCTGTAGTTTCATTATTTTATCAAACCATTTTCCAGCTTTTTTCTTGGAGTAACCTTTATCCTTCACATTCACAATTAACTCGACTGTTTCAAGAAATATTTTCATATCACTGGATACAGTGAAATTAAAGGATTTAAAGTTACTCTTTAACTCCTTATCTAATTTACTTTCGATACTTTTCATTCGAAAGCGTTGCATATGCTTAACCTTGTACGCCACCAAAATATCTTTATCCTTTTGGACAACTGCTACATCGTAGATCTCTTTATGGGAAGCTACTCTCTTTTTTATTTCCTCTAATGGTGCCTTTGAATGATCACCAAGATAAACGGGATCTTGATCCACGGATTGAATAAGTGACATCCTGGCTTCTTTACTGCTTGAGTCACCGGAACATCCGCTTACTATTGTGAAAAACATAGCTATAATTAAAAATACAGAGATCCTCTTATTCATAGCACCTTCACCCCCTCGTTACATATTGAAATTATTATCCTGTATTGTTTGTTAAACACACCATTTTATCCACTTTATTTGGATAAAACTAATTGCTGCAAATCAACCTAAAGTAAAAAACCTGCTGAGTAATCAGCAGGTTACGGTTGTAAACGACCTTTTTTATTATTTTTTGTACATCCGCAGTTTTTTTTCGTTTGCTTCGAAGGCGTTCTCTTGATTTGGCTTGCTTTTTGTTTTTGTATTTTCATAAAAGGGGTCCTCCTTCCCTGATTAGGACTCATATAGTATAAGTATGTAGGAGGGTTAGGTTTGTCTAATACAGATAACCAGATCCGATGCAGAAGTATTTTAAAAACGGACTATTTTTATCTCTTTTATTTGCCGCAATGTGTATTTAATCCACTTTTTTCCGAATGCAACTTTAATATAAACATAATCCCCCTTTACTTTTTCAATTGTTCCCCTCAGCCGCTTTCCATCTTCCACTATAAAATCGCACACCGGGCTCGACATGAGCGACGGCATTTTGGAGAGATAGGTGACTAATTCCTCCTTCGTCATATCCTCTATACGTTTACGCTTTGTTTTTCCATTCGCTTCACTTGCATCCAATAAATCTGGCTCCCGTTCTTTCAGTGATTCAGTAATTTGTTTCTTTTCTATCTCAAAGCTTAATAAAGGGGCCTGCTGCAAAGCATCATCACTATCTCCCTCTTCAAGTCCTTTACGTGAGTTTTCTTTATCAGCAATATGTTGTTCCCATTCCTGTTGCTGATTGATTTTATGCATCAATTCTTTAGTCGCGGCATTTGTAAAAAAGTCATCAATTTCCACTATTTCTTCTTCACGCAATCGTCTCATTATTTGTTCCTTATCAAGCCAGGCATTTGCCGGCAGTGCACTATCGATCTCATTATGGCTCAAAAAATTACCTCCTTAACCTTCTATTTGCTATATATATATGTGCAAACGACTGTAGATATATCTGAGCACCCCTCAGTTGAAAGCTTTACTAATGAAGGTCATCTAGACATTGCCTACACACAGTCAATTTCACAAAAAAACCGCTCCCTCTAACAATCACGGAGGGGCGGTTCATACCTTATTTTTACTCTAATTTAACGCTGTTTCATTTTTGGATCAAGGGCATCTCTCAGTCCATCACCCAATAAATTAAATCCAAGGACCGTTAACATGATAGCCAACCCTGGAAAAAAGAGCGTTCCGGGAGCCTGAACTAAGAAACCCTTCGAATCTGCTAGCATTTTTCCCCATTCAGGCGTTGGTGCCTGAGCTCCCAGTCCAAGGAATCCAAGCGCTGCCGCTTCTATAATTGCTGTTGCAATCGCCAATGTTGCCTGAACAATAATTGGTGTCATACTGTTCGGGAGGATATGACGAAAGAGAATTCTTGAATCCTTCATACCAATTGCGTTGGCGGCCATAATATATTCCTCTTGTTTCACACTTAGTACTCTTGATCTTATAAGCCTCCCGAAATTTGGAATATTTATAATAGCGATTGCAATCAGGGCATTTTGCAGAGATGGCCCTAAAATAGAAATAATCGCGATTGCCAATAAGATACTTGGAAAGGCAAGGAGGATGTCAAAGAACCTTGAAATAATCGTATCAATCCATCCGCCATAATATCCGGCTACAAGCCCCATAATCGAACCTACAATGACAGAACCCAATACAGAGAAAAACCCAACGGATAAGGATATACGCGCACCATATAATATCCGTGAAAGAATATCCCTCCCAAAGTCATCTGTTCCAAACCAATGCTCAGCAGATGGCGGCTTTAAACGGTCTGTTAAACTAACCTCCTTATATCCATAAGGAGCAATAATCGGAGCTAATAATGCTAATAAAATAAAGAATAAGACAATCCCCAGACCCACCATTGCCAAACGGTTCCGTTTAAAAGCAGCCCATGATTCCCCCCATGGAGAAACCACTTTTTCATCCATTACCAATGGTGTTTCTTCTGTATTTCGTACTAATTCCCCCAATGTCTACACCACCCTTTATTTGGAGTATTTAATTCGTGGATCGACCAATGCATAAAGGAGGTCGACAACTAAGTTAATGAACACAAAAGCAGCGGCAATCAGTAAAATACCAGATTGAATAACCGGATAATCGCGATAGCCGATTGCTTCATATAAATAACGTCCTATGCCCGGCCAAGCAAAAATGGTTTCTGTCAGAATGGCCCCTCCAAGAAGTAATCCTGTTTGCAGCCCTATAACGGTTAAAACCGGAATAAATGCATTTTTTAAAGAGTGCTTGTACACCACCCAAAACATACTGACACCTTTTGCACGTGCTGTACGAATAAAATCTGATTTCATAACTTCAAGCATAGTCGATCTTGTCATCCTGGCAATGATCGCCATAGGAATAGTTGCTAAAGCGATACTGGGCATAATCAAATGCTTAACGGCCACAAAAAATTGGTCGAAATCACCTTGTATCAGCGTATCCACCAAATACAAATTAGTTATCGCATTGATTGGATCTCTGATATCTTCACGTCCTGTTGTCGGTAACCAACCCAGCTGAAGGGAAAAAGCCCACTGCTCCATCAGCCCCAGCCAAAAAATAGGCATGGATACTCCAATTAACGCTAAGATCATCGCTAAATAATCAAACCAGGAATTTGAAAACCATGCACTGATGATGCCGGCATTTACACCAATAACGATGGCAATAATCATCGCAACTAGCGTTAATTCAAGCGTAGCAGCAATATACGGCCATATCTCACTAGTAATCTCTGCATTGGTTCTAATGGATGTACCCAAATCACCGGCAAACAAATTCTTAATATAATCTATGTATTGAACATACCAGGCTTTGTCCAATCCAAGCTCCTGAGTTAATACAGCAATGGACTCCTTGGTTGCCCTTTGCCCTAAAATAACCTGTGCCGGATCTCCAGGAATGGCTCTGACAATGGCAAATACAATCAACGTCATTCCAAACAGAACCGGTATAACAGACAGAATCCTTTTCATTGTATAAGAAAACATCTGTATGCACCTCCATAATAAACAGGCGCCCCTATATGAATCATCCATGTAAAGGCGCCCTTACTTAACACAGTTTTACTTGAATTCTACATTCTTTAAAATATCTGATCCGGTTGGATGCGGTACAAGTCCTGTTAAATCAGCTGATGCTGCCAACAAAGGCGTTGAGTGAACAAGTGGAATCCACGGTGCATCTTCATGGATAATTTCTTGAGCCTGTTTATATAGCTCATTCCGTTTATCTTGATCAACAATTGTTTGCGCTTCAATTAAAATGTCGTGGAGCTTATCATTCGCGTAATAGGAATAGTTGTTAGATCCGATTGAATCTTTATCAAGCAATGTATAGATAAAGTTATCAGGGTCTCCATTATCACCTGTCCAACCCAGCATATAGGCCGGGAACTCACCGTTTGTTGCTTTTTCAAGGTATGTTGCCCATTCTACAGTCTGAATTTCTGCCTTAACGCCAATTTTTTCAAAATTGGCTTGAATCGCTTCTGCAATTTTCTTACCTTCTGGTATATATGGACGTGGAACTGGCATAGCCCAAAGATCCATTGTAAATCCATCTGGATAACCAGCTTCTTTTAATAATTCTTTTGCTTTGTCTAAATCAAATTCATAATCCTGAATTTCATCGTTATAGCCTTCCACTGAATCCGGCAGAGGATTTTTCGCTGGTTTTGCCATTCCTAAATAGAAAGCATCAATGATAGCTTGCTTATCCACGGCATGGCTTAAAGCTTGACGGACCTTTGGATTATCAAATGGTTTTTTCGTTACATTAAAGCCAAGATACCCAACGTTCATAGAAGGACGTTCAATAGCCTGTAAATTTGCATCTCCTTTAATTGTTTCAAGGTCTGATGGGTTTACACCGTCCATCACATCAATCTCACCGATTTTTAATGAATTCAAACGTGCGGAGTTATCAGGAATCGTACGGAAAATAATTGTTTTTAATTTTGGTTCTCCGTCTACATAATAATCTTCATTCTTTTCAATAACGATTTTGTCATTTGCTTTTTCTTTAAATTTATACGGACCGGTACCAACTGGATTTTCCCGGAACTTATCACCATCTTTTTCAACTGCAGTAGGGCTGGCAATTCCAAAACAGCTCATGGCTATATTTTTAAGGAAGGTCGCCTGAGGTCGTTTCAAGGTAAATTGAACAGTCGATTCATCAACCGCTTTTACTTCCTTAATGACATGCCCTTCATCTTTTTTATAGCCGCCAAACATGCTATAGTAAGGAAACTTATCAGCATCGCCATTCATCCATCTATTAAAGTTGAATACAACTGCTTCTGCGTTAAAATCAGTACCATCATGAAACTTAACGCCTTTTTTCAATGTAAACGTATATGAAAGACCATCATCAGAAGCCTCCCATTTTTCAGCTAATCCAGGCTGCAGCGTCGTATCCTGTTTACCGTAAGTTAGCAGTGTATCAAAAATGTTAATCGTGACTTTAAATGACTCTCCTTCGGTTGTTGTGATTGGATCTAACGAAGTAGAATCACCGCCGCGTCCAAAAACAAGTGTATCCTTTGTATTTCCTTTCTCTTCACTGCCTCCCCCCTCAGTCTCCTTGTCGCCAGAACTACATGCTGCCAGTACAACGCTTAGCATTAGAATACTGACCATAGCCAATAAAAGCTTTTTCATATGAAACCCCCTCTTATATTTGTTTATTATCATTGCTGTCATGTTCACCATGGAGATGACATGCAGCATAATGATCCCCTTTTATTTCTTGGTATACTGGATTAATAGTCTTACAAACTTCCATTGCATGCTGACATCTAGTATGGAATGCACAACCACTCGGTGGATTGGATGCGCTTGGGATGTCTCCAGTTAAGATGATGGATTCACGTTTAATATCAGGGTCTGGTATTGGTACTGAAGATAATAAAGCTTGTGTGTACGGGTGGAGTGGGTGTTCGTATAACTCTTCGCTGCCCGACAATTCTACCATTCTCCCCAAATACATGACTCCAACGCGATCACTGATATGCCTGACAACCCCCAGGTCATGGGCTATAAAAATATAAGTAAGTCCAAATTCTTTTTGGATATCCTTTAATAGGTTTAATACCTGGGCCTGTATGGAAACATCAAGCGCAGACACAGGCTCATCTGCAATAATTAATTTAGGTTTTGTCATGAGGGCTCTGGCAATGCCAATCCGCTGACGCTGACCGCCACTGAATTGATGGGGATAACGCTTTAAATGATAGGAACTGAGTCCCACAACATCTATCATTTCTGCTACCCTTTTTGCCCGCTCCTTCTTATTGCCAATGCCATGAACAATTAAAGGTTCCTCTAATATTTGCTGGACAGAATGTCTCGGATTTAACGACGCATACGGGTCCTGAAAAACCATTTGAATATCACGTCTCACTTGTCTAAGCTGCTTTTTAGACATAGACATGATTTCCTTATCCTCGAATACAATGCTTCCTTCTGTTGGGTCAATCAACCTCATTAATAATCTGCCGGTTGTTGACTTTCCACAGCCACTCTCCCCAACAATCCCAAGAGTTTCTCCTTTTTTCACATGAAAGGAAATATCATTAACGGCTTTTACTTCACCAATCTTCCGGCTCAAAACTCCCCCATTGATTGGGAAAAACTTCTTCAGACCTTCAACTTTTAACAGCTCCGTCATGATGAATGCCTCCTTCCTGTCCCTGATATAATAGGCACCTTACCCATTGATACTGAGGAGACACCTTTTGTAAATCCGGAGTCACTGTGGCACAGGCAGGCATGGCATATTCACAACGCGGTGCAAATACACAGCCAGTTTGAATCATTCCTGGTTTTGGAACATTACCTGGAATAGAATATAATTTGCTGTCTTTCTGCCGGATGTCAGGTACGGATTTCAGTAATCCTTTTGTGTATGGATGTTTAGGATTTTTAAATATATCCCTGACCGTTCCTTTCTCAACAATTTTTCCTGCGTACATGACAAGAACGCGATCGCATATTTCAGCCACCACTCCAAGATCATGTGTAATGAGGATGATTGATGTTTCAGTTTGATTGTTTAAATCTTTCATCAACTTAAGAATTTGGGCTTGAATGGTGACATCAAGTGCCGTAGTCGGTTCATCTGCAATCAAAATGTTTGGTTTGCAAACCATGGCCATCGCAATCATAACCCTCTGTCTCATACCGCCTGATAACTCATGTGGATAATTTTTCATTAAATCAGCAGCCCGAGGCAGCCCTACCTGCTTTAACATTTCCATACATTCAGTACGCGCCTTAACTTTATTACTGTTTCTATGCAGCCTGTATGCTTCAATCATTTGTTGGCCGATTGTAAACAAAGGATTAAGAGAAGTCATCGGTTCCTGAAAGATCATAGATATCCGATCCCCGCGAATTTTTCTCATTTTTGATTCGGATTTTTTTAATAAATTGTCTCCCTCAAAATTAATGACTGCCTGGGGATCAACAATAGCCGGCGGTTGTGGAAGCAGTCCCATAATGGATAAAGAGGTCAAACTCTTCCCACTTCCTGATTCACCAACAATACCAAGAATTTCTCCTTTATGAAGTTGGAAATCGATATTCTCAACTGCAGGAACCAATTTTCCATCATCCATAAAAGAAACGGTTAAATGGTTTACATCTAAAACCACAGTGTCATCCAAGCCATTCCCTCCTGCGTAATATTATTATGTAATTTATTAAAATATTTAAAATATTATGATTTATTATGTCACAGCTTTTCCCAATTGACTATCATTTTTTTAGAAATTTATAACATTTTTGTAATATAGGAGAATAATATTGGAGCTTAACACAATAAGGAAGGGGGAACAGTTCCACAGGATTCAAGTGCTTAATTGGCTGATTTACGCAGTTACACTTTTCATTAAAAAACAAAAAACTCTCTATTTACAAAACGGTCATCATAGCCGCCTTGCAATAGAGAGTCCTTTTTTATTTATAAGCTTAAAATGTGATACCCTGAATCCACATGGATATTTTCTCCCGTAATTCCACGGGACAATGGACTGAACAGGAATAGGGCTGTGTCTCCCACTTCCTCCTGGGTTACTTGTCTGCGCAACGGTGCACGCTCTTCAAATACTTTTCGAATTTCATTAAAATCGCCTACACCTTTGGCCGATAAGGTTCTGATGGCTCCTGCGGAAATAGAGTTTACCCTTACACCGTTAGGTCCAAGATCATTAGCCAAATATTTCACGCTTGCTTCAAGTGAGGCCTTGGCAACACCCATGACATTATAGTTTTGGACTACTCGTTCACCGCCAAGATAAGTAAGTGTTACGATACTAGCCCCTTCATTCAGGATTTCTTTTGCTGCTTTAGCAACAGCAGTTAATGAATAAGAGCTAATATTTTGGGCTAATAGGAAGCCATCCCTCGTCGTGTTCATATACTCACCTTTGAGCTCTTCCTTATTAGCAAAAGCAATACAGTGTGCGATTCCGTCTATCTTCCCATATTTTTCTCTTATCGTAGCAAAACATCCATCGATTTCTTCATCTTTTGTAACATCACATGGCAGGACGAAGGTCTCTGCTCCACCCTCTAAGCTGTTTACAAGGTCATAAACACTCTTTTCCATCCGTTCCCCTGCATATGTAAAAATTAATCTAGCACCAGCCTGGTAAAGTGAATTAGCTATACCCCAAGCTATACTTCTTTTATTTGCCACACCCATTACAACAATGGTTTTCCCATCCATACTTAAGTTCATAGGAAGGATTCCTCCTTAAATAATTAACACAAGTTATTAGTACCTACTACTAATTTAAACTAAGTAAAGAAGAATCGCAACCATTTTCTGTTTTTTCAGCTAAATATATCACGTGAGATAACTCATAAAGAGAGTAGCCATTCCAAAGTAAATAAGAATACTGATTAAGTCATTAATGGTTGTGATAAATGGTCCCGAAGCGACGGCAGGGTCAATATTCATTTTATGCATCAATAAAGGCACAAGGCTTCCTGCTAATGTAGCGACAATTAATGTTACCAGTATTGAAATGCCAACAAGAGCGGCTAGAATTAGTTCACCTTTCCAAACATAAACGATAATGGTAACCACGATTCCACATGATATCCCGGTTATAAGTCCTGTTCCTGCTTCACGCCAAAGGAGTTTTAGCTTATTCTCATCCTCAATCTGTCCTGTAGCAATCCCTCTAACAATAACAGCCAAGCTTTGTGTACCTGTATTCCCGGCCATACCTGCAATTAAGGGGATGAACACCGCCAGAATTGCCTTTTTAGATAAAGTTTCTTCAAATTGACCGATTAAATTAGCGGTAATCATGCCTAAAAATAATAATATAATCAACCATGGGAGTCTTTTACGGGCAGATGAAAATGGACTTTTGTCTATGTATTCCATATCGGATACCCCTGCTAATTTGGAATAATCATCGGAAGCTATTTCATACATAACATCAATCATATCGTCAAATGTTATAATGCCAACCAGATGATGCTGAAAATCAACAACCGGCATAGCAATAAAATCATAGTCTCTCATTTTTCGAGCTACTTCTTCCTGATCATCGCTTACTTTCACCGAATAAACCTGACTGTTCATTAATTCAAAGACCATTGTATCATCATCTGCTACGATCAAATCTCGCAGGGATAGTACCCCTGTTAATTTATGCTTATCGTCCATAACATAAATATAATAAATTAATTCAGCATCCTGAGCTTCCTTCCTCACTAGTTTCATGGCAGATCCTACTGTTTGATTTTCTGCAATACTTATAAATTCAGTCGTCATGATACTTCCTGCAGTTGATTCCTCATAGTGAAGCAAATGCATAATATTTTGCGATTGTTCCTCATCCATTAAAGACAAATAACTGATTATTTGTTCCTTATCCAAATTACTGAGCAAATCGACAGCATCATCCGTATGCATTTCAGCTAAAATGGAAGCGGCATATCGAGGATCCATTTCTGCTAAAATTCTCTCTACGACCTCTTCTTCATATTCATAAGCTAGATTTCCGATTAGCTCTGCCATTTCATCTGGTGAGAGAAAATGATGAACAGTTGCTCGATCTTTTTCTTCTAAATTTGCATAAAATTTTGCCTGATCATAGGGGTGAATATCTAAAAATAAAATCCGAAACTGTCGGAGGTTCTCATCTTTTAATAAACGCAGTAAATCTCTTTGCTTGCTTTCCTGAATTTCCATTTTGGAGGTCACCATACCTTTTTTTATGTCGTCTAAGGCGTATCTATCATACCCTTTACAATTTCCTAAATAGATATAATTGAAACCCTTTAAAAAAGGGTAATATAGAGGTAATAGAAGGAAGTGATTCAAATGATCTATGATTGTATAGGCGATGTACATGGTTGTTATGGGGAATGTATCGAATTATTCCACAAACTGGGTTATCAATTTGATGAGGATAATATTCCTGTCCATCCAAACGGAAATACCCCTGTCTTTATAGGCGATATTACTGATCGAGGCCCTAATTCTATAGAGATGATCAACCTTGTATGGACATTAACCATACAACGGAAAACTGCCTTATATATACCGGGTAATCATTGCAATAAATTATATCGTTATTTCCTAGGCAATAAAGTAAAGGCTGTACATGGCTTAGAGACAACGATTGCTGAACTTGAGGCTTTATCTAAACCAGAAAGAAAGATGGTGCGCGATCATTTTATGCAATTATACGAGTCAGCTCCTCTTTATCTTGTCTTAGATCAAGGAAAGCTTGTCCTTGCGCATGCCGGTATTAAAAAAGAATTCATTGGAGCAACACATAAGGGTGTTAAAACATTTGTTTTGTATGGGGATATAACCGGAAAAACACTGCCGGATGGAAGACCAGAACGAAGAGATTGGGCACTTCGACATCCGGGTGATCCGATTATTGTCTATGGGCATACACCTGTCCGCGAACCAAGAATTAAAAATAATACGTACAATATCGATACGGGAGCTGTATTTGGAGGGAAATTAACTGCTTTGCGTTACCCTGATATGACCCTTTTCTCGATAACCTCATCTCAGCCGCTGGTTCCAGAAAAATTTCATACGTATGAAAGTTAATTCTAATGATTAAAGGTGTCTGATAGGTCCTATTGTGCGACATTCAGCACCTTTTTATTTTCCAAGAAAACTTTTGTTGAAAAAATCGGATTATCCTCGATCCTGAAGTACTCATTACATAGGTCAATAATCCACAGTCTATTTATACAATACTCCTTTTAATTTTCGACTTTAAAAGATCAACTATTCCTGCTCAAATTCCATATACACTATTTTAAGCCCTCTATTAATTGCATCATATCTTCTGGTAATTCACTCTCAAATGAGAGTTCTTTTTCCGTTATTGGATGCAGAAATTTCAACGAATAACAATGTAGGGCCTGCCGCTTAATCAGTTCTCTGCTTCCCCCATATAAATCATCACCTAATAATGGATGTCCCAAATGTGCCATATGTACTCGTATTTGATGTGTTCTTCCAGTTTTCAGCGTTAATTCCACAAGTGAAAACCGCTCAAGCGAGTGCAGCGTTTTATATTCCGTACATGCATATTGGCCATCTTCCCGTACCTCACGTTTAATAATGCTGGTATCCATACGACCAATAGGTTCTTCCACTTTTCCAGCCAGGGGTGTCATCACACCGGTTACGATTGCTTTATATTTTCTTTCCACTGTTTTTATAGATTTTGACAAACTTAATAAATGGTGTATATGCCGATGCTTGGCTATTAAGACCAAGCCAGACGTATCCCGATCCAATCTTGTGACAATATGAACAGTCGCTGAATGGCCAATTTGTTCATAATGGCCAATGATTGCATTGGCTAAGCTCCCGGCTGGATGCTCTCTTGACGGAATTGTAGACATACCGGCCGGTTTTTCGACGACCATTACATAGTCATCCTCAAAGACAATAGACAGTGGTATCTTCTCACCTATCAGCTGCTCACTTCCCACCTCTTTCGGGAAGATTACAGTAACCTGATCACCAGTCTTCAATATGTATCGTACTGTAACTTCTTGCTGATTAACTAAGATATGACCACCCTTAAATTTAATATCTGCCAACGCTGATTTTGATATTTTTTTATCAGACAAATATTCTCTCAAAATTTTATCGCTTTCCTGATTTTCTACTGTCCACTCTAATGTAAATGGCTTCACCATGGAGACCTTCCTTTTCATCATTCATATTTATAGCTAGCTTTTTAAGCTAAAGGATTATTTATTCAGTAAAAAAGGTGCCCAAAAGACAAACTGCATTCTTTTAGGACACCTACTATAACCTTCTTTTTATTCTGTAACAAAAGAATCACGAACTCTTTTCCAAAATGGGAAAGGTCTAAAACGAGCAAAACGGATTCGTTCATCTGCCACTCTGAATTGTATGGACCTTACCTCTTTATGCAAAAGACTTAAATGGTCAATGGTAATTTGAAAGTCATCATTTGTTACTGGTTTCATCATACAGGTATGATGAGCTGGCAGTATTAAAGGAGAACCAATAGTACGGAACACTCTATTATTGATGGAAGCCATTTCCGTCAATTGCACAGCAGGGATGGAAGGATGAATAATCGCACCGCCAAGGGCTTTATTATACGCAGTACTGCCTGAAGGAGTTGATACGCACAAACCGTCCCCTCTAAACCTCTCGAAGGATTGCCCTCTTATTTCTACGTCCATCACCAATGTGCTCCCCACACTTTTAACAGTTGATTCATTCAAGGCTAAATATTTTGACTCTCTGCCACCGTGACTGTAACGAACCGTAACCTCCAGTAATGGATACTCAACAGTTTGGTAAGGCGTCTTAGCTATAGCATTGGCAAGCTTTGTAATCTCCTCAGGCCTCCAGTCAGCGTAAAAACCCAAATGACCTGTATGTACACCTATAAATGCTGTTTTATCAAGACGTGAGCTATAACGATGAAAGGCATATAACAATGTTCCATCACCGCCGACAGATATAACTACATCAGGTTGATCCTCATCATAAATAACACCCAGACTATCCAATTGATCCTTCACTTGCTCCATAAAATGATTGGATTTGGTATCTCCTTTAGACGTAACTGCATATTTCATCATAATCCCCACCTGTAAAGTGTTATTTCCCCCTCTTCTTAAAGACATATTGCTGTGCTTCCTGGATTTCCATTTTAATCTGTGTCATTTCTTCATCCATATGGAAAGCTGCTTCAGCTAATCTCTCTAAGCGATTGCGTAATGTTTCCGGGAATTGTCCGTTATATTTATAATTAAGTGAATGCTCTATCGTAGCCCAGAAATTCATGGCAAGGGTACGAATTTGTATCTCCGCTAATATTTTTTTCTCTCCGTGAATCGTTTGAACCGGATATTCAATAACTACATGATACGAACGGTATCCACTTGCTTTTTTATTTGTAATATAGTCTCTTTCTTCAATAATTACGAAGTCAGTTCTTTGTCGTAACAGCATAACGACCTGTTTTATATCATCCACAAATTGGCACATAATTCGAAGACCTGCTATATCCTGTAATTCCAGTTCAAGTCTTTCCTCAGGAATTTGCTTTTGATAAGCCTTATCCAGGATACTTGCGATCGGTTTAACGCGTCCTGTAACAAACTCTATTGGTGAATGTTCTTTTTCTAAGTCACATTGGGTTCTTATACCCCTTAATTTGATCTTTAACTCATCAACCGCCTGTTTATAGGGGGCTAAAAATTCATCCCATTTTCTACTCATGGATTCCACCACCTGAAATACTTTTCAATATCTTGTTATTGAGAGCAAGGGAAAATTCAGAATCGAAGACATTACATTATCATGTATTAGTATGTATTTTATGAATTGATCATCATTATTCAACCATGCTAATGAATACATTTAGTACTAATTATTACCCTAAATTGCTCAAACCCATTTTAACACAAAGATTATACGGATATCTAAGATTGATGTTATCTAATGAAAAAGTCATAATAGTTATACATAAGTTTATCATGGAGGATGTACATATGAGCGAACAAATCGAAATTGAATTCAAAAATTTGCTGACATTTGAGGAATTTAACCACCTCATGCAACGTTTCAAAATAAAGCCCGAGCATTTTACAGTACAAAAAAATCATTACTTTGACACAGCTACGTTTGATTTAAAGAAATATACCTCAGCACTACGCATACGTGAAAAAAATTCATCCTATGAGATGACCCTTAAACAGCCTCTTGAAAATCAAAAAGGCTTACTGGAAACCAACTGGGATATAGATCCTGATACAGCTAATAAAATCATAAAAGATGGTGGTATCCCTGATAGCAAAATCTCGGAAAGAATAAAAAATCTAAAAATCAACCCACAAGAAATTCGTTATTTTGGTACCTTGACAACAAAACGGGTTGAGCTTCCTTTTAAGAGCGGCCTGCTCGTTTTAGATAATAGCTCCTATTTCCAAATAGAGGATTATGAGGTAGAATTTGAAGTAGACAACTTTGATCAAGGAAAGAAAGAGTTTGATCAGCTTTTATCAGAAGCTGGCATTCTGGTTCGTCCAACTGAAAATAAAGTTCAACGTTTTTATAATCAAATGATTTCAAACCATATTGAGGAGTGAACATAATGAACGTAGGAGACATAAATACGATTATTCAACTTCAAGCTCTCGGATCCCTGAGACCAACAGATACTAATACTGTAACTCAGGCACCTTCTTCTGCCAATTTATTTCAGGCTATGCTGAATGAAGTTCTTACATCCGTCAGCCATCCTACGAATAATGCACTTGCTGCCAATCCAGGATTAGGTACATTGGCAACTATAATCAACAGCAGCATTCCGTCTTCTCCGTCCATTGCGTACAATCCTGTCCCAATTACTAATCAATCAACTAATAGTAAAGTAAGTATGAATCAGAATACGGATTACGATGACATTATAAAAGAAGCTTCCACTAAATATCATGTTCCTGAAAAATTAATAAGATCCGTCATACAGCAGGAAAGCGGCTATAATTCAAATGCCATTAGCTCAGCCGGGGCATCAGGCTTGATGCAGCTAATGCCCAAAACGGCTTCATCTCTTGGTGTAAACAATATTATGGATCCCTATGATAATATTATGGGTGGAACTAAATATCTTAAATCCATGATGACTAAATATAATGGAAATATCGAATTGACCTTAGCTTCTTATAATGCAGGTCCAGGAAATGTTGATAAATATGGTGGAGTACCGCCTTTTAAAGAAACGCAGAACTATGTAAATAAAGTCATGGCTTCCTATTACGCATAAAATAATAACCAAACCTGCAAAACTGTTCATAAAATGAACAGTTTTTTATTTCCCCTTCTATAAACAATTTGAAGCTCAATCAATAACCTTCTAATAAGCTTATCTCCCAGCATCCACCTCTCAATATTTTATAAAATCAGGAAAAAAAGCAGTATATTGGATAATTCAAGTTTTGCTTGTTAAAATTATTCTTATCAACTCATGGAGGGAGAATAATGTATGGCAGAAAATCCAACTCCATATGATGCATTAGGGAAAGAGCGGTTATCTGAATTAATAGATGCATTTTATGATCATGTGGGTTCGCATCCGCTGCTAGCTCCTATTTTTCCAGATGATCTTACAGAGACAGCCCGTAAACAGAAACAGTTTCTTACTCAGTTTCTTGGCGGACCTTCTTTGTATACTGAGGAACATGGGCATCCCATGCTAAGAGCAAGACATCTTGCTTTTGAAATTACACCTATGCGTGCAAAATCCTGGCTGAGCTGTATGGAGAAGGCTATGGAAAGTATTCAGTTAGATTCTCCTTTAAGAGAGTATCTTCTGAACAGACTTACTTTAACAGCTGAGCATATGATAAATACAAACGATATCCAGCAAAAAGGTGATAGTTATGAATAAGCATGACTCTTCAATTCCAAAATGGCAGGATTGGCTGTCTGTCCATCAATATTTTAAACCCTTGGAAAAACCATTAGAAATCTATTTATTTATAGATCCTACTTGTTCAATTTGCTTTGAGCTGGAACGAATTATAAAACGACTGAAATTAGAATATGGGCATTACTTTGCTCTAAAGTATGTGTTTAGCAAAAAAGTGGAAAGAAAGCATCCAAATGCTAAACACCCACATCCCTCATTTCTTTCTGCTGCAAACAGGTCTGGTATTTCCTGTGATGATAATATTTGGATCAGCGATCCCGAAAACTCGTTATATATCACCCCAATCGCGATTAAAGCTGCAGAAATGCAAGGAAAAAAGGCTGGATATCGTTTTTTCAAGAAAATCCAGGAGGCTTTATTTCTTGATCAAAAAAGTGTATCAAATTGGCATACATTGTTAGCCTGCGCTCATAAAGCCAAGATAGATTGTGATGAGTTTTCACGTGATATGAATTCAGAAAGTGCCATAAAAGCTTTTCAATGTGATTTAAAAATCTCTTCAGAAATGGATGTCACTGATCTGCCTAGCCTGGTCTTTTTTAATCAAAAGATGGAAGATGAAGGTATAAAGGTATCAGGAGCTTACCCTTATGAAGTTTATGTTCAAATACTTGAGGAGATGTTGGGATTTCCGCCTAAAGCACAGTTACTCCCCTCTTTAGAGGACTGTATTAAGGATTTTCAAATTATTAATACTCATGAGATTACGTTTATTTACCGAATGGATATACAGGAAGTTGAAAGGGAAATGAAAAAATTACTCTTGAAGCGCACAGTTGAGAGGATACCATCATCCAACATAACGTATTGGAGATATGCAGAAAACGATTAAAAACCGCCATTATTATTATTCTATAATATTTTTCCGTATAAATAAGAATAAGACTCTGTAATCGGACAGAGTCTTATTCTTCATACGAACAAAGGGGATGGGAGAAATTTTTCACGGTCAAACAAAGGGGTAAATGTTTGCTAGTGATCAACTTCACAATAGTAATATAACAAATTCTTAACACATATGCAAGTACTTTGTTCATTTATTCACATTTCTGTCATTTTTTCTGCATACTTGCTTATCCTCTGCCATATTCTTTAGAAATCAGTACTATTTATACTATGTATTAAAGGGTGATTTCTATGAAAAAAATTTATATTAGCAGTTTAATCTTATTAGTTTTATTTTCCATATCCCTGCAGCTGTTTGGGATTATGCGGATCATTCCTCTCTATGTATCATCACCTATTTTATTTCTCTCTTTTTTCATCTTTATGTATAGTCTCGGTTATCAAAAAAAATTCAAGGGATTCTAAAAGCCTTAAGTTGGCATAGATCTACTGGATATTGTTGAATGACGAATTAAACGTGAGAGCTCGCAGAAAATTAGCGAGTTCTCATGATTGGCTTCACTTACTTTTTAGAGTTTAAGATTCTGTAACAGTATCCAATAACTCAATAATTAGATTATCTTTATTATTCCAACTATGATACCTTTCTAAATGCCATTTATCTAATTGTCTTTCATATCCGTTTTTTTCAACCCAGGCGTGTAATCTTGCGTATGTATCTCTAATACTATAATTAGAACCATTATGTTTACTTACAGCATATCTTTGAGGTGGAATTGTTAAGAAAACCATATTATCCGGAATATTTTCATACTCGTTAACTTGAACACAGATCCAATAACCATCTTCATCTTCTGAATAGTTATCAACTACAAATGCTCCATATTGTACAGATGAATTGGTAACCTGTTGGATTTCATCCATACGTTCATTAAGAAGTTTCGCTGCTTTTGGAATTTCATTTTAGATATTGTTCACCTTCGCACACAACTCGAAAACCTACTAATTTAATTTCACTAAGATCCTCAATTATTGGGCTTTGTAATACTTTTTCCTCCAAGGGTTATTTACCCCCTCTATTTTTTTTATTACTGGAACTTTAAGTTTAATTTCAGCATTTAATACCATCAAAAAAATAGCCCCTTAAAAGTTTGGAGTCTAACTTCTAAGGGGCATTTCAAAAAATCATCAACTTTTTCTTATTTATCTAAAAGAGCTTCCAGCTCATTCAATTTTTCCTCAAAAACTTTACAAGCTTCTTCAACCGGATTCGGCGAAGTCATGTCTACACCTGCTTTTTTAAGAACCTCAATCGGGAAATCACTTGAGCCTGCTTTTAAGAATTCAATATAGCGCGTAACAGCCGGCTGACCTTCCTCTAAGATCTGTTTACTTAACGCTGCTGCTGCACTGAATCCAGTTGCATATTGGTATACATAATAATTGTAGTAGAAATGAGGGATTCTTGACCATTCCAAACCAATCTCCTCATCAATAACAATATCATCACCAAAGTATTTTTTATTAAGCTCATAATATTTTTGTGTTAGGCTTTCTGCAGTCAGAGCTTCTCCGTCCTGTGCCATCTTATGAATAATGTGCTCATACTCCGCAAACATCGTTTGACGGAATACTGTTCCTCTAAAACCTTCAAGATAATGATTTAATAAATAAATTTTCTTGCTCTCATCATCAATTGTTTTAAGCAAATAATCATTCAGCAGGGCTTCGTTTGTGGTAGATGCTACTTCAGCTACGAAAATCGAATAATTACCATATGGATATGGCTGATTTTTACGTGTGTAATAACTGTGTACAGAATGGCCGAATTCATGAGCCAATGTGAAAAGATTATTCACATTATCCTGCCAGTTCATTAATATATATGGATTAGTTCCATATGAACCTGAGGAGTATGCGCCGCTTCGTTTACCGCGGTTTTCGTGAACATCTACCCAACGGTTTTCAAATCCTTCTTTTAATACATTGATGTATTCCTCGCCTAAAGGCTCAAGCCCTTTTAGGATATATTCCTTAGCCTCGTCATAGGAAACATCCATCTTCACATCTTTCACTAAAGGTGTATATAAGTCATACATATGCAATTCATCCACACCTAAAAGTTTCTTACGAAGCTTCACATAACGGTGCAATAAATGCAGATTGTTGTGAATGGAATTGATTAGATTTTCGTATACTGTTTCCGGAATATTATTATTGCTTAAAGCTGCATGTCTTGCAGAATCATAATGACGTACCTTTGCATAAAAATTATCTTTCTTCACCGTGCCGGATAAAGTACTTGCGAATGTGTTTCGGTACTGTCCATATGTCTTATACATCGCTTTAAAGGCTTCTTCACGAACTCTACGGTCACTGCTCTCCAAAAACCTGCTGTACCGCCCGTGAGTTAGTTCAACCTCTTCTCCGTTTTCATCTTTAATTGTAGGAAAACGAAGATCGGCATTATTTAACATACCAAATGTATTGGATGCAGTCCCCATCACCTCTGATGCCTGAGCCAATAAAGCCTCAGCCTCTGCAGATAGAACATGAGGTCTTTGTAAATTAATCTCTTTTAAAGATTGTTCATATAAGGAAAGCTCCTTTTTTTCTTGCATGAACTGATTAATTGTTTCTTCTTTAATTGCAAGGATTTCAGGTAAAATATACGAAAAAGCACTGGCAGCCTGAGAATATAAATTCCGGGCGCGGTCGTCCATTCCCTGATAAAATGTATTACCGGTATCCTGGTCGTATCTCATGTGAGAATATGTATATAATCGTCCAAGTCTCTCAGTAATCATGTCCTGAAATTGCAAAGCCTGCCATAAGGTATCAGCACTTTCTTCCAATTTCCCTCTATATTGATCTCCTTTTGGCAATTCAGCCAAAATGTCCTTGAATTCCTTTTCCCATGCTTCATCGCTTGGGAAGATATCCTCCAGTCTCCAAGTATCTTCTACAGGTATATCTTTTCTTTCAGGTAATTGTTTAATATCTGCAGCCATGCAGTTCCCTCCAATCATTTACTTCTTTCATAAAAGTTCTTCATAATACCTTTAATTCCCTTCAAAAAAATCGAATAACCTCAATTTGATTTTCTCTTCAAAATGATCACCTAAAATGAGGTCCTCTCTTATTATATAATGATTTACATCTATTTTTTCCAAATAATCAATTTTTTCAAGGAATCTCAGATATTCTTTCAATGCGCTAAAAATATCCTGGCTCATTAAAGGGCATTGATTTAAAATTATATCCTTCTTCTTTATTCTTTCCAAAAAACTTGACCGAATCCATGCTTCACTGATTCTTCCATGCATCTTAAAGCACTTCATTAAATCGATATAGATTAATCCTTGCCAGACAGTAGCCGGCATTCCATACATACAGCCGCTCAACAATGGAACTCCTACAAATTCAGGTACTTTATATGGAGATATCCCAGCCTGATATAATTCTTTAATCAACTTACTTTGTAAGCCCTTAAATCGGATTTCATTCATAAGTTGCAGAGTACGTTTTTTAAACCAATCGTTTAAATAAGCGATTTCTTGTCTGGGTGGAGATAAGATACTTTTCAGGTCCATCCCATTGGATAACACTACCATCTGACCAAAACATTGTTCTATTGAGACTGGTATGATATTCACAAGTGCCAGTATGGAATTTGCTTGCTTGGGGTTATGAAAGAGGAGAAAAGGTGATGAAGATTTTCTAAGAGCAGATTTAAGGAGTGAATTTAGCCTCCACAGATAAACTCCGTTTCTTTTAATGAAATGGCTGTGAAAAATCCAGATAGGAACAATATCGGCATCCAAGTACCCTTTTGTTCTTTTCAAAAATAACTCTTCATGAATAAGTGAACACTGATATTCTATTGCATAATATTGATTTTGCTTCCTTACATAAATGTCTGGCCTTTGCTTTATGATAGCTAAATATTTCTCCAGTTCAACATCCAGTTGACACCTTCTTAACCAATGGTATAAATTATTTTTCCCTGATAGATGATCTGCTGTTTCAGATTCAGTTGCTGCCTGGCAGTTCCCCTTTGTTTGATGGGCAAAATGTGGAATCGTCCGTGGGCCGGAACGGTATATCACACGTTTCCGGCAAGCAGGACAGCGATACTCTTCCTCGTGTCTCTTTATAATATGATTGGCATGAATTTGCTTATCTTCTTTATTAATAGCAACCAGCATGTACAGGCTCCTTTTCCTATGGTTTACCTATCAAATTCTCGTTATCTATTAATAAACCTTCATTCTAAATGAACTCTATATGTATATCTGTTGAACATTTCTACTCGATTGAGCTTTTTTCATCATAGCATCGGTGATAATAGTCTAAATAGTGATTCCAGCATTCTCATACCGAAATGTCTATCTTTAAATACCTCAACATGCAGCTCATTCGAAACTAATAAATCATGTAGATAATCATTTACTAATGTTTGTACACTTTCGGTCTTATAGAGGAACGCATTGACTTCAAAGTTCAAATGAAAGCTTCTCATATCCATATTTGATGTACCTATAGATGCAAGTTCACCATCTACAATGATGATTTTTGAATGCATGAAACCCTCACGGTATTCATAGACTTTAACTCCTGCCTCCAATAAATCAGGATAATAGGATCTCGAAGCATGGAAGACAATTCTCTTATCCGGATTACTAGGTACTAATAAACGAACATCAATGCCACTTAGAGCAGCAATTTTCAAGGCAGAAAATATATCTTCATCCGGGATAAAATAAGGAGAGGCAATCCATACCGATTTTTTTGCTGAAACAATCATAGAAAAGAATATATTTTTAATCGTACTGTATTCATTATCAGGCCCACCTGCAATTATATGTACTCCGCCATGCTTTTTTTCATGTTCTGTTGCTACAGGAGCAAGATACTCATCTGTTAAAAAACTGTGGTTGGTCATGTAATACCAATCCTGCATAAAGATTAATTGTAAACTGCGGACTCCTTCTCCATTTAATCTCAAATGGGTATCACGCCAAAATCCAAAGTTCTCATCTTTACCCAAATACTCATTACCGATATTTAAACCACCAACAAACCCAATATCTCCGTCCACTACAACAATTTTTCGATGGTTTCTAAAATTGAATTTATTATTTAAAAAGGGGAGCCTCACAGGGCCAAACGCCACTACCTCAATCCCCCATTTTCTCATTTCCTTGATATATTCCCCTGAAAGAGTCCATGAACCGACTGCATCATAAAGAAATCTTACTTTCACACCATTTTTCGCTTTATTAATAAGTATGTCTTTAATTTCATTCCCCAAGGTATCATGGCGAACAATATAATATTCCATATGTATATGATGTTTTGCTTGCAATAAAGCTTCTTTAATAGCATTAAATGTCTCTTTTCCATTTGTAAGAACTTTCGTCTCCGTGGATAAAGAGATAGGGGTGTTGGCAATCTGATCAGCTAGATTAAACAATTGGCTGTAATCATGATTCTCATCATCTAATCTTAATAATTTTTTCTCATTTTCACCTGTAATATCCATATACTTTTGCTTATCTAAAAAATATTTTTTCTTAAATATCTTTTCTTTTCTAAAATTCCTTCCAAATAACAAATAAAACAAGAATCCAACTACCGGAAAAGCACCCAAAACGATTAACCATGCTAGTGTCTGTGCAGGATGACGATTTTCCAGGAATATAATAAATCCAATAAAAACAACAGTTATTGTAAATAATATACTTCCATATTGAATATAATCCCCATCGAAATTTTTCTGATATATAAATCCCACAATCCCTAAAATTGCGATAAATAAAAGAACATTAATAAAATTCTTCATAATCCTCACCTTATCCATTTTTCATTGAAAACTTTCATTATCTATACCCCAATATGGTCTGAATGACGCAAACCCTCGATTAGTTTTTCAATCACACTTTCTAAATAGGGGGTCCTCAATGTGGTGATTCCAGACCAATTTAAGAACTAAAAAGCCGACTTCCAAGTGGAAATCAGCTTTCAATTAATGAGTATTAAGAAAAGTATTGGCTTACAGTCGAGAATACATCTTTAGGTATAATGACTTTTCCATATTCTTCAAGACGATGGATTGTAACAGGAGATTCATCAGCATATTCAAGTATAATTGATAGCTTATTATCAATCTCTTCTTCCACAAACTCTCCATCTGGAAATTCTACATACAAATAATATATATTTTCAAAGGAGTATAACTTGGTCACAACTCCTTGAATTCCGTTCGTTTTACTTAATGCAATGACATCTTCAAAGTCTTTAAATGAAAGGACAAATTCCAATGTATCATCCTCTGTTATTTGCTCATCTATTGCTTGGTTAGTTTGAAAATGCTCTTCAAGCATAGACTCTATCTTCACATCAACGGAATTGGCGGGATCATCAATTGGCAAATCGAATTTATGGCCATCCTTGGATAGATGCGCTCGAGTAACTAAAATCTCCAACCCTTTTTCAAGTGCTTGGATTTGAATCCAAAGTGGGCCTTCAACAGTAAAATCCTCTTCTTCATGCACTTCATCCATCATTTCCCAGAAAAGTTCCTCACTTCGATCACGATTATACCAGATCTCTTCTCGATCGAAGCCTCGCTTTTCAATATCCCCATATGAAATGTAGAATTTTACAGTATTCTCATTAATACGTTCGATTTCCATGATTCACTCTCTCCCTTCTGGTTTGAGGTAATTGAAGGGATATACCCCCAAACTAGGTTGTTATATCTTTTCCCTGTTTTTAAAAATGTTAATCATGGATGTTCTTTTTATAAAGCAGGTGGTAGTTATATTTTATGATAAATAGTAAATAGTGGGAAACAAAAAGCCTATATTTCATAAAATAATTATGTCTAATAATTTAAGATACACCAAAACCCCCTTCGCTGTCCAGGAAGGGGGTTTATGAACAATATAAAAATTAATTAACTAAGCGCTGTGCTTCTCGAAGTTGAAATGTTCTTACTTTACGAGGTAAAAATCGTCTGATTTCATCTTCGTTGTAACCAACTTGCAGACGTTTTTCATCAATGATAATTGGTCTTCTTAATAATCCGGGATTCTGTTGGATGATATTAAACAATTCCTGTAAAGGTAAATTATCAAGATTTACATTTAACTTTTGAAAAGTTTTCGAGCGTGTTGAAATGATTTCATCGGTACCATCTTCAGTCATACGTAAAATCTCTTTTATTTCATCAAGACTTAATGATTCAGAAAAAATATTACGTTCTTTATATGGAATATCATGTTCTTCTAACCAAGCTTTTGCTTTTCTACATGACGTACAGCTAGGTGATGTGTAAAGTGTAACCATTCCCTGTCACTCTCCCTATTCTTTAAGTTCCCTTATCCCGTTAGAGCTATATATTTAACATTTCACAATGCTTATGATACTATCTAAATTAAAATAATTATAATTAAGGAACATATAAAATTATTATACATGATTAATAATGGAATGTGTAGAGATTTTTTAGAAAATGTTTCCGGGTTTACTAAACATTAACCTTACTATCATATTATTGAAATAATTGTTATATTACTCCATTCCTTTGCCCTATTTCATTTGGCCTGTGTCTCTTTTTTTAAATAATTTCTATTATTTATATACCCTAGAGCGAAGCCGTTAAACATTTGAGGTAAAAAGAAAACAAGCTGAAGTTAAATCTTCAGCTTGTTATTTCATCTAAAATATCAGATTTATTTTCTTTTATTTTCAGTGCTTTCTCAGTTGGCCGATATTTTCCACCATATAATTCTTCATCCTTATAAGTATGCAATTCACGGTAGATTTCTTTCATTCCGTCTAATACCTCATGATCCATATGCTTATCTGGTTCAGGACTCCAATAAAGAATCTCCAATTCTACATCTTTATTTGTAGCGAGTGAATTTTTAACATAGGAGACGGTATTCGCATGCTTAAATCCTTCTCGTTTATAAAATCGTAATCTTTTCTCCGAATCCTCTTCCGTCTCGTTTATCGGTTCTACTTCTAAAAAGATTGGTTTTCCCTTTAATTTCAGCTTGTCCAAAACCTTTTTTCCTGTACCATTTCCTCTTGCACTACCCATCACATATAAGTAATCAACAAAAATAAAGTTCTCTTTCTCTGCATATAATAAAATATGATTTTTCCCATTATCAAGGAAGTAATCTTTCTGACCGTGATTTAACAGCATGTTTATATGTTCTTCTGATTTCATTTCTTCTTCCGGAAAATATTCACGCAATCTTTTATACCAACTCATCTGATGCACCTGCTCCTTTGTTTATCTAGTTCGTATCCTAATAATTTTGATTTTAAATACATACAATTCTTATTATCTTCTAAGGTGATATATTTTATTAAATGTATAAAATTTAGCAACCAAGTTACCTTTTCCCTTTTCTCCCACTTCTTAATCTATTACAATGTAAATGTAAAGAAATTTACACAGTCGAAATATAAAAGGAGGAACGAATGAGCGAATATATCCTTGATTTTATATTGGTATCTTGTTTAATCATCGGTCTAACTGCTTTTATGGGTCCTTTAACAAATGGTATTGGAAATCTTATCTTCGGCAGGCGTAAGCGTTCTGAGTTTGTGATACAAACGAACAGATCAACAAGCGGATTTAATAAGGTTGGCGGCAAGAAAAACAAATAACCATTTCGATTTTCTATATCTTCCTAATGCAATTGTATACGAGTAGCGAAATAATCTTCATAATCACCAATGGCTTTAAAAATTCTTACAAATAGCGGCCTCATCCAGTATTCTACTTCTTAAGAACCTATTGAAAGAATATCCCCTTTTGATACATTACAAATTAAATTCTTATAAAAATAATGTAATCTTCCTTTTTCACTTATTAAAGAGTTAAGTTGGAAGAAAAGTTCGTTCCATTACGCTGCAGCCACTCGCTTTCCGCGGGGAGGAAGCTGAGCCTCCTCGGCTGCGCCTGCGGGGTCTCAGCCTTTCCTCTACTTCCCGCAGGAGTCGGTGGCTACCGCTCCATTCCACTAAGTTTAATAATTGTATAAATAAGTAACCAATCTACTAAAACAAATAAAAATCGGAACTATTGGCGCAGTATTTATAAAATATCACCTAATAGTTCCGATTTATCATTGACTGAAATACTTATGTCCCAGCCTCTTTGTTTCATCTAATATGATTTTATTATTGTTTATAGTCAACTCCGGAGGTATAACGGTTTCCTGAGTTCCATAACAAATATTCATTGATTCCTTCTTCTTTTAACGCTCTAATTTGATCTTCTACTTCTTTTTTTCCATATTGCTTATAATTCCCTTTACCTAGCCATGGTGCCGTAAAATCCTGAATCCAAGGTCTGGAGATTGGCGGACTCTCTAAACTGCTCAATTTTTTATTCTCTAGTTTTGCATATTCTTTTACAAGTTTATATGGTTCTAAATCAGGCTTGGCAATTCCAAAATACGATGTCCAATGGCTCGGATAGATCATAGAAGAAATGACATCAACATGCTCAGATATCTTAGAGAAGTTTTGTCCTATTCCAGGCGCTTCTGGAAGAGTTGCAGAGTAGCCGAAAATATCAACTGATACCTTTACCCCATATGGCTCCAATTCACTCTTAGCATACTCTACAAAGTCCGTAACAGCATTTACTCGATGCTGAACATTATCAACAGCCTTATCCCCGTAATTACCCACTGAGTATTTCAGTTCTTTATCGCGATTCTCAAATCCTTCGGGAAAGCGAACATAATCAAATTGAATTTCCTGAAAACCCATTTCAGCTGCTTCTTTTGCAATCTCTACATTATACTCCCACACATCTTTTACAAATGGGTTAACAAATGATTCTCCTCTGCCATTTTTCCATACTTCTTTTCCATCTAAAAATGACCATTCAGGTTTTTTATTCGCCAAATAACTATCCTTAAAAACCGTTACTCTGGCAATCGGATAGATTTCCCTTTTTTCCATATCCTTTAATAATTTATCTGGATCTTTAATTAGATTTGTTCCAGCTTTAGCATATGACTTAGATGGATCTGGTTTATAGGTTAATTTACCGAAGTCATCTTTTATATCAATAACCATCGCATTCAAATCTGTTGTATCTACTAATTTTGCCAGTTCGTTATATTTACTGCCCCCTGCAGAATTTCCTGTCACATAGATGCCTCTTACTGCATCAGGATATGTAAATGAATATTTCGATTCTTTTATAAATCGTTGCATCCCGTCAGGAAGTTCCTTGTTTTTTAGAAGAATACTCTGTCCACTATGTAATAAAAACTCTTTTTCAGCCTCTGTAGCAGCATAAGCTACTTCTGTAAACAGTGTCCCTATAATTAGGATTGATAATACCACTGCCATTTTTTTAACCGATTTCATCCCCCACATCACTCCTTCATGTCACTATTATTATACCTCCTATATATATGAAAAAACCTCTCACTTCCCTCTTTTTCCAAAAATACATCAAAAAGGCTATCCACAGAAGGATAACCTTTTTGATACATATTCCAATATGACATTTGAACCACATCCGGTTCATGCTAATCTTTTTAGATATATGCTTTTTTATATTGCTCAAATTCCTTTAATGAACACAATACATGATGTCCTGGTGCAATCTCACGCATCTCTAATTGTTCATTTTCTTCATAATTATGAACTTCCGGATTATACGGTTTTCTTCTGCGCGTACGTTCACTTTCCGGATCCGGCAGTGGAATCGCAGAAAGAAGAGATTGAGTATATGGATGCATTGGGTTTTTATATAAATCTTCACTGTCTGCAACTTCAACCAATTTACCATAATACATAACACCTATACGGTCACTGATGTATTTGACCATTGACAAGTCATGCGCGATGAACAGATATGTTAACCCTTTTTCTTTTTGAAGCTTTTTCAGAAGGTTAACAACCTGTGCCTGAATCGAAACATCAAGCGCTGAGATTGGCTCATCGGCAATAATAAATTCAGGATCCACTGCGAGTGCACGAGCAATCCCAATCCTTTGACGCTGACCACCAGAGAATTCATGCGGATAACGACTCGCATGCTCACGATTAAGTCCAACTGTTTCAAGAAGATCATATACACGTTTCATACGCTCTTCCTTACTTTTTGCTAATCCGTGTATATCAATTCCTTCTGCAATAATATCAGCTACAGTCATACGAGGATTTAATGAAGCATAAGGATCTTGAAAGATCATTTGCATGCCTCGGTTAAATTGCTTTAGATCCTTACCTGATTTTCTGCCATGGACTTCTTTCCCTTTAAAAATGACTTCTCCGCCACTCAAATCATATAAACGGATAATGGATCGCCCTGTTGTAGATTTACCACATCCAGATTCCCCCACCAGACCAAATGTTTCACCTTTATAGATTTCAAAAGATATATCGTCCACCGCTTTAACCATATTCGGTTTACCAACATTAAAATATTGTTTAAGTCCTTTGACTTCGATAATTTTTTCTTTTGTAGCCATATTAGTTAACCCCTCCTACTTGTACAGGTTTTTCAAAATTGGAGGCCATATGGCGAATACGCTGTTGGACTAGCTCCGGTGGATTTACTTTTGGTGCATCCGGATGTAGGAGCCAAGTTTTTGCAAAATGAGTATCTGAAATCTGGAACATAGGTGGTTCCTTTTCATAATCAATTGCTAAAGCATATGGATTCCTTGGTGCAAATGCACACCCCTTCGGTGGATGAATCAAATCCGGAGGAGTACCAGGAATCGCTGTAAGCTCAACATCCCCACTATTATCTAGGCTAGGCATTGAGGATAACAGCCCCCATGTATATGGATGGCGCGGATCATAGAAAATTTCATCTACCGTTCCAGTCTCAACAATTTGTCCTCCGTACATAACCGCTACACGATCAGCTACGTTCGCAACGACTCCTAAATCATGTGTAATAAAGATAATGGATGTATCAATCTTATTTTGTAAATCCTTCATTAATTCAAGTATTTGCGCCTGAATGGTAACATCCAAGGCTGTTGTAGGTTCGTCTGCAATCAGCACCTTTGGATTGCACGAAAGAGCAATCGCTACAACTACACGTTGTCTCATTCCGCCTGAGAATTGGTGAGGATATTGATTCATTCGAATTTCAGGCTGGGCAATCCCTACTAATCTTAAAAGCTCAATTGCTCGCTCACGGGCAGCTGCTGTGCTTAAATTTTGATGCTTGATTAACCCTTCCATAATTTGCTTACCGACTTTCATGGTTGGGTTTAAAGAAGTCATCGGATCCTGGAATATCATTGACATTTCTTTCCCACGAATTCGTTGCATTTCTCTTTCAGTCATTTTAACAAGGTCACGATTTTCCCCAAAAAGTATTTGCCCCTCTTTTATACGTCCTGGAGGATTCGGAATTAATCTCATTAATGCCTTTGTTGTTACGGATTTTCCGGAACCGGATTCTCCAACAATTGCTAATGTTTCTCCTTTGAACAAGTCAAAACTAACTCCACGTACAGCTTTAACCTCACCACCATAGGTATCGAAGGAGACATGCAAATTTTTTACTTCAAGTAATTTCTCCATTATAATTCTCCTTCCCTATTATTTTCGCATTTTTGGATCAAGCGCATCACGAAGACCATCAGCCAATAAGTTAAAGCTTAAGATTAGTATACTGATAGCTAAGGATGGAATGATCAATAAATACGGATATGATTTTATATATCTAAAACCGTCATTTACTAAAGAACCTAAAGAAGCTTCAGGTGCAGCAATTCCCAGACCAATAAAGCTTAGGAATGCCTCGGTGAATATGGCTCCCGGAATTGTAAACATCGATGTAACAATAATGGGTCCTAATACATTTGGTAGTAGATGCTTGAATATTAAGCTTCTATTTGAAGCACCTAGCGTTTTCGAAGCCAAAACATACTCCTGATCTCTTAATTTCAGGAATTGCCCCCTAACCATCCGAGCCATTCCTATCCAACCGGTTATAACCATGGCGAGTGTAATCGAAATTACCCCAGGCTTTTCGAAAATTAGGATCATTAAAATAACAACAATTAGATATGGAATACCGACGAGCACTTCAATAATACGCTGCATGACAGCGTCAATTCTGCCTCCAAAGAAACCAGATATCCCTCCATAGGTTACACCAATGAAAAACTCAATTACGGCTGCCAATACAGCGATGTACAAGGAAATCCTTGCGCCGTACCAAACCCTTGTCCATTGGTCACGCCCTAAATCATCTGTACCAAACCAGTGATATCTGTCTTCAATTCCATTTTTTTCATAGACATTCACACCATTTTTATCTGTACCATCAAATGGAAGCCAGCTGATATTTTCCAACCCCTGAACACGAGGCGGCAATTTAGAATTCGCTATGTCCTGTTGCTTATATGTGTAACCAGACGTCATTGGTGCAAAGATCGCTAAAAGAACAAAGATCACAACCATGACAAGTCCAAAAATTGCACCTTTATTTTTAAGCAAATGTCTCCATGCATCCTGCCAAAATGTTAGGCTGGGGCGAACGATTTTCTCTGCTTCATGAGATTCTTGCCCTACAACCTTAAATAATTCTGGAGAAAGGTTTTCTGTCTTTAGATTATTTTCCATCATTTTTTCCCCCCAGCAAGGCGGATACGAGGATCAACAATTCCATACATGATGTCCACCAAGAAGATTACAAGAATAAATAGTGCACTATAAAAGATCGTAGTACCCATAATGGTTGGATAATCATTCATATTAATAGAGTTAACAAATTGTTCCCCTAATCCAGGAATAGCAAAGATTCGTTCAATTATTAGTGTTCCAGTCATAATATTGACGGCCATTGGTCCAAGAATCGTAATAATTGGAATCAATGCATTTCTTATACCATGTTTAAATACTACAGCTACACCGGATAAACCTTTTGCTTTTGCAAGAGTAATATAATCCGATCCCATAACTTCTAGCATTTCAGACCTCATAAAACGAGCGATGCTTGCTATAACCCCAGCGGAAAGCGCTAGTGTTGGCAAGATCGTATATTCGAATCCATCCCAGAAAGCAACCGGGAAGATTTGATTTTCAACGGCTAAGAAATACTGTAAAAATCCTGCAAAAACGAAGGATGGGATCGAAACACCCAGGACAGCAATAACAGTGGCACCATAATCTATCCATGTATTATGACGCAGTGCAGCAGCTATTCCTAACATTAGGCCAACAATCGTTCCAAACAGCAAAGCTTGAAAACCCAAATGGGCTGAATTTGGAATACGTGTAGCAATTAATTCTGTAACCGGTCTGTTGTCATATTGGAAAGAAGTACCTAAGTCCCCTTTAACTAAGTTTGTCATATAAGTGACATACTGCTTCGGCACTGGGTCATTCAGTCCATATTTTTCATAAATAATCTCTTTTTGTTCAGCAGTAAGCTTTTCCTGATTTTTCAGCGGAGATCCCGGCAGCATTTTCATCAAGAAAAAGGTAGCAGTTGTAATAACAAATAAAGTAATAATCATATAGAATATCCGTTGTAATGTATATCGCAGCATTATTAGCCCCCCTTTTTCAGTTTATCACAATTATTTTTCTATTCTGAATTTTCTCCCATAACTAGGGAAAAGGAGAGCACATGCCATTTCAGGCATGCACTCTCCCATTCAGGCACACGAGCTATTATTCCTCGATTGATACCCACTTGTAGCTGTAATCTCCACCAAAGGCGTGATTGTATAGATTTTTAACTTTATCCTTCGTTAGGAATGAAAGTCCGCGTTGATAAAGTGGGCTGATGGCCGCATCTTCTTCAATTAGGATTTTTTCTGCTTTTTGAAGAGCTTCCCAACGTGCTGGCAGATCACTTAATAATGTAGATCCAGCTTCTTTAACCAATTTGTCATACTCAGGATTTGAGTATCCCATTTGGTTATGAGCTCCATCAGTTACGAACATATCGATGAAAGTCATAGGATCTTGGTAATCTGGACCCCAACCAGCATAAGAGAAGTCATAATCACCTTTAGATTCTAATTCAAGTTTTTGCTTGAATGGTTGTTGCTTAAGGCTAACTGTAAGTCCTGGAAGAGTAGTTTCAAGCTGTTCTTTGATATACTCACCAGTTTTCTTAGCAGAGTCACCATCATAATTTAGCAATTCAAGTTCAACTTTGGATTCGCCGATTTCTTTCAAACCTTGTTCCCAAAGCTTTGAAGCTTCATCTTTATTTGTAACGTTCATATCTCCGTTAGTGTCACGGAAATCTTTTCCGTCCGGACCTTTAACAAAATCACTTGGTACCAAGTAGTATGCAGGTACAGATCCATTATTTAAGATTGTTTTTACAAAAGCATCTTTGTCATAAGCCATATCAATTGCTTTACGGATATTAACATTTGCTAATGCTTTGTTCTTTTGGTTATAACGAAGGAAGTATACAGCAGTATCTTTTTCCGTACCGAATTCTTCGCTATCTTTGTAGTTATCAACGTTTTCAGCAGTCAATCCTACACGATCAATTTTACCTGTTTCATATAAGTTTACTGCCGTATTAGTATCTTTTACGATTTTAAAATTGATTGTTTCAAGCTTTACAGTATCTTTATCCCAGTATTGATCATTTTTAGTAAGTGTGAAGCTTTCTTCATGTTTCCACTCAGACATCGTGAATGGTCCATTATAAAGTGTTGTATCTGCTTCAAGACCAAATTTTTCACCTTGTGCTTCAACAAACTTTTGATTTTGTGGCATGAATGTTCCGAAAGAAAGTAGAGATTGGAAATAAGGGATAGCATTTGTTAGTTTAATTTCAAGAGTGTAATCATCAAGCGCTTTAGCACCTAACTCTTCCACTTTCTTTTTACCAGTGTTGATTTCTTCAGCATTTTCAATTACATACATCATGTATGCATATTCAGCAGCAGTATCAGGATTTACAGCTTTTTGCCAAGCAAAAATGAAATCGTGAGCTGTTACAGGATCACCATTTGACCATTTAGCATCTTGGCGCAGTTTGATAGTGAAAGTTTTTCCATCTTCACTTACTGTTGGATCGCCCTCAGCAACACCTGGAACAACTTTATCTCCCTCTCCTAAACGGTAAAGACCTTCCATCGTATTGTTCATAACGTTGAAAGAAACAGAATCAGTAGCCATTACAGTGTCCATAGAAGGAATTTCAGATGTTTCTACTAAGTTAAGTACTTGTTCAACGTCTTTCTTGCCTTTGCCTTCACCTTTATCATTGCCGCCTGTCTCTTCGTCTCCGCCGGAACAAGCTGCAAGGAAAGTGCTCAAAGCAAGAATCATTACAAGAAATAATGAGATTTTTTTTGCTTTCATACTAGTAAATGACCTCCCTATTTTTTACTCTTCTAATTTTCAGAAGATTTCGTAACCAATCATAAAACGTTTCAGAATTTTTTGCAATCATTTTTTTACATTTTGTTTACGAACATATGTCATTTCGAATACAAGTATTAACAACAAACCTTGATGTACCAATGCCTGGGTAAAATATCCTATAAAAATAAAAAAATTATATTTTTCAGATAATTTAAACCAGAAGAGCGTATTTAATTAAAAATGAAACGTTATGAATATAATAAAATTTTATAAATAAACTTGCAACTTTTAATTTTTAAATTATTGATATAAAATTTAAATACATTTTATAAAACAACTTATATCGGAGGAAACCAATGAAGTCTTCACAAAAAAAATTTCTTTTATTAAACGGTATCAGCCTTCTGATTTCAATTATCTATTCAATTATTATAAAAAATCACTTTCTGCTTTCATTGATTGATAGCTATTTTATGATAGGCCTCTTTTATGTTTGTGCCGGCGCTATCCTATATGTAATAGGAGGAGGTTTCTTCTCTGTCTTTTCCTATTCATTTAAAAAGTTCTGGAAAGTCAATTCTAAGAAAGAGGAATATGTATCAGAGCATGAAGAAGAATCCCTACATAAAGGCCCGAATATGGAGGTGCTTACCTTCTCCTGGACTAGTCCTTTACTTTATTCCGGTATCTTTTCATGTGTCATTACTTTTATTTGTTCAATTATTTTCTTTGGATAGTTGCATTTCTAATCAGGTTTAAGTAGAATATCATTACTTAATATTTATTATAGGCTATGACAAAGAGTAGTAAGGTAGTACAAGGTTTTCAGAGAGTTTGTGGTTGCTGCGAACAAACAGCCCGTATACCTGAATGGACTTTTAAGCCTCCTGTAGGAAAAATGACAGTATGACAGGACGTTTGCCCGCGTTACTGGGCATGAATATCTTAATGGATATTCCTGAGTGGTTTATGTATAGAACGTAAACAATTAGGGTGGTACCGCGAATCCCATTCGTCCCTTTTAATAGTGGAGACGAATGGGATTTTTTATATTGAAGGGAGAATGAAAATGAGTATTATTTTTTCTGGCATTCAGCCAACCGGTCTCGTGACCCTAGGTAATTATATTGGAGCATTAAGACAATTCGTAGAGTTGCAAAATGACTCCCATTGTTACTTTTGCATAGTTGATCACCATGCGATTACGGTTCCGCAGGATCGCCTCGAACTAAGAAAGAACATTAGAAATCTGGCAGCTCTTTATCTGGCTGTTGGGATTGATCCTGAGAAAGCGACAATTTTTATCCAATCTGAGGTTCCGGCTCATACAGAAGCCGGATGGATTATGCAATGTAATACTTCCATTGGTGAACTTGAGCGAATGACTCAATATAAAGATAAATCTAAATCACAGGTATCTGTTTCAGCCGGTCTTCTGACTTATCCTCCATTGATGGCTGCTGATATCCTTTTATATCAAACCAATATTGTTCCAGTAGGCGATGATCAAAAACAGCATGTTGAATTGACTCGTGATATTGCTGAACGCTTCAATAAAAAATATGGAGATGTCTTTACAATTCCTGATATCCAACTACCTGTTTCAGGAGCAAGAATCATGGCTTTACAGGAGCCAACAAAAAAAATGAGCAAATCCGATCCAAATAAAAAATCAACTATTTCTTTATTAGATGATCTAAAGCAGGTTGAGAAGAAAATCAAGAGTGCGGTTACGGATTCAGAAGGAATCGTGAAATTCGACAAGGAAAATAAACCAGGCATTTCAAACCTTTTATCCATACACTCTGCACTGAGCGGTGAAAGCATAGAATCCATTGAAAAACGCTTCGTGGGTAAAGGATATGGAGATTTTAAAGCAGAGGTTGCCAATGTAGTGGTTGAAACACTACGACCTATTCAGGAACGTCATCAGGAATTACTGAATTCACCTGAATTGGATGAAATCCTCGACAAAGGTGCTCTAGAAGCAAATAAAGCTGCTAATAAAACATTACGAAAAATGAAAAACGCGATTGGTTTAGGACGCAAAAGAAGATAAAGATAGTTATAAATTAAAGTGCTGAAGCTAGATTGAATGCAATCTAGCTTCAGCACTTTTTTAGGCCAACAGGATGTTGGTCACAAAGACGTTGCCACACGACGTGGCGCTTTTAGTCTTTGTTCCTTAAGTCAGTTTCTGCTTTTATTCAATCTAGCTTCGGCTCCTAGCTCCTCGAGGTCATAAGTGTAGCCACTACGGGAGGAAAGAGTGCCTCCCTACGTGCCTCCTCTTATGCTTGTCGGAGCTGGGCAGTCGCCTCAGCTTTTTACTTAATCTAGCTTCGGCTCCTAGGAGCTTGAGTCATAAGCAAATACTCTGCGGGAGGGAAAAGCACCTCCCTCCGAGTATTCGTCTTATGCTCTTCGCTCCTGGGCAGTCGCCTCAGCTTTTTATATAAAAAACCATCCATTACAGCATGGATGGTCGGTCTCCTACTTCTATTTCCCAGAGCTTTTCGAAGAATGGTTGGCCTTTTATTAAGCGTTCACATAGCATGGCGTGTTTTTCTGACCAGCCTATCTTCATTTCCGAGTAGAGCTTGTGCCAAATTTCATCAAAATCCATTTTTAAAACGGTCGAATATTGTTCGGGGGCCCATTCCGTATACCAATAACGGATTTCAGCTGTATTGCTTGAACTTTTTAATTGATCAAGCACCATGAACAATAATTGCTTTAATTGACGTTCCTTGCGTGTTAACCCAAGCATAAAATCAGGAGATGGGGAAAGGATATGATACTCTTTTTTCTTATAATCTGTAATCATTGACTGATAGTCATACGGATGCGCATCCACATTACGTACCATGTCATAGGCCAATTGCTCCTGCCTTGGAATTAATCTACTTTTTCGGATAGGTATGGTGTATCCTATCGTATCAATAGCAATGATGCCTGTCCCATCTGTAGCAACAAAACAATAATCCATCGGAAGTCTTTCATGATTCTTCCGAATATACGCCTTCTTATAAACATCCTGTAGAAGACTTGAAGGCAATTCCAATAAATCATTTTCAATGTAATGAAAAAGAACCGGCTCCAACTTCAAAAGCGGAACCTGGTCAAGTAACTCAACCGTATCCTCTTTCCTCCACTCGTGAAAGCTGCAAATGTTATAACTGTTTTCTTCACCTTCAAACCAATTTACCCAAACATCATGGAGATACAACATTCCCGAATATCCCTCACTTCTATCCTATTTGTCAATCATTATAGGCAAGTTTCCTGTAAAATATTCCTTGTATGAGTGGCAAATTGATTTTCTTTGCATAGGGCATTATCCATTAATCATTTTATCAGTAGAAAGACCAATCAGATCCCTTGTCTTCATGGAATGAAGATCTGCATAATCCTTTACAAGCTTGTAACCTGCTGCATATCCGGCCATTTTAGGCATTGTACTATGACCAAATAACAACTTATCATGAAGGGGATCAGACCGCTTCAAATCAAAGTTCGGTTTGAATTTTTCTGTAATCAATTCTTCGATTTCCTTCGTTTGATAATTGGTTATCCAAGGCGCCAAATACGCTTCACCGCAATATTCTGATACCGCGAATTCTGCAAGACCTTCCATAATAATAGAGTCTGCCAATCTATATTTAACCTCACCCCCTAAGGATTCCAATCTCGTTGTATGATGATATTCATGGACAAATAGAGCTTCCAGCTCTTTATCCTTCACCTTCTCCGTTATAAATAAAAACAATTTATCAATGAAAGCAATCCCTGATTTATGTTTATTGGGAGAGCGAAATAAGCTGAACACTTCACTTGCCATTGGAAATAGAAAAATAGGAATATCCGGCCCATCCCATGCTTTCTTATATTTTTTATAATAATGTGCGATTCTATGCCATGCCTTACGTTCCTGCATATTCTGAAAAGTCTTCTTTGTTTTTAGGTTGGGCTGGTATAGGCCAATTCTATTTAAAACTTCAATTAGAACGTGTTCTCGCATATTCACTGAGTCTAAAATATTCTCTTCTATTTTTAACCGATCACCAAAGGACTCCTCCAACCATTTATCCGTTCTGATAACTCCCATCCCATTCACCTATCCTGTTTATATTTGAATAGAGCATTATATGAAAGGAAATATTTTATGGGAATCAAAATAGCCTCTCTTTTTGGTAGATGAACCAAAAAGAGAGGCCGTTTGAAGTTTCCTATCCGTTATATTTTTTAAAAACGATTGTGGCATTGTGGCCGCCAAATCCAAGTGAATTACTCATCGCACAGTCAACCTGCCGTTTTCTTGCTTCACCCGGGACATAATCAAGATCACATACTGGATCTGGTGTTTCAAGATTAATAGTCGGTGGAATGATACCATTCTTGATTGCCAAAACCGTATAGACTGCCTCAACTCCACCTGCTGCTCCCAATAAATGACCAGTCATCGATTTTGTTGAACTTACTGCCAATTTATAAGCGTGATCACCAAAAACTGTTTTAATGGCCATCGTTTCATAGGCATCATTGTATTCTGTGCTCGTTCCATGAGCATTTATATAATCAATCTGTTCCGGATCAAGACCTGCATCATCAATAGCCATTTTCATTGCTCTTGCGCCACCCTCTCCTTCAGGGGCTGGAGCGGTTATATGATGGGCATCTCCTGTTGATCCATATCCGACAATTTCAGCATATATCGGCGCATTCCTCGCAAGTGCATGTGATAATTCCTCTAGTACAAGAATGCCTGAACCTTCTCCAATAACAAATCCATCTCGATTTTTATCAAATGGACGGCTTGACGTTTTAGGATCTGGATTAGATGATAATGCAGTATTTGCACAGAAACCGGCTACAGACATTTTCGTGATAGGGGCTTCCGCACCACCTGTAATCATCACATCTGCATCACCGCGCTGGATAACTTTAAACGCATCACCGATTGAATTCGTCCCTGTGGCACATGCTGTCACCGTACAGGAATTTACCCCCTTTGCACCGAGAAGTATGGATACTTGCCCAGCAGCCATGTCCGGAATAAGCATCGGAACAAAAAATGGACTGACTCTACGATAGCCTCTTTTTTGAAATGTTTCATATTGCTGTTCAAATGTCTCCATACCGCCAATTCCGGAACCAATCCATACACCAACTCGATTTGCGTTCTCTGGAGTAATCTCCAATTTTGCATCCTCAACTGCCATTTTTGAAGCTGCAATCGCATAATGAGTGAACCGGTCCATTTTTCTAGCTTCTTTCCGATCAATAATATCTGTTATCTCAAAGTTTTTGACTTCTCCCGCTGTCTTAGCAGGGTACTCATCCGCATTAACTCTGGTTAGTGGCCCGATTCCTGAAACTCCGGCCACTAAGTTTTCCCAGTTCTCCTGGATAGTATTGCCTAAAGGTGATATGGTCCCCATACCTGTCACAACTACACGTTTACTCTCCATTACAATCTCTCCTTGAGTTAATCTCGGCTTTTCTTATTTGCCCCAACGCATCGCAACTGCTCCCCATGTTAAACCGGCTCCAAAACCAACTAATACGAGCAAATCACCGTCTTTTATTTTTCCTGCTTCCACTTCTTCAGCAAGCGCAATCGGAATAGTAGATGACGATGTGTTGCCATATTTATGAATCGTTTTGGACATCTTTTCAATCGGAAGCTCCAATCTTTGTCTTGCAGCTTCCATAATTCGTATATTTGCTTGATGAGGAATTAAAAAGTCTACATCCTCTTTTGTCAATCCTGCTTTATTTAAAACATTGATGGATGATTCACCCATTTGTCTAACTGCAAACTTATACACTTCCCGGCCATTCATCGTGAGATAATCTTGCTTTTTCTCTAAATGAATGCCACCAGAACCGTCCGCTCCAAGCTCGAAAGATAGAATGCCCTTTCCATCACTGACAGGACCCACAATTGCTGCTCCTGCTCCGTCTCCGAATAGTACAGCAGTATTACGGTCATTCCAATCCGTAATTTTAGAAAGCTTTTCCACACCGACTACCAGGATTGTGCGATAGCTGCCTGTCTTAATAAATTGACTTGCAGTTACGATTCCATAGGTAAAACCAGCACAGGCTGCACTAATATCCATAGCTGCTGCATTCACTGCGCCCAATCTTTCTTGAATCATACAGGAAACAGTAGGAAAGGATTGGTCCGGTGTGACAGTCGCCACTAAAATTAATTCAATTTCCTCAGCAGTTACTCCAGCATTTTCAATAGCCCTGACCGCTGCCTCGTAGGCCATATGCGAAGAATCAACGTTATCATCGGCAATTCTTCTTTCTTCTATTCCAGTGCGTGTTCGGATCCATTCATCTGACGTATCAATCTTTTTTTCCAAATCAAAGTTTGTTACCACGTTTTCAGGAAGATATTTGCCAATTCCGATTATGCCAGCATTCATCCTTACACCCCTCTTGCTATATTCATCTGATTATATTATTTGATATTATGACTTGGTACTAATTCTAAAAGAAATCTATCCTTATTGCAACAAATTTTCCGAAAAAGATAATGAATGTCCATACAAGTCAGCAATAGCAACATACATTAATTAGTAAGAATATATGAAAAACGAGGTGAATGTCTTGAACAATGAGCATAGAAACAGGTCAGACAATCAGGAGGCTTTTAATCGATTCATGTTCGGTGACCGCCATACGAAAAATCAGGCGAAAGAAGATCCTCCCCCTGAAGAACAGCAAGCGTCTAATATTGATTTCACTAAACTGATGGAACAATCTGATGTTCTAATGTCCACTATCAGCGAGTTGAGTCCTTATTTCAAAAAGATTCCATCCCTTTTAAGTAAATTTACAAATTTAATCAAATGAGGGACTGTCACTCACCTTTTTTTAAACGACCATCTTTATATCCTTTTTCATAAGCTTCATCCATAACCGTAAAAAAAATGTCCATAAACGGCTGTAATTGTTGGCGATCTATTTCTAAGCCCGCTTCACTTAATTTCTTTTTGATTTCTGAATAGTGTTTCATGCCCATTGCCATATATTCGAGCTTCCTCTTCATGTAATCACTGCCCTTCTAAATAATTGTAAAAACCCCTTAACCGTGCTAGAAAGGGGCGATTATACAAAAAGTATTCTAATAACCCATGAGTTTCCTAACCCTTATATGCTGCTTAACTAAATTGATCCCCACATGTGGGGATGTTTTTGTTACCGCTACATATTCCTTAATGTTCAGCTTTTGAAGGTCAGGATTCCGCTTTTCACCACTGTCTGCGATAATCCGATAACCAAGCTCTTTTAATAAAAGGTGCCAGTGCTCTTTTATATCTGATTGAACCTGGTAGATTCCATGCTCAAGTCTTGATAATTCTATAATAGCCGTAACTGCATCGCTTATATAGATAGCATCTCTTTTGTCTTCGAAATCATATTGCTCAAAGGGAAATTGAGACTGACTAAGACAATTGTAAAATAAGGTATTTTCCGGCTGCCAAGGGCCGTATACGGTTGGCAATATGATAGTGGTATCCACTCGATTGGGAATGTCACCTTTGACCAATCCCTCTTGATCCATAACCACATAAATAAACGTATCTTCCATTTTTTTGGGGATGTTTTCTACATATTTGAGCCATTTTTCACACTCGTTATCCATATCAGTAATATAGAAAAAATAGCCATCCTTTATTTCTTTAATAATCTGATCATATTTCTTTACTGTGAAATTTGAATTTCTGCCTAAAAATAATTCTTTTTCTTCCTTTTCCATTTGATCTGCCAAAACGGGTAAATCCACCCCAATAACTTCCATTCCATCTTCCATTAACTTATTGCATATCTCAAATCCAACAAAGGAATACGGAGACAGAACAATGTGTTCAGGCATATAAAAACCCCCTGTCGGTTTATATAAATGTATTAAACCAACCCGAGGGTTATTCAGATTTATAAATCTTTTTCATGGTTTTTAAAAAAGGAATTGATTTGATAAGGAATAATATATCTTTTTTCCGGTGTAATATACTTAATTTCTGATAAAGGATGGTTGTCTATGAATGAGTTATATTTAATCGGCAGGTTGCTTTCCAGCTTATCGAGAACATGTACGATTAAGACAGGCATATCTTTGCCTAATGTCATATCCGACTTCTTCTCAATCCATTCTTTAAATGTATGATCATCCAAATGGTAGGCTTGGTACAATTCTTTCTTCATTTTCTTAAAGAAAAATTTATTTATTTCTTCTTTTTCATAGCTCTGTTTTACGGATAATATGGGATTTAGTAATACAACAGATCGTACTTTTTCTTTTAATTTATGACAAATTGTATCTAACACTAACGCGCCAGTTCCCTCCGCAATGATATGAATTCTTTCGTTAACAATCTCCTTACGGATAAAAAATGCATACATTTCCGTAGCTAAATCTGCAGCTTCAGCATTGCCCCAATGCGCACCGGATAAATAAGAGCTAAAAACCGTATACCCTCTCTTCAATAGATACTCTATCATCTGTTTTTTGCCGGGATGATCCAGCCAAAAATTAGCCTTTTCATTTATATAATGCTTATCTCCACCGAGTAACATAATGGCAAAGCCACTCGGTTGTTCCGGGTAAAAAATGGTTGTCCATTCTTTATTCAGTTGAAATGTTTTGTGATTTATCATAGCTTACCCCTCAAATAACCTTAGTCCATGTTAATGTATGTCATTATAAATCAATTTGTCCGGGCTATTTATCTCTCTGATTGCTTAGAATCGCCATTCTTTTTTAACTTGTATTCATAATCCATTACATTTTGGGCTATGTTATGATAAAACCCAAAGTAATAAAGTACAAACCATTTTTACCTAAATAATTTAAATTGTTTCCAGTGTTACGTATGGTATGATAAAATAATAACGGATTGTAGATGAACGGGGTGAGAAAATTGAAATATATTTTGACATTTATATGGACATTTGCATTAACACATATGGTGGTTTATGTAACAAGCTCAATGGTTGAAGGCGGTAAATACGATTTCAATACAGCTTCCATTCTTAGTGTGGTCATTACCCTATTAATTTTAGTGGTTTCAGCTGTAATACCAAATGATCCGGTACAGGAATCCGGACATTAATTCATTTTTCAAAAAAGGGCCGCTAATTAGCGGCCCTTTTTTGATACATATGTCCAATGACGATCATCATTGGTTGTTTCAGGAAAATACTCTCCTGCTTTCAGCTTAATCTTCTTTGGGTTAACGACATTGCTGCCAGTCTCCCCTATTTCGATATATTCACCATTATTTGGTGCCTTTTGTCCATGTTTAAAATGACGATTCTGTCCCAAAAAAATCCCTCCTTTTGTTCTAGAATCCCCAATTATGCTTCAACTATTAGTTAGGTTTGACCATTAAATCAACCAAAAGGGCTTTTTGAGCATGTAAACGATTTCCCGCCTGTTTAATGACAATGGAATTAGATGAATCAATAACGGAAGATGTCACCTCTTCGCCGCGATGTGCTGGTAAACAGTGCATAAATAAATAATCGAGTTTGGCACCAGCAACCAATTGCTCATTTACCTGAAATTTCTTAAAATCTTCCAGCCTTTTTTCATTCTCTTTTTCTTGGCCCATACTGGTCCAAACATCACAATAAATAACATCAGCTTCCTTAACAGCAGCCTCTGGATTGTGGGTCAGTTCTATTTTCCCTCCATTGATTATCGCTTCAGTCCTAGCTTTCTCGACCAAAAGAGGATTTGGTTCATAACCAGGCGGCGTTGCAATCGCAATATGCATACCGGATTTAACAGCAGCCATCATCAAAGAATTGGCAACATTATTCCCATCCCCGATATAAGCGAGCTTGATTCCACGAAGAGATCCTTTCTCTTCCCTAATAGTTAATAAATCAGCCAACGCCTGGCACGGATGCTCAAGATCAGTCAATCCGTTAATAACCGGTACACTGGAGCTTGCTGCCAATGTTTCCGCTCTGTCATGGCCAGTAGTACGTATCATGATTGCATCCACATATTCTGACAACACTTGTGCTGTGTCTGAAATCGGTTCACCTCTGCCAAGCTGTGTGTCATTTTTACTTAAGAAAATGGCATGCCCCCCTAGCTGAAGCATACCTGCTTCGAAAGAAACCCGTGTCCTTGTTGAATTTTTTTCAAAAATCATCCCCAATATTTTTCCATTTAATGGGGTATCCAAATATCCTTTATTCAGCCTTTCTTTTAAATCCATTGCGAGATTCAATAATTCATTCAATTGCTGCGCCGTAATGGCTTCCATAGATAAAAAATCTTTCTGACTGATTATTGGTTTAGTTCCATACAGTAGTTTCATATCTGCCTTTCCTCTCACTTGAAATTTATAGACTATACGAACGGGGCATCAGATAACTTAGGCCTTCGTCATTGTTAGATTGGTTTTGCATACTTCCTTTAAAATGGCTAAAGCTAATAAAAGCTCATCTCGTGAAACAGTCAACGGAGGAAGCAAACGAATCACATGCGAGCCGGCTGGTAAGACAAATAATTGATGTTCAATTATTTGTTTAATATAGGGAGCTGCTTCTTCCTTCAATTCAATCCCGATCATCAGACCCTCTCCCCTGATCTCTTTTATAACTGGGATATCCTCGGCTGCTATCTTCAGTTCACTAATAAACCATTCAGCTTTATCCCTGATTTCTACTAAAAATTGAGGATTGCTTATTTGATTCAACACCACTTTGCTTGCCGCCAATGATACTGGATTTCCGCCAAAGGTAGAACCATGAACACCTTTTCCAAATGATTCTTTCAGCTCTTTTTTGGCTACCATCGCACCTATAGGCAGACCATTAGCAAGACCCTTAGCCGTGGTCATAATATCGGGTTTGATTCCCTTATACTTTAAATAAGCAAAAGGATAGCCTGTTCTCCCATTTCCCGTTTGAACTTCATCAATAATCAGCAATATATTGTTTTCATTGCAAAGTTGATGAAGGCCCTTAAGAAAGTCCTCATCAATCAGCATAATCCCACCTTCACCTTGAATGATCTCTACCATAATAGCCGCTACATCTTCATCAATAGCCTTATGGACTGCATCAATATCATTAAATGGTACATAAACAAAGCCTTCAAGTAATGGACCAAATCCATCATGGATGCTACTTTGTCCAGTAGCAGCCATTGCTCCAAATGTACGGCCATGAAAAGATTGTTGAAATGTAATGATTTTCGTTTTTCCAGTTGCTCTTCTGGCCAGCTTTAGTGCCGCTTCATTTGCTTCCGCACCGCTATTGCAAAAGAAAACACCATCCAATCCGGTAAGCTCGTTCAGCTTTAATGCCACTTCTTCCTGAATGGGAAGCTGAAACAAATTGGACGTATGCCAGAACAATTCCATTTGTGCCTCAACAGATTTTTTGACTTCATCATTTTTATGTCCGAGATTAACCACACCAATACCGGATGTAAAATCAAGGTATTTCTTTCCGCCCTCTGCTTCAATCCATGAACCATCCGCTTTTATTGGTGTGATATCCCATTTTTTGTAGACCGGTAATAGCGCAGACATCACATCACCCTCTCCTCAGCTCCAAGGAATGTACCCAGCCATTTATCATCAGCAAAGAATCCGGATACACCACTTGTAATTAATATTGTTGACGCACCTTGCTTTTTAGCAGATAAAGCTGCCTGCACTTTTGGAATCATCCCGCCATATATCGTTCCCTGATCAATCATTTGGGTGATTTCTGATTCTGTTATATGCTCAATAGTTTTTGTACCATTCCTTATTCCATCGACATCCGTTATAAAAATGCACATATCTGCACTTAGGGCTGCCGCAACAGCACCAGCAGCGGAATCTGCATTTACATTAAGCTTTCGTCCTTCTTTTGACATGGAAATTGGGGTGAGTACGGGATACACCCCATTCGATAACAGACTCTCTAGAAGATGGCTGTTTACCTTTTTAATCATTCCTACCTCACCAAGCTCTGCTTTATTAATATAATCTGCTTCCAATATGAATCCGTCCGACCCATTTATTCCGATGGTTTGAAACCCTTTTGATTGTAATTTATGAACAAGCTGCCTATTCGTCTTACCAGCAAGGACAAGCTCTGCTATCTCAAGGACCTTGACAGATGTTTTTCTTAACCCCTTTTCAAACTGAACAGGAATTTCAAATTTAGCGAGCATATCATTTATATCTGGTCCGCCCCCATGAACAAATACAAATGAATATCCTCTATCCTCCAGCTCTCTTAAACTATTGAAAAAATGATCGGTTAATTGATCAATAATGCTTCCCCCGCATTTGACAACAATTAGCTTCATCCAAACATCTCCCCTTAAGTTCGATAGCTTGCATTAATTTTTACATAATCATACGTAAGGTCGCATCCCCATGCAGTTCCTGTGCCCAGTCCATCTGTCAATTCGATTCTGATTTGGACTTCATTTCCTAGTAAATAATCACGGGCCTTTTCCTCATCAAAAATAATGGGTGCACCAAAATGAAGAACCTCCACGGGTCCGAAGAAAATACTTACCCGGTCCTGATTAAAAGGGATATTGCTTCTCCCCATCGCTCCGACAATCCTGCCCCAATTGGCATCGGCCCCATACACGGCAGTTTTCACTAAATTTGATCCAATAACGGTTTTTGCAAGTGCTTGAGCCTCTTGGTCTGTTTCTGCTCCTGATACCACCACTTCAACCAGCTTGGTCGCACCCTCACCATCACGTGCAATTTGTTTAGCCAACGATTCGGAAGCCTCTTTTAATAAATTTACAAAGCGATTCCATTCCGGATGCTTCTCAGACAGCATTTGATTATTTGCCATTCCATTTGCCAGTACAACAACCATATCATTGGTTGAAGTATCTCCATCGACTGTTATTTGATTAAATGAAACATTCGTTACAGTTCTTAATGCTCTTTGCAAAGATTCCTGATCCACATTTGCATCCGTTGTAATAAATCCAAGCATCGTTGCCATGTTAGGATGAATCATGCCTGATCCCTTTGCCGCTCCTCCCATTGAAACGACAACCCCATCTATTATAGTTTGAAAAGCACAGCTCTTAGTCTTTGTATCCGTTGTCAGAATAGCCTCTTCAAAATGTTCGGCTCCCGCCTCCTGGTCTGTCAGATGAATATTTGCAATTCCAGTGCATATCTTATCAATCTCTAAAAATTCTCCAATCACTCCAGTAGAAGCAACCGCTACGTAGGACGGAGGTATTTGTAATTTATCCGCTACATGTGATCGCATACGATAGGCATCCTTCAATCCACGTTCTCCGGTACAAGCGTTAGCACATGCACTATTTACTACGACTGCCTGCAGCTTTCCCTCTATTTTCAAGCTCTCCTTCGTAACAAGGATCGGAGCTGCCTGGTAAGTGTTTAATGTATAGACGGCTGCTGCATTCGCTGGAACAGTTGAATATAAAATAGCTAAATCATTACGCGCGTAGCGTAAGCCTGCATGGATTCCTTCTGCCTGATACCCTTTTGGTGTAAGAATCCCTCCTCTTACTGCCTTAATATCCCCATTCATTAGCACATTCATAGATTATCTCCACTCCCTTTGTTCCTTAAGGATAGACTGGATAGAAACGTAAACCTTCTGTTTCTTCAAGTCCCATCATAATATTTGCGTTGTGAATCGCCTGGCCTGCTGCTCCTTTGACGAGATTATCAATTACAGAAACCACGGTGACTCTTCCTGTCCTCTCATCCATTCTGAAACCGATATCGCAAAAATTGGAGCCATACACTTCCTTTGTCGATGAAAAGCTATTTTCACCTCTATAACGAATAAAGAATTCATTTTGATAAGCTGTAAGGAAAGCATTATGAATATGTTCAGCTGTTACTTCAGGCTTTACCTTTGCATGCATCGTCACCATAATTCCACGTGTCATGGGAATGAGATGAGTAGCAAACATAATAGGAGAAAGCTCAGAGTCCCATTCTGATAATTGTTGTTCTATTTCAGGTATATGTTGATGCTGATGTACTTTATAGATTGATAGGTTATCATTTACATGAGCATAATGTTTTGAATCATTACTCTTTTTACCCGCCCCTGAAACACCTGATTTGGCATCAATAATAATGTCAGATGATTCAATTAATTTATTTGATAAAAGTGGAGCTAACCCTAACAAAGCAGCTGTCGGGTAACAGCCTGGATTTGCGATCAAACGGCTCTCACGGATTGCCGCCCGATTCCATTCAGATAGTCCATAAACACTCTTTTGTAATAGATCGCTTGATGGCGGTGACCCTTCATACCACTTTTCATATAATTCTCCGTTTTTTAACCTATGATCTCCGGATAAATCTATAATTTTCAAGCCATTCTTATACAATTCCGGAACAAGTTCCTTTGATACGCCACTGGGCATTGCCAAAAACACAAGTTCACTTTGCTTAGCAATTAACCCTGGATCCACTTCATTTAAAACATGGGGGATCAGTCCAAAATGCTGTCTATTTTCATGATCAAGCCGATTACCTGCACTCGAAGATGAATATACAGCCGTTAAACGGAATGTTGGATGACTCGAAAGTAAACGTATTAATTCCATTCCACTATATCCTGTAGCCCCTACAACAGATACATTCATGTTTCCACCCCACCCATTGATTGTATATTCTGTAATATCTATCTATTATAGTATGTATATTTATAAAATCAAATGTATTTTTATTTATTTTCAGAAAAATGGTCATCTGCCTAATTTATATAGTTCAAAATATATATCTTCATCATCATTAAACTATGTCAAAGGTAGTATTATGACCTTGATTACTTTTCCAGAAATTTTTCAAACAACCATCCCTTAATAATCAGTCCTACATTTTATACTCAACAAATGCTGTTATTCACTGCCAGCCAGGTTGACCTAATTATTTATTTATTCGTCGCTTTAAAAGCTATTCATTTAACAAAAAATAATAGCTCCATTTTGAAAAAATGATTCAAGATGGAGTTTCTTTTATACACAGTGTTATATAAAGATGGTTTTTTACTTACTATATCTTTATTGCCCTTTACTCAAGACATTGAAGTATCTTTTGGCACCACACCATAAAGACAAACTAAAAACCACCCCGTTTGCAAAATAAAGGGTGGTTTATCATAGTACTTTAAAATTTTTATGAAACATTAAGGATTTGGCGTTTTCTCAATATTAACCTTATTGTTCTTTTTAACTTCATCATCATCTTCTATTATATCTTTTGTAGCATTTTTAAACTCTTTTAATGTTTTCCCAAATGCCCTTCCTATTTCAGGAAGCTTTGATGGTCCAAAAATCATTAATGCGAGAACTAATATAAGAATAAGCCCAGGTACTCCAATATTTGAAAACATATTATTCTCTCCCATCTCAATCTATCTCTACTAAACATTAGCATGTTCCCATAGCTATCCTACCATTCTCTTCACCGAAAAACAATTATTGGAATTTCCTTATCATTAGTTTGACAGGTTTAATTTTCCCCTAAGGGCATGACATAATTACTAATTTTTGTAATAAATTATGTCTATACGTAATAGACTGTCTTTATTTTTGCTAATATTAAAGAAATAAAGATGAGAGAGGGGATTAGCTTGATCAGTGGAACAATCGAATCAATACGTGTTGGAAAACCTACATCTCTACCCTATAAGAGTAAAATTGTACAATCTGCTATCTATAAAGATGAAGTCCACTACCCCATACAAGTTGCAAAGACCAACCTAGAAGGTGATGAACAAAGTGACCTTAATCATCACGGAGGTCCTGATAAAGCAATATGTGTATACCCCTCAGAGCATTACCCATACTGGTCAGAAAAAATCGGACAATTATTTAAAGCGGGAGATTTTGGAGAAAATTTAACTTTATTGGGATTAACGGAGGATAAGGTTAGGATTGGCGACATTCTTAAGGCAGATGGCTGCCTATTTCAAGTTACCCAACCACGGGAACCCTGTTATAAAATTGCCGCTCGGCATAATATAGACCAATTACCTTTCTGGATTAGAGCAAGTGGCTATTCGGGTTATTATTTACGAGTTTTGGAGGAGGGTATCCTTACTAAAGGTTCTGTCATTGAAATTATCGATCGAGCCCCACAGAACATTACGATTGCATATGCCAATCAAATTATGCATCATGACTCCAGCAATAGAGAGGCCATCCAAAGTATCCTTTCCGTCGATGCTTTATCAGAAAGCTGGAAAGAGAAATTTAATAGGATATTGGCTTTGGCTAAATAATACACATCTTTTTTGGAGACTGGCCGTCACATTCATATACCCAGTCTCTAATGCCTATCCAATAATATAAAACCTTTCAATCTTTTTGCGTAAATTGACCGTCTCTGCTGTTCGATTATCTGAATAACAGTCAAACTGCGATTCCAAATAAAAATGGTTCTTTCCTGTATTTCTTCATTTCGTAGATAAACTACATATATGAGTTCACTCCCCAAAATGATATGGCGCTACTAACTACTATTTATTTAATTGAAGTTTCCTTTCTAAACGAATCATGTCCCGGCACAGCATACCATTTTCATAGATTGGCTCAGGATAATTCCTACTAAAATAATCATGTTCGATACCCATAATTCTAAAGCCAACCTTTTGATAGAGTGCAAGTTGATAGATACTTGAATTTCCAGTACCTATCTCTGCGATGCGATACCCTTTGGCAGCTGAAAAGGAGCAAGCATATTCAATCAGTGCTTTCGCATATCCTCTGCCCCGCCATTTTTCATCTACGGATAGATTCATAATTTCTACTCGTTCCGTTGTTTTTGGAGTTACAATAATAATCCCTGCTATATCATTATCAATAGGAAGTTCAAAGGTATAGCCTGTATCGCTATATTTTTCGATTTGCCGTCTAGAAGGATCTGCCTCCATTAACAACTGCCAATGTTTTTCGGTAAGTTCCGTACATATGCGAATATTCCCTATCACTCTTCTCTATCCCTTCTTCTATCCTTCTCTTCTGTACATGGTTTTAGGATTCATAAATACCTATATTAACTGTAAACCATCTATCTATAATCTTCCTATATGATTGATCAATTCACCTAATCATTTTCTCTAATATGAAAAAAAGACGATTCAGCCCAGTATAGCTGATCGCCTTTTTATAGGAATTAAATGCTTTCCTCCTCATCATGATAAGCAATCAGAATAATATCTTGGCCTAATTGCTCGCTGAGTTTTTCTTGGAACTCATTTAATTGCCTTACCTGTTCTTCATTTAATTGGGCTAGGTCATATTCACGCATGTTTCTTATGCCTCCTATCAAGAATAATAGCGGAAGAGATTCTCACTCTTTCACTTTTATCCTTCCCATAAACCCTAATTCATGTCATGATTCTTTACATACAAGCTGCTGCTTAAACGATTCGACCGCTTGAAGTGGATGATCACTTAAAGCAATCGCAGAAACAACAGCCACTCCATCAGCACCAGCTTCTATTATTGATTTCATATGATCTGGAGTTATCCCACCTATCCTTACAATCGGCAGCTCTGGATAAAGCTCCGCCACTTCCTTTAAAAATAGCTTGGATATTAAAAAAGATATTCTTTTCCATAAAAAAGAGAGCCTTAAACTCAGCTCCCAAAATATATTCAATCTTTATTATTGTACTCCCAAGGCAATTTTCGCATAACGGGACATACGATCCTTTGTCCATGCCGGTGTCCAAACAATGTCTACCTCAACGTTTTTCACTTCAGGCAGTTCCTTTAATGCATAACGTACTTGATCGACAATGGTACCTGCCAAAGGACAGCCCATCGCGGTTAATGTCATCGTTACTGTCACATCGCCTTCGTCAGTCATATCGACATTATAGACTAGGCCTAGGTTTACTATATCAATTCCCAATTCAGGGTCCAAAACTTCTTCCAATGCACTCATAAGACTATCTTTCATATCTTGATCCATGGTAAATTCTCCTTCCTTAACATTCTTGTTTCAATCCTACCAAATTTCACTTAATCTGACCAATCTAAATCCTTATACAAGATTCTCTTCTATCCAGTTTACGGCCTGGAGCAACCCACTTCTGGTAACAGCGTGACCGGCCGTCTTATCAGATATGTAAGTAATCATGCCAGATTCTACTTTTTCCTGGTGGTTTTCTACAAATGCACGACCACCTGCAATCGGTACAATAGGATCCTTTTCCCCATGCCAGAAGAAAAGGGGACGATTGTTTAATTTTTCAGGCTGCAAGGATAAATCAAGTTCTTCAAGAGTACTGAATACTTTCAATTTTTCTTCCTCCGTAAAACCTAAATCAATCCCCTGTTTTTCAAATTCCTCCACTTGATACTGCGCAAACTCTTTATATGCCGGGTTTCCCATCAGACTGACTCCCACACGAATCCAATCATATTGAGTTAGGGCTCCTAGTGTCGTGATTGCACCCATAGATGTACCGCCCAGACCTATACAATCATAAATCGCTAATCCATGCTCTGTGATATATTTTTTTATCATATGCAATTCTTTTATAGAGGAAATAACAATTTTCCAAAATGAACTCGATAAATCCTTCTTCATTTCCCGTTCTTCTCGTTCACCGTGCAAGTATGCTTCAGGCAAAAATACTCTAAATCCCTTTTCCGCCAGAAGATACGCATAGTGCAGATTATGCTCTTTTGCACTGGTAAAACCGTGAAGAAAAATAAATCCGGGGAGAGGTACATTATTCATATCCTGCTTACCTACGATAAGCATCGGAATATGTTCAACATATACTTTCTCTACTTGTATCATTATTATTCCCCTTCTCTATATATTTTTTTACAAACCAAACGATACCATTAAACGGCTATACTTGTTATGATATATAAAATAGGAATCTAAATGGAATTAATTCAACTTATAATTCTAGAATAAATTTAATTTAGAAGGAGAGCCATATGTCAGATAAACACTTAATTGTACTTGATTTAGATGGAACGTTATTGAAAGATGATAAAACCATTTCTCCACGCACCAAAAAAGTATTGCAAACATTACAAAATAATGGTCATGAAGTGATGATTGCTACTGGAAGACCATACCGATCAAGTGAACCTTATTATCGTGAAATGCAATTTAAAACCCCGATTGTGAATTTTAATGGAGCTTTTATTCACCATCCCCTCCATACAGGCTGGGGCATGCATCATTCGCCGCTAGATATAAAAGTGGCAAAAGACATTGTGGAAGCTATGGACGATTACCGTTTCCACAATATTATTGCCGAGGTAAAGGATGATGTGTATTTCCATTACCATGATGAAAAATTAATTGATATTTTGCATCACGGCAGCACGAATATAACTACAGGTGATCTACGCCAATTTCTACAGGCTTCCCCTACTTCGATGCTTATTCATTCCGATGAAAATGATGTCGCCGGAATAAGGAAACATCTTTCAGATGTCCACGCTGAAGTCATTGATCACAGACGCTGGGCAGATCCATGGCATGTCATCGAAATTGTTAGAAATGGAATGAGCAAAGCGGTTGGTGTTGATTTGGTATCAAAAGATTTAGGAATTTCCAGAAAAAATATTATCGCATTTGGCGATGAAGATAATGATCTAGAAATGCTTGATTATGTGGGAACCGGCGTAGCCATGGGAAATGGTATTGAACAGCTGAAAAATGTTGCTAATCACATCACATTATCAAATGAGGAAGATGGAATTGCAGTCTTCCTTGAAGAGAAATTTAATATAAAATCTGCGTGACTAACATAATCTCCGGCTGGTTATGATAGATATGACTCTTTCTTTCGAGTCACACCTTGAATGCGGGAGGTACTTCCATGGGAAAAAGAAATAAATCAAAGCGCTTTGTTCAACAAGGTAAGACGGCTGTGTCTAAACATAGTGAGCGATTCCCATATCGCTTAACAATGGCTGAGGCTGAAGAGAATCGTGATTCTTCTACCTGTGGAGGACTGTAAATGCGCAATGAATTATTTAGCCGGGCTCAAAAAGCTGTGGAATTGGCACAGATAAAAAGCTCTAATCAACAGGAACTAATCACTAAAGCACGCAATGAGCTTTCTTCTGCATTTGCGAATTCAACACTGGCTGAGCAGGCTCAATTGCATACCATGCAGGATATACTGGATTCCCTTGAAAAGCATTCAAACTAATGAAGAAGAGCACAAGACTAAGATCTTGTGCTCTTCTTTTAATCTTTCCGGAAAGAACCGATAACCCCGGTAGATTGAACGATATTTGTAAATGCATGTGGGTCTACTTCCTGAATAACACTCTGCAGGTCATATAGCTCATAACGGCTTATCACGATCATTAGCATATTTTTATCTTCGCCCGTAAAGGCTCCAACAGCAGGAATCATCGTTATTCCGCGTACCAGCTTGGAATGTATCGCCTGCTTCAATTCATCTGCATGTCTTGTTACAATCATAGCCGTAACTTTTATATGCCTTGTGTGAATAGCATCAATTACTCTCGTAGAAACATATAATGAAATTAATGTATAAAGTGCCTGTTCTTCTGAATACATAAGCCCCGCAATGGCTACAATAGCTCCATTCAGCATTAAAAAGTAAATGCCGATTGGCTTATCATTGATTCTGGAAAGAATCATTGCCACAATATCCATACCACCAGTGGAAGCACCGAATCGAAGTGTGATTCCCACACCGGCCGCTCCAATTACACCGCCGAAAACAGCATTCAGGATAATATCATCTGAATAGGATTGTACAGGTAATATTTCTAAGAATAATGACATTAATACAACAGCTAAAAAGCTGTACACTGTGAAAGACCTTCCAACCTTAAACCAAGCAAGAATAGCAATCGGAATATTAAGAGCAAGTAATAAAATCCCTGTAGATAAATTAATATTCGTAAACATGTCCAATGCTGCTGATATAATTTGGGCTGTCCCCGTGAACCCACTCGCAAACACGTTTGCAGGTATCAAGAAATAATTCATTGCGATCGCATTTAATAAAGCTCCAACCACAACAGCCAGTATTTTTTTTGTTTCATTCCAAACCAAATTTAGCTCCTCCTTAAGTTGACAACTGAAAATAAATTCCCCATGATAGATAGATATGTGAACAATTTTTGTTTTCTATAAAAGATAATAGACTTATAATTAAACTAAGTAAATTTTAAAAAAGTAGGTGTCTATATGAGTGTACAAATATTGGCTGATAGTGCAAGCGATTTGCCATTAGAATACTTCCAGGATAATAACATCATTCTTTTTCCATTAAAAGTACATCTTGATGACAATGAATATGATGATCAAGTTACAATCAAACCAAAAGTAGTCTACGATGCCATGCGCGAAGGAAAAGCACCAAAAACATCACAGGTGTCTCCACAAAGTTTTTACGAAAAATTCGAAGAGCTGGCAAAAAATAAACAACCCGGACTTTATGTCGCATTTTCTTCCGAATTAAGCGGTACCTATCAAACAGCTGTCATGATGAGAGACGAAGTTAAAGCTGAGTACCCAGATCTTCAATTAGAAATTGTCGACAGTAAATGCGCGTCTTTAGGCTATGGCTTAGTCGTCATGGAAGCCGTACGCAAAGCCGCTAAAGGAGCCAGTCTCGAAGAACTGAAAGAAACAGCACAGTTTTCAGCCTCCCATATGGAACATTTATTTACGGTAGACAATTTGGAATACCTGGCTCGTGGTGGCCGAATTTCCAAAACATCTGCTTTTTTCGGCGGGTTATTGAATATCAAGCCGCTGCTAAATGTTGAAGATGGCAAACTGGTTCCACTGGATAAATTCCGCGGCCGCAAAAAACTGATGCAAGCCGTCATCGATGTCATGAAAGAACGAGGAGACCAATTAGATAAACAAATAATTGGAATCAGTCATGGCGATGATATCGAAAAAGCTATGGAATTCAAGCAATTAATTGAAGAAAATTTCCAACCAAAATCCGTATATATTTCATCTGTCGGTGCAACTGTTGGCGCTCATGCCGGTCCAGGTACCATTGCAATATTTTTCTTAAATAAACTATCCTGAAATACATTCTGATGTATACATATTTTCCCCCACTTGCAGCATACTAGACACATTCCTAGTAAATAATTAGCAAGGGGGCTAACACACATGGCTTATCATACTTCAGATAACGATAAAAAAGCCAGAGATAACCAAGCTAAACATGAAATTAAAAATATTCAGGAAGAGAAAAACCGAAAAGCCGGAAAAAAATCTTTTTCAAAAAAGACTGATCACTTATAAGTAAAATCTCCATTTCAACATATTAACTGTGTATAAAGAGGATTTCAATAAAAAATCCTCTTTTTCACTTGTAATTGAACTTATATAGTGCTTTTTTTATAATAAAAATAAAACGGAGGGATCCTATGGCTAAAGAAAGCTCATTTGACGTGGTTTCAAAAATTGATTTATCAGAGGTAACAAATGCTGTAACGATGGCAATGAAGGAAGTAAAAACACGTTATGATTTTAAAGGTAGCAAAAGTGATATTAAGCTGGAAAATGAGGAACTCGTGCTTGTTTCTGACGATGATTACAAAATGGGGCAATTAAAGGATGTTTTAATGAGCAAGCTCATTAAACGGGGCGTTCCCGTTAAGAACCTTGATTACGGAAAAATGGAAGGCGCTTCAGGCGGCACAGTTCGCCAACGTGCTAAATTGGTTCAAGGTATAGACAAAGACAACGCAAAGAAAATTAATTTAATTGTTAAAAATGTCGGTAACAAAGTAAAATCCCAAATACAGGACGATCAAATCCGTGTGACCGGAAAAAGCAAGGATGATCTTCAGCAAGTTATTGCAGCCATTCGGGAAGCAGATCTTTCTATTGAAGTTCAATTTATCAACTTCCGCTAGTAGTTACATAGATTTATTCATTATCGATAAGGGGCAGCCCATAAAAGTCCAACTTTAACGACTTTTGGGACAGCCCCTTATTTTAGTTTTTAAAACCTTAAATGCTTCCCTTACCTTTCTTGCAAACTGTAAAGGTGGTTCAACTGATTCAAAGTGCATATACATTGCCCTAGGTTCTTCGAATAACCAGTGATTATGAATTGCAGTAACAATAATATCCCGTTTTCGTCTTCCGTTAATAATGGATTAATTTCTTCTTGCAGCAAAACAGTCTCACCTAAGTTTAATGTATTCCCTCTTCTATCTAAATTCTCGAAGGAAAAAATTTGAGGATTAACCAATGGAGAAATTGTTTTACTATTTAAAATCTCAAAGTCAATATCTCGAAACCTCTGAACCAGGCAAACTCCATTTTCATCTAGACTACTATCACCATCAAGTATCCTTGAAAATTCGCGGCATAGTTCTTTTTTATTGTCCCAACCCATCCTTATTCTCCTTTAACAAAGCAATTTTATTAGAGATACTCCCCTTTTTTACACTATGATTTTCTTCTAAGCATTGTGTGGACAAGCATACATAGATATAGCTTTTTTAAAATTAACCAATGAGTGACACCTGTTCATTGATGGTATATTTCTCATCTTCCATGTTTCTTTTTCCATAAATGAGGAATAACAATAGGGAAACATTAATTGGAAAGGATGTTGTGAAATGAATGAAGATATAAAAATCGGTAAAGATGGATTTCCAGCCCAAGAACAGGATACTCAACCTGGTGTAACAAACGAAATGCATCCTGAACCAAAAGAAGTCGATGAAAATTATAAAGGCAGCGGTAAATTAAAAGGAAAAGTAGCGATTATCACAGGCGGAGACAGTGGGATTGGCCGATCTGTTGCTCACTATTATGCTAAAGAAGGCGCCAACGTCGCGATTGTGTATTTAAATGAACACGAGGATGCGAACAAAGCAAAAGATTTAGTGGAAAACGAAGGTGTACAATGCATGCTGTTAGCTGGAGATATCGGGGACAGTGCTTTTTGCCGCGAAGTCGCTGAAAAAGTTAAAAGTGAATTCGGCAAAATTGATATCTTAGTCAATAACGCAGCTGAACAGCATCCTCAGGAGAGCCTGTTGGATATCAGTGACGAGCAATTAGAAAAAACATTTAGAACCAATATCTTTTCACAATTCTATTTAACAAAAGCTGTTCTTCCTCACTTATCTAAAGGAAGTTCCATTATTAATACAACTTCTGTAACAGCCTATCAAGGTAACGCACAATTGATTGATTATTCTTCAACGAAAGGTGCCATTGTATCCTTTACACGTGCGCTTTCCAATAGTATCGCCAGCAAAGGAATCCGTGTGAACGCAGTAGCACCGGGTCCAATTTGGACACCATTAATTCCCGCTACATTCGAGGCTGATAAAGTAGCTGAATTTGGTAAAAACGTTCCGCTTGGACGTGCTGGACAACCATCCGAATTAGCCCCAACTTACGTTTATTTGGCAAGTGATGATTCCAGCTATGTCAGTGGACAGGTTCTTCATGTAAATGGCGGCTCTGTTGTGAATGGGTAATTAGCGATTCTAGGTCATATACAAAAAGACAGGGTAACACTCTCATTTGATAGTGTTACCCTTTTTCATATTCTTTCTATATAGCTTATAACCCTCACTTAACGCTAATTATATAATCTTATCCAGCGCCCATCATGACGAAAAATGTTTTGTTTCACCAAACAGTGGAAAAGTATACACATAGATGAAAAATATAGGAGGTATTCAGTTGTGAGTGAAAGATTTAATAATGCGCCAGGACAAGAGCAAGAAGTACAACCAGGATTGCAGTATAAAATGGATCCTGAACCTATTACCGTTACTTCTTCCTATAAAGGCAGTGGGAAATTAAAAGATAAAGTGGCTATTATTACAGGCGGTGACAGCGGAATTGGCCGATCTGTTGCAGTCTACTTTGCCAAAGAAGGTGCCGATGTAGCTATTCTTTATGTAGATAGAGAGCAAGAAGATGCCGAAAAAACAAAAGAGCTTGTAGAGGCGGAAGGCCGAAAATGCCTGTTAATCACAGGCGATGTTGGATACGAGGATGTTTGTATAAATGCTGTAGAAAAGACAGTGGAAACATTCGGTAAACTCGATATTCTTGTCAACAACGCTGCAGAACAGCATGTTCAAAAAGAATTTACTGACATAACTTCAGAACAATTGGAACGCACATTCCGAACCAATATATTCGGATATTTTTATATGGCAAAAGCGGCCATGAAACATCTTCCGAAGGGCGGAAAAATCATCAATTCTTCCAGTGTAACAGCCTATCAGGGTAATCCATTGTTAATTGATTACTCATCTACAAAGGGAGCGATCGTATCCTTTACCCGCGCGCTTTCCAATAGTGTTGCACCTAAAGGAATCTATGTAAATGCCGTTGCACCGGGCCCTATTTGGACACCGTTAATTCCCGCATCCTTCTCTGCTGAGCAAATTGAAGAAAGCTGGGGTCAAAACACACCGCTTGGCCGTATTGGGCAGCCTGATGAATTGGCTCCTACTTATGTGTACCTGGCAAGTGATGACTCGTCCTATGTATCCGGACAGACCTTACATGTAAATGGCGGCAGTGTCGTAAATGGATAAAGAATAGAAAACGGTGAAGACACTTTAGAGTATCTTCACCGTTTCTTTATAAATGTACCTCATTTTTTGCAACAGATGACCGAATAATGAATTGATGCGGAATAATCATACGCATCGTTGGTCCCTGGGGGTTCTTTATTTTGGAAATCAGTAATTTGACTGCCTGATACCCCAATGTCTCAATATTGATATCCACAGAGGAAAGAGCCGGCTTTGACAATTGCGAAATTAAGACATTATTAAAGCTTACTACTGAGATATCTTCTGGAACACTAATATCCATTTCATCAAGCATGTTCAGTACCCCAAGTGCCATAAAATCATCAGCAACTATTAATGCTGAAGGAGGTTTATCAAGATTCATTAATTGCTTGACTGCTTCTTTACCACCTTCAAGCATGAAATCTTCATGAATCGCATATTCTTTTAAAATAGGTATTCCAGCATCCTTCAGTGCTTCCTCGTACCCTCTCATCCGTTCAATCGTGACGACCAGATGAGCACTCCCTCCAATAAAGGCAATATCCTTATGCCCGTTCGCAAGTAAATAATCGGCTACATCCTTGCCAGCCTGAAAATTATCGTTATCCACATACGTAATACTGCTGTCATGCATAGGTGGTTTTCCAATGACAACAAAAGGGAAATTTATTTTATATAGATAGTTCAATACGGTATCGTCAACTTTGGAGTAGAGCAGAATTACTCCGTCCACTCTGCCGCCATGTACCATTTTTTCAACTTCATTAAATATTCCCTCATCTGATATCCCTGTAGTAATATGTAAGCCATACAAGTCTTCATGGGCAGCCTGGCTCAAACCCTTCATAACCGTAGAGAAAAATGGATTTAAAAAAGATCCATCTCCAGACTTGGGCATAACGATTCCTAAAACCTCACTTGACTTGTTTGCCAAGCTTCTCGCTATAAAATTTGGATGATAGCCGAGTTCTTCCATTGCTTCTCTAACTTTTCTTTTTGTCTTCTCGCTTATTCTTGGATTGTTGGCAATTACTCTGGAAACTGTCGAAGGTGCCACATTTGCCAATTTCGCTACGTCTTTTATCGTTATCGCCATACGATTGTTCCCCATTTCCTATTCAGCGATCTATTTGAAGAGATAGACTCTTGATTCATATGGTGATAAATAGATATTACCCTGTTCGTCTGTTTCTTCACTATGATTATTATAATTACTAAGGATTAGCTCCCCTGTCAACCCATTGAAAGCCGGTAGAGTAATAACTTCACTATCTTCACTGAAATTACAGATTACTAAAGCGGTTTGTTCATCTGTAAATCTGGAGTACATGTACACATTAGGATCATCCTCTAGGTAAAGCTTATATTCACCATAAACAAGACAATCATACTGCTTGCGCAAGCGAATCATTTTTTTATAAAAGGAAAGAATCGAATTGGAATCCTGACGCTGATGCTTGACATTAATATCCTGGTAATTTGGATTCACCTTCATCCAAGGGATTCCTAATGTAAAACCACCGTTTAACGAATCATCCCATTGCATTGGCGTTCTGGAATTATCACGTCCGTTTTTCCATATTACTTTCATAATATCAAGATGGTCTCTTCCTTTAGCGGTTTCTAACTGATAATAATTCTTCATACTAATATCATCGTAATCATTAATAGAAGGAAAAGCTACATTTGTCATGCCAATTTCCTGCCCTTGATAAATAAAAGGGGTACCCTGCATGAAGAAATACATAGTTCCTAGCATCTTAGCACTTTCTTGCCAATACTCCTGATGATTTCCTAGCACTGATACAATACGAGGTTTATCATGATTTTCTATGAATAACGCATTCCAGCCTTTACCATGTAATACAGTTTGCCATTTTGACAGGATTCTTTTTAATGATACAAGGTCGAGATCAACTTCAGTTTCTTTTTCCCATAAGCTCAAATGCTCGAATTGAAACACCATATCAAATGCACCTTTTTGTTCTTCTACCCACGGGTCTGCATCTTCGGCGCTTACCCCACTTGCTTCTCCCACCGTCATAACGTCATAGTTTGAGAATGTTTTCATCTTTAATTCTTGAAGGAAATCATGAATCCCATCCTGGTCCGTATACATCTTGAACCCTTTTATCCCGTTATCATCTAATCCTGCCGAATTTGGAAAACCAGCCTTCTTTTTTATATGGCTAATAGCGTCAATACGGAATCCGTCAATCCCTTTATCTAACCACCAATTGACCATATTATACACGGCCTCTCTCATATCCTTGTTCTCCCAATTCAAATCAGGCTGTTTTGTTGCAAATACATGCAAATAATATTGCCCACTTTCCACATCATATTCCCATGCACTGCCCGAGAAAATGCTCTCCCAATCATTCGGTGGGCCACTAGGGCTTCCATCACTCCATATGTACCAATCTCTTTTAGGTGAATCTACTGATGTTTTGGATTCTAAAAACCACGGGTGCTCATCACTTGTATGGTTAACGACCAGATCCATGATAAGCTTCATACCCCGTTTATGAACTTCCGCGAGTAATTCGTCAAAATCGTCCATCGTTCCAAATTCGTTCATGATTGCTTGGTAATCACTGATATCATAGCCATTATCCGCATTGGGGGATTGATAAATAGGGCAAATCCAGATAACATCTATCCCCAGTTCGGTTAAATAATCAAGTTTATTAATTACCCCTCGTAAATCTCCAATCCCATCTCCATTGGAATCTTTAAAACTCTTTGGATATATTTGATAACAAACTGCTTCCTTCCACCATTTCCTATTCAAGCACCTTCAACCTCACTTATGCTAGTCTATGATTATTATTTAAAAAATGGAGGAAAAAGCATCCCTCCATTTTCGTTCAATTATGATTGTTTTGCCGTCTTCCTTTTCTTCGTGCCAAATAAAGGAATCCAAAGAACAAGATATTAACTAAAGCAATTACAGCAATGAATACATAATTTACGCCGCTTTTTTCTGCTGCCAAATAGACTTCTGATGTTTCGCGGTCCAAAGTAATTGAATAGGTATCATTGCTTTTTCTCACCATATCTGCGTTAAGCCTGCCACGTAATTCTTCACTTGCTGGAAGATTAGCCGCATCAAGTTGAATGGTTTTTGTTTTCGAGCTATTATTAATTGCAATAATCATGATTTGGTCTTTATACTCTCTTTTATAGACGACCATTCCATCCTGCTCGCTCAAAAGTTCAAGAGTTCCTTTCCTTAAAGCAGGATACTCTTTACGCAGCGCAGCTATTTTACCTATATATTCAATTAAATCCTTATCTGTTCTGAAATCCATCATGCGGCGATTATCTGGTACCTCATTACCATTCATGGCTATCTCGGATCCGTAATAAACCATTGGGATACCAGGCATTGTATACATATGGGTTATCAGTAATTCCCATCTCGTTCCAGGGAATTGATTATGATCTTGCATTGATTTAGTGAATCTTGGTGTATCTTCTGTATCAACCATAATTCCTAACTGATGTGGTTGACTCATCGATTGCATTCGCTCATTCCAAATAGAGAATAATGAATCCATCTTCTGATCCGGTTTAGCAAATACCTCTCTCAACGCTTCCATTTGTTGTTTATCTAGTACACCATCAATACCTGATTCCTTAAGGTCAACCAAATCAGATTTATTTTCTATAGTACCATTACCAAGTAGAAAGAAATCATTTTTAACCGATTTCATTTCTTTACTGAAATTACTCCAAAAATCAACAGAAACATACTCCAAATCATTCAAACGATAGCCGTCAATATTGGTTTCTGTAATCCACCACTTCGCAGCATCCAACAAGTAAGCAGATACCTCAGGATTTTCCTGTGCCAAATCTGGCAATCCATCTATCCATCCAGCCTGTGTGTCTTCCTGGTTACTTGCAGAGGTCACATCTTTTCTTTCATGAAACCAATCTTCTTTTGCCGGATCCTTAAGCCATGGATGATTAGGTCCGACATGATTCGCATTAAAGTCAACGATTACTTTCATATTACGTTTATGAGCTTCTTGCACTAACTGTTTAAATTCCTTTAATGTTCCATAATTCTCATTGATCTTTCTATAATCCAGAGCCCAATCGCCATGATAGCCTGATTCTGTGTTTTCAACGATTGAATTTAATGCAATAGTGGTAAAGCCCATTTCCTGCAAATAATCTAGCTTTTGCATAATACCGGCAAAATCACCGCCCTGGTATGTATTATGATTATCCAGGTCCACACTATAATCATTTTTCGTATTCCCATTATAAAATCTGTCCACCATGATGAAGTAGATGGACTCATCCTGCCAATCTCTTTCCTCTCTTTCATCCGCAGATACCGGAATTGTCGAAAATAAGATAAACGGCGCCAGCAGAATGGCCATTACTTTTTTTAACATACTAATTTCCCCCTTATTTCTCCCATCAAAATAACCTTATCCCTTTGTACCGCCAGCCGTCAATCCGGAAACAAAGTATTTTTGGAAGAATAGGAAAAGAGTAGCAATTGGAATGGCAATTAAAACCGAACCTGCTGCAAACTTAGTGAATTCTGCTCCAAATTTCTTACCAACCAGTTCATATAAACCAACTGCAATCGTATACTGATCACTTGAGCTAATTAATATTTTCGCTAAAATAAAATCTCCGAAAGGAGCAACAAAAGCGAATAATGCTACAACCGCTATGATTGGTTTTGCCAAAGGCAGGACGATTTGGAAGAAGATACGTAAATGACCGGCTCCATCCATCTTCGCACTTTCATCGAGTTCACGTGGAATGGTATCAAGATACCCCTTCATCAACCACGTATTCATCGGAATTTGTCCACCCACATACAGTAAAATTAAGCCGATATGTGTATCCAGCAATCCTGTCCGAACGGCCAATACATAAATGGCAATCAAGGCTGCAAAGTTCGGGATCATTTGTAAAATCAAAAAGGTCATTAATCCATTTTTTCTTCCAACAAACCGATATCGTGAAAACGCATAGGCTGTAAAAGAAACCGTAATAACCGTTAAAGTCATGGTCATAATACTAATTTTAAGAGAGTTAAAGTACCAAATCAGATAATCACTGTTTTTCATATCAAATAGCTCTTTATAATGGTCTAGCGTTGGATTTTTGGGAAACATCGTTGAACCGGACAAACTGTTCCCCGGATTAAAGGATGAGCCTATAATCCAAAGAATTGGATAGATGACAATGGCAAACATGATGGCTATGACTATATAAGATAAGGTTAAGCGGATTATTTTATTCTTCTTTGAACTCTTCATTACATCATATCCTCCTCTTGGAAAGACTTAGTCCGTTTAAATTGCCACAATGCTACAGACATGACAATTAGTGAAAGAATCATCGTAACTGCGGCAGCTTTTCCATATTGAGCCGATGTCATCGTCAATCTATAAATCCACGAAATTAATATATCCGTACCCCACGCATTTTGACCCGGTATGGCAGGGCCTCCGTTATTAAATAAAAAGATTAAATTAAAGTTATTAAAATTAAACGTATACTGTGTGATTAGTATAGGCGCAGTGGCAAACAAAACGAGCGGTAAAGTAATTTTTCTGAATTTCTGCATCAAGCTAGCCCCATCTATCGTGGCCGCTTCATATAAATCCTCCGGTATAGATTGAAGGACTCCTGTTGTCATGGCAAAAATAAATGGAAAGCCCAGCCAGCCCTGTATAAGGATTAAAGCAAGTCTTGTCCAATTTGCTTCCGTCATCCAATCCACTGGAGGTAAACCAAGAGCCGGAAGAATGGTCGTATTGATAATACCAAATGATTCATTGAACATACCTGAAAATACAAGAATGGATACAAAGGCAGGAACGGCCCAAGGTAAAATCAGGACGGTTCTAATGATGGCCTTGCCCTTTAAATCTTTCTGATTAACCAATACTGCCAGAAAGACTCCGAGTGCAATTTGTAAAGTCGTTGCTGTAAATGTCCATACAATAGTCCAGCCAAACACTTTAAAGAATGTGGTTCTCCATATTTCTATTTTAAAAATATCTATAAAGTTTTGAAATCCAATCCAATCGACCAGATTTGCAGGTGGGGAATGATACAAATCATAGTTTGTGAATGCCAAAAGGAAAGAGAAGATAATCGGAAATATGACAACAAAAATTAATAACAAAAACCCCGGTGAAACAATTAGATACGGGAATCCATTATCAATTAAATTTTGATATTGCTCACGTATAGAATTTAATGCAATCTCTTGGTCTCTCTTTTTTCCATTGTTATAAGCATCGTAAATATTAAATGCGTAAATACCTAAACCAATGATCGTTACAATTAACGTTAGAATGCCGTCTATCAATAAAATAATAGAATGATCAAGCTTCGGAATTTCACCTAAAGTGACCAATCCCCAAAATCCAATATTCAACATATCTGCAAAGGCAATAAAAAAAGAGGCTGTTAAAATAAGAAAGATAATTCCTTTTATGTATTGTTTATTAAAAAACTGTCCAAACCCTGGAATAATCGAAAATAAAGCAGCCTTTTTAGCATAGTTGGTTTTTGTTTGAGCAGGAATTATATCCATCGTGGGTTTTCCCCTTTCTTCGAAAAAGAATTGGCTATATTCAGTGAAAGCCCAGAAACAAACTTCCTAAAGAGAAGATGAACAACGAGAAAGTCTCTTCCTGAGTTTTCACGAAATGCAATATAACCAATACCGTGTTATAAAAGGATAGGCCATATCCAAAGTAATTGGATACCGCCTAACCCTTACCTAGCATTATTTTTTATGGTTGGTATCGATATTTGTTTTAATTGTCTTCGCTGCTTCATCCATTGCAGATTTAGCATCTGCTTTACCAGTTGCGATTGTCTCTAAAGCCGCTGCCATCGGGGACCAAACTTCTCCCATTTCAGGTATATTAGGCATTGGAATCGCATATTGGGATTGCTCTGCTACTGCTTTAGAAAATTCATTGTCAGCAATAATTGGATCTTCAATCAATTTTTTAACCGGAGGAATCTCCTGTGTTTTTTCATAACGAACTTTCGCGCTATCATAATTAGTTAAGTGTTCAACCAATTTAGTAGCCCAATCTGTATTTTTAGAGTAAGCTGACACGTGCCATCCTTTAACACCCATGAAAGTTTTCATGTGTTCTCCATTTGGAAGTGTCGGCAATGCAGTTGCTCCAATATCTATACCTGCATCTTTATATCCTTGGAAAGCCCAAGGTCCATTTTGTACGGAAGCCAGTTTTCCTTCATTAAATAAACCATCCTGTGCTGAACCGCCGCTTTCTCCAATAATCCCTTTAGGGAACAGGCCTTCTTTATACCATTTAGCAATAAATTCAGCGCCTTCAATTGCACCTTCATTATTTAGTCCTAAATCATCACGGTTTAGAGATCCATCTTTTTCTCCAAACACATAACCACCCATACCGCCAATTACAGCATATGCATGATAAAAATCATCCCATTTAGCTGTAAATCCATATGTTTTGCCTTTTGTGTTCTCTTTTGCAAATGTATATAATTCATCCATTGTTGCAGGCGGTTTTTCCATAAGTTTCTTGTTATAAATAAAGACTGGTGTTTCAGTAGCTTTTGGCAAGCCATATAATTTACCATCATAGGTTTGTGCCTGAACAGAAGATTCTGTAAAAGTATCGATTACACTTTGGTCTACTTTTAGTTCTGCTAATACACCTTCAATAGCTAATTGACCAATTTGATCATGCGGCAATGTGATAACATCCGGACCTTTTCCAGCTGGTCCATCCAATCTGATTTGTTCACGAATCTTATCTGCCATACCCATTTCTTTATATTCAACTTTAATTCCATGCTCTTTTTCAAACGCTTTTATAGCCGGTTCTAAGCCAGGTCCTTTATCTGTATCTTCCCAAATGACTAGTTTTTCAGGTTTATCCGTATTCGTATCTTCCTTACTGCCTGTTTCTTTCTCTCTGTCTGGTCCACAAGCAGCCAGTACGCCAATTACGAGCATGAGCACCATTAACATGGAGTATGCTTTTTTCATGGGTCAACCCCTCCTCTTATAATATCGCTAAGTAAACAAACGTTTGCACATAAGAATGCACTTGATGTTCAAATATAATAATTTTTGTATTAATTTTCTAATGAAAACGATTGCAGACCCAACACCTTTATTATACTTATTTATCAAAATTTAACAATAATAAAATTGTGAATTATTTTTGAAGTTATTTTCCATCGTTTTATGGGTAAAAACACATTGTTATTATCTGAAATTTTCGAGATTGAAAATTTATCATTAACTGATATAGTTAATGAATAGAAGGCGCAAGCGTTTGCATTAATATTCACTTGTATATTGAGAGGAGAAAGGTTACATGGAAAAAGCATCTGTTATTCACTTTGCAAGAGATCAATTTATGTATAGTTCATCATTAAACTCCATTACGATTATGATCATGAGTAAAAAAGATGATATTGAAAAGATGGAGTTACTATATGGTGATCCCTATGATTTTCAGGGCAGTGAATGGATTTACAAAGCAAAAAATATGGACTATACCGGCAGTGATGAACTGTATGATTATTGGCGTTCTACCATTGATCTTCCCCACCGCCGAGCTCGCTATACTTTCCGTTTAACAGATAAGAATGCTAAAACAGCCTATTATTCTGAAAAAGGTTTTTACGAGGAACTTCCTAAAGTCGGCCTTCTCTTTGCTTTACCATATCTTCATCATACAGAAGTATTCAGCGCACCAGAGTGGGTTAAAGATACTGTTTGGTACCAAATCTTCCCCGAACGATTTGCAAACGGGGATGCAAAATTAAATCCTAAAGGTACTTTGCCATGGGGAAGTGCCGCACCGACACCAACCAATTTCTTTGGCGGTGACTTGGCAGGGGTCATCGATCATTTAGATTATCTCAAGGATTTAGGCATTACTGGAATTTATTTCACCCCTGTATTTCATGCTTATTCCAACCATAAATATGACACCATTGATTATATGGAGCTTGACCCGCAATTTGGAACGAAGGAAACATTAAAACGACTCGTTGAAGAAAGCCACAAGCGTGGTATAAGGGTCATGCTTGATGCGGTATTTAATCATAGCGGCTATCATTTCAAGCCATTCCAAGATGTATTAGAAAAAGGAGAGGATTCCAAGTATAAGGATTGGTTCCATACGCGCAGCCTTCCAATGGTTGAAAATCTCAACTATGATGCCTTTGGTTTTGTAGAAACAATGCCAAAATTAAATACAAAGAATCCAGAAGTAAAAGAATACTTGCTAAATGTGGCTAAGTATTGGATCCGTGAATGCAATATTGATGGCTGGAGACTAGATGTAGCCAATGAAGTAGATTTTGATTTCTGGCGTGATTTCCGTAAAGCAGTCAGATCTGAAAAAGAGGATGCATACATACTCGGCGAAATTTGGCATGATTCCATGCCGTGGCTGCGTGGAGACCAATTTGATGCTGTAATGAACTATCCATTCTTAACTGCAATCTTGGAAATTTTCGCCAAAAACACCATCACACCTACACAGTTTGCTGAAAAAATGACGAAGGTTTATCATATGTATCCACATATTGTGAATATGGCGGCCTTCAATTTAATCGGAAGCCATGACACACCTAGGATTTTAACAGAATGTGAAGGTAATCTTGATAAAATCAAACAAATTTTCACGATATTACTTACCTTTACGGGAACGCCATGCATTTATTATGGCGATGAAATTGGACTAGATGGTGAAGATGATCCGGGCTGCCGTAAATGTATGCCTTGGGAGGACAAAAATCAAGACCTCGAGCTTCGTAAGCATGTGCAATCCTTAATTAACTTACGTAAAGATCATAAGGTCCTCGCCAATGAAGGTGATCTTCTCTTTGTAGCTCATGATCCTGATGTAGTTATGTATAAAAGAGAAAGCTCTGACTCTCTTGCCTATGTGTGCATTAATCTTGGCAAACAATCAAAGTCTATTTCTTTGAAAGAATGGAAGAGTGCTAAGCCACTTTACATGGATTCTAAAAGTCAATGGAATGATAAAGGTCAGATTACACTTTCTGAAGACGGATATACGATTCTTTCTGTTTCTAAATAAAGTATCTATAAAGCCGCCTGTTTTTGGGCGGCTTTTTTCAACAAAATGCTTTCCATTCTTCAGCAATTATCTCTATGAACCTACCATAGTACAAATAATCCACTTAAAGACTATTTGTATTGTATTGTATCTTTTTCCTCATCATAATATCCGTTTCTATATATCCTAATTTTTCATATAAATTTCGTGCTGACTTATTGTGACCAAAGACGTGAAGGCCTATATAGGTAAGACCCTGATTTTGGGCGAAGATTTCAATTTCTTTCATTGCCTCTTTTCCATAACCAAGTCCTTGATTACCCTTCCAGATATTAATGTCATAAATATACCCTGCCTCAGCTGAAAGCTGAGCAAGCCAAATCATCCCCACTTCTCTCTCTTCATCTCGAATAGAGAATAGATGCTGATTAGCGGTTTCTTTTCCATCAGGTAATAGCCTTTTAAATTCAGCTTCTGCCTGATCAATTGCTTCTGCCTCCTTCCAATTGCCAGCCTTTACGTGTTCATTTGCATAGTTTTTAATTGCATACCTTAGATAATTTTGAAACTCATCTGATTTCATTTCTTCCAATCTAACCATTGCCTTCCTCCTATAAAATGTAACTTCTTTATTGTTTACCCACCAAACACACATGTAAATATTTACTGTATTACCAATAAAATTACAAGATACGTATAATAGTTGCTCATATCGCTTGTTAAAGAAGATTACAAATTTTTTTCTTTTGGGCAATTTCTGTCGTAAATGCTATTTTTATATGTATAATAAATAGAGGATTTTTATAGGAGGATATAAAACAAATGAATATAGCTTTAATTATCTTATTTAGCACAGCTGTCGTTTTACTTCTTATTGCATTTATGAAAATGAAGAAGCAAACGAAAGAGGAAAAAAAGCAGTTAGAAAGTTATTATGCAGTCATGCTCGATGAAACGAACAAACTGCAGGAGCAAATTAATAAACTAGAATTAAATGCAGAAGTTACTGCTCAGGAAGCTGGTATCATGACTCATCACTCTGATGAACGCCAAGCTATGGTGAAAATGCTAGACTTATATAAGCGCGGCTATTCCACTAAAAGTATTGCCTCTATGCACAAACTTACGGAGGAAGAAGTAGTAGAATTGCTTGCTCCATACGAAGGCCCTAGCCAAAGAAGGAGGAAAGTAGCCAATGACGCCTAAAGTTCTAAGTAGCTTTGCTGCCGGGATCATTGTGGCAGCAGGTGTGTGCGGCGCCGTATATTATTCCTCCTCTGAGGATGAAACGGTTACTCAAGCTGCAGAGTCTCCAAAAAATACTATTACTAAAGAAATGACAGAAAATGAAATGAAAGATGAGCTATCTTCTTTGGGATATGTTATAAAAACAGAGGAAGAATATTCTGCTGAACTGAAAGAAGCAGAGCAAACTGTAAAAGAAACCTCTGATCAGCAAGATCAAAAAGTTATCTACAAAACAGTAATAAATGTAGCTAGCGGAATGACCAGCATTGATGTTGCTCAAGCGTTGGTTAAAGGAAAAATCATTAAAGATGCTTCTAGCTTTACTAAAACGATTGAAAGCAGGAAGTTGGAAAACAAACTGAAACCTGGCGTATTTGAAGTTGATAGTACAATGTCCATGGATGAAGTCATTAACCATATATTCAAGTAATAAAGAACAGCCGGGAGCCTTTGAGACTGAATGAACTCTAAAGGTTTTCGGCTTTTTTATTTATTGTTTCATTCTGTTTTCTTCTAGCAGATGCATTTCCCAATAACTTTCTGTTTATTTCAGAGATTTAAAGAGCAGCTATTCAAAACGGCTTCTGCCAATACAATATCTTTCTTAACACTTGAATATTCTCCACCGTCTTCTATACACCAACACACGCTCATAAGAGTTTCGACATATAGGCATTGTCTTATAATAGAATCTGAGATAGTAAGCTCTTTTTCTAAAACTTCAATGATATAGTTTATCTTCTTATACGTTTCCTTATCTTTTTCATTATCAAATTCATTTAATATAAAACGCGCAACATCAAACACTGGGTCGCCGATGACACCCTTAGGATCAATAATTATATACTCTCCATCCATGCCAAGAAGAATATTATCATGGTGCAAATCACCATGAAGTAACACCTTTTCAGAATACATAGTTGAAAGCGATAAACCAATATCCCTCGCTTTTTTCATGTATAAATATAGCTCTCTGCAATCTTTTCGCTTGCTCATGTATTCTGTTATTCGATTGACCCATTGCATATAACTAGGATAAACCTCGGATTTAGAAGGGGAGATATGAAGTCCTTTGTAAAGGTGACAAAAAACAGATAATCTTTTTTCAAGAGAACTCTCTTCTCTCAAAGATGTTCCAGGCTGTATACAGGCCTCAAGAATGACACCATTTTCAATATCCGCTTCAATCACTCTACAAAATCCTCGCACATGATATTGGCGTAACGTACGATATTCTTTAACAATCTCCCCAAAAGAAGGATCAGCTAGTTTTAGGATCACATCACCATATTTTTTAGACTGACATTTGAACACTACCTTTGCGGAATAAGACGGAATGAATTGAAAGGCTGTTAAACTCCACTTGTCTGCATAATGTACAAGATCTAACAAGACCTTCTTATAAAAATCCAACCCAAAGCGATTAATTATTTTTTCACTTTCAGTTTGTCTGAAGCAAAGAGGGAAATCGTTCAATGTACTACCTCCGTCTCATGTTTTTTTATGTAGAATCACTTTTTTCTTAGACCTTATAAAGCTGCTAAACCATATCTCTATATACTTATTCATCTACAAAATTATTTCCTTATTTCATTCTTAACCGGTAAACATAATACAAAGGTGTAAGACCACAGATAAAAATAACACCTCCTACAAGCAGACCTTCCCCCCATCCATAGCCAGGTGTAATTGAAATGAGAGAGGCAGAAATGACTACAATAGCAGTCAATACTATTAAACTTATCATAAATGATTTTTTAGGATTAATGTTTTCTTTCTCATGTTCGATACTTACACTCATTGATAAATAAGCAGACACAACAGAAGTTAATATAAATAAAAACCAAAGAGGATTTGAACGCATTTGTTCAAGGCCGCCCTGAAAAAAATCGTATCCAAGTATACATAGAATACCAAGTGTTTGTATGATATAAGCTATTTTAATATTTTGTAAATTTTTGAAGATAAGCCTCTCATCCGTAATCTTTTTCATTCAATATCCTCCTTTTCAATCCAAAAGATTTCATCTAATTTTGTATTTACTGTATAGCAAATTTGCAAGCATAGCTTTAATGATGGGTTGTATTTCCCTTTCTCAATAAGACTAACCGTTTGCCTTGTAATACCAACAGCTTCAGCCAATTGCTGTTGCGTCAAACCTACTCTTACACGAGCAACTTTTACTAAATTTTCCATAATACACCTCGATGTTAAAGTAACATATATATTCCATAATGTAAAATATAAATTACATAACGAGATTCTTCAGTTATACCGTATTTTGCACGAGAAAAGGCTGCCATGGTATAGGCAGCCTTAGTTTTACTTATGAATCCTCCAAAGTAATATTGTAATGCTTAAACCATAAATGCACTTGAATCAAATAAGCAAGTAATTGCGGACCGGACATCAATTGCCCAAACCATGGCTTTTTAAATGATGATCCTCCAGTATCAACAAGGGCTTTCAGCTGATCTTTATCGAAGAATTCGAATAGGGGGGAATCCCCATCCTCCAACAATTCCTCAAGCCAATCCTTCACCAGCTTTGTATAAAGAGGATTATGTGTTTTCGGATATGGGCTTTTCTTTCTGTATAAAACATCTTCCGGCAGGATCCCCTTCAAGGCTTTCCTTAGAATTCCCTTTTCCCGGTTACCAGCCATTTTCATATCCCACGGTATATTCCAGGCATATTCCACTAGACGATGATCCGCAAATGGCACACGCACTTCTAAACTTGCTCCCATACTCATTCGGTCTTTACGATCCAAGAGATTGGTCATAAACCAAGTCATATTTAAATAAAATAACTGCCTTCTTTTTGTTTCCAAGTCAGATTCTCCCGAAAGCAAAGGTGTCTCCTGTAGACTTTCCTGATATTTATGCTTTACATACTCTTCAAGAGATAGCTTTTTTCTCCAGTCTTGTCTAAGTAATTGATTTCGTTCATGTATAGAGCGCATCCATGGAAAAGTATCGTTTGATAATTGTTCAGGATTATGAAACCATGGATAGCCTCCAAAAATCTCATCCGCACATTCTCCAGAAAGACCGACGACATAGTCTTCTTTGATTTTTCTGCAAAACCAAAGCAAGGAAGAATCGATATCTGCCATTCCTGGTAAATCTTTTACGATCATGGCCTCTCCCAAATTAGTAATCAGTTCTTCCTGACTGATGACACAATAGTGATGTTTTGTGCCAAATTCCTGATTCATTAGTTCAATCCAATGCCCATCCGCGTTGGGTTGGAATTCATTTGCTTGAAAATGGGCAGCATTATCCTCATAATCAATCGAGTACGTATTAAGAGCAGGTTTCCCCTCCTTCTGATATTGCTTGGCAGCGATTGCTGTAATGGCACTCGAATCGAGTCCCCCTGATAAGAATGTACATAATGGAACATCTGAAACCAATTGTCTTTTTACTGCATCCGTCACTAGAAAGCGGACCTTTTCCACGGTTTCATCCAGGCTCTCCTGATGTGTTTCACTCTTCACATTCCAATATCGGTTCATTTCAAGTCCTTCTCTATTAAAGGTTAAGGTATGCCCTGGACGGAGCTCGTGAATGTTTTTAAAAACTCCTGAACCAGGTGATCGCGAAGGACCAAGTCCAAATATTTCTGCAAGTCCTTCTCTGGTCAGAACCGGCTTGACTGTCGGGTGTGCCATAATTGCTTTTATTTCAGAACCAAACAAAAATTGGCCATTTTGCAGGGAATAAAAAAAAGGTTTTACCCCTAGTCGATCTCTTGCCACAAATAATTGTTGTTTGGCTTCATCCCAAATCGCAAAGGCGAATATCCCATTAAAAAAATCCACGCATTTTTCTTGCCATTCCATATAGGCAGTTAACAGAACTTCAGTGTCCGAATGGCCAGTGAATGAATATCCTTTTAATAATAGTTCTTTTCGTATATCTTCTGTATTGTAAAGTTCACCATTGTAGCATAGTACAAACTGATTCTCATTTTTTTCACGGATCATAGGTTGTTTTCCACACAGCGGATCGACCACAATGAGCCTTTTATGTCCCAAACCGACATGTTGGCTAACCCAGATATTCGTGTCATCCGGTCCACGTTTTGAGAGTGTATTTGTCATTTTTATGAGAATCTCTTTCTCTTGATCAATAGATCGATTAAATTCAACCCAGCCAGTTATACCGCACAAAATGCATCATCCTTTCAAACAAGCAATGGCCCATTCCTGCTAACATGATATGCATCTTACACAAAGTTGTTAATTGTCCAACTTTAAGGGGTGAGGTTATAAAAGAGCATGCTTATGTCAAGAAATAGAAAACAGTGCCATAAATATTATCATTACAAAACGGATATGCAGTAATTTGAGTTCTACATAGACTCTTTTATCTGCACTTGGAGGCGCACACATGAAAAATCAACTTAGAAATCAACTATTGAGTAAACAGCTGCGAGCATATACAGAAGGAATTTTTGAAAACATCAATGATCAATGGGTCTTTTTCGATGAAGAAACAGATGAGGCATACCCACTTGAGGAATATATGAATAACGAGATATCCATTTATCGTAATAACCGTTGGAGAAAAGGGACATTAGTAGAAGACGGGAAGCTCTTATCGGGCAAAGAGCTTATTTTTATAAAAGATGAAGACCAGGTTCGTATTAAAAAAAATTTGCAATACTCGTTAGAACGATTACTGGAGGAATTAAGGGATGATGCATTCTTTCAGTTCATCACGACGTTAAACAGCATGGATTTCTCTGCTTATGACTGTATTTATGGCTATAACCAATTATCCTTTTCATCTACTGCCCAATCATCAGGCACAAACTTTTTCATTTTTGATAATGGTGATTATATCTGTTCTGTCCATCATCATTTTAACGAGCATAACAAAGAACAAAACCGCTTTGAATTTACCCTGAATACCGGCAAGCGGATGATCATTGAAAAATTAGTAAAGAACAAGGATTAAGGACACTGGCAGCTCACTTCACCTTTACATCTACAATCCATTTTAAATGCTGATAACCTAAAGTACTTTCAGCTCGTAAGCACTTTAGGTTATAATCTGTTTACTTCATGTAACAGACTGGCCACTATAGTTTTTTTAGAGGGGTTTCATTAAGAGGATACCCTATTTCAGGATTGATGTTTTTCAGCATTTGCTGCAAATAAGCTTCTGATTGACCTTTTGGGATACTTAGACTATTCCAATCTTTACTCTTTATTTGTTTACCGATATAAACAATTTGTCCAATGTGATACGCATAATGAGCTAATTGCCTCTCGATTGCGTCTATTACCACATGACTTTCCGCACGTATATATACTTTCTTTAATAAATCTTCTTCACTTAAATTATGTAGTGCTTCAAAAAGAGTATTCCAACCTTCTTCTAAAATACCCATCATTTCATCCTTTGTTAAAAGATGATCTATAAATTCATGTTCCCGATTCCGATTAGGCTTCTCTCCATCAGAATTCAGGAAATCGGTCCATCTAGATACCATATTTCCGCTTAAATGCTGCACGATAACGGCCACACTATTGGCTTCCTCATTTAATACCCAACGAATATCTTCTTCTGATAATTGGGAAATTGCTTTATCTCCGAGACTTTTAACACTTTTAAATCGTTCCTTAATAATCCTTAAATACTCAGTCTCCATACCCATCATGCATCCCCTAACTTATAATTATAGTGGTTGGATAAAATGTTCTTATTTCTTGTTACACCTATAGTAATAGTTAATAAATGTAAAATAGACGATTGCAGACAAAAAATAAATGGTGAAAATTCTTTAACTTTTTTCGGCTCCATTTTTAGCTCTTCATTATAATAAAATTGTATAGTTACATCTAAAGAAATTGGAATCGTAATTATGGATAATAATAAAATCAGAGAAAAATAGATATCATACAGATTTAGTACGTGTCTTATACTAACTGTCTTCTGGTTAACCTTATGACTATAACGCCAACCCTGTATATTTTGACACACCTCCGTAAGTTAACAAAGACATTTTCACCCTTTAGAATTCCATTAAGCATTGATTCACACTACATTAATGCTATTTCAATTAACAACAACTATAATCATTTAATCTTTTCAAAGAACTTTTCAACTTCTCCGGTTGATTTCAAAATGATAATCTCTTTGTCTTCCGAAAACTGTTTGAGTCTGTTTAAAATTTTTGGTTTTTGCTTTTTTGGATATTCCCAGATCCATTTTAAAAACTCGAAAGAAAATCTCTCTTCACAGCCTTCTCCCATATCTGGTCTTGTTTTATTACGGTATTGGAGCATTCTTTTAAATGCTCTGTATATGCAGATCGTTCTAGGTATATCAAGAAAGATTATCATATCGGCGGCATTTAACCTTATATCCATTGTGCCACTATAATTACCATCAATAATCCAGTAATCTTTTGTTACTAGCTCATTTTGAACCTGTATTTGCTCCTCTTTAGAAACGCCTACCCAATTGGGTTTCCAAAACAATGCATCGAGATGATAGACATTTATATTCAACTTTTCACCCAGTTGTCTTGCTAAAGTTGATTTCCCTGAACCTCCAGAACCAATAAGCATGATTTTTTTCATATAAATCCCCTGTCTAAAATTAAAGGTTTTAATTCTAAAAATTAAAGACTATATCCTTCTTCATTTACCGAACCTCAATATTATATTTTCAACATAATTAGTGTTAATCCTTCTTAAATCAACGTATCTAATGAACTCAAGCGAGTATTCCAAAATAGTAAAAATGCCGGCCACCATCATGCGGCCGACTTCATTTATTATTTTCTGATGATAAGGTAAAAAACTGCGCTAATAATCCCACCAATCAATCCATCCATCATATCAAACATCGTATCCTTATGATCTCGTCCTTGAGCAGTAAAATGAAATAATTGATCGCCCGCAAACTCGAGCAGCTCCCATGCACCAGCTGAGCAAAGCGCAAAGATAACCATGATACTAGCTAGAAACGCTTTCGGCAATTTTTGTGTAAGCTCCTCACCAATTATCTGCCTAGTGAGTACCAATGCTGCATACCCAAGCCAAATCCCGGAGGTAACATGGAGGAAATCATCAAAGTGATTAATCGCATAACCTCCGCCAAATGTACCAATTCCGACTGAAATGAAAATAAATAAATACGTCATCACCATAAGTGGCCAGTCAAGCGGCTTTTTTGCTTTCCATTGCCAACCGCCTAAGACTACTAAGCTCATACAAGTTAGAATACCCATGAATCCTTTCGTACTGTCACCATCTATGAACATTATTATTGTTGCAGCCCCCATTAACAGTGTAACTATCCAAAATGTGATTGTTTCGATTTTAATTCTATGCACCACTGTTTCTCCTCTCGCTGTCATAAAAGTATATTTAGTAATAGAATATGCTGTATGTATGGATGCGTTTTATCTTCGTATTAAATAAAAAAAGCCGCACATTTGGCGGCAGCATCAGGTAAGATCCAACTGAACAATTAGCTCAATTAACATTGCTCATTGTTTTGGTAAGAAAATTAATAAGAGCACCGCTATGTTACATGATATTCTTACACTTCACTATCATAGCAAAAATGCTTCTATTCTATTAAATAAATATGAAACTACCAATAAGCGCTTTATAATTTGAAGTCGTTTTTTATCTTTTGGGCAACTTGTTCTGCACTTAAATCTGTATTGTTAATTCTCAGGTAATTTTTCTTGTTTATCTCACCTTCAAGCGAATTTAATCGTAAGTTTTCCATAGTGGATAAAAGATGTTCCTCAGATTCCAGCTTGTTTCTCTTAGTTGGTTTATGCTCTAATCTATTCGGTGATTTATTGCGTAATAGCCTTTCTTCTACATCAGCTTCTAATTCAATAAAATAGACTTCAATCCCCCTGGATTCAAAAATCTCACACATTTTCTCGATTTCCTCATACTCTTGTTCCGAACTGAGATCCCAAACCTTTGTAAATATAAGCCCATAGGTATCACTTTTCGAGAAGGCTTCAAAAATTTCACTTCTAAAAAGTTTGGCTAACCTCCACATTTCAGATGTGAATTCAAAAAGCGGGTGAAGCATATCGATTGTCATATGGTTGTGGAATAATTTCATATCTGTAATTTTAGTTAATTCTTGTCCTACAGTCATTTTACCAACCGCCTGTGGACCAAATATAAATACAAACTTCTCCACTCTTTTTCACCCCTATATATTTATCCTGACTGAATAATAAAAAGCGGCTTAACCATTGCTTGCCCTTGACTGTTTCCAGCTATCTTCATTCACCAGCTTATAAACCCATAACGGACATACTCTACGTAATGACCATGTAGTTTTAATAAATTCTTAGAATATACATGATAACGGATAAAAAAATCTATGAATCATAGAGTAGAAGTCTTCGACTGACCAATAACGATCTTTTCAACCATCACTTACTTTCAAATAACTCAAGCATGTACTCTATTTTTTCGGTGTCGAACCCATTGGCAAAAGAACGGTCTACTCGGACCCCGGACCCAAAATGGTATTCCTTTGCATTCAGGTATGAATGCAATTCCTCCATATGCTCCTTATCCAGGCCCCCGCCAATTAAGATCTCAGGACCCGACCATCCATCTGATAACGTAATCAGCTGCTGCAGTGTTTCCCTGCCTTCATAGGCTCTACTTTCACCGCCGGAAGTTAGAATCCGCTTTACATGCTGGGAGTACTGACAAAGCACTTCGAGTCCCTCTACATGAGACTTTAGTTCATCGAACGCCCTATGGAACGTAATATCAAAATGCGGTACTTCCTTTATCACTTTCTCCAGTAAAGCCTGGTCGATTTTCCTGTTCCTCAAGCAGCCAAAGACAATCCCTTGTACACCTAAATCTGAAAAGGCTTGAAGCTCTTCCTTCATCGACAACCAATCGAATTCATCATATTCAAAAGAATAGCCATGCGGTCGTAGCATGACCTGAACAGGTATATTCACATTTTCAATTACACGTTTTATTGTTCCATAACTTGGGGTTAATCCGCCTTCCGACATGGCAGACACTAATTCTAAACGGTTAAAGCCGAGCTGCTCTGCTTTAATGGCATCTTTTTCATTTTCCACAATACATTCCAAAATCATATTATCACCTGCTGCTAGTTCACATTATTTAATTCCCGGGAAGATATCCCTATAAAGAAAAGTATTATTTTATAAACTTCATTATAACAAAACGAACGATAGTTATTTTACAAAACAATCACAATATAACCATTGGTCTAAATAGTAAGATTGAATATTATAAGAGTTTTATTGTTATTTCTGCAAAAATAAATTTGAACAGCTTAAATAGAAAGTATCTATACTTTCAAAATCGCAGTCATTAATCCCTTGGAATCACGATAGCATTGCACGCTTTTTCATAAAATTCCAGTGGTCTAGCCTGCCCGATAATTGCATATTCATAGCCCTTTTCCTGCATCTCTCTTAAACAATGATGAAGGAGATTGTATCCTATTCCTTGTACTCGGTTTGATAGAGAGGTTCCCATCGGACCGAACAATCCCTTTCTTTTTCTAACTACATCAAAGCAAGCGAATCCATTAATTTGGTTATCTTCTAAAGCAATGAAAACAGGAATATCATCTTGTAAAAACCCATTTTCAATTGAATCCAGCCACCCATTTCCAAATTCACTTTCCACAAAGGCTTTTAACGATGCGGCATCATTTTGCTCCGCTTTCCGATAATTTATATTACTTGTTAAAATGCTTGGGAATTCATAATCCTTCAGAGGAACAACCATATCTCTCGGGGAAGACATTATTCCAAGTATGCTGGAAACATCTAAGCCTTCCAGTATGGATCTTGTTAAATGGTCATTGCTTTTAAATATGGCATCAGCCAGATGACCCTCATTCAAATAAATCTGGTTAAAGCGTTTCATTCGGTTATTTGCATGTATTAATACCTGATCAGTCGATAAAGAAATGTTCATTTTAAAGGGCTCATAAACAATTCCATGTTCGTATGTATTCGAGTACACTTCTTTAATCCGCTTAACTAATAGCTCCCGAAGCTCTGGATTCTTAATAGATAGCTCAGCACAGACACCTGTCCTTTCAAGCAACATCCCTAGTACTAAATGAACTGGATAAATGATATTAGTTGTCCTTTTAGCTTCTATTTCTGCATATTTAAAAATTCTCAAGGTACGTTCCGTAAATCTCAAGAACTTCATCTCCCTTCTGAATTTAAATTAATTCTAGAAGTAAAATGAAAAAACCTTTTATGATAATAAATTAATTAGATTAAATAAAAAAGCCCAGTCTCGATCGACTGAGCCATAACTTATCCGAATAATTGAATACCAATAGGTAATCTAAAGCCTAGCAATAACACTAAAACAAACGAAATCCAAAACTGGATGAAGAAAGATTTGTGACTCTTTCCTTTTGATCGCTTCACGTTTGTCATTTCCATTGCAGCGATTACCCAAACACCAATAATTATCTTGGCGATATATTCCCCACCAATATTGGAAACATTCATTAACATAATGATACCTGTTGCAATAATTAATATGTATAGTACCCTATTAATCATCATCATTATTTTTAAATTTTTTCCTGTCATTTTTAAAGACACTAAGAACACAATAATGGATAACACCCACATAAAAATATGTTCATAAGTAGACCCACTCATAAAATCCCCCCACTTTCAGCAATATTCAACATAATAGTAGCATACTAGGTTGTAATCTTCGAACATTATGTATTTACAATTTATTTAGAAATGATAGATTTCAAGGTCCCAACCGATTCTATCGTTATTTCAATCACATCACCATCTTTTAAATAACGCGGTGGTTTAAACCCTTTTCCTACTCCTGCCGGTGTACCTGTAGCAATAATGTCGCCAGGCTCAAGCGTAATTCCTTTAGAAATCGTAGCGATGATTTCGTCAATTGGGAACAAAAATAATGACGTTCTGGCATGCTGCCTTGTTTCCCCGTTTACTTTTGTTTTAATTTCCAGATCATATGGATGTGACACTTGATCTTTTGAAACAATCCACGGACCCATTGGACACGTACCATCCAGACTTTTTCCCAGGAAATATTGCTGATGCTTGGATTGCAGATCTCTTGCTGTTATATCATTTAGGATGGTATATCCAAAAATGTAATCATAAGCTTTATCACGGGAAATAGAGGTTCCCTTTTTGCCAATGACAATAGCCAATTCCCCTTCATAGTCCAGCTCATTCGTTACTTCTGCATGAAGAGGCACAGCCTGTTTGTGGGCATTGACTGCGGTCGGAGCTTTCGTAAATACAATCATATCCTCCGGTGGAACCCCGCCATCAAATTCAGTAGCATGTGCAGCGTAATTTTTACCTACACAAAAAATATTTTTGTGCGGACGCGGCAGAGGAGCCATCCATGACAAAGAGTCGATTGATTTACCTTCTGTTTTCTCTGCAGCTTGTACCCATTCCTGAAGCATTGGCAGCCATGTTTCGGATTCTTCAATCAAAGCCTGTAAAGAAGTTGGCAATCCATTCAGCGCCTCACTGGATTGCTTAATTACTTCTAAAGAATAAAATAAATCCTGATCAATCAATCCTGCTACTGCTTTTCCATTATCATTAACGGTTGAGAATTTCATTCTACATCCATTCCTTTCAGATTGGTTTAAAACCATTTATACAGCTGTTTACTGCTACTAAAATGATAAATTACGTTTCTCCACTTTTAAGCTATACTCTTATTAAACTGCGTTCCACCCTTATTGAAATGTATCATATTCCTTTTCCCGCTTGAATGATGGTTTGTCCCAGTAAGTAATGATTCTCCAGCCATATTCAATTGGTCCCATTCTAAAAGAACGTAACCAATATTTTGTAAATACCAATTGAAACAGGATAATTAATACAGCTAATAAAGTACCCATAAAAGCTCCCACTTCGCCATAAAGCCCTAGTCCATATGAATAAAAGATCAGCGTACACAGAATGGAGTGCATAAGGTAATTTGTAAGCGACATTCTTCCCAGTCTGACAAAGGGAACAGCCATTTTTCTAACATTTGGAGATTTATCATAAATAAGGGTAATCCCTGTTATAATGGCCAGTGTCAGGAAGGGCCCGCCAAAAATATCTTGCCAAAATTCAGTCGCATAATTTTGGGTCGATAGATACGGATACATTTTTAAAAGTAGTCCTACAGGCAATGATACAAGAAACATGACCTGTAGCTTTTTCTGATGAACCTTCAGATTCGTGAGCCATTCCAATTTGGCAAAAGCCATTCCTGCCAGAATACATGGAAAAACCGATAAAAATAAAAAAAACATATTTGCCGGTCCATTGACAGCAGCCCAGTCATTAAATCTCATTGAAAAAATCTCTGCAAACGTCCCATTTGAATAGATCTCGATGGCTTTATTTATTTTTGAAAAATCGGTATTTAACAAACCAGATGTTGGGGTCAATAATTCGAGCAGCAGAATAAGTAGCCCAAATATTCCATAAGGAATGGTATATAACCATACCGATAAACGAAGCAATGTTTTACCTTTTAATCGATAAACCAGCAGCAAGAGTAACCCACAAACGGCATACGTGATTAAAATATCACCGTGCCAAATTAAAAATGCATGAATCATTCCCAGCAAAAGCAAAAAGATCATCCGCCTTGTAAATAAAGCAGGAAACGATATCCCCTTTTGTTCTGCCCTAGTCATTAAAATAACCGTACCGAACCCAAACAAAAAGGCAAAAAGCAGGTAAAAATTCCCCTGTGCCAAAATATCAATGAGTGCATATGTATAGAGATCTAGCTTGTTATCCCAATAATCTAATTCAAGATACAAAAAAGGCGAATGAAAATCGAGCATGTTGACCAATAAAATTCCTACAATTGAAATCCCACGCAGAAAATCAACCACATGTATCCTTTGTTTATCCGTTATGGATTGCAATATTACACTCCTCTCTCCTAAAAATTTCTTATAAAACCAGTTTAGCAGTTTCTGCTAAAATCCCCTATCATAATTATCTATTTTTTCTAAAGCACAGGGAGGTTCCCTCACCTTTCAGCCCATTCCACATATACTGTTAAAGAATTGTTAAGAATCCAGATACAGGTATACCCAAGGAAGGTGTTAAATGTGCCAGGAATTGTAGGTATTGTCCAAATTCTCAGTGTAGGGAGCAGCGGTGTATTTAATGTGGGGGATATTTATAAAGTCACTCCCTACTCTAATGCTAAAACATTTTCCGGAGCGGGTTCTTTTAATACGGGTGACTATGTAGCTGTAAATAATCCTTACAGTGCTACGAATACGTTTGATGCAGATGTTGTCGATCAACCAATTGCATTTACGTTTTAGAGGTGAAGAAAATGAACATCTTTGTTAAGCAAACGATTATGATTAATACCATTAAAATTAACGCAATCGCCAATGCATCCGTCCTGCAAATCGGCAGTGCCGGTATCATCAAGTCCAAGTCACTCATGACCAATTCCGGTGGCTTTGAGGCACCTGCTCCGGAAGCGCACCATCCCCTTTTTGAGACTGAAGAAGATTCACCGCAGGTTCAAGTCCAGAATAGGAAAGGATGAGTCATTTGCAGCAGGATTTAACCCAATTCCTACACTACTTACAAAATACGCTGGAATATCAACAGCAGGCTATCCGCAAACTGGAAGAAGACGTAAAGAGATTAAAAGAAGAATTAACAGAGGCAAAACACCAGGCACCGATTCGAGTCGATCGGATAGAATATAAATTTGACCAACTGAAAGTGGAAAGATTGGAGGGTACCTTAAATATTGGGCTAACCCCATCAGATTTAGAAAAAATCGATGAGTTGGCTATCAATAATCACACTCCTCCCGGTCCATTTCTCTTTCCATCCAGGGATGAATTTGTCCATCAACTAACGAGCGAGGTTTTACTTGACCTAAATAATCAGAAGGATGAAATCTTTAAAAGAGCCGAAAATATCTGCGAACAAAAAGCGGATGAAACCATGCGCTCCTTTATCATGGAGGATCTAGCCCGGCAACTTCCTCAGCGTATTCATCATTATTTGGATCGAACGCCGCCTCATAACCGGACTGAGCAAAAAATCCCGGCAATTCGGGAGCAAATATCAGAAGTACTCAGAACAGATATTGAAAATGCCATCATCAGATTTATAGAGGTTTATCCTGATTCAATGAAGGAGCAGTGAGCAGTGTGATGAATTTCCATGTCGTAAACGAACAAATTAAGGTTGGCTGTATTAAGTTAATATCTGTATCGAGCGCCTCTGCCATTAAAGTCGGCGATACAGAAACCATGCAGCTATTTGCTGCCTCTGACACACCATTAAACGCATTAGAATTTGGGCCATTGCAGCCTATTGTCAATCGTTAAAGAGGACAATGCCATGTGGGAAAGAACATCGATAGTCAATCATATTCATGTATCCATTTTATCAAGGGGATCTACATTTGACATAGGAGAACTTCAATATAGTTATTCAGCTGACAATGTCCTTGCCTATCAGCGGGAACAGGAATTTTTTTACGGACAGGAAGGTAATTTCGGAGATTATAAAGTATTTTACACAGTACCTGACTTTGAACCAATTGATGAAATGGTCCATATCAATTTTGAAAATGTTAATCCATACCTTTTTGTAGATTGTATCCGAACACAGGCCATCTCTGCCTCCTCTTTATTACAGGTAGGAAACGGACGGTTTATCCGCTCCGAAACTAGAGTCATGAATGTAAGACAGCTTCTAAATCGGCCCAGTAATGAAAGAAGGGAGGAAACTTAATGCCTGCTCTTGTCGGTTCCGTCCAAGTTCTTAATGCAGGAAGCGGAATTATTCAGTTTGGAGATTCCCTAGTTATCTCTCCAAAACACGCAACTAAAAGTGTGAATGGTTCAGGCTCTGGAATTACCGGAGGTGTTATTTTTGATACAAATGGAATTAGCGGAAATTCCGTTATTGGTATAAATGGGGTTGATCAACCCATCTCAGCAAACAATTAATCACTCATCTTCTTCCGGCCTTATAGCCGGATTTTTTTATTCGTGGCAATTTGCCTGCTGGCTGCTTTATAATCCATTTTAAATATTTCTTTATTTCAGGATCATCCCTCAGTTTCTCAATCGTATTAAGTCTGACAGCCAGCTCCAAATTTGGATAAAGAGCATGAATCTGTTTATGGCAAGGAATACATAGCTTGGAGGTATCATTGGGGCCCCCTCCATATTCCCGTGGAATTAAATGGTGAATAGTCCGCTCGACATCATTTCGCAGACAGAGTTCACATACACCGCTCCTTGCTTTACTCATATAATCCCCCTCCTTCGTACCTTTTCCGTAAATTAGCATCAAGGATTGTATTCATTTATATTTCCATTCTTAAGGTATATCCATTCCTTTTTTACTCCTACCTATATCGTTTTATTTCCTTTGGACAGGTCTAAGGTCTTACTATTTTTATTTTTAACAATATAGTAGTATATTTCCCTTGAAGGGTATGGATATTTACTGGTAAGAACAGAATATCCAAATTACAGATTGGGGGAAATTAATCATGAATTATAAAAATGTTACAGTTGCAGGCAGCGGGGTTTTAGGGAGCCAAATCGCTTTTCAAACAGCCTTTAAGGGCTTCAATGTCACTATTTATGATATTAACGAGAGCGCCATTGAACAAGCAAAGAACCGTATCACTGATTTAGAAGATACCTACGTTGGCTATTTTAAAAACGAACAGGAAGCAGCCCAGTCTGCTCAATCACGTATTCAATATGCAACAGATTTAAAAATCGCAACAGCTAATGCCGATTTGGTTATTGAAGCTATTCCAGAGCTAAAAGAAATCAAAATTAACTTTTACACTGAGTTGAGTAAAGTTGCACCTGAACATACGGTGTTTGCGACAAACTCTTCTACTATGCTTCCTAGTGATTTCGCCGAATATACTGGACGTCCAGAGAAATTCCTGGCTCTGCACTTCGCAAACCGCGTTTGGATGAATAATACTGGAGAAGTCATGCCACATCCTCATACTGATAACCAAGTGGTTGAAGATGTACTGCAATTCGCAGCCGCAATTGGAATGGTTCCGCTCCATATTAAAAAAGAGCAACCTGGCTATATTCTAAACAGCTTACTCGTTCCATTACTGGATGCAGCCCAAAATCTATGGGGAAATGGAGTAGCGGATCCATACACAATCGATAAAACATGGATGATTGCTACAGGTGCACCTCTTGGACCATTTGCGATTATTGATGTAGTCGGTTTGGAAACAGTTTATAACATCGTCAGTACTAAAGCAGCAAAGCATCCAAATCCAGAGCAAAATCCATTCAAGGATATTGCGGATTTGGTCAAAACAGAATTCATTGATAAAGGCAAATTGGGTATGAAAACGGGTGAAGGATTCTATAAATATCCAAATCCAGCCTATAAGGAAAAAGACTTTCTACAGCCTTAAACTAGATCAATGATACTTCTTAGAGAAATCCTATTGGCATAAATGCTAATAGGATTTCTTTATGTCCACTGAAAAAGGATTTTAAAAATATATCAAGAATCTTTATATAAGATTATAAGGGAGGTTATGTATTAAATGCATGATATTGTCGATTTGCTTGATACAAAAAAACCTGGAGTTACAGATTTAGATATAAAATCTGCAGAAGAACAATTCGAAATACTTTTTCCTGGACAGTATAAAGACCTTTTTAAACTATCTAACCAAGCACAGATTGATGAATGGATCCTTTTCCCCATTAAAGATCCTAGAAATTTAAAAAGAACATGGGATGATATTGTAAGACAAAATAAAGATATGCGAGATGAGGAAATGGATGAAAATCTCATATCTATTGGCGAGGATGGTACAGGGGACAAATTATGCTATAAGATTGTGGATACAATCGTGGAGGATAAAATTTATATTTGGTATCACGAAACCGGCGAATTAGAAGAAGTAGCTTCTAACTTAAAAGAATTTATTGTATCGAATTCTGAATCAGATAATGAGATTGATGAGGATTAATAAATGATAAGCGGTGTATGTTCGCCTTTTGCTTTCCCAAATTAGACAATATCGAAAGTGAAAATATAAAAAAGACGACACAACTGCACGGTTTCCCGCCCAAATGTGCCGCCTTCAGCAGTTAAAGCTTCAGTACGTGTGTACCGTCAAAGAACATCAGATATCTTTCTGATACTTCTCTTTTCAGGATTTGTTCAATCGCTCTTGTATATAGCTGAATCTGCTTTTCATATCTTTCTTTTAATACAGGCTCAGCTTCTTCAAATCCATTTTTAAATCGATCTGTTATCGCGTCTGTTTTATAGTCAAGCAGTACAAGCCCATTCTCATCTTCAAATAGGCAATCCACTATCCCCTGAACAAGAATGTTCTCGTCGCCATCCTGCCAATCCTGATATGCTTCATGTGCAGGAAGTGCCATTGTAAATGGAATTTCCTTGCGTATTTTTTGGGCATGCTGCAAGCGTTGACCCAATTCACTTTCAAAAAAGCTCAAAATCTGGTCAGTTCTTATCTCACTGACTTGTTCCTTCGTAGCGTATTCCTTCATCACCAAATACTCCAGTAACGTCTGAACAGACACTTCCGTGACTGGCTTTGTAAAGTCCAAATGCTGCATCACTAAATGCATCATCGTTCCCTTTTCTGCAGGTGACATTGTTTTTTGCTGCATAAAAGCCGGTCTCTTTAAATTCATCCGTTTAAAGGTCGCCCGAACCAAATCAGTTGCACTATATTCATCCTTTGATTCATTTAATCGTTTCAATTCGGACACAGACTGTTTAGAACGCCCAGTTGTCGAGCTTTTAAATCGATAATCCCATTCCATTTGGTCCCTGACCCGTTCTTTAAACTCAGACTCTACCTCAATTGGTTCCATTTGTTCAATTGATTTAAATAATCGTTTACTTTCAAGGTTTTCTTCCTCTGTAATTGATTGCAACGTATTCGATTTTCGGACATGTACCTGCCATTCTGATGGATGACTGGCAATCTCAGCAAGTGAATCACTGGCGATTGCCCCTTCTTTAAAGATACGATGCCGCACTAGAGACGGACCAATCCAGTCCATATAAGAAGTGGCATTTGCCCTTGTATAATCAGGTAGAAGCCAGCCTTCTTTATTCTCATAGGCAGACCACTTCTTAAACGATTTTTCAGCATCTGAGAGTGTTCCGATTAAGTACAGCTTCTCTTTTGCACGGGTTAACGCAACATACAGAACGCGCATCTCTTCCGCAATATTTTCAAGGAGCTGCTTCTTTTTAAAGGCAATCTGCGGTAAGGATGGATACGTGATCCTTAACTCCGGATTCACATATCGAAATGCAAGACCCAGATCCTTATCCACTAAATAGGAACGTTTTAAATCCATTTGATTAAACTTTTTAGACAAGCCACCCAGAATCACGACAGGGAATTCCAGTCCCTTACTCTTATGAATGGTCATAATCCGGACAACATCTTCCTGTTCACCGAGGGCACGCGCCGCACCCAAATCACTGCCCCTTTCTCTCATACGATCGATAAAACGCAGAAAGCGGAAAATTCCCCTGAATGAACTTTCTTCATATTGTCTGGCCCGATTATATAGGGCCAATAAATTGGCCTGTCTCTGTTTACCACCAGGCATACCGCCAACAAAATCATAATAGCCAGTATCCCTGTACAGCTGCCAAATTAAACTGGACAGTGCTCCCTCACGCGCCTGGTTTCTCCATTCGTGAAGATAATCAAAGAATCGCTTCACTTTTAAATAGACAGTACCGTATTTTTCAAATGAACCGTTCTGGCAATAGGCCTTTAACGCATCATAGAATTGCCCCTTTGGCAGGGTAATCCGGATATCCGACAGGTTTTCTTCATCCAGCCCCACGATAGGAGAGCGCAGCACGGATGCAAGCGGAATATCCTGATATGGATTATCAATAATTTGCAGGAGAGAGATCATAATAGCTACTTCTGTCGCCTCAAAATATCCTGTAGAAAGATCCGCATAAACCGGGATACCCTGCGCTCTGAATTCATCCATAATTTGAGGAGCCCATGGCATGGAACGCAGCAAGATGACAATATCCCGATAGGTAATGTTCCGGTATGTTTTCGTTTTGGCATCATACACTTTGCGGCGTTCATTAATCATTTGTTTAATTAATTCAGCCATTTGCCTAGCTTCCAACAATACCGTTTCAAGATCTTCGTCTGCCTCGTCATCATCCTCAGATCCGTAACCAGCTCCTTCTGCCGATTTATCAATCAAATAAAGTTCCACCGGGTACTCTTCATCCTCAGGATAGGCTGCTCCTTTTTTTAATTCAGCGGGTTCATCATATTCAATTTTACCAACCGTTTTACCCATCAATTGTTTAAATAAAAAGTTCGTACCTGCCAATACTTCACTTCGGCTGCGGAAATTTTTATTCAGATCAATCTTCATTCCGGTATCTATCGGCTCTGTTAAAAATCTGCTGTATTTCCCCATGAATAGATTAGGCTCAGCCAGGCGGAATCGATAGATTGATTGCTTAACATCCCCAACCATGAACATATTGCCGGTTGACTCACCGTCCTGTGTGACAAGCTGAAGGATTGTTTCCTGCACCATATTAGTATCCTGATATTCATCGACCAGTACCTCTTTGAATTTATCACGGTACTCCAACGCAACATCTGTTGGCTTTAATGCTCCATCCTCATAAGTCCCCAGAATTTCTAACGCCATATGCTCCAAGTCGGAAAAATCAACAATCCCACGTTCAAGCTTTTCTGCCAGGAATCGTTTTTGGAACGCTGTGACCAACTCGGCAAGTGTCACCACATACGGCTTCATATCTGATATATCCCTTAAAAAGCTATCTGCTTTCCGGAAGAATAAATCGCTCGAAATTCCATTCAGCAACTTCTTAACATCATCTCTCATTTTCTTGGCTTGCTTTGCCAAGTCCTCATTACAGGTTCCCTTGCGAATCGTTTTTGCTTTGGCAAAGCTAACCGCTGAAAATGCATCTGCCATTGACTGCCAATCTGCTTCAATAGACTCTGATAACTTGTGAATAAGCTCTTCGTCTAATTTAAATGTTTCGCCCAGGGCTGCTGGACCATCAGGCAGCAAGGTTAATTGATAGCCTTCATGGATCATTTCTTTAGCTGCAGCTAGGCGCATCATGATATCAAATTTCAAGACTGGATAAAATGGCAGATCCTCAATTCTGGTATGTTCCCCTATCTCATACATATCCGCAAGGCTTTCCAGCCATTCTTTAGGATTGGGATTGGACCGTGAAAAATCATCTAGCACTCGGATAATTTCGAGAATCGTACGATCACTGCGGTCATCCGTAAATGCATCGATAAGCCTGAAAAACGGCTCATTATCTGATATTCCATACTGTGTTTCCAATACTTCTTCAAGAATTTCATCTTTAATTAATTCGATTTCCGTTGAGTCCCCAATTCGAAAACCGGGATCAATGTCCAACAAATAATAATGACTCCGAACTACATCCAAGCAGAAGGAATGAAGGGTTGAGATATTCGCCTTATTCAGCAAGCTGAGCTGCTTACGTAAATGTCTGGAGTCCGGATTCTTTTTAATTTCCTTCTCCAGTGCTTCCGCAATACGGTGGCGCATTTCAGCAGCTGAAGCATTGGTAAAGGTGGCTATCAATAAACGATCCACATCAAGAGGGTTATCCTCTGAAATAATCTTCCTGATAATCCTCTCAACCAGTACAGCTGTTTTACCACTTCCGGCCGCAGCCGCTACTAGAATATCATTTCCATCCGCAGTGATAGCTTTCCATTGGTCATCTGTCCATAAAGCATCTGCCGGTTTTACGGGAATTTGTTTACGGTTATTCATCATCTTCTTCCTCCTCCCGTATAGCCTCAAAGATTTCTTCTTTTTTAGCCGGTTTAAATACTCTGTACTCGTTGCTTTCAAGAGAAGGATCAAATTGGCAAACTGTTTTAAAATTACAGAAGGTGCATGGTAATTTATTTTGCAAACGATATGGTTTGATATCAGCCACACCGCTCGTAATGGCATTACCTGTATCGGCATACATTCTCTTCACATGCCGGCTTAAAAGAGAGAACTCTCCTTCACTTGCAATCCGTGAAGCCGCCGTAAAATGTCCATCCTTCTTGAATCCTGCGGGTACAATCAGGGATTCCCCATTCTCCAAATCGCTATCCATCATTTTAACAACCTGGTCATCCCCTAATAGCAATCCCTTCATCTTAAAGCTTTTAAAGACTTCACGTTCAATCTGGTCTAACGTATAAACTCCATTGTTTTTAATTAATGGATTGTGAACATGGAAATACAGGACACCTGCAGGCTTAGCCTGTTCCCCAACCAACAGTGGTGAGTGTGTGACCACGATATCGAGGTATGTCAGCATTTGCAAGGCGATTCCATAATAGATTTCCGTGAAGTTTAAATCCTTCGAGCTCGATTTATAATCAATGATTCTCAAATAGGTTCCATCATCTGTCTTCGCCTGATCAATCCGATCAATCCGTCCAGCCAGTTCCATCTTTGTTCCATTTTTAAGCTCAAAGGTCAGTGGAGGCAATGAACCTCTCCGGCCAAATCCAAGCTCTAGCCCAATCGGTGAAAATTGGCTGTTTTTCGCCTGGCCGCTTAAAGTAATTGAGGCTCTCGCCACAATTTGTTCGAGTTTCCTTTTTAAGTAATGGAATCGATTGGAAGATAATAGGATTTCATTCTGCAGTTTCGGCGCCATTACCTCTACAGCCGTTCTGGCTAATTGGATACATTGCTCCCGTGATAAAGCTCCCCAGCTTGTCCCGCGATCGATGATTTGTTCCGTCATCCATTGCAGAGCACCATGGAACATTTCTCCGATATCAGGAGCTTCTAAACGGTAGATATCCCGTTCCCTAAGCTTTAAGCCGTGTGAGGAAAAATGCGCAAATGGACAGCTATTGAATAGCTCCATTCTCGACACGCTGCCCTGGATTGTATCTCCATACAATTCAACCGCTTTTTGGTCAGGGATTTTCTTCGCTTTATTTTGATACGAAAGCGCTGAAAGAACAAAGGCTGCCTGATCCTTCATCGGGCCGTCTTTAACATATTCGTTATATACATCCCACCAAACAGGGGATACCGGATAATTCCTTTTTTTCTGTTGAAGCTGGCTCGCCAGGAATGACAGCGTTGCTCTAGTCTGAACCACATACTCCAGCTGCAGCTCATCACTCATTTCAGCCGGATCATGCACAAAGAAGGTTTCTTTTACTGAACCAAATAAATCCTTAACTCGTTTCATATAAGATGAAGCCAATAACTGCTTTCCTTCGTCATCAGCCAGTGGATAAGAAAAATATACATAGTCGGATGCCAGCAGGAATGCCTTGTATGCAGCAAACTCCTCATCCAACAACTTAGTGCTTGATGTCGGTGCCATCTTTATTCCCGAAGACTGCAGTGCTTCTCGATCCTTATCTGAAAGGATTCCCCCTTCACTTACTTTAGAAGGTATCACGCCTTCATTTAAGCCTGCTATGAAAGCAATCTTTACATTTTGAGGGCGCGATAAATCCATATTGGTCACGACTACTTGGTCAAGGGAAGGTGGAATTAAAGAGAAGTTCAGTGTTTCAATCCCGCTTTCTAGGATTGCACCAAAATTCTTTAACGTAACCGGCCTGTCCCCAACAATTTCTACAAATTGATCCAGCAACTCCATAACACCATTCCATGCCTGATCGTGCTCTGTTGCATGGATGAGTCGGCCTTCCTGCTCATCGCTTCTAGCCATTTTTTCAAGCTTTTCCGGTATATCAAGCTCATCTAAATACATGTATAAAGCCTGAGCATAATCCGTTCCGGATGTTGCTTTTTTAAAACGATTTGCAAGTCGACGGATGGGCTCTGCCACTTGTTCCTTCGTTTCATTCAGCAACGCTTCCATTTTCAGCTCTTCATCTGTCTGGACACTGGCCACCAGTTCAAGACCGCGATTTTTTTTATACTTCCATCCCTGCTTCTTACTCCATCGGTCACCATAATAGCCTCTGGATAATACGTAATTTTCTAGCAGAGCAGCACTCTCACGCTCTTTTGGTATATAGGCATTCTTATCAAACAAAAGGTCTGTTTTTATAGCACGGAACATCGGTTCATAACGCCAATTATTCGTTACGGCTTCAAGCGTAGAACGAATAAGCTCGATCAAAGGGTGATTAAGCATAGGTCTCTTTTGGTCGATAAAGACAGGAATGCCATAGTCCATAAAGACGGTTTCCACCACTTCAGCATATTCCTGGCTATTTCTCATTAATACAAAGATATCTCTGTATCGATATCCTTCCCTAACACTCTTTAAAATCTTACGCGCGATTCCTTCCACCTCTGCCCTTCTGTTACCAGCCGGGCAAAATTCAAAATTCGGCTCCTGATTGTAAACTGGTGCCGGTCTGTTGGCAAACCATTTATCCAAATGCTGCATGGATTTATTTTGAATAAATCGATGCGGCTCCTTAAATAAACGATCCTCCTCCACCTTTACTCCGTTTTGGAGCGCAATCTGGTATAGATCAAAATAAGTTTCCCCTGTCATCCTGAATAAATGAAGTGGATCAGGCGCCCATTCTTTAAAGGGCTGATCTAATGTCAACGAAACCGTCACATTCCTGCAGTGTTGCATTAGAGCTGCCATAATGCCGTATTCCTGGGCTGTAAAGCTGTAAAATCCATCTATATAAATTTCAGCATCGCGAAGGTAAGCTGATTCAGGCATCTTTTCTACTAATAAAGTAAAGTAATCCTCTGAATCTACGTACTGACCTTCTAATTCACGCTCAAATCCATTGTATAAAAGGGATAAATCATCAAGCTTTGACCGTAAAATCGGTGAAACCTTTCCATCTGATTGGTTCAGCATTTCCTCTGGAGTCAGGCAATATCGCTTACATTCCTTCAGCAAATCACTTAACTGTGTAATGAAGCCCTGCTTATCACTGGAACGTTGAAAGGTTTTTAATTCATCCTTCTTTTCCTCCATGATTTTGCGGATCACCATATTAACACCGACATTATTTAAATGCCGCCTGCCCATACCGCCTGTTTCTTGAAGAACCTTCCAAGCCAGACGGCTGAAGCTAAACACTTGGGCACGTATCATCCCGCCCAGATTAGGTGTATTAATCAATTCCAGTTCAGCTTGAAAAGTCATCTGATCTGGAACAATATATATAATCGAAGAACCTTCCGGATCACTCTCCAGCTTGGTCCTAATGTCATTTAAAATAGTCTCAGTCTTACCTGTACCTGTTTTTCCAATATAAAATTGCAAAGACATTAAATGTGCCTCCCCCCTTTATATCTATCTCTCTATTTTATCATAATTCATGGCGTTTTCTCTTCAATTGACTCTATATCCCAGCATTGTAAAAAATGGTTTATTTTAATGGTGAATAGAAGATTAGTTTTTGTTATATATCACAGGAAACGAGGGAAGAAGGAGAAGACAAAATAGGCACTAATATGAAAATTACAATCGACAAGAAAAATAAAACAATGACCATCTGGATTGATGATCATTGTTTTTGGTTAGTATCATTATTGAATTCTATGCTCTCACTTTATATTTGTTAGGCATTTTATTAGGCGCTATCCTTACTTTAAACTTTTCAAAAAAACGAAAATAGATGACTAAAATTATTCACCAAATGTTTTTCTAAATCCATAAAAAGGTCTGTAACCGATTTGGTTATAAAAGGATTGAGATTCACCGCTTGCCAGCATCTCTATTCTCGTAGAGGGATACAATCCATGTACAAACTTTAGCAGATACTGACCAATCCCTAGCCCTCTATATCTTTTATCGATTAAAAGTTCGCAAATATAGAGAGTGACATGTCTATCAGTAAAGCCCCTAATATATCCGATAATTTCCTCTTTTGAGAGTACTACAAATGCAATATTGGAATTGTTCCAGGCTTGCTTTGTTTTATCTTTCCCCGCAACCAAGTTTGTCCATTGTTCTTCCGCATTCAGCTTATTTATAGAAACAAAGTCTTGCTCACTATATTTGCGGATTTCTATGGGCTGCCCATTCTCTATGTGAATCATGATATCCCCCAATGCCTTTTTTATCGTTACTCCTAATGATTAGTATCCCTATCTAATGTGACCTTTTCTCTCAGAATAACCTTGAATCTTTCTGGTTCATCTACTCGAATCGCAACTTGTTCATATTCTTTCTTTATACCCATTATAAGAGTGGCTTGAACAGGGTGTTTTAATTTTAAAATAACATCTGGATAAACTTCTTCTAAATCTCGGTAAATGAATTCAACCGTCTTTTCAGTAACTTTTTGCTTAAGTTGTTCTTGTTCATCAATTATGGATTCAATATCTGTCCACTTTATTTCCATACGTTTCATTAATCCAAGCGAAATATACATACGGTCCTCCGTAATCTTTAAGGGATTCAAACGGACAGCCTGAATATCTGCCACAAAAAGAATGACCGAGTATATATTAAGAAGGAGTAAGATCATGGACAATAGAAAGTATTTTTCATGCAGCCACCAATGAATTGCTGCGGTTTCAAAAACAATCGCGTGAATCAACATCACTTGGAAAGCAATATAGCTTGATTTTTGATGCAAGGTGTATTGATTTTCGCCCAGCTTCACCGTTTTGTTCCAGCTTGCAAAAGCATAATAAAACATAAGCATTTCTGAACAGATCATTTGAATAATAACAGGCGTTTTTTTCATTTTTTGCTCAACAGCATTCGGGAATGAAAAAACAACTGGGAGTGGACTATTTTTAACAGAACGGGTAATGTACGGCATATATTTGAACAATGTAACGATGAGCAGCACTTCAAAACATACTAATAAGCCTTCAATCAGAAAGCCGGCCCAGGTGATTGATTCAAATGGCGCCAAATATTCCATTGGAATTAGGAAGCGTACTAAAATGAGACCGCTGGCAGCCAATAAAATCATATTTTTCCATCCCCAGCTTTTCTTCCATGCCATAAATAAAACCGGTAAAACAAATGCCAAATCAAATATGGAGCCTACCACTGCACCATTTGGATTGTATTGTAAAATTTCAACTCCAAATGCTGTACGATATAAACAAACATTAGAGATTAGAACAAGCAGGAACAACATAATCAATAAAAAATCTCGATATAAGGATTTTTTCACAATCACTGTTTTCACACCTTTCTCCGAAACAATTCGACTTTTTCCTAACTGTCTATATGTATTTAAAAATAGAAATATCATCATTTCGCCTACAACAATCTTATTCTACAAATCCCATTTTTATCCTGCACACTTCTATTTCAAAGCAAGAAAAGACGGCAATCATTGCTTGCCGTCTCTTCAACCTCATTTGATTTATTTTAGGTCATATGCTCTCACAATCTAACCGCTCCAATTCATCATAAAGTCCATCACGTACCTCTTCTGCTTCTTTCTTTTTTACATATAGTAGCTGAAGTGCTTCTAATGCTGTCTCTTTCTCCATATCACGAATGATATCTGATAAAAGATGTTCCACCTTATCAATTTTTTTCTCCAGTGATTCGTAAGTCTCGTTCAAAATTACATGGTGTACAAGCTTCACATTACTCTGACTCCGAGTCACCGATTGACTTGTTTGTTTCCCTTGCAACATATCTGCAAGCATATGCTCTCTCGCCCAAGAATAATTCCCTAAATAAAGCTGTAATGTCCGATTTTGTAGCCAATATGTTTTTTGAAACAGCTTATTCAGCAAGTATCGATCATGGCTAACCGTAATAATAGTTCCCGGAAATTCACTTAATGCCTCTTCCAGCACTTCTCTCGAATCAATATCCAAATGATTCGTTGGTTCATCCAGTATCAATAAATTAATATCCTTATACATTAGCTGAGCGAGTCGTAATCTCATACGCTCACCCCCGCTTAATTTCTCAACCTTTTGAAAGACTTGAAAACCATAGAAAAGGAACCGGGCCAGAATATGACGGGCTTCCCCTTCTGTAACATGGACCTCTTGGCGGAAGGCCTCCAGAACGGTCATGTCTTTTCCTTCTTGAAATAGCTGTTGAGACAAGTATCCAATCTTCACATTGCTGCCCAGTTTAACCTCTCCATCGTCAGGTGTAATCTCATTCAGAGCCAATTTAAGAATAGTTGATTTCCCGGTGCCGTTAGCACCAACAATCGCGATTCGTTCACCGTATTGTACAAACAGGTCCATATTCTCAAACAATGTTTGCGTACCAAATCGCTTCGTAATTCCATGAAGCTGCAGAACATCTTTACCGCTTCGCTCTGATTGGTCAAAATCGAGGTCCATTTTACGCCTTTCTAAAATGGGCCGTTTAATTTTCTCCATTCTCTCTAGGGCACGTTCCATATTGCGGGCACGCTTATGCAATCCTTCACTCGGCGGATTCGCCTGATTGGCCCATTCGCGTAACCGTTTTATCGCTTCCTTCATTTTTTTGATTTTCTTCTGCTGTTCCTTATATTGATTAAATTCTTCCAGAAGCCGTTTTTCTTTTGCTTGCACGAATTCAGAGTAGTTTCCTTCGTATACGAATACCTCTCCATCGTCCAAGTCTAAAATCCTCTTAACCGTTCGATCTAGGAAAAATCGATCATGCGAGACAATTAGGACTGTCCCATCATAGTCTTCGAGGAATCCTTCAAGCCATTCAACTGCACCAATATCCAGATGATTGGTTGGTTCATCTAACAATAGGAGATCTGGCTTCTGCAGGAGCAGCACCCCTAGACCGACTTTTGTTTTCTCACCTCCGCTTAAGGAAACAAAACGTTTATCGAGCATCGAATCGAGCATCAGCCCATTGGCTATCTTCATAATCGTGCTGTCCATCTCATAGCCGCCAAGCCGTTCAAACTGCTCCTGAACTTCTCCATACTGTTCTATACTGCGAGCCAATGAGCTTTCATTAGTTTCAACAGCCATACTATGCTCAAGTTTATCCAGTCTCTCCTTCAGCCCAATCATATGGCTAAAAGCAGATTGTAAGCATTCATATACCGTGGTGCCATCAGTAAAGTCAGGGATTTGTGACAGCAAGCCCAATGCTGCACCCTTTTTAATGTGAATAGCCCCTTCATCAATTGTTTCGACACCTGCTATCATTTTAAGAATTGTTGATTTCCCACAGCCATTCCGACCAACGAATCCAATTCGTTCTCCTTCCTTGATCTCAAACGTAATATTTTCAAATAGCTTTGTTCCGCCATAGTTTTTTTCAATTTGCTGTACACTGCATACAATCATGTGCATAAACCCCTCTCACGCCCATACCCTGTACATGAAAAAAAGCCATGGGAAAGTCGATATAAGACTTCCCCATGGCTTTTGAATTTCTATTCTATCAAGGGTATAGAGACTTATTATCGTTCTTTTTTCATATGAAATTTCCTAAAAAGGGCAGACTACCCCCTTGACGAAATTGCACATGAAAAATGGCACGAATCAATGACAAGTTTTCAAGCCATTGCAAACATACCTTCACAGAACGATTCATCTCTACACCTCCTTCAATGGAATAATTTAGTTATAATTATAAACTTTCAGTTAATTATTAACAACCGCTTTTTTACACTCTTCACAGATATTCTTCCATTCTACGAATGGTCCTTCTGTTCCACCCGATTCAAACGCAATTCTACTTGCTTGCCTACTAGCCACAAAAGGAAAATGACGATACCCACAATAATACTTTTAACTGGTTCGCGAATTAAAGACATAATGTCATGGCCAATATAACTAATAGTAAAGATCATAACCAATTTTCCCGCAAAGACAGCAAGCATATATTGTTTTGGACTAATGTCAGATAATCCGCAAACAATATTTACGATCGCAGATGGAGTGAATGGGAAACAAAGCAAGATAAACAACGGGCCAAATCCATGATGGTTGATCCAGAGCATCGCTTTTTGCACAGCCGAATGTCTATGTAAAAATGAAAGGGCTTTTTTCTTTCCATATTTTCTGGACAAATAAAACACAACCATTGCACCAGCGACAGCACCTGTCCAGGAGAGAAGAAAACCAATCCATAAGCCAAAAGCATTGGCATTAGCCGTCACAAAAACAAACAAAGGCAAAAAAGGAAGGAACGCTTCAACAAACGGGAGCAGCAATCCCGGAATGGGACCTAAGTTTCTATAATCACTTATTAATTCGGCTAAATGCTCCAATGTTAGCCATTCTGTTAACCAATTAAGATCCATAGTCTCTCCTCACAAACAAATAACAAATTCAGTCCATACTATATAAATATCCCCATATACATTAGATTGAAACAATCCTTACCCCTATTATATCAGATTGCTGTAAGGAGAGAATTAGTTAGAAAATAAACTTGTCAAAAATGTGAAAAGCGATTATTCTATTTAAGAACATATGTTCGTTTTTTACAGACATTGAAAGGACGCGATTTACATGACCCGCATCCCTACAGAAGAGCGCAATATAATGGAAAAAGCGATCTATCTACCCATGGTCCTCACCGTCCTTGCCCGAGACCTTCAAGTGGTAAAAGCATCGCCCCTAAAATTAAAACAACCATACATATTATTAATTGATGAAACCATGAAACAGGTCCAAGCGGAATTGAAGCAAGCAAGCCACTATATGAGGACACATCAACTCAAAGTGGAAGAAACAAAAAGAGACGAATCATTCACCTCCTTTTTATTTCTGTATAAGGGCTATGAGGAATACCATAATTATTTCAATCCCCGCATTCGAAATAAAGTACAGGAATTACTGGAGTATTATTTTTTGAAGCAATGGACTGACCAACTGAAAAATTAACAGCAATAAGTATGCATCAACCTTCCTTATAACTATTTGATGAATGCATCAAAACATGCTTTGTTTGGAAATCTGAATTCCTATCATTAACTTGCATAGCATTATATAAATAATGTGTCTTTCGCTCCGTCTCTGCTAAGGTTTGAAGCAGCTTCGACTTCAACATCGCAGTTCTGAGCATCTGATTTTCAATAATACTATAGGAAACCGGAACAACGATAGATTGTTTATTATGAAAATTGATTTGTGTTTTAGTCGCATCAATCTTAACTCTGGATACAATATGCTCATAAGAAAGCCAAATACACGATTCTTTTGCAGGAGATGTAGTAGGAAAAAAGAATAGGCGATTAGCCGGTTCTAACGATATCGGCACTTTATGCGAGATACCAAGGAGCTTTTTCGTCGACTGACATCTTCCAGGATAATCAGCTCCAAAATAATCACAGCTGGATTTTACTACTTCAGATGGTCTAAAAGGTACTAAAATTTCTTCATCAAATTCAATCACTTTAGAATACGTTTTCGATCCATATTCTACTGGAACAACAGCAAATGTAAATGGACTTATTTCGTAATCCTCTCTCCTGCTTATCACGTTCTTTTCCATGGCTTCCTCCTTATAGATCCTACAATATTACTACAATTTCAATATAACATAATATTTCGAAATAATTGGTTTATTCACCAAAATTTCAAATTTAACCCAAAATCCCCATGATTGTTAAAGTTATTTTGTTTTATATTTTGGGTATCTTATATATTAACTATTTCAAACTACTAAAATAAATTTTCTGAATAATTTAAATATTTAGTTGATTTTTCTTTTCATCTGACTTATAATAAAAAAAAGCAACGGGGGGATATCCATGAATCACGAAAAAGCAAATACAGATATCGTAAAAGCTGTTGATGTGACTGTTGACCAGGGGACCATGGAAGATCTACTGATGGATATGATGATTTACGAAGCTCAACTAACCCATGCACAAAGGAAACTGAAAGAAGAAATCGATCATGCCTTGGACAATAAGGACAAAGAAGCATTTATGAAACTTTCCGCCGAGCTAATTGAATTGGAGAAAAACTTTGGGAATTAAATCAAACAACTTGTAACGAGTAAATACGGTGTATAAACAAAATCACAGAGCGAGGATTATTTAATCCCGCCCTGTGATTTTCTTGTTTTCACTCTTTAATCAATTATTTCTCTAAATTAAATGAAACGTTGACTGCAATCAATCAAATACCTCGAAAATGATATAGTCGAATCCAAAAGTTCCTTGTTTGAATTATATAAAGTCCCCTTATCACCTGTGCGAGCACGGATAGCTTCATTAATAACCTGATGATACTCTTTTGGCATATGGCTTAATCCATATCCCCCTGCCCCTGTTTTGGAAATAACATCGTCCTCCGCTAACGTATAGTATTGACGAAGCAGCCCAAGAACTGTCCATTCTATTTCCTCCCGTAAATCACGAGCAGACCTACCCACCAATTCATCGACTGAGGATTCCATCCACTGAATTCGATTGGCCCAGTAAGTATTCATATTCGCAAATACATAGGATTTTAATTGCTTTGAGGGGAATTCCAGTTTAAAATCAGAGGATGCAGGTCCCAGAACAGTGATTCCTTTTTCAGCAAAAAGGGTCCATGTCACAGGATTGAAATTAAAATAGGGACCAAAGCTTAAATTGCCGCTATTATAATAAAAATGATTTTGATGATCATTTTTCACTTTTCCTAATTCTCCCCAAGTAATATAGACACCGTCCATCTCTGGAGACTTATATTTTTGAGCGATCATTCTATGAATCTTTGAGAGAATACCAGCTTCATCATCTGTTAAATGCCGACTTGTAACAGCAATAAAATCGATATCACTTCTACCTTTTTCAAAGGCATCCAATGCAATGGAGCCATGTAAATACAAACCCTCCAACGCATTTGGCAGATATTCATTAAATAATCCTTTGTATTCATTCAAAATAGTTTCTGCGATTTTTGGTATTTTCAACATACCTATCCCTCTTAAAATTCTTTTGTCATAAACACACTGTTCGGGTCCTCTTTATAATCTGCAAACGGCTTACAATATTGAAATCCAACACTCTCATAAAGCCTTTGGGCTGGTTTAAATGCAGTCATTGACCCGGTTTCCAGACTTAGTTTCTTATAGTTCCGTTCCTTCGCTATCTTGATAATGTGCTCTAGCAGCTTTCTAGCTACCCCTTTTCTTAAATGATCCAGCGACGTTTTCATTGATTTAATCTCTCCATGAGTCATATCAAGTTCTTTCAGGGCCCCACAGCCAACTAACTCCTCATTCTCCCAAACGCTCCAAACTGTGATATTTGTTTTCTTCAACTCTTCCAGATTTAAAGCATGTATACTCTCAGGCGGCGAATGCTCGGCCATACTGTAAATATGGCTATTAATTAAAGCAGCCACTTCAGTTCCTGTTAAATCATCCACTTTAATCTTCAACCAATCACCCCTCACCTTTAAAGACACCCCAAAAAAGAATATACAAAATATTAATCTTTAATTTATGTCTCCTAAATAGACGGGAACCGTATCACCTTTGTGATAATTGATTACGTGTTTTCTCATGGCTTGAGGATAGAGTCTGTATGCTAATAAATCACTTAACGGCAGCCATTCCACCCCAATTTGTCCTTCATCAGGATTTATTCCATTTTGAATCACTGTATTCCTGCCTTTAATCGTACATAAAAACATATATTCAATTTGATGGGTATCCTTATCAAAAGCAGCATGCTCATGATTTTGTCCGATATATTCACGAATCAGGATCAAATTACCAATTTCAACCTCCTGTCCTATTTCTTCTATACATTCTCTTTTTAATGTTTGATGAAAGGTTTCTCCCTGCTCCTGCCCGCCACCAGGCAATATATAATAGATACCTTCACGATCTTCCTTTTCTATCGCGAGTAATTGATCATCCTGAATAATAATGGCTTTAGCAGAATTTCGAATTGGCATTATCGTTCATCCTTTATCCTTTTATTTATATATTTTTAAAGACAAAAAGAGCTGAAAATTCAGCTCATATGGTTATGATTGATTTAGAATTGAGTCAGCGTTCATATAACGTTCAATGATGATATTACGATGGTGCACTTCATGCCCGGCAATGATAACAGCAAGAGCACGAACCGTAATATCGCAATCATTAGCTGTGCCACGGCGCAGCCACTCTTCACTGCAAAGACTTTTCAATAATACAATCGTTGACTGACGGACGATAGAAAAGTTTTGTAGAAGCTCTTCCACTGTTTGTTTTGTAAAGGATGCTTGCTGAACATATTTTTCTTCATTAAAGCCGGGCAAGTTTCTGCGGTCTCCTCGCGCAATTGCAAGAAGCCTGTATGCCATGATTCTCTCTGTATCAATCATATGTCCGATAACTTCCTTGATACTCCATTTCCCTTCTGCATAACGGAATTCCGCCTGAGTATCAGTTATTTTTTCCAAAGCAGCAATCGTCTGTTTTATTTGTTCGGATAAAAGTTGAATCAAATCACCTTCCGGAACCAAATCCACATACGGTTGATAATAAGGGGCATATTCATTTTGTTCTAATTGTTTTCGCATATTCCCTCTCCTTTTATGTACTTCCACTATTTATTCCACCTTCATTGCCTAAATTCCTTTATTGCACGAAAGCAAAAATAGAGCCACTCCGTATAACGAAGGGCTCTTCACTTTTTACTTTTTATACTTCTCTGCCATTTCAATCCGTTCAAGCATGGTTGGATGACTGTTCCGGAATATTTTAATCAGTAAAGGTGGATTCATTTGGCTTAGTCCCTTTTCTGAAAGCTTCTGAAAGGAGGAAATAGCTGCTTCAGGATTTTCGGTCATGTTTAAAGCATAGGTGTCTGCTCTTGTTTCCTGCACCCGGGATACATAATTTGTAACGGGATTTGATGCAAACAACAGAATGGACGTGATCAGTAAAAAGAGCGGCAATGAGCGAATATCACTCATGGATTCTAAATGGTACAATTCCCCTCTTTTCCGTATAGCTCTTTTCATCCATTTATCTGTCAGCCATAAACCAACCAACATGAGAACCAAATATCCAGCAATACCGAGGTATATATGCTTTTCCACATAATGAGCCATTTCATGAGCCATGATAAATAAAATCTCATCATCCTCCAGGCTATTCAATGTGGTGTCCCAGAGTACAATTCTGGAATTTGAGCCAACCCCTGTTACATAAGCATTTAAAGAATTGGTTTTCTCCGACATATTTACTTCATATACATGCTCAGCCGGAATATGGGCTTTCGCCGCCAAATCAAGGATTTGTTCTTCCAGCGCTTTATCTTTAAGCGGATAAAAATCATTGTATAGCGGATCGATGACAACCGGCTGAATAAACATGACGAATATCGTGAATGGAATACATAACAGCCAGCTATACAGCCACCAGCGAGCAGGACTTTTCTTAATGAGCCAGTACAAGACAAGAACGACTATTAAGGTCATCCCTAAGTCCACCCAAAACTCAATAAAATTATCCTTCATCCAGGAGGAGAAAACCTGTGAGGATATGCCGTAGGCAAGCGATATTTTATATCGAATGTATGAGAGCGGCAGGAAGACAATGAATAACAGGAGTGAAAGCCAAAAGACATAGGCGCTAATTTGAACGGAACGCCTTTTCCAGGTTTGCTTCCCCCATTTCTCTAGCCCTTTGGACAATCCAGATACAAGAACAATCGCGTAAAATAGCCACTCAAGCGGTGTACTGATAAAAAAGAAAAAGTTCCGTATGTTAGAATACGTTTCACTCTTTTCTAATAATTCCTTATTCATAAACGTAGAGGGATCTGCATTGGTTCCCCTCATCGATTCAGGAATAGCTGTATTGGCACCATGAAAAAGATAAACATATATCGCCAACGCATAAATCAGAAATAGGCTTAATATGATTAGAATCCATTTTTTTCGCAAATATACCCCTCCTCAAACATTCCATCTATATAGTTTACCGGTATTTGTACAAGTTAGAACCTTAATTCATTCTTTCTCCATACGACACAAAATAGACACTCATTTCTCACAAGTTTCCAACAACTTTACCATAACCACTATCTATATAATGGTAAAATAGGGGAGGAATAACAAACAGAGGGGAACTGTTAAACGATATGAAAAAGTTATATATAGGATTTACTATCTTATTAATTTTAAGTATCGGTGCTGGTATTTACTACTTCACTGGTTATAGGCAGTCACAAATGGAGTTTCCTAAGGAAGTTACAATGGAATCCACTACCAGTACGGATTATTCATTCAAGGAAATGCCACAAAAAATACGCCTATTGGAATTTATGTATACGAACTGTCCTGATGTCTGTCCAAATACAACCTATCAAATGGTCGATATACGTGATCAACTTGTGAAAGACGGTCTGTTTGGCGATAAAGTCGAATTCCTGACAGTCACAATTGATCCAGCTCGAGATACACTCCCGATTATGAAAGAGTATGGTGAGACCTTTAAAACTACTGCCGCAGACGGATGGTATGTATTGCGTGGAGATGCTCAGGATACAAGAAAGCTGGCAGATGCTTTCCGTTTCCAGTATAAAGACCCAGGTTCAGGCTTCCTAATCCACACAAATGCCACTTATCTTATTAATGAAAAAAACCGTGTCATTGAAGTATTTGGAATGGGAGAAAAGGATTTTGACCGAGAAGAAGTTTACAAGAAAATCGTCAAGAATGCTGAAAAGATGTAGCTAATTCCAGATAACTTGTACATAAAAGTGTAGACAAATAAAAGACGGCTCTTTCAATTATAAAACCAATCAACCTTCTCCATCCCACTCTAAGAGTATAAGAAAAGACTGTCCATTGACAGTCTTGTTCTTATGCGGAAATACTATCCTTCGCACAATTAAAGAAACCTATATTTCCAAGAGAGAAGCTTCAGCTTGGCATCCCTCATAATCAGCTCCAAGAAAGTCTAGTAATTCTTGATTTCGGTCATGAAATTGTTCTAACCCTTTTTTATGTGATTTCCACATAATCTCTGTGTTTTTTTCAAAACTCTTAAGTTCAAACGGTGGTCGATAAACGAATGCTTTCCCTTCTTGCTCCAGCTTTTCTATCAAATCCATTGTTTGATTATAATGTTGTGCACGTTTCACCATGGCTTGAACCAGTCGTGGATATTTCTTACGCAATAGCTTAACTGCCCATTTTGTCTGACTGTCGAGCTTCTTCCTGTAGCCCGGCGGTCTTGTTAAAATAATGACATGCTTTTCATAGCCATCTGCTATCGCCTTTTGGATTGGTACTGAATCAGCTAACCCTCCATCATAGTAAGGAACATTATTTATTTTGATTTCAGGAAACAGCAATGGAATAGCACATGAGGCCCGTAAAATAGTAGCCCCTTTGTCCATTGTTTTGCCGTCCATGTATTCTACCTGTCCGGTATAGGCATTTGTCACACCAAATAAAACTTGACCTTGATAGTTTTGATATGTCTCCCAATCAAAGAAATCCAACTGATTAGGAACCGTATCATAGGCAAACGTCAGCCCAAACAGACTTCGCTCCGTTAGAAAATTGCGCACTCCGACATAGCGCTTATCATTCCGGTAAGTAGATATGAAGCGAATCGTCCTGTTTTTTTGCTCAGAAATATAGGAACAGGCACTAATAGCCCCCGCAGAGATACCCAATATGTAAGGAAACATCATCTCTTTCTCTAAAAAACCGTCTAAGACACCTGCTGTATATACCATGCGGAATGTTCCGCCCTCTAAGATCAAGCTCGTATTTTTTATATTGATAGGAATCATCAAAAAGTCTCCTTTATTCTTGCTCACTATAGATGTTTATAGGTGTCGTTTAAGCCATAAGGCACTCTATGCTCTCTTTATAATTCTTCATACATAATCAATTGTAACGTATTAAAAGTTCTACAGCGCTGGTTAATCTTTACTATTTTTTCTCGTAAAAAGGAGCTGTCCCGAAAGCCAGTGAAGTATGGCTAATAAGAGGCAGCTCTTTCTTCCTATTTAAATCGGATGATAGAAAAAACTTATCTTTCCAAACAATTTGGCCACATAACACCCTATCATAAGTACGTTGTTGATGTAACTATTTATACTATTGAACAAGTTGAACAACTAAGCATCAACAAGAGGAACTTCTGCTACGATCCTTTACATTTTATAATAAGGCAAATAATATATATTTTTCTAACTATAATGACTGCCAAAGTGGTTACTGAAAAAAACATACTATTTTAATCTTAGTAAATATAAAATTATTAATCAGGTAGTACATCCCCATTTTTATTTTTAATTTAGTATTTCCAATTTATCCGAAACAATATATAATGTTATAAATCCATAATAAGGAAAAAGCAATGAAGAGAAGAGTAAGTGTGCTTAAGCATAACAGAGAACTCCAGTAGCTGAGAATGGAGGATGTAATAGCCCGCCGAACCAAGTCTCGGAGCTTCGTATAGGATATTTCTTCTGAGATTGATTATGCATCGGTGTCTCCCGTTAAAGAGATAGAGTATAACCAGGCCTTGTCCTGCCGTACTCGAAAAGATTTCTGTGGCAACATAGAAATAAACTGGGGTGGCACCGCGAACTTCTAAATTCGACAAGTCTCGTCCCCAAGGTTATTAACCTTGGAGGTGAGACTTTTTTATTGTCCTAAAAATCAATGTTTGGGAGTGGATTAAATGAAGTGGAAATACCCCCTTTTACTTTTACTTGGAATTGGTGTATCGAATGTTGGTGCATGGATTTATTTGATTGCATTAAATTTAATTATTTTGGATAAGACAGGATCACCATTAGCCGTTTCCATCCTATATATCCTATTGCCTATTGCATCCTTATGTACAAATTTCTGGTCTGGGACTTTAATTGATCGGTTCAATAAAAGAAGGCTCATGATTTATCTGGATATTATAAGAGCCATATTTATTTTTATCTTGCCGTTTTTGAATTCACTTTTATTTATTTACTTCATTGTATTTATCATCAATATTGCAAGGTCTATTTTCGAACCAACCTCAATGGTCTATATGACAAAATTAATTCCAAAAACAAATCGACAACGATTTAATGCCATGCGAAATTTTATTAATTCCTGTGGGTTTATACTAGGGCCTTCCATTGCGGGTTTCCTTTTTATTATTGGTTCTCCTAATTTAGCAATCCAAATAAATGCTTTCGCTTTGTTATTTTCAGTAATCATTATTCTATTCCTACCGAATGTGGAATTTGGGAGTGAAGATCGTATATATGAAAAAATCAACCCTTCATTAATCCTGAATGATTGGAGAATCATCCTTAAATTCAATAAAACAAATAAACATATAACGATAGTTTATATTCTATTTAGCGGAATGTCTGTATGTATGTCTGCCTTAGATTCATTAGAAGCTGCATTTGCAACCGAAGTTCTCTTTTTATCCGAAAGTACCTATGGATTTCTTGTTAGTATTGCCGGTGCAGGTATCATTGGAGGTTCACTAGTAAATACAATCTTTGCGAATCAATTGAAAATAAATATACTAATGGGACTTGGAGCGTTCTTCACTCCGATTGGTTATCTAATCTTTGCCTTTTCAAACGATTTTATATGAGCTTCGATAGGATTTTTCGTTCTAACATTTTCTTTATCATTTGCAAATACAGGCTTTTTAACCTTCTACCAAAACAATGTGCCTGTAGATATTATGGGCAGATTCTCCAGTGTCTTAGAAATGCTAGAGGCAGGTTTAATCATCATATGCACAGCCTTAATTGGTTTATCTGCCGAACTGTTTGATATTCGCCCTGTTTATATCATGGGTTCCTTTATTTTTTTCCTATTGGGGCTGCTCATTAATTTTGTTATATCTGATCATTCGAAAAGAAGTTATTATGTTCAAGTATAAAAAACAATAATAAAAGAGGTTGGGACATAACTTATAAACGATCCTGAAAAGACGAACGATATCTAATTTATCGACTTTGTTACTTATTAAAGAGGTAAGTTGGAAGAAAAGTACGTTTCATTGCGCTGCAGCCACTCGCTTTCCGCGGGGAGGAAGCTGAGCCTCCTCGGCTACGCCTGCGGGGTCTCAGCCTTTCCTCTACTTCCCGCAGGAGTCGGTGGCTTCCGCTCCATTCCACTAAGTTTAATAATGGTATACAGAAGTACCCAATCTATTGAAAACAAATAAAAATCCGAACTATTAGGTGAAATATTTATTAAAATATCACCTAATAGTTCGAATTTATCATTGACTGAAATACTTATGTCCCAGCCTCTTTTTTGTTTTATTTAACAATGTATCATAATCCTTCAATTCGATCCAACCATTCATTCATTAGAACGTTAAAAATTTCGGGCTGTTCAATTTGTAAATTATGGCCTGCTTTATCCAAAATAGCGAACGTTGCTCTCGGATACTTTTTGATCAATTCGAGTGCGTCCTGATAGCCAACAGACGAATCTTGTCTGCCTAGCAGGAAAACGCTTGGCTTAATAAAATTTGTTTGGTCAATCTCGAAGGAGAATCCATATTGGTCTATGTACGCCATCAAAAATTTTTCATCGCCTAGTTTACTGCCGCTTAAAATCTCTCGGTTATACCTCAACCACGTGTATTCATCAAGTATGACATTATTTTTGCTGAAATTCTCTACCTCTTCCCTTGTTAATGTGGCCAAAAATTCGTCATCTGTCTTAAATATTTGATGTTTCTCCACTCTTCTGTTTTCTAAATAGGGGAAGATAACCGGACAGATAAAAGCTGCACCTGATAATCTATCATATTGGTTTTGAATAACTCCTCTTGCTATATATCCCCCATAGGACTCACCAGCAATGATAAATTTTTGGTCAGGCAGGATGGCTTGAATAAAATCCTGGACAGCATTCAGCATTTCGTCAGCACTTTTAATGTCATTATAGTTTCTCGTCAAACCCATGCCAGGAAGGTCAAAATAAATACGACGATACCCCTTTCTATCAGCAAATAGGGGTTCCATACACCCTTTCATTAATCGATGATCGGGGGAATAACCGTGTAACATTAAAATGGGTTTACCTTCACCTATGTCTTCATAATAAATTTCTGCCTGGCGGACTTTGCAATATGGCATCCTATCAACCTCGTTTCTAAACAGTAAATCATATATCCAATATTCTCTATAATTCTTTCTATGGCCTTCTTGCCCAGTTTATAGAATTAGAAAAAAAGAGCTGATCACATCATATGAAGTGAATTGCTCGGAGTATCACTCTCACCTATTCATTTCAATCAGTGAGACTAAAGCCCATGATATGATCCGTATAAAGTGCATAGGATTCTAATTCAATGATATTATCAGGTGCTGAAAATGGAATTATTTTTACATTTCTAAGCAATATCATTCCAGATAAATTGGTAGTATTGCCTTCATTAATAATGCTGTGTATATCATCTTCTGCTTCAAGGATTGATTGTTCCAATAAAGACATCTCACCCATAATAGGTTCGTTTGTATTGATTTTGTCGGCAATGATTAAACAATGAGACGTCGTTATTTGGATTTTTTTATTTTCTTCTTTATGTAGCTCATCTAAGGTTGCTTGAGTTAATAGTAAAGTTACTTTTTTCATATCATGTACCGTATTTAACTCATGACCAGTAACAGTAAAACGCATCATATTTCCCCCTTTATCCCGAGCATACTCTTCCAAGAAGTCACTCTAAACAAGTAAATTCTCTATTAGGTTTAAGAAATCCTTCTTCAGCTAACTGTTTCTCCACCACATAAGAGGTTCAATAGAAAAAAAGCGTTAATCCTTTTGAATCAACGCAACATCTGGTTCTTTATATATTCAGAGTCCAAGCCTCCGTATTGTAAAATATCTCTTTTCCATTACCATTTTTACTCCGTATATCAGTAAAAGTCCTTAAACTATTTAGAACTCCATCCTCCATCAATGATTAATTCTTCACCAGTAACAAATTTGGATTCATCAGAAGCTAAATATAAGTAACCGTTAGCAATATCAATGGCTTCGCCTGCGAATGGTGGTAATGGAATTGTGCCTTCAAATGCTTTCCCCAATACTTCTCGAGATGTCACACCATGACGCTCGGCAGCACCTGTTAAAATGGCTCCTGGATAAATAGAATTTACACGGATATTTTCTTTAGCAAAGTTGATAGCCGCATGTTTTGATAAAGCACGGACACCACCTTTTGCTGCAGCATACGCAGCTGCACCATTGTCAGCGCTTCCAATAATGGCTGCTAAGGATACACAATTGACGATTGATCCACCGCTATTTTCCTGCATATAAGGAATAACGGATTGCATTCCTAGGAATACGGAGGTTAAATTTAAGTTAATAGTACGATTCCACCCATCTAATGTTTCTTCTAAAAGTGTTTTATGGAACGATACACCGGCATTATTAATTAAAATATCAATTTTACCAAATGCCTCTTTTGTTTGTTCCATTACAGTTTTCCAATCTACATCAGAAGTTACATCTAAACGGGCACATAGTATATCGCCTTCTATCACAGCAGTTACTTCTTCTAACTGATCAAACGCGATATCTGTTGCAACAACCTTTGCGCCTTCACTTATGAATAATTGAACTGCAGCTAACCCCATACCTGACGCAGCACCCGTGATAATTGCTACTTTATTATCTAAACGTCCCATCAAAATCCCTCCATCCGATTAAATGTGATTTTTTATCACACTTAAAACTTAACAACCCATCCATTTAAGGTCAACCATTTTATCTTTAATTTCAAACTATTCATTGCTAAAATAATAACAGATTGGACGTGAATGTATGGCAGACCTCTTACAATTAAGCTACTTAGGTAAAACGAACTTCATCGTTGCCATTAAGTCTTTAGCTATACTTGCAAACGAAAAAAAGCTTGTAACTAGCAGCACTTTAACTGAAAAATTACATGTTGAATCGAGCTTTATTAGGAAGGTATTAGCTAAATTAATACGGGAAAAAATGGTCGAAGGTGTCGAAGGACGCTACGGTGGTTATAAGCTGGTTATTAATCCCGAAAAGACAACTCTTTATGATGTGTATATTGCCATTGTAAAAGACGCACATCCGACTAAAATGGATAAAGAAATCGATGAAATGGACCAAATTATTTTAGATATTCTACTAGAAGCACAACATAAAATAAAAGATGTCTTGAGCCAATATTCGATTAATGATCTTGCAAAAGGTTCTATAAAAGGGAATCTTTTTGATTCCACCTTTATATTTTAGAATAAACCAGCCTCTGTACTATCAAAGTGAGGCTGTTTAGTATTGCCACATCTTTTTTAATCAAAAAAGCATGCTTCTTAGAAACATGCTTTTTACTATTATTTTATATCTAAAATCACGGACTCAATATCTACATCATTTTCGATCATATTATTCTCTTTCATGAATTTCACTGTTTTTTCCATACTCTCGATATCAGATGGTTTGATTTCCATATTGAAGTCATACATTTCATACATTTCTTTTACGCCATCTAGAGGTAGATCGGTTTCCTTTGCTGTAATTTCCATGACTTCCTCATAATTTTCATCGATATATTGCAGTGTCTCTTCTTGTACTTGTAAAAATTTCTTTACTAAGCCAGGATTCTTCGAGTAGAAATCTTCACTAGTTGCAACTACAATTGTTCCATCGACCAGCCCTTCACCATTTGTAACCACCTGGTACCCATCTTGAATCATATTATATGCGGTAGGACCAGCTAGTAACGCAAAGTCGACTTCCTCTGCTACTAACGCTGCTTGTGCAGAAGGTATATCCATTTGAACAAATTCAATATCCTTTTCTGTTAAGCCTTCAGTTGCTAAATAATTGATAAGCAGTTCATGTAAAATTGTTCCCTTTGGACCAGCAACTTTTTTCCCTGCTAGATCTTCAGGTGATTTAATATCTTTCAGGTTTGTAAATAACATGAAAGCCTCAGGAGAACGGCTATACATGCTCATAATTTTGATATCTGCTCCATTCGATGCAGATAAAATGACAGATGTGGCACCGACTGCATTAAGGAATTGGATATCTCCCGAAGCTAAGGCCTGAGTTTGTTCAGGGCCAGTGGTTAAATTGGAATAGCCGAATTCGATCCCTTCTTCCGCAAAAGAATCAGCCAACAATCCTTTTTCCTTTTCTACAATGGAAGGAATATTTAAAGGAGATTGTACATAAGTTGTCTGCACTTTATCAACTGTGTACGCGTTCTCCTCATTATTTTTTGTGCTTTTCTTCTCAGAATCGCTATCTTTTCCACATGCAACGATAACTGAAATACTCAATAAAGCAAGTAAAGATAATAACCATTTTTTCATTTTATGTCCCCGCCCTCACGCTAGTTTTTCTATGATGTCTTTCTTTATTTCTATTAGAGAAGGCGATAATACATCTCTTGGGTATTCATATTGCTCTAAGTTAAATTGAGCATGAATCCTTCCTTCATTAACTACAAAGATATTTTGTCCTATTGCTATAGCTTCTTCGATACTATGCGTAACAAAGATGATACTTTTCTTTTTTAGTTGGTAAATTCTTATTAATTCTTTCTGCATTGCTTCACGTGTGAAATAATCGAGTGCAGCAAATGGTTCATCCATTAAGATAATGGATGGGTCATAGGCTAATGCTCTTGCTAATGCGACTCTTTGTTGCATGCCTCCGGATAATTGGTGTGGATAGGCTTTTTCAAACTTTTTTAATCCTATCAAATTCATTAACTCTTCTATTTCCACATCATTAATCTTTTGTTTTTCTAAACCGAATGTAATGTTCTTAGATACGGGTAACCATGGCATCAAACGGGGTTCTTGAAATACAAAGCTAATTTTTTCATTGCTATTAATGGACACTTCTCCTGCATCGCATTGCTCCAGATTGGCTAATATGCGCAGGAGTGTCGTCTTCCCACATCCGCTTTTTCCGAGAATGACACTGATGCTATTCTGAGGGAATTCGACATTAACATTTTTTAAAACATCATGCTTTTTTCCATCTACCATAAAACTTTTATAAAGTTGATTTATTTTAATCCCAGCTATTGTCTATACCTCCAATACGAGTGAATTTCTTGCTAAAGAACGAGAAAATTTTATCGCAGATGACTCCCAGGAGGCCGATCACCAGAATTCCCACAATCACTTTATCAGAGCGAGACATCGTCTGCGCATCCAATATGAAGTACCCTAAACCGCTTGCAGCGGCAATCATTTCAGCACCAATAATAGCTCTCCAGCTATATCCCAGGCCAACCTTCATTCCTAAAAGAATATCTGGGACAGCAGACGGAAGAATTATTTTCAGAAAACGTTGCCTTGGATTTAATCCTAAAACTTTTCCGACCTCCAAAAGCTTATAATCACAAGAACCAAAGCCCTTTTTTATATTTAAAAACATTGGAAAAAAGGAAGCTAAAATGATTATGATTGTTTTGGATTCTTCTCCGATACCAACCCATAAAATTAGCAAGGGAATCAGGCTAAGTGGAGGTACATTTCTGAAGAACTCCACAATATGATTGTAATAAGGAGAAAGGGCAGGCTTTAAACCAGCAATGATGCCTAGAAAAAAGGCGAATACAAAGGCAATCGAAAAGCCGACTAGTACTCTATATAAACTTGCAAAGATATGAATAAATAATTCTCCGTTTTGTACCATTGATACAAAGGTATTCCATACTTGCATTGGACTAGGCAGAATATAGGCACTCCAAACTTCGAAATAGCTGCATAAATACCATGCGATTAAAATACAAGCAATCGGTATCAATCTTTTTATAAGATTATTCATTTGTTATCCTAACTCCATCTCCATTATGGCAGCCACCTTGGCAATATAACATTTCTATTAATTGTTTTTCTTGCTTAGGAGTACTCTGGAAAAAGCAATCAATATCATCCTTCGATGCAAGGCTGACTACATTAGGGATATTATCAAAAAAGCCTGGTGGAATCGGACTGTTTTCAGTTGGTTTACTATTAAGCTTGATTTGGTGATCTCTGCAAAATTCAGTCCATGTTTGAAATATCGTATTTTTCAATGCCAAGCTAGTTCCTAGGTCTTTTAAATCTGTACAAGGAGTGATGATATATAGTTCTGCATCATCATCTTTATATCTATTAGCCAGTTCTTCAGCACAATGAATTAAGATTGGTTGGATAGTAGCGTACTCCTGGCCAATTTGATCATAATGAGTTTTTACATAGGAAATTGCTTTAGGACATCTATTATCACAAAGGAGCTGATTACATCCTTCGTATCGCTCTTTGTATTTATTTTTCACAGTCATCAAGTGATTTTCCTCACAAGTAACAACCTGAAAATCTAAGCATTCTAAGGTAGAATATAATTCTTCCTGTTCATACATTTTTAAAACAACAGGATTTAGCCAAATATATTTTTTCACTTCCTTCTCCTTTCTAATTAGAAGTGATAAAGATTAACAAAATTATTTCTGAATAATATTATCATAAATGATAATGGTTATCAATGAAGTTCATATTCATTTATATCATTGCCAAAGAAAGTAAAATCTGTTAAACCTTAAAACATCTACTATCCTTACAGTTAGCGTTTATTTATCAAGACTAAATCTAAAATAGATATAAATTAAAAGGCTCGGACACAAATTATAAACGATCCTAAAAAAGCGAACGATATCTAATTTTCGACTTTGTTACTTATTAAAGAGTTAAGTTGGAAGAAAAGTTCGTTCCATTGCGCTACAGCCACTCGCTTTCCGCGGGGAGGAAGCTGAGCCTACGTTACTTCCCGCAGGAGTCGGTGGCTTCCGCTCCATTCCACTAAGTTTAATAATGGTATACAAGAAGTAACCAATCTATTGAAAACAAATAAGAATCCGACCTATTAGGTGAAATATTTATTAAAAAATCACCTAATAGATCGGATTTATCATTGACTGAAATACTTATGCCCCAGTCTCCATGTTATTTCTCTAAAGCCTTCATTTATTTATTCACAAGATTAATTATTTCGCTAAGTATAATTTCAATACCCATTAGCCTCCATAAATAACTACTCAGTAGCAGTCTTGGTCTTCAATTTTTAACTGCTTAAACCATTTACTAACTCGTTATATAATTGTGCTGATTTAGATGGGACAAATACGATCGGATATTTTCCGCCTAATTGTTTCTTCACTTCTTGGAATAGCCGCAATCCTTTTTCATTGTGCCATTCCTCTAGCTTTACTCCATTTTCCTTTAATAGGTCGGTTTCTAACTCAATCCAATTGCCATATTCCGATACCCATTCCAATAGTTTTACCTGCAATTTATCTGATATAGGGAAATCATCTATCTCCAAATTTTCTCCACAATCATTACACCAAATTGGGTCAGTCATAAAGTCAGCTTCAAATTTATATGAAGTATGGTTGCAATTTCTATTTTGTTTCCAAATCATTAGTTAATCCCCATTTCAACTTTATAAATGAAGCTTGCAAATATACAATACTATGATTATATCTGTTATATACATATTATTACAAAACATCCCCTTTGTGCTGCATAAAAAATAGAGCTGTTCACAGCTCTGGATAGTATTGTAATGTCCCGTTTTTTAAATTTGTATGAATTAAATGATCTTCTGTTTCCTACTTAGTAAAAAAAATCCTTTTTATATTGAACAGCTAGAAATATTCCTGAAGCAATGAATGCAAGAGAATATTTAAATAAGAAGAAAATTTGCCACATATATTCTTTCGGGAAAATTACGTCACATAAAATTACTACGCTTAACATAATGAAGGTACTTTTTAAGTGTATTTGATTTGTTCTTTCGTCAGCCTTACCTATTTTTCTATAAAATACGTACAACAGAATTACTCCGACTATAAGCAATAAAATACCGATGCCAATAAGCATATTCCAATTACCAGTTGATGCTTCCGCCCAAGTTTTTAATGGATAAAAAGTTGTATTTGATATTTCCTCACTTTTCATTTTAATCGCTCCCTTTCACATAAGTAAAAATATCGTTAACATCTACGTTAAAGAACTCAGCAATTCGAAAAGCTAAAACAAGGGAAGGAGAGTAATTATTCTTCTCCATCACATATATGGTTTGTTTGGATACTCCCACAGCGTCAGCCAGCTCTTTTTGGGACAATCTTTTTAAAACTCGATGCTCATATACTTTATTTTCAACGTAATCCTCCATTTTTTCTTTCAAGGTCAACACCTTCCTTTTTTTACCATAAATATATAATAAACTATACTTTTATAAAAGTAAAGTAAACTTATACAAAGGATAAATATTATTATGCAAATTAAAAAGGGTGAGAATCCTACCATGGATTCTCACCCTTTTTACATTTATAAAAAAACAGCCTAGAGATGTTCATTCAATTTATGTTCTATTCAACAATCAGGTTTATTAACCTTTAAACGAATAAGATGGACTTCCCTTTACATCCATTTTGATCCTGAAAAGTCCTCCTGATAATGGGTAGTTCATCAGTTGTTCTTCACTAAGTCCCGTTTTTGCAGTAGTTATATATAATTCATTTAAATCTTTCCCTCCGAAAGTACAAGATGTAACATTTAGTGCTGGGACCTCTATGGAGCCTATCTGTTCACCTGTTTTAGGATTCCATCTAGATACTTTTGAACCACCCCAATGAGCAATCCACAACATTCCTTCTTCATCTATAGTCATACCATCAGGCATTCCTTCTTCATCTGGGAAACGGATAATATCTACGGGATTTTCAATATCACCCGTAACAAGATTAAAATTAAAACAACTAACCTTTTTAGATAGAGTATCTATGTGATACATAAATTTATCATCAGGCGACCAGGCCATGCCATTTGATAAGCCAATCTTACTTAATTTCTTCTCTACTTTTCTATTTGTATCTAAGCAATAAAGGGAACCTTGTTCTTTAATATAAGATTTGTCCATTGTACCTGCCCAAAAACGTCCATAAGCATCACATTTTCCATCATTAAACCGATTATTAATCAAGTGACTCTCTGGTTCATTTATCAGGGTTACTTTTTCCGTGGAGTAATTCAAAAAATAGAAACCATTTTCCAATGCCACTATTGCTTCGTCTATATTTCGAGGAGCTATTGCTCCAATATATTGTTCTAACTGAATTCCGTGGTTTTCATTTGTATCTGGATTAAAAATGTATATCTTTTTTTCTAAAATATCAATCCAATACAACAATTGTCTTTGCCTATCCCAGCATGGACCTTCTCCCAGTGTCGCTTTTACATCTAGAACCAATTCTAAAACTCCTACCAAGCCAAACACCTCGTTTAGTATTATTTTCTCTATGTCCTTTATTCTATAACTATAAGAAGTAATCCTTCTTTCGCTAAACTGGCTCATTTTACTAACTAGAAAATGGTCCGGCAATAAAAATAGACACGGATTTCATTCATTTAAAGATGAAATCTGTGCCTATTTTGTTTATCTTCTTCAGAGCCTGAAATTGAATGAATGAAATACTTCTCCAATAATTCCTTTCAGCTGGTGGACACCTATATCTCTGGTCGTTCCTGCTTCAGATAAACCATATTGTTCTGCCACACTAATCTCAGCATTCATAATTGCTGTGAGACTTAAGCCGGTTACATTATAGTGCTGCATACGCTCCTTAATGTTCAGATCAGTAAGCACTCATACACCCCCAGTTTTATTACAACTGTTTATATAAAGTATCAAACTCAGTTGTTCTTCTCCTCTTTTCAATAATAATAGTTGCCCCAAGTAACGTAAGAGCAAAAACCATTAAAACGATTGGAAATAGATTCATTGTATAATTCTGAAACAGGATTCCTACTAACGGAGGTAAAATGGTTACCCCAACAGAGCCAAAAGCTACTTGAAACCCAATAATTGCACTTGAATTCCTTTTCCCAAATCTTCTTGGAGTTTCATGTATCATGGTTGGAAAAATTGCCGCACATCCAAGACCAATTAATATGAATCCACCGTACAAAACGCTGCCTGTTCCAAAAGCAACCGTAATAATTCCTATGAGTAGCGCAATTTCGCTAAACAATAACAATTTCTGATTAGATAGCCAAAACGTAATAAAACCAGAAATAAACCTTCCCATGGTTAAACTTGCAAAGAATACTGATATTATGAAACTAGCAGTAGCTACTGATAATGACTTCATTTCTATTAAATAACTACTTCCCCACAAAAATATTGTACCTTCTAAACCAACATAAAATACAAAGGATAATAGTGCAAAAACAACTCCCTTTTCTTTCAAAACCGAGCCATTGGACACGGGACTCTCTTCAGACTTTTCGGATCCCTTTTGTTGGTTTTTCTTCCAAAGAGGAAGAGATAGGAAGAGAATAATAGCAAATACAATTTGAATACCGCCAATAATAAAATAGCCGTTTCTCCAGGAAAATTGATTATTTAAAACGACACCCATAATAACTGGGCCGAGAGTTGCTCCCACTCCCCAAAAAGCATGTAACCAATTCATATGATGTGCCTTGAAGTTAGCAGCCACGTAGTCATTTACAGAGGTGTCAATAGCACCAGCTCCAAAACCCAAAGGTAATGCACAAACAATTAATAATAAGAAATTTTGTGTAAACGCAAACCCTATCAATCCAATCACAGTAAGCAACACACTACCTACAACTAGCTTTCCCGTTCCAATTTTATTGTTGATTCGCATAGTCGACAAGCTAGAAATAACCGTACAAATTGCAATAGTCATTGAGATTAAGCCTGCCGCACTATGTGCCACATTAAATTCTCCCACCATCTCAGGCCAAGCTATCCCTAAAAGGGGATCGGGTAACCCTAAACTAATATAAGTGGCATAGATGATAAATATAAAAATTATCTTCCGCAAAAAGCAGTCCTCCATTATTCGCTTATGTATAAAGTTTTGGCACAGTGAGCGCCTGATTTAGTCTGGTATCAATATAGCGCGTCTCTCCGTTATTTCTCTATCCTTGTCCTATGGTCGCACATCTATAGAACGGATTACTTTCATATATTAACGATAGCCTCCTATCCTTAATAAGTAATCAAATATATCCAGTTTATTCCCTGGATGAGTCATGTATTCCGCTGATGTCCATAAAGCATGTGTAATTATTTTAGTTAAAATTTTCTGTATTTTTATACATACATTAACGCAAATACTGCTTTAATTCCATATCGTTAATATCGTACTAAATTCTGTTGAAACAACTATTTGCGTTATTCATCTTTTTAATAATCACAGGAATTTCAGATAAATCATCCACAATAAAATCTGCATCTTCTTCAACCAAAAAGGAAATTAGCAATAGTACACAAAAACACCTTTTCCATTTAATGGTAGTTCTTTTTCTATTCGCATACCAATCTTTTGAGCAACTTTTTGAGAGGCAGTGTTGTCTTTTTGAATAAGGGCAATCATTTTTTCAAGCTTCAGCTTATTCTTCCCATATTCCATTACCCCTCTGGCTGCTTCAGTTGCAAATCCCCTACCCCAATATTCCTGTGAAATCCAGTAACCAATTTCAATCTCTTTTTTTCCATCTATCAATTGGGGTACCAATCCTGCATGACCTATTCTTTTGTTGCTTTCTTTTTCTAAAATGAGCTTCAATCCATAATTAGGATTATGAGCATATGTATCAATAATCCAATCCAAAAATTTTTGAATTCCTTCTTGATCTCTTGTTTGGCCGTTTCCTATATATCGCACAATATTAGGATTCGTTAAAAGTGATTCAAGAAAATCTAAATCATGATTATTATATGGCCTCAGCAATAAACGGTCTGATAGTGTTTCCATCATAAACTCCTCTTTAATCATAAATTATAGGAACATTGCAGTTTCTATTCGTTCATATCAAAAAATTTATAAATCTCTCTTGGATTCATACCAAGCAAGTTTAACAAATACTTTCATTTCTAAATTCACATTGAAATCGTTCCACACCCGGATATTTTTCTCCTAAGCTTTTTATCATGAAGCCATATTTACGATAAAAATCCACCCCATCCTTATCCGTTTCAGCAGAGATAAGACAGAATTGATTGGACAAGAAATTGATCATTTTGCTGCCAATCCCTTTTTCTCTTTGTTCCGGAAATACAGCAATATGTGAAATGATACATTCTTTTGGACTAATCATTTCAAATCCTATGCACCCGACATATTTCCCATTGCATTCTAAACCAAATAATTTTCGATTTTGAGATATTAAATATTTATTGTATTCCTCGTCAACCCTAAATTCTGATGTCGCATAGGAAAGAAGGTTCCGTATTAATGGATGTATTTTTTCTGTATTAATTTCTTTCATATCATCATCCTTCAAATGTGTAATGATTAAATAATTCTTCAATTACAAGCAATCTCCTTCTTATATTCCCCTGGACCATTAGAGATATAAATCACATAAAAATCCTTCCTGCAAAAAACAAAAAGACTCTAACTCAACACACTCCTAAATGTTGAATTAGTGTCTCTATCCACCTAGTCGAATCCATATTCGTTTCAAACAACAAACATTAAATTACTCAGCCTTAAAGCAAATGATTATTCTTGAATTCACTGAGTCTTATAATCAATTTATTATTTTGTTCAAATTAAAAATATTGACCCACCATCTAATCTTCCATATTACTAATTGCACCTTTACGGTGATTGCGCTTGCAAAAAATTATAGTTGATGCAGCATTTTCTCCAAATGCTTTATAGTAGGTGTTAAATTCACTAAGAAATAAGATTCTCTTAGCCTCCTTGATGGAGCACTATGTTTAAGATACCCTGCTCCTCCCTGGTGAAGCATACTGCCATGTGCCGATTTTGAAGCAAGATAAACCGTTTGGAGGCGCAGATTAAGGAGGTCAAGCCAATGATTTAATAAGTTCTTAGAATTAGTCAACTTATACACTTTCGTCCGGATACCTTCCAATTCATCCGCCAATTCCTCCGGCTGTATAGGAAGATATTGATTACAACCACCCTGTTTATTACATACCTGATGAATCGAGGCTATTGATGACTCTGCAACCCCAAGTCCCAATGGTATTTGATAAAGTACAAAAGCTGGTCTTATCTTCTTAATGAATTCATCTGCATCATCAGAAACGATCCACTTTTGAGGAATTGTCACTTCGTTGAAAGCACACGAGTAAGTAGCACTTCCGTTTACTCCTAAATACTCAAGCTTCGCTTTTAAAGCAAGACCCTCCGCACTGCAAGGGACTACTGCCATGATTCGCTGAGCTGTGCTTACCTCAGCTATAATACCAAACCAATGATTATGCCCTAAGTTAGATACAGACGGTAATTGTCCATTAACAATATATCCGCCTTTATTTTTCTCTGCTTTTAAATGCAAGCTTTCTAGACCCGCATAGTATTTCATTGGGTTAGACAGCCCCGTTCCTCCAAGAAGTATCCCCTTCTCTAAATCCGGTAAAATCTCATCCTTCAAATACGCATTATGGCTATATCGAATATAGGTCAAAGAGGCAAGATGGCACCATAAGTTAAATGCTGTCGTCATGCAGACCTTAGCTGTTTCCTCAACAATGCGTACCTCTTTTGAATAATCCACCCCATTACGGGAATCCAAGTATCCAGCTTTACCAATACTTTTAAGATACTCTTCAGCATAGTAGGCATCTGAATCAATTTTTCGTACAAATGGTTTGAGCTGTTTATGGATTAATTCATTCAAAATAGTCATATCGTTCAAACCCGACATCCCCCTTTTAACTTCCATTTAAACAGAAAACCTCCGGCGAGGGAGGTTTCACCATTTATGACAATTCTGTGATTGTATCAATTGGAGCCTTAACCGCTTCACGTGCTTTTTTAACTGTATTCTCATCAGGAGAATCATAGAAACAAAGGCATTTTGTCATGTCTTCACATACATATGTCCTTGAAAAAGTCACTTCAGGAACTTCGGCATAATGAACAGAGTTTTTTGATTTTCTTTCAAGATAAGCATCCATCGTTAAGTTTTCAGGAAGGTTCCATTCCACAAGATAATTGACTTTATCCGCCTGCTTCTTAACATCTTCTAAATCTGTCCCCACAAGGCGAACTGGCTTGATTAATGTAACAGGCACCCCTAATTCTCTTAAATAACCGTTTATGACATTACGTTCTTCAGCTTCAAAAATAAAGAAAGCCCTTTTAAAATCCTTTGCAACTTGCACCTCTATTAAACTTGCATTTTGATTATCCAGCTTTTCTCGGATACCTCTAACAATTTTTTCAAAGTCCTCTTTTCCATTAACCGCCTTATTAAAGATAGATTCCACTAAATATAAAGATGTCATTTTTACTCCTCCTAATACTTATTTGCCGATAAGATTACTCGGGTATTGCTTGTTAATCATTTTATAATACTAAGTTAAATAAAACAACTTGGTTGTTTATAAATTTAAGTTATGATTTAATTAATCATTATCAGGGGGTTTTAAGTATGAGAGAAACCAGATACGATTTACCTTGTAATATCGCTCAAACGCTAAATATTATCGGAGACCGATGGACCTTATTGGTATTGCATGAAATTTTGGCAGGCAGAACTACCTTTAATGAGATCAAAAAAGAACTAAAAGGTATTTCATCTAATATTCTGTCAGACAGGCTAAAGCATCTAGAAAAGGCTGGACTTGTTGTTTCTTCCCTTTATTCAGAGCATCCGCCAAGATATGAATACAGCCTTACTGAAAGCGGTAAAGAGCTCGAAGGTGTCTTCAATGCTATCATTCTATGGGGCAGGAGTAATCTCGATAAATGCTATAAAAAAATTATCCATTCTGAATGTAAGCATGAAGTTCAACTAGCCTACTACTGTCCTCATTGTGATAAAAATGTAGACGAAATAGACATCGTGGCTCTTGAAGAACCGGATATGACAGTGCAAAAATAATGATTAGCCATGACAGAGAGCTTTAATGCCCTCTGTCTTATTTTTATCCCTTTCTAATCCCCCACTGCCGATTAATCCATGCTTCAAAAAAGCCAATTGCTTTATCCAACAGCAATCCCGAAATTCCAATAAAGACAATACCTGCCATAACAAGATCCAGCCTCATTGAATTTCTTGAGTCGATGATCAGATAGCCCAACCCTGATTGAGCACCAACCATCTCACCTGCTACCAGAAAAATCCAAGCAGTGCCCACAGCGATATGAAGACCGTTTGCGATATAAGGAAAAGCTGCTGGGAAAATGATTTTTCTTAGTAATTTAAATCCTTTAATCTCAAGATTATGTGCAACCTTCAAATAACTTACATCCACTTTGCGAACAGCGGAGACCGTAGAAAGCAATACTGGAAAGAACGCAGCAATAAAAATAATCACAATAGCAGGGATATCACCAATACCGAACCAAAGGACGATAAAAGGTGACCAAGCAATCGGAGAAACAGGCCTAATTACTTGGGCTATAGGATCAAGGACATTCCATACTAAAGGTAAGCGCCCAAAAATCAGGCCGAGGACTATCGCAGCCGCTACCGCAGATAAGTAGCCCGCAAGAAATCTAAGCAAACTTACTTGAAAATGAGTGAAAAGTGTACCATCTTGGATTAGAGAAACAATACCTTCCCAAACTTGTATAGGTGCTGGAAAGAGGACTGTATCGTAATCACCTATAATAATAATTGCTTGCCATACCATTATTAATAGGGAAAATCCTATAATCACATTAAGCAAAGACTTTGTATTCATAGTTTAATTCACCTTATCAATTAAAGATTGATTTACGAATTCTTCATAAGAAGGAGGATTCTCCATTAACCCCATTTCCTTCAGGTTTATCCTAAGATTCTCATACTCTTCTTCTTTAATTTTTAAGTCATCATATGAAATCCACTGAAAAGAAAGATCAAGTACATCCTTTTCTACTTTCATATATTTCGATGACATTTCATGGGTATGCTCATCCTTCAATTCTGCCATTTCACCAGCTTTCACATATTGATTTACAAACTCCTGGGCAATTTCATTATTTTTTTCGATAAAGTCATTTCTTAGAACAAGCGTGCAATCAATCGAATCTTTCCATATATCTTGATCCTGATAAAGAACCTTTCCTTTATCAATTGATACGGAGATTGCCCCAAACGGCTCTGCCACCACATAGCCTGCAATCCTTCCTTCAGATAGGGCAGCTGGCATTTCTGCAGGAGGCATTTCGATAGATTTAACATCTTTATACTTCAGGCCGTTCTGTTTTAACATCTGATATAGCAAGATGTTATGAGTTGAAAATTTATGTGGAATGGCAAAGGGTTTACCTTTAAGGTCATCTACACTATTCACGTCATTAGCGGTCACAACTACATTCCCATCTCGATGTCCCAATGCTATTGCACTTAAATCAATTCCTTGTTCCTTTGCTTTCATGGCTAGAGTAACCAGTACAGATGCTCCATCAATTCTGCCGGTATTCAATGCATCCATCAGTTCAGGCCAAGATCCGAATTTTATAAGCTCCAGATTAAAGCCCTTATATTCTTGCATTTCTTTTTCAATGTATAAAGGTACTGCGTGTGTAATGGGAAGATAGCCAATTTTGATTGTTTTCTTTTCGCCATCCCCTGCTGCTTGATTGTTTGTTCCCAAGCCACATGCAGCAAGCATAACGGTCAGCACTAGGGCTAACATAAGCAAGAATAGAGTTTTAAGAGACTTTTTCATGGTATTCTCCTTATCTATAAAAGAATATTTTTATTAAATTTGAAACTCAATTAGCGAATCTTTTCGATTAAATTGGAATTCTTCAAAAATCATCTTCCGGTAGTGCTGAAAATCACCATGGCTCCGATCACGTGGCTTCGACAATTGAATGTTAATTTCTTTATGAATCCTGCCCGGATTAGCATGCATAATAAATATCCGATCTGATAAATAAATTGCTTCATCAATGTCGTGGGTAACAAGTGCAATAGTTGTCTTCTCTTTGGATTGAATGCGAAGAAGTTCATCTTGCAAATGATAACGGTTAAACGTATCCAATGCTGCAAAAGGCTCATCCATGAGAATCATTTCCGGTTGCAGAGCTAGTGCCCTGGCAATAGCAATCCGCTGCTTCATTCCACCAGATACCTCATGAGGAAACATATCTCCCTGATTCTCCAAACCAACCAAACCCAGATAGTGTAAGGCGCGCTCCTTTTTCTCAGCCGCCGTCAAATTCATACCATCTAAGCCAAGCTCAACGTTTTTCAAGGCAGATTTCCAAGGAAAAAGACCATAATTTTGAAATAACATGATGCATTTGCGGGTTGGTTTATTTACAGCCTTTCCTTCAAGAAGCACTCTTCCGGCATCTGCCTGTTCAAAGCCTGCAATGATGTTTAACAAAGTACTTTTACCGCATCCGCTTTCGCCCAAAATCGAGATTGCCTCACCATGATTAATTTGAAGGGAAATATCGCTCAGTACTTGTATACTTGTTTTTTTGTTAGGAAAGCTTTTGCTGACATTCTCTACATTAATAATTGCATGTTGACTCATCTTTGGATCCCGCCTTCCTATTTTAAAGTTAACAATTCTTATAAAAATAGTATGATTTATTATTAGGTTATTTTATTATACTTTGTTCATTTTTACAACTTAAATAGTAGGAATATTCGATTTTCTCGTTTAACGCTTTTACATATGCACTAACCAAATTGAAATACAACATAAAAATATAGTGAATAACAGAAAAAATCCTCCAGCATTAATGACTAGAAGATTCTTGAATATACGAGCCCTGCTATTTTCAATTCTTATTCTTATGCTTCACTAAAAATTCATATAATTTGCGAGCTAAGAACCTACTTTGACTATTCGATCATCTATACTATCACTTTCATATTATTACTATTTGTTTACATACTGTAGAAAGTAAGAAGTAACATAATTTTCCAAAATAATATATAATTAAATTATGGAGGTGAATATAATCAGAAAATATATTAGTTTTATAGGTACCTTTTTAATCATTGGGATTATTAACTTTGCATTAACCTCTTGGCTTGATGCTTCTTTCTTTGATTACAGCATGTTTGTTGGCTTCTTTGCTACAATAGTTATTTATTTCTTCACTTCAACTGGCGGCTACACAAGTCGCAGTCTTGATGCACAAATTCAAGGCAGTACTGGCCTACGACCAGAAGGAACTCAAAGTAAGTTTAATCCTTCCTATGTTTTTTTTGGCTCTCTTGCATACTTTTTAATCTCACTTATTGTAACGATTTTCATTTATTTATAATTCTTTTTTATTTTTTGACTTTCACTAGGAACCTCTTTACCTAATACAATCTATTCTTAGCGTTTATCTGATTCATGAGTACCATCATTATTCGTAATTCAGTATTTCTAAAAATCCCTATTACTTTACTCCTTTGTTTTCATCAAACTAGCATTTACCGTTTTATTTTAAAAATATACACCGTTGTCTTGAGGAGAATATAAATATGAGTTTTCTTGACACTATGGATCATTTTTTATTGCAGCTAGTTATTAGGTGTATTACTCTCATCCATAACCAATAAGATTTTTATTGGCCCGCTATTAACTTTAATAGGCAACCTGATCTTTGAAGTTTGGCATTCTAAGTACTATTATGAGTATCCTGATATATCATTTTCAGCATGGAACATCATATTTCCTGGTATTTCCTTGTTACTATCAGCAATTATTGTAGCTTATTATAGAACCAAAAATTAAAGAATTCCATTATTTATAAGAAGTATTCTTTTTTCCAAATTAAATTTCTCTTTATTAAAGCTGCGATTTGTTTATCATTTTGATCCGGATTGTTTTCCAAATGTTTAATAATTAACTCTTGTCTCTTCACAGGATGATTTTGACTCAGCTTTGCCTGTGCTTCTATTTTAGTAATCGTAATCTTAAAGGCAACAAGCTCTCTGATCATACCTTCGATCGTATTGGAATCTAAGTCTATATAATGGTATGAGCTATCTGCCTTTTCATATTTATTAACCAGGCTATTTAAGGTGTGAATGGTGACATTCTCGTCACTCACGATCTCCATTTTTCCATATACATGAATAGATACATAATTCCAAGTAGGTACTGCCTTAGTAGTTTCGTAATAAGTAGGAGAAATATAACAATGAGGGCCGTGGAAAACAGCAAGGACCTGCTGTTTTCCTACTTCTTCCCACTGTTTGTTTGCACGCGCCATATGGCCATATAAAGCAAATTGATCTCTATCTAATAATAAGGGTAAATGAGTAGCATATGGTTCGCCATTATGCTGTGAAAATAGAGTAGCGAAGCTGTATTTTTCAATAAAATCATAAATGGTTTCTTTGTCATCGATAGTAAAGCACTCAGGTATGAACATTGTGATATTCCTCCTTAAGTTCGTCTAAGAAAAGAACAAAGAAGAGTTAAAAAGATATGATTCAAAATATGTAAAAATATTAAAATTCAAAAACTGAATCTTTTGCCGTCAACATCACACTGGTACTAGTAGTGTTGAAATAGGAATCAATCAATTGCTTCAATTCATTCATGGCTTGATTAGCACGCTCAGCTTGTTCTTTGTTAATGGATTCAATGAATAGGACAGCATCCGTTGTGTCATCAGTTAGCATCGTTCTTTGAGCTTCTCGCCAGTTTAAGCATCTGCAAATAGCTCCGTCCTGATCATAATAGATGATTTCCTCCGGTAAAGCAGGGGAATCCTGATCAGCACCGAGTGGCAAGAATGGTTCTCCTCCTTTTGCTTTCCCAAGATATAAGTCCCCAGCGATACAATTTAAATCTTCTCCGCCACAAGGAACAGCATATTTTAGAGAAACACTATTATAGATGTCCACCAAAGGATTAATTGGTGTAAACTCTCTACCTTGATTGGCTCTCTTTAGCAATGCTTCAATCGATGAACGAGTACCCTTTTTCGTTTTAAATTTGCCAAATGCTTTACGCCATTCATCAATAACTTGATTTCGGCTAAATGTATCTTCTGTCAGAAACTGAGTAGCTTCCTTAGCCGCTCTATTAAGAATTTCAGAGAAATAATTATGTTTTTCTTCCGAACCTTGATTATTGATATTTCTGACAATTAACATATTAATTTGAGCATCCGGGAAAACATCCCAAAATTCAGTATCGACAATAAATTTACCCATAACTTTACACTCCATTTCATATATTTAGTCAAGAAAGGGCTGCTAAAGGTTAAATTGTTCTTCGTCCCCTATATAGAAAGGATGAACTCAATTTATACAAAGCCTTATTTTTATATTCATTCTTTTCCCAGCCTCCTGGTCTTATAAGCTTCCACTTTTTTCCAATAGCTATTTCTGATGCTTTATTCATTGGCTCTTTAAAGAATAGTGTTGATATTTGATGCCTTCCCAACATGTTTCTTTTACGCGGGCGAGCGGTGAGCTTCCTTCCTGTCAGGTCTTTCCATGCTCGCTGTTCTCAGGAAGAGTCACCCATTCTCCGCTTCAATTATATCCAACAAAGAACATTCCAGATTCTTCCTACTAAAAAATCATTTTCATATGGTAAAATACTAATGATTTTTTTGAAAGAGATGAGAGAATTTATATGAAAAAGTTTATTACTATTAGTTTATGTACACTTTTGAGTATTGGTATTCTTGGGTTTGCAGCCTTTTATATTTGGTCCCAGCAAACCTATGAAGCAACAGAAGTAATCAGCTCTTATGTGGATGTAAATGATATTCAGGATGAAAATAATTGGCTTGTATTTGAGCCGAATGATCAGCCAAAAAGCGGTATCATTTTATATCCCGGAGCAAAAGTAGAACCTGAAGCATACAGCTACTATGCTCAAGGTTTAGCAGACAATGGGTATTTCGTAATCATCCCTAAAGTTAATTTGAACTTTGCTTTATTCGATGTTAATCAAGCAGAGCAGATCATCGAAGAATTCGGCGATATAACAGACTGGTATATCGGCGGACACTCGCTTGGCGGCGTAGCTGCAGCTTCCTATGCTTATGATAATCTTGAAATTGTCAGCGGGTTAATCTTACTGGCTTCCTATCCAAGTGATTCCAGTGATTTCTCAGAAACTGACCTGCCTACACTTTCCCTTTACGCCGAGTATGATAAATTAACAACAACAGAAAAAATAAAGGATACGAAACATTTACTTTCCTCTAAAACAACCCTTTATGAAATTAAGGGAGGAAACCACGCTCAATTTGGTATGTATGGAGCTCAAAATGGAGATGGTGATGCAACTATTTCCGCAGTGGAACAGCAAGATCAAATGGTGCAGGAAACCCTCCGCTGGCTAAATAGTCTCAAGCGATAGGTTAGTTTCACTCATTTTTTCGATACGCATAGAATAAACCACCTGTTCAAACAGGTGGTTTATCTTTAAGACTGTCAGAAATATAATCATAGTACATAAGAGAGAATCATTGATATTTACCTGTGTATAGCCTTGAGTTCTTTATTGATATATGAAATACAATTCAGAGGAAGTAATGGATAATTCATTTTCCAACTGTTCAATGCTAAACGTCTTTAATAACCTCACTTAATTGTAAAGGTGAGATAGTGCCTTGATGAAAATATAATTGCCATCTGCCACCAATCAATTTCCATATTGAACTTCGATAGGTGTTACGATTACGAGTGCTATCAACAATGAAATAAGTAGATAAAACAACATCTTGTGCTAACGGATAAATATTATAGTTATAGAGTGACATCTCAGTCAAAACCACTCCATCTTCCAGGCAGTCTTTTTTATCAAACATAAACCCTGAACTGCCAATCTCAAAGAAATCGTCTGCCAGTATGTTATCCAGCTTTTCCTTACTTTTACGAACTTCAAATCCAATATGACTTTCCTCTAATTCCTTTAATTGATCCTTTAATTTCACATCCATTAAATCAGTCCCTTTACAAACGCATGATTATTTTAATCCGCTTATTTTATAGCCCTTTACATACCAATTGTGTTTTTACTAACTAATATTATTTATTTTCAAATTAGGTGTAGCATTCTCATTTTCTGGTGAGGTATCTTAACATTTTGAGCTTGAAATTGAATATTTTTCTGTATTTCTTCAAATGTTAGACAATGGAGGTGAGAGTAAATGAAGAATAATCAAGATCAATCTAAATTCCGGGTACGAAATCAGGAAACGACATCAAAAAACGGTGATACTCCATTAAAACATATACCCACTGTAAATAGCCGTCACGGTTCAAATATCAAGACGAATGATGAGTGATCTAATGATATCCGCCAAATGAAAGGAGCAATTGGATGACTAACTCTAGTAAGGATTCTATTCAAATAAAAATGGAGCAAATTTTATCTCATACCTGTGGCTCCTTTGAAAATTGTACAGAAACCAATATCCAGACTTTTTTGACCCAATGCTATGAAGAAAATATTGATCCGCAATATTGCTTAAGCTGGATTGCAAATCATAATGCAAAAATCCCTAATTGGGCTAATGTATCAAAAATCTCACAGGAATGGATTAATGGACATACCTCTACTGGCTCTACGTTTTTAAATAATGAGGGAGATGTACTTCGGTAAAAGCAAAGCTGTCCATAGGGCAGCTTTTTATTACTTACCTTCTCCCCTATTTCAGCGCAAAAGTTTCTTCAAAATCATTAAATTTTCTTCAAGAAATGCAGCGTTTTTTTCTATTCCACGTTTCTTACACCAGCCAATGCTGTTGAAGGCATCTGTAAATCGATAGAAGGGCAATACAATATCTAAATCAATTAAAGGTCGGATACTTTTATAGCCTTCTTTAAATGCCTGGTAGAGGCTATGATCGAAGCTTAATATATCGCGAAAAATTTTAGTGAAGTCGATTTCTGTTGAACCAAAACGTACGGACTCAAAATCGATGATCCCTGAGACTTGATTGTCATCCATTATAATATTGGCCGGACGAAAATCCATATGTACTAAGCTTGGTCCATCTGGTGCTGGGAGATGCGTCTTCATGATTTCAAATTTTTCTATGGCCTGTTCATATAAATGTTCATCCAAGACATCTCTTACATCCATAGCAAAACTATAGAATTTTGATTCAAGAAAGTTAGACCAATTCGGAAATTCATTTTGAATAGCAATCAACTCTTTTGTGGTAGGCAGCTGAATAGAATGCATGGAGGCATGGATTACTCCAACATGATATACTGCCTTGGGTAAAGCCTCAGCTGTTAGCGTTTGTCCTTTTAATTCAGAAAGCAAAAAAGCACCAGGGCACCTCTCATCTCCATACCAACAATTTAACATCTCAGGAATCGCAATTCTTCCGTTCAATATCTCATAGGCTTCCAATTCCCGCTGAAACTTTAACTTTGTATAAGGGATTTTAATAAAAACCGTCGCTCCCCCAAGCAACTCACATTTATAGACGTTTGAACTAAAGGAATCTTCAACTTCATTCATTGATATTACCTGCAATCCAAAATGTTCAATGATACGTTTTATAATAAAAAGTCCCTCCCATCGACCATACTTTATTTGAAAACTCTTTATGATACTTGTTTATCAATAACAAACAATAAAATTCAACATCTGTATTCCATCTTTAAAAACTCGAAAGTGCTGCCATTTGTATCTTGCATAAAAACATCAGCATCTTTAAATCCAACTTTTCGATATACATTAATTGCTCTTTGATTAAATTTTGCAACTGACAAGGTGATTTTTTCAGGGTTCGCTTCCGATTTAATAAACTCCATCCCTGCCTTTAAAAATTCTAATCCCATCCCTTTTCCAGTTAAATCCGGTCTCATCCCTAAACCGATATCAACCGTGTTATCGTCAATTCTGTGAATACTCAAGAAAGCTATTAATTCTTCATCTTTTGATACAGCGAACATAGAGTTACCTCGTTTATCCGCATCTAAAAATTCCTCTAAATCCTCTTTATCCGCTTCCAAATCATAAAAAGAATATTCACTATCATAATGCCAGGTGAAAGCAATTGTTTCTGCTTGTTCTTGTGTCATACTATATATTTCAAATGACATTTTATCTTTCGCCCCTCAATATTTTTATTCATCTTAGCTGTAAAAAAGAAAGCAAGATAACTTTTTCCCTCTTGAAAGAATTTACACCTGTTTTTCCTTTTGAAAAGTAACTATGACAACACCAGCAATGATTAAAATGGCACCAACAAAGAAATTAATGCCCAACTTTTCATTTAGTATGAGCCACCCTAATAAAGAACCTACCAGTGGCTGAAAAAAGAAAAATAATGAGCCAATCCCTGCATCCATCAGTTCTAATCCTTTGTTCCAGAGGAAAAACGCTCCCGCAGTTGAAACTAACCCCAGATAGATAACCCCCATGATAACTAAAGCACTATCATAGTAAGCAGCATTTGATTGAATTTCCCATATCATTACAGGCGTTGTAAACACAAGTGCAAACATGACCGCATAGGTCGTGATTGTTAATGACGAAAAACGCGCAGAGGCAATTTTTACATAGACGGATAATAAAGCCCAGGTAATAGCAGCTCCCACTAATATCATACTACCTAAAAAATAATCTCCAGCCTTTGTATCCCATCCAATAACAATGATGACTCCGATTGTTGCGAGTATGACCGAGATAACTTTTCTGCCCGTTAGCTTTTCCTTCAGAATAAGCGTTGCAAAGACAACCATAAAAGCTGGTGTAGCTGAAGTTATTAAAGATCCCGTATGGGCATCAGATAATTTAGTACCAATGAATTGAAAAGCAATTGATACAAAATAACCTATAAACCCAATCCACCCCAGTAGCAGCCAATCTTTCATCTGTATCGTTTCACGAGTTTTCCTGTTGACTTGAATGATCTTTAAAATAGCGTACAAAACAACAAATGCAACTACATACCTTAGCCATACTAGCGTCAATGGCGGAATAAAATCCAAAACATATTTGCTGACTACGTACATACCGCCCCACAAACTGGCGGCCAAGGATAAACAAACAGCTCCGAGTAAACTTTGTTTCATCTTGAAATACCTCCGTCTACAAAAATAGGATTATAAAATTAGCTTCAGCAAAGACGAGGTATGACTTTTTTGACTGTTCATTCCTCGACTTCTGAATGAACAGCTGGTTGGTCATTTTCAAATACATTTAATTACAATCTCATTACTGATTACACCGCAAATTACCATTTTTAATTCATCTAAAGTATAAACTATCTCTTCTGCCATTCATTTTCTAAAATACTCATTTCCCATAAACTCCAGTATTCATCGCCATTTTTATTTGACTCTCTATGTAAACCCTCTTTTATAAAACCTGCCTTTTCGTAACAAGCAATGGCAGAGCCATTAAAGTCAAATACTCCAAGACTAACCCTATGTAAGTGAAGTTCTTCAAATGCGATTTTAAGTATTTCTTTAATCATTTGCTGACCTATTCCTTTACCTCTTGTGTTTTTATCACTGATTAGTACTTTTCCAACTCTTGCAGATTCGTTTTTTCTATCAATTCTCCCCAAAGAGATATGTCCAATAACGTTGCCTGTTTCTTGATCAACCACTTTATAAATCAGAGCTTCTGAGTTAGCATGATTGGCATTCTCCATGTACTTTTCTAATTGAGAATCATTCAAAGGATAGTTAAACCCAGGGCCACCCCATTGAAGTAAAAATGCAGGCGAATCAATCCAATTGATAAGCTGTTTAAAATCAGAGCGTTCAAAATACTTTAGTTCTATCATGACTACCACCTCCCCTTAATACTGGCCTAGTTATATAGAACATCTCTATTTTAAAGATTTCTTAAATACATAACTTACTTTGTCATAATTCATCCGCTCTTCATAAAAACGATGGGCATCTTCACGCTGTAATCCTGAAGATAAAGCTACTGTTTCATAATTATTATCCTTAGCCCATCTATGTACATAGGTAAGCAGTTGTTCACCATATCCTTTTGAACGCTTATTTATATCTGTAATCAGGTCACACACCCAAACAAATCGACCATTATAAAGGGTTATCATCGGTTTAAAACCAATTACAGCAACAATTTCACCTGCATCAACCAAAGCAAACATTCTGTATCTATCGTTTTCTTGTGCATCCATTACTAGATTGAGATATGTAGGTTCATCAAGATGAGTGCGCAGCTGCTTCATCACTGGAAATGCTTCAAGGATTTCTTTTTTTGTTTGAAGTTCTTTAATCATGAATGAATCCACTCCTCCTACTAATCTGAATTTTCCATTATTTCTACTTGTTATACTACCTGTATCGATGGAGCTATCCAATAAGGTAATTAACAAGTTCCTCACAATTAGCCCTTTATTTTTTTCCTAAAGAAAAGCCATGGAATAACTCTCCTCCAAAAGGCTCTAATATATTTTCAGCTAAGTGCATTACTTGATCCTTTTCACCTGTCTTATAAAAACAATCAAATGCTTCTACAAATTGGCTTGCAAATGGTTCATCATACTGCTTAAGAGAACGAACTATCCATTTTGATGTGCCAACCCATTGACGGTTTGCCCTTAATACAAATTCACTTAGCAATTCAGCAAGTGTGTTGGCTATAAAAAGTTCTTCTGCCCGATTCGTACAGCCTTTAAAATCATCGAGTGCATCCGTAATATAATAACGCTTCGTATTGATTATTTCGGCTGTCCATTCTTTTGGACCCTTAGCCAGTATTTCTTTAGCCTCTTTTTTTATTGAATCGATTATTCCGCAATCTTTTAAGATGATCCCTTCAGAAATCATTCTTGGCAGTGAAGGTCTTGCCCTTGCACAGTCACTTTCAAAAAACAGTTTATAAGAAGTTAAATTATATACGAATACTTCAATAGGCCATCCAAATTCAACTAATGACTCTCGATAGGATGAACTGATATTTTTATCGAAAATAACGATATCCAAGTCAGATGTTTCAGTTGCTTCACCCCGAACAACGCTGCCTGCCAATAGAGCACACTGACAGTTCGGAAAATATTCTTTGATAAACCGTTGCCCGGCTTCAATTGGACTTATTTTATTAAATCCACCCATTGACTCACCTCTGATTCGACAAATTTCTTAATTATTTGATTCTACATGGAGATATAGAATACCTTCTGGAAACCCAAGCTTTTATCGAAAACAAAAAAGAACTGGTTGACAGTTCTTGATTTTATTTAATAGTTTCCCATTCCTCTCGCAATAGACCCATTCTAATTGAATCGTAATACTCGTTATTATAGAAACGGCATTTCCTTAATCTTGCTTCCATTTGCATACCTAATTTTTCTCCAACTTTAATCATTCGTTGATTACCAGACCAGGTTGTGTACCCTACACGAACTAAAGGCATCGCTTTAAATAAATGGTCAATCCATAATTTTAAAGCTTTTGTACCATACCCCCCATTCCAATATTGAGGATTATATATACCGATGCCCATTTCAAGCCACTTTGACGGCTCATGCTCCCAGTAATAACTGACAGTACCGATTATTTTTCCTTCTACTTCTATTCCCCGGTAATGGTCCTGATTGATCATCTTATCCCTTTTCTTTAAGAAATCTTCATAGGACATAGATTTATGTTCAAAATAGGGGGCATCCCACTTTTTCCATTCAGGGGATTCTTCTTTATAAGCTAATTCCCATAAAGAATATAAATCTTCTTCTCTGATTGGTTGTATCACTAATTCATAAGATTTATGCATATATAACTGAACCTCTTTCTTCATTTTAAAACTTAATAATAGTACATCATTCTTTCTCTTAACTTCAGGAACCATCAATTATGTAACCTTCCCATCACGACAGTACTATAAAATTTACCATCAGATAGATACCTATCCTTTTTCAAAATCCCTTCCACTTCAAAACCATATCTTTTATACAAATCTATTGCTTTCTGGTTTGTTTCTAATACATTTAAGGTCATTTTCTTAATGCCAATGAATCTGCCCAGGAGATAGATTCTATTAATAGATTTTTCCCAATACCGTATCCCCAAAAATCCTTTAATACACCTACGCCAAACTCCACTTTGTGATGAAACCTTTTTAGATTAATCCCTTCACATCTGGAATAGCCTACTAATCTTCCCTCGACTATTGCAACTAAGAATAGATTTCTTGAGCTAGCGTTGTCTGAATGAATCAGCTGCTCAAAATAGTAAGCATCCATGAATGCTTCCCCTTTTTCTCTATCCATATTTTCTGTCTCACCATCAATTTCTAAGCGTAAATAGGACAAAGCTTCTGCATCTGCATCATTCGCAGATTGAATCGTATATATTAAGCTATTTGAATGGTATTCCTTTTTATTTATTTTCATCTATATCTCCATCTGAATCAGCTATTTCTTTTCACCCCCGTATAAATCCTCCCTCTGAATGTATAATCTGACCGGTTATCCACTCTCCTTCTTGAGAAGCAAGGAAGCCAATCATACGGGCTACATCTTCAGGTACACCTATACGTCCCATTGGAAACTTAGGTAAAAGATGTTCCCGAATCTCATCTGTCATCCATGTTGAATCAGTTGGACCTGGGTTTACAGCGTTGACTGTAATTCCTAATGATGCCAGTTCAGCGGACAATGACCGAGTGAACGCTGATACCGCTCCTTTTGTGGCTGCATAAGCCAATTCATCAGGCATCGCACCCAAGTCCTGACCTGATGTCATATTAATAATTCTGCCTGATTTATATCCAGCATTCTTAAAACACCGAGCAAATTCTGTACATAACAGAAAAGTAGTCCTCATATTAACGGCATAATGGTCATCCAAAGTTTTAGCGTCCAGATTTAGATACCCATCTCTGGTTGAATGGGCTGCATTATTAATCAATATGGAAGGTACACCTAATTCCTCAGAAATACGCTTCATTATTTCGGAGGCTGCATTTGCATCTGACAGGTCAATTTCCATGCCTTTGCAACGGACTCCGTTAGTTTGTATTTCATTAATAAAGATTTCAGGCCATTCTTGTTCTGCTTTCCAGTATGTAAAAAATATATCAGCTCCCTGTGAAGCTAGTTTTCTGCAAATGGCCGTCCCCATCTCCCTTGCACCGCTCGCACCTGTTACTAAAGCTATTTTTCTATGCAAAAAAGTCATGTATTTTTCCTTTCCTAAAACAATTTGACATATATACTAGGTATTTGATAATCATAATTAAAAACCCATAATTTAACAATAAAAAAACCAACTATATCTACTGGAATAAATCTTAATCTGGCAAACTACTAATTGGAAACAAAAGGGGAGAGAGTCCCCCTTTTTAGGTATACGAATAAAATTATAAAAAGATAGACAAGACTGTTAAAATACTAATCGATCCCACCACTACAAGCATGACGTTGGCTCCAAGCAAAGAAAGAATGATAGCTGACATCCCTCCAATTAACCCTATCCAAATGTTTTCCTGGATAAAAAGCACACCAGGAAAAATCAAGGCACCCAGCGTTGCAAAGGGGATGTTTTGTAAAACACCTTCCCAAAATGGAGAGAGCTTCATTTCCTTAAACAAAACAAAAGGCAGCATTCTTGGTATGTATGTAACAAGGGCCATCCCTAATATAAGTATAAAAATAGACGCCGTCATTCACTTGTCCTCCTTTTGCTAATCAACGTATACATCCATTCAACCAGAAAGGCTGATAAAAGCGTTGCCACAATAATTGACCAGCCGGTGGATAATAGACCCATTACAGATAATAGTGTGTTAAAGATTGCTCCCATACCAGCAAGGAGGAGGATTTTACGGCTTTTCGCCAATGCTGGCATTAACAGAGCAATAAACATCGCATAGAGGGCAATACTCATACTTTCCTGTAAGGCATGGGGCAAACTGGCTCCGAACAAATAACCAACTCCCGTACAGAGAACCCAGCTTACATAAGCAATTCCTCCAAGGCCGAACATATAGCCCGCTGTTATTTTCCCCTTTTTAAAGGATGCGACCGAAAACGTTTCATCTGTAATACCAAATGAATAAATAATCTTTTTCCATAAAGGATCATTCACAGATTTTAACAGAATGGATGTCGCCATTAATAAATGCCGTATATTTAAAATAAATGTAGCGACAATAATACCAATTACACCTGTACCGAGTGACAGCAAATTTAATGCTGTGTACTGAGAAGCACCTGCATATACCAATATACTCATAGCTAAGGCTTCCCCAAATGTTAGTCCCGATGATTTGGCAAGCAGACCAAATGTTAGCGCGATTGGAAAATATCCTATCGCAATACTGATTCCTGCCTGAATCCCCTCCTTAAAATCCGATACACTGCGCTCGGCAACCTGCACCTCCATGACATACTCCTTTCTTAGTCTCTTACGTCAAGATAAAATAAGCTATTCCTAATAATTCAAGGGTTTTTTACTCTTATCTACCAAGCTTCTGTAAGAGATTTACGTATTTTACTTATTCTTTTAATGGTTATACCAAAAGTCTGTCTTATCGAACTTATCTTTTGTATTGGAATTTTTTGAATATTGTAGAATTACATTCATCCCTCATATAATGGATTTATGATGAAGATGAAAGTAGGGATACTTATGCAAGGTAATGAAAAAACATTAGGATATGTACGAGTAGTTATTGATGAAGTTGGCAAAGTAGCACATATTTGTCCAAACACTCTGCATCATCCTGATCCAGACGAACAAGAACGTTTACAAAAAATAATTTCAGTTAATCACTTAGATGAAGTTTTCTCTAAAATGGGCCATTCCTATAAAGATTGCCAGGTTTTAGTCGTATTCCACGAAAACAATAACCATGTATGTGTAGAGCATTCTATGACGATTCAACCAAATTTCAAAAGCTTCTGGAGAGAGAGAATCACCAAAAAAATCGAAAAGCATCATGAAAGCATGCGCGATGAAATCCATATCCAGAGCCGAATTGATTTGTGGGAAGATACATACAAAGAAACATTTGTTCCAACAAGAAAGGTTGGCTAAAATAGATGGAAACAGCAAGCATAATGCTTGCTGTTTCTGTTTGTTTACTCCTATACATCTATTATCCCAACAAGCTCCTATCAGAAATTTGCGTATTCCGTTTTAGTTTTTGGAATTCATTCAATAACTGATCAATGGTTAACGTTTGTTTAGAGTTTTGATCTGCTTCATAAATAATTTCACCGCTATCCATCATGATTAATCGATTGCCCAAATCAAGGGCCTGCTGCATATTGTGGGTTACCATTAAGGTTGTCAATTTATGTTCTTTTACGATTTTTTTCGTAAGCTCGGTTATAAGCTGAGCCCGTGATGGATCGAGTGCTGCAGTATGCTCATCAAGGAGGAGTATATCCGGCTCTGTAAAAGTAGCCATTAATAAGGATAGCGCCTGTCTTTCCCCTCCTGATAACAAGCCGACCTTCGCAGATAATCGGTTCTCCAAACCTAAATGAAGCTCCTCTAGTTTTTCTTTAAAAAACAGTCTGCGCTTATTTGTAACTCCGAAACTGAGCCCTGCTCTTTTTGTTCTTGCATAGGCAATGGCCAGGTTTTCTTCGATTGTCATCGTCGGAGCAGTACCTGCCAGAGGATCCTGAAAGACCCTTCCTATTTTTCGGGCACGGCGGTGTTCCCCCGCATACGTCAAATCGGTTCCGTTAAGGATGATTTTTCCTGAATCAGGCAGGATTTTCCCTGAAATTAAATTCATAAGTGTGGATTTACCCGCTCCATTACTTCCAATTACCGTCACAAAATCCCCTTGCTTCAATTCAAGATTAATCTGATTTAATGCCATTTTTTCATCAGGAGAGCCTTCATTAAACACTTTTAATATCTGACTTAGTTGCAGCAAGCTGCTCTCCCCCATTCTCATTTATACTAGGTTTAACTGCTACAGCATTCAAGACTTTCATTCGATTGCGTCTTTTCCGGGATTTTTTCGTACTGTCTATCCATTTTGGAATAAGCAAAGCAATAATAACAATTACAGCCGTAATTAGTTTCATATCTCCCGCTTCAAGAAACTCCACTTTAAGGGCAAAGGCTACAACCAATCGATATAAAATCGCACCGCCAATAACTGCTAGGGTAGCTCTCGCTATGGATTTGGACCCGAAGACTGCTTCCCCGATAATAACGGATGCAAGCCCAATGACAATCATTCCAATCCCCATTCCGACATCAGCAGATCCAATATACTGTGCAACAAAAGCTCCTGATAAAGCGACCAGCGCATTGGCAATTCCAAGTCCCAGCATTTTCGTCATATCTGTATGAACCGAAAAGCTGCGCACCATTTGCTCATTATCTCCAGTTCCTCGAATGGCAAGGCCTATCTCTGTTTTCAAAAATGCATCCAGCAACATCTTGCCTACGATAACAAATAACATCATCGGTAATACGATAGACCATGTATGCGGAACATAGCCTTCTAATCCAATGCTTGTGAAGAGTGATGCGATCCAGTCGTCAATCCCAAGACTTGCCCACCATGTACCAAGCTGAGTAAAAATTGTATCCTCTGATAATAAGGAAACATTTGGCTTACCAAGAATTCTTAGATTAATAGAATATAAGGCAATCATCATTAAAATTCCCGATAAGAGAGGATTAATCTTCCCTTTTGTATGCAATAACCCCGTGATTATTCCTACGAAGAAACCAACAAATATCGCCGAAAACGTTGCAAGGATAGGACTTGTTCCGCCTGTAATTAAAATGGAAGTGACGGCCGCCCCTGTTACAAAGCTACCGTCCACTGTCATATCAGGAAAGTTAAGAATTCGAAATGATAAGTAAACACCTAAGGCCATAATGCTATAAATAATGCCGGCTTCCACCGAACCAAAAACAGATGCAAACACGTATTAACCTTCCTTTCTGTTTGGATTAATTACGGCTGAAGAACCTTATTCCAGAAATTCAGCTTCCTCTTTAATTTTAGTAAGATCTATTTTCATTTTTTCAGCGGCTGATTTATTAATAACTAATTTCAAATCATTCGGTGCTTCAACAGGCAAGTCCTTCACCTCTTTTTCACCCTTCAGTAATTGCACAGCTTGTTCCCCCGCCTGATAGCCGATATCATAATAATTGAAGCCATATGCTGCAAAGCCACCTCTTTTGACTGAATCCAATTCTCCAACAAATAAAGGAATACTTTCTTTTTCTGCAACCTGGATCACAGACTCGAGTGCGGATACAACTGTATTATCTGTAATGATATAAATAGCATCTACTCTACCCACCAAAGAATCTGCAGCTTGCTTTACTTCAGAAGTGTTTGCAACAGAAACCTTTTCAACAGACACTCCATTTTTCTTTGCTTCATCTTCAACAGTTTTGACCTGAACCTCCGAATTTTGCTCACCGGCATTATAAATCGTTCCTATTTTCGTATAGCCCATTTCTTTTATCAACTTCACTGTATTAGGGATCGCATCAGGGTGAGTATCTGTTGTTCCCGTCACATTTTTATCCGGTGCTTCCATGCTGGATACCAATTTTGCCCCTACTGGATCTGTAACAGATGTAAATACAATCGGTATATCCTTTGTAGCATTGGCTGCAGTTTGAGCACTTGGAGTAGCATTAGCAAAGATTAAATCGACTTTTTCACTCACTAAATTAGTAGCAATCGTTTGATTATTATTTAACTCCCCCTGAGCATTCTGTTCATCATATTTAATGGACAACCCAGAATCCTCAAGAGCCTTTTTAAATCCCTTTGTGGCCTCATCAAGCGATGGATGTTCAACAAATTGAGAAATCCCTACTGTATACTGTTTTCCTTCTCCATTTTTCTCACCTTCGCCGGACGATTTTTCATCTGAACCACAGCCTGCAAGTGCAATGGTTGATATTACAGCTATACTTGCCAATAAACTTTTCCATTTCATGATATGCTCCCCCACCCTTTATCGCTTTTATGCTTTTATTCGTTAAATTATAGCCTGAAAATTTTAGAATTGCAATAAATAATATAGAATATTCAGACAATAATCGGTGGCATATCTGTAAAAATTGAAACTTAAACTATAATATGCTGTTTTTTAGCTAGGTGAGTAGGTTGATTAGTTTTAGCAGGATAAGACCCATAAAAATGATAGATAAATACGGATTAAGCAAAAAAAATTCCCGCATCACTGCGGGTCCAAAGTTCGTTCTTCTATTTTGTTTGCTGCAGCACAGTATTTCTTAAAGCTCTGCGTAAAATCTTACCTGTCGTATTTTTAGGAAGCTCCTCCATAAATTCAATCGATGTAGGTACTTTATATTTTGCTAAATGCTCATGGCAATAGTTGATTAATTGCTCTTCCGTTAAATCTAGGCTTTTGGATACTACAAAACATCGGATGACTTCTCCAAGATTCGGATCCGGAGCCCCTATTACAGCTACCTCCGATACTTCGGGGTGTGCAAATAAAACTTCTTCAACTTCCCTAGGATAAACATTAAAGCCACCGACAATAACCATGTCTTTTTTCCGATCAACAATATAAAAATATTCTTCATCATCTGCACGAGCTAAGTCACCAGTATATAACCAACCATCCTTAATGGTAGCTGCAGTTTCTTCTGGCATTTTATAATAGCCCTTCATGACATTTGGACCTTTAACAATCAATTCCCCAACTTCACCCGCTGGAACCTCTTCACCCAATTCATTTACGACTTTATTCTCAACATGAATGATGGATTTTCCAATAGAGCCAGGCTTTCTAGGGCGATCAATTGGGTTAAAACAGGTAACTGGAGATGCTTCTGAAAGACCATATCCCTCTGACACAATAACATTAAATTTCTTCTCGAAATTTGTTAATAACGCAACCGGCATAGCTGAACCTCCGGAAATACAGAACCTGAGAGTTTTAAAGCTATCTTGATTAGCCTCGGGATATTGCAATAGATAATTGAACATAGTAGGCACACCTGCGAAAAGGGTTACTTCATATTTCTCGGCCACTCTGAACACTTCTTGTGGACTGAATTTAGGCAGGATGATTAATGTACCTCCATTTATTAGTGGCGCATTTAAAGAAACCGTTAAACAAAATACATGGAACATTGGCAGCACCGTAATAACACGGTCATCTTCATTGATCTGTAAGTAATCTGCTACATCCCGGGCATTACTATAGAGATTTTTATGCGTAAGCATAGCACCCTTTGGTTTACCGGTCGTCCCTGAGGTGTACAAAATAAGGGCGGTGTCATCTTCCTCCACTTTCGGGGCAGAAAATTGTCCGGTAGCAATTTTGAGTATATCTGTAAACGGTTTCATTTTGTCGCTGATAGATAGGTTTTGAGGCAATTCATCTGGTCCTGTACCGGACGGACAAACAATCACATGATTAATATCTGGCAGTATCTTTCTCATCTTATCAAACATAGGAATCAGCAAATCCAATGTGATTACTGCTTTTACATCACCATTTTTCAATATGTAGGCTATTTCATCTGGTGTATACGTTGGATTAATCGGGATAGCCGTTGCACCCAATCTCATTAATCCATATAAACCAATTATGAAATGCGGTGAATTACTCAATAATAGAGCAACATTATCTCCTTTGTTTACCCCTAAACTCTGAAGACCATCAGCAAAACGGGTAACAGCTGCATTCAATTCAGCATAACTCGTTTCCTGATCCATAAAAATATAAGCTGGTTTTGTTTTAAACTTTTCTGCCGTTTCTAGAAGTTGGGTTGATAAATTCATATTATTCCCTCCCCTGTTAGAAAGGTGTAAGTTTTGTTAAAATATTCTAAATACACCCAATTTTTATTATAGAAAAAGAACTAGGTATAAGCAACTATTTATTCCAAATCTTGGATTCAGTAATTCTACAGTCAAAATGCTCCTGAACAGGAATATATACCTATAACCTATATGTTTTCACAAAAATATCGTATTTTTATTGATATAGTTATTTGTATAAATAAAAAGCTTCTAACGGTTTAAACCCATTAGAAGCTTTTTGATAGAAAGTATCTTCACTTTTTATTTAATATAAAAGATTAACAAAATCCTCGTTTGTGATATTGCCAAAATAATGACTGATATTCACATCTTTCAATGCATTTTCAAGTTCAGATTTTGAAAATCTAACACCAACTAATCGTTCTTGGATTTCTTCTACATCACCCACTCCAAAGAAGTCACCAAATATTTTACATTCCTCAATTTTACCTTTAGCTACCTCTAAGCGAACATCTATTTGTCCAACTGGGAAACGATGAGAATGCTGAATATTAAACTTAGGTGATTTTCCATAATTCCAATCCCATTGTTGATAACGTTCTTCAGAGATTTCCATAATTTTTTTCCAGTCTTCATCAGTCCATTGATATTCTTGTACATTCTCGAGTCCACCAAAAATATGTTCAAGTAGCTTTTGGCGGAATTCTTCCATAGTCAATGGGTCAGACAGGAACTCGGAAATATTGGCAACTCTTGAGCGAATGGATTTTATTCCTTTTGATTTAATTTTATCTTCTTTTACCTTTAAGGCCGAAACCACATTTTCAATTTCACTGGAAAGCATTAATGTACCATGGCTGAACATTCTTCCCTTAGTGGCAAATTGAGCATTTCCTGAAATTTTGCGTTCTCCCACTACTAAATCATTACGACCGCTTAACTCAGCATTTACGCCTAATTCCTTCAATGCTTCCACCACAGGTTCAGTGAACCTCTTATAATTATGGAAGCTTTCACCGTCATCTTTTGTGATGAAGCTATAGTTCAAATTTCCGAGATCATGATAAACCGCTCCACCGCCGGAAAGTCTGCGGACAACAATAATATCGTTCTCTTCTACATAATCACTGTTGATTTCCTCAATTGTATTTTGGTTCTTCCCAATAATAATGGATGGCTGATTAATATAAAATAATAAATATGATTCATCAATATCCAAATGTTTTAATGCATACTCCTCAATTGCCAAATTAATACGTGGATCTGTTATTCCTCTATTATCTAAAAATAGCATTACTCAATCCCCCTAAAATTAAATATAAATTTGTAAACCAGTCCTGGCTAAATCAATCTCACCCTTATATACTTTTGCGGCTTGCTTTACCAGATCATTCTGATTCCCGAAGTGCGGCAAATGGGTCAAGATTAAGGTTTGAACTGCTGCATCCCTGGCTATTTCTCCGGCTTGAATGCTGGTTAAATGGCCGGCCCTTTCAGCCATATCCATGCCCTCATAAAAATTGCACTCGCATAGTAAAACATTCGCATCCCTGAAAAAAGGTACGAGTTCAGGAAAATAGGCCGTATCTGCCGTATAAGCCAATCTTTTGCCCCCTGCTTCAATAACATAAGCATAGCATGGAACGGAATGCTTCGTCATAAGTGCCTTAACATGGAAAGGACCAATTTGAACAGATGTCCCTTCCACAATAGGTTCCCATACAGTCTGGCTTTTATATGTCAGAGTATCATCTGCAGCTTTATCTTCCGTGTGAGCATATATAGGCAATGGCTCTTTTTCAATCCCTACCATTTGATCGATTAACAAAGCATGCTGCAGGACCCCTATGTCTGCAATATGATCTGTATGAAAATGTGATAAAAGAACGGCGTCCAAATCACCTGGTCTTATGTATTCCTGTAACTGAGATAATACTCCGCTTCCACAATCAAGGAGCAATTTAAATCCCTCATGCTCAATCAAATAACCCGAACTGGCTTCTTTCTTCCCAGGATAGCCGCCCCAAAACCCGATAACCGTTAAACGCATTTTATCCCCCCATTAAAAATCAATCTAACTTTATATTGTTTGTTGGCAAATGGCTGTAACGAAATCTATAAGCTATAAAATTCCTATCGTTCTTTCTCATAATCTGTCCTTTTCCACTAATTGCATGCAATTATAACCAATTTCATGGTTATGACTTCGCAAAATCTAATATAGCTTCACACTCAATATATAACAATTAGCCTATTTTTTCATCTTTTTCAAAATTGTCTTAAAACAGTGTTGACTTTCCATATCTGTTATAATACAATGACATTATCAAGCAGTTATATAACAGATTCGAAAATGGATTATCTGTTATAAATCAATTAAAAACGGAGGTTTTAAACATGGTACGAAACGTTATGGAATTCTTCAGAAATTTGCCCCCTAAGAAATGTTCAGAATGCGGTGAAAACATTGAAGAACAGCACGAATGCTACGGAATCGTCTGTGATAAATGCCTGCGTCATGTATCTGAATAGTCTTTAAATAATGTTAGCAGCAATCCCCTTTAATCCTGGGGTGCTCATATCGACTGTATTCATACAGTCCCTGATTTTTTAAATTCCCTCTATTTTGCGATTTGCAAAAAACCAGCCAATTATATATGGCTGGTTATTTTTTAGGTTATTTTTAAAGAAAACATAAATAGATCATTCATTTATAAATTCACTTGATAAGAGTTCCTATAGTAAGAAATCCTTTATTGATGTTAACTTTTCAACATATAGCTAAACAATGGTCTGCTTCTGCTTTAAACCCTTTATCAATTCGAATTTCGGTTCTATAGAAGAAAGAATTGTTAATCTCCCCTTTGAAAAAAGACAATAATCTATCTTATAATTCCAATCAACACTATAAGAATTCCATTTGCTATTGTAATAAGTCCTAAAAACGCTCCAAGAATAATAAAGATAGCTCCGAAAAATTAGCATCCTATCTACTATGGATTAGCTCTAATAATGAAAATATAGAGATAGTTACCGATAGCGATAAATATATAAAATTATCAAAGCAAGATTCAACAGACCTATATAAAATTTTAACAGGGGAAACATTAATGAAATAATTCTATATCTTTTATTCCTATCATGGATGTAGCGTTTGTTGATAACAAGTATAGCCCTTCCTTTACATCTCAGATTAATAGTAACAATAACAGCAATCTCTATGAAAACAGTCTTTATAAAGAAACGCTCAAACGGTGGTTCACATCATTTGAGCGTTTCTTCGTTATTAGACTGTTTTCATTGTATTTAGATAAGAAATAACTAGGTTCTAAAATGCAATCCCTTCTAAATAATAGACAGCCTATGTTTTTACACAGCTATCTGTTCTCCCCCGTTGCCGCTAGGGATTGAATCATCGTCATATCTCCAATTTTATTATTCAAGGTGATTGCCTCCTTCTGAATGTGGGTATAAAGCTGTAATAGGACTCATATATAATACTTCAGAAGCTAAGGAGTGATTGAATATGATAACCTGGATGCTGGCCTTTATATTTTTTATCATACTATTAATAATCGGTGAAACGGCAGGTAATATCTATTTAACAAAATTAATACAATCTTCACATGATCTTGAGGACGCAGCATTGAAAGAGAATTAAATATTTTTCAGCTGATTCTTTTTTATAAAACAAAATGCTGTTCGTAGAGGTTATTACTAATAGCTTAATAAAAAGAGACTATTTTGGTGCCATATCCGAAAAGTTAGAGTAAAACTAACTCCTCGGGTGCGACACCTTATTTGCAATCGCCTGCGTTATCTCTATTTTAATTAACCACTATAGAATTATCTAATGTATTCACTGATATTAATAAAATCCCCTTTGAACTAAACTGTCCTTCGTATTATAAAAGGGCGTTAATCCGTCTTGGATCAATACCCCACATAGTTGAAGGAGAAAATTATTTATGGTACTCCATTAACCAACAGTCCTGAAATTTTCCTTCGTGCCGTTCATTCTTAGGCAGTATTTTAACTTTTTTAAATCCGCATTTTTCATAGCATCTGATAGCCCTTGTATTTCTTAATTGAGGGTCCATCACTACTCTTTCAGCATCCTTTTCTTCAGTTAAAAAATAAACCATAGATGATACAAGTAATGTTCCAATCCCTTTATTCCAATAATCTACTTCCCCAATAAATTGGTCAGTACCAAAAACTTTTTCTCCAAAAAATCCATAGTCATTTTTTGTGTCATCATCCAATTGATAAAATTGAATATACCCAATTTCGGTTTCATCAATTTCCACAATACATCTTACTTCACTATCTTCAGGTGGATAAAAAGATTTTTCAACTTTTTCTAAATCAAATGGGTTGTCTCTACCCTCATAAAATTCAAGAACCGTTGGGTTTGAGAGCCATTTTACCAATAGATATTTATCCTTTATGTCTAATCTATGAACCTTTAGATTACCATTTTGAAATAGCATAAATATTCCTCGCTTATAGGTCATAATAGATAGGTAATTCGTTTCCTTATGGACAAATTCCTGCAATTAGCTAGCTATCCAGCTAATCCTTCCTCCGATAGTGGTTTATTAGCAACAATATCTAGAAAACAGAGCCCAATAAAAAAGATACAAAAAATCCGATTAATACTTCTTCATAAAAGAGGAATTAATCGGATTTATTTTGTAAAGTTATAGATTTTTTTCTTCAATAAATGTAAGGACCTGATTCATGGCTGCGATTCCCTGATCAATACAGTCAGGCATTCCAATCCCATTATAGGATGCTCCGGCCAAATAAATTCCTGGAAGCTCCTTGTCCATTCTTTCCTTAATCGTTTTTAAACGTTCTAAATGACCGACTTCGTACTGAGGCATCCCTTCATTCCAGCGAGTGACGATGGTGAAATCCGGTTTTTCAGTAATTTGCATGATTCTGTTTAAATCATCCAATACGATTTGTTCAATTTCACCGTCTGATAAGTCTACGACTACCTCATCACCGGCTCTTCCTACATAACAGCGCAGTAAAACCTTGCCATCAGGTGTAGTATGCGGCCATTTTTTGTGGGTCCATGTACAAGCCGTAATGGTGTAATCACTGTTTCTTGATACAAGGAAACCTGTCCCATCAATATCCTCTTTAATCGCGCTTGCATCAAATGCCATTGACACCGTCGCCACTGATGTGGAAGGTATTTTCTTGAACGGCTCAAACATGTCGTATTCCGGTAGCATTTGCGGAACAGCCTGATGGGGAGTCGCCAATATAGCTGAAATGACAGGTAACCGATCCCCATTATTTAATGTCAGCATATATCCTTCACTTGTTTTAATAATTCCATCAACTCTCGTGCCTTTAAGGATTTGATTTGATGGAAGCTTTGCTTCAATGGCATCCGTCAGGGATTGCAGCCCTTTATTAAAGGTTCGGAATATACCAATTTTGTTATCTCCGACTGCTTTATTATCTTTAGATACTGTTGTTTTAGGACGGTTCTTTTTGGTACCCAACACGATACTTCTGTATTTCTTCTCCAATTTAAGCATATCGGGAAACGTAGACATCGTGCTTAACTTATCGAGGTCTCCTGCATAAATTCCTGAAAGAAGAGGTTCTACCAAATTCTCCACGACCTCATCCCCAAGGCGACGCCTTAAAAATTTCCCTAATGGCTGATCGCCTTGTTCTTTGGAACGCGGCAGGACAAAATCCATGGCTGCTCTCATTTTACCTGATAGAGAAAACAGCCCCGTGGTAATAAACGGACCTATCTCCGTAGGAATCCCCATGACCGATCCACCCGGAATTGGATGAAGATTATCCTTTACGAGAATATAAGATTTCCCTGTTGAGTTTGGAACAATCGTACTTTCGAGACCTACTTCTTTCGCCAATTCCGTCATGCTCTTCTTTCGAGCCAAGAATGAATCCGGGCCTCTTTCAATGACAAAACCGTCACGTTCTACTGTTTGCATTTTGCCGCCAAGCCTAGTTGTAGACTCTATTAGAATCACATTATATGGAAGATTGTCTTCCTTCACTTTTTTATCAAGGTAATAGGCTGCCGTAAGACCCGCGATTCCACCACCAATGATTGCAATATTTTGTTTCATTGAATCCAATTTTATCGCCTTCTTTTCATTGTTGGTTATCAGTTAAGCTCTAATTTTTTCATAACGGCATCTACCATGGCATTGATGAAATCAGGATGCGTATTCGGCATGGCAGGGCGATAATATGTTGCTCCTATCTCATCCGTAACCACCTTACATTCATAATCATTGTCATAAAGAACTTCCAAATGCTCAGCCACAAAGCCAACCGGTGTATATACAAATGCTTTATATCCATGTTGTTCATAAAGATCTCTTGTCAAATCCTGAACATCCGGTCCAAGCCATGGATCAGGTGTATTTCCGGCACTCTGCCAGCCAACCGCATAGTTTTCAACACCCGCTCCTTCAGCAATCATTTTTGCAGTTTCTGCTAACTGCTCTTCATATGGATCGCCAAGTTGTTTAATTTTTTCTGGCAGACTATGAGCAGATACGATTAATACCGCTGCTGATCTTTCCTCAGGAGTCATTTGATTAAATGTTTCTTTAACATGGTCAACCCAATATTTAATGAAGTTTGGTTCTTTGTACCAGCTTTCAACTGAAGTAATTTTCATGCCAAATTTATCAGCAACATCTTTTGCACGTCCATTATATGATTTAATGCTGAAAGTGGAATAATGAGGTGCAAGCACAATGCTGACTGCCTCCGTGATCCCGTCAGCATGCATTTTTTCAACAGCATCTTCAATAAATGGCTCAATATGCTTCAAACCTACATAAGCTACAAATTCATATTGATCCTGTACTTTATTTAGAGCTGCTTCCAAATGAGCTGCCTGATCTTCCGTTGTCTTTCCTAGCGGTGAAATTCCGCCGATCGCACGATATCTTGAAGTCAAATCTTCAAGCATTTCTTCAGACGGCTTTCTTCCGTGACGAATATGTGTATAATAACGCTCAATATCTTCTTCCTTATAAGGTGTACCGTATGCCATTACTAATAAACCAATTTTTTTCTTTGTATGTGCCATTATTCAGCCTCTCCTTTTGATGTAATGATAGTTGCAGAATATTCATGTATAAATGCAGTCAGGCGTTTTAAAACTTCAGGATTTACCTCTGGGAAGACCCCATGTCCAAGGTTAAATACATGACCTGGTTCCTGTAATCCCTGTTCGATAATCTCTTTTGCTTTCTTCTCAATGGCATCCCAGGATGAAGTAAGCAATGCCGGGTCCAGATTTCCCATTACTGTTTTGTTTATTCCGATATTTCTTGCTTCAGTAATGGACAGTCTCCAGTCAAGACCGACAACATCAAGTGGAAGGCTATTCCATTCCTTAGCCAAATGGCTTGCTCCCACACCGAACATAATTAACGGAACTCGCATTTCCCTAAGTTCTGTGAATATTCGATTCATAATTGGTTTAATATAGTATTGATAGTCTTGAACATTTAAGGCACCGACCCATGAATCAAATATTTGAATTGCTTTTGCTCCTGCTTTTACTTGAGCTTTCACATAAATAATAATGGTATCTGCCAGCTTATCCATTAATGCAAACCATGCCTTTGGTTCGGTATACATAAATGCTTTTGTTTTTGTATAATTCTTAGAAGGACCGCCTTCAATCATGTAACTTGCGATTGTGAAAGGAGCTCCTGAAAATCCGATTAACGGGACGGATAATTGTTCTTCAGTCAATAATTTAATCGTATCGAGAATATATGGAACATCTTCTTCTGGATTTAATTCACCAAGCTTTTCGACATCGGCTAATGATTGAATTGGATTGTCGATAACCGGACCAATTCCTGATTTAATGTCAACCTGTACACCAATTCCAGGCAGCGGAGACATAATATCTTTATATAGAATAGCTGCATCTACATCGTATTGTTCAACTGGTAGTCGAGTTACATAGGCTGCTAATTCAGGTTGATGAGTAATTTCAAATAAGGAATATTTTTCTTTAATTTTTCGGTATTCAGGCTGAGATCTTCCCGCCTGTCTCATATACCATACTGGAGTATGATCCACCTTCTCTTTATTAATTGCTTTTAGGAAGGTATCATTGAATTTTTGTCTCAAAGCCGCTCCGCCCCTCTTTTTTACTATATATTTTATATTTTTTTCCTGAATTACATCGTTTAGGCATCAATAACAACTATATCCTTTCAGCCTTTCGTTGTATATAATCGTGAAAAAATTGTCAAAAAATAGACTTAATTTTAACCATTATAGTTAAATACTCTTTACCTAACGGCAATTTAAGTTATGACTTAACTAGTTATGGGTAAAATAAAATGTTACAAATTAGAATAATTACTATTAACTAACGACTCCATTATACTAAAATATCTAATCAGGGGGCAAACAATGAACTTCTATATGACGACCGGAACCTTCAGCTTTTTAAAAAGGATACAAGATAAACGAGTAAATTTACCTCTTATTTTGTTGAACAATCCTAAAACAGCCGCTCTGATCCATGAAACGGATCAGAAAACAATCTTCTCCTCAGCAAGAAAGTTCGAAGTTTTGGATGGATTCGGTTTACTTAAACAAGAGGGATTTTATGCCCTATATAATATACCTGTTTCTATTGAAGATCGGCCTGCATTTGAATTTGACCTAAAAAATAAATTGGTGTCGATCAATAACGAAACCGGGATCCATGCGATGCGTATACTTAGCCCTATCAAATCTGATACCTATGTTGTTTTGACAAACTGGAAGAACGAACAGGCTTATGCAAAATGGGATACAAGTGCACTATTCCTAAATAAGTCCAGCCTTTTTAATACACAGGTATTGTTTACAGGCAATCCTTACACAGTCACCTTCCATGCCTACAAAGAAGAAAACAAGTAGGAGGAGGCCATTATCATATTTGAAAAATATCTATAATGATAACTAGACTGACTTATCATCTATATTGGCCCCTTAATCAATGTTTATCCTTTTTTTAAAATATCAATCTATTAATCTTATAGAAGTTTTACCAAATTTAGTTTAATGATGGTTAATTATGTAAATAAGGATACTAGGAAACCATGTCATTTTATTAGGGGGATTATATGGAAAAGGAGCTATTTCAAAGATTAGAAAATGATTTCAAAGAAATGGTGGCCATTCGCCGTTATTTGCATAAGCACCCTGAGCTTTCCTTTCATGAAAAGAAAACGGTACAATTCATAAAAAATTTTTATAAAGAATTAAATGTCCCTATCCGAAGTAATGTTGGGGGCGGCGGGATTGTGGCGACCATACATGGTAAATCCCCTGGCAGAACAGTTGCCCTGCGTGCAGATTTTGATGCCCTCCCCATCCAGGATGGAAAAAATGTCTCATACCGTTCAACAGTCCCTGGAGTTATGCATGCCTGTGGTCATGACGGACACACAGCTTTATTGCTTATATTGGCCAAAGCGATTAAAGAGATGCAGCATCAGTTGGAAGGAACATATGTCTTTATACATCAGCATGCAGAGGAGCTTGCTCCCGGTGGGGCTAATTTTATGATTGAAGATGGCTGTCTTGAAGGTGTAGATGCTATTTTTGGAACACATCTATGGTCCCCATTCCCTACTGGATCCATTTATATAAGCCCTGGTCCGATCACCGCCAATGCCGATCGGTTTAAAGTGACCATATACGGACAGGGTGGTCATGGGGCAGAGCCTCATACCTCTAGAGACTCATTAGTCATTGCGTCGGAAATCGTATCACTCCTGCAAACTATAACGAGCCGAAGAATTGATCCAATGGATGCAGCCGTTTTAACAATCGGAAAATTTAAAGCGGGGGAAGCTTTTAATATCATTCCTGATAAAGCCTTTCTAGAAGGTACTGTCCGAACATTTGAATCAGAAATACAAGAACAAATCATTGAGGAAATTGAACGAATTGTTCAAGGTGTCTGCCTGGCAAATAACTGTCAATATGAACTGAGGTACTTCAGAGGATATCCTCCAACCATTAATCATCAATCAGAGACTGACTATATTGAATATAAGGCAACCGAAATCGTCGGATGCGAGAATATAAAAAAACTTACACCGCTGATGGTAGGAGAGGATTTCTCATACTATCTTCAACATGTCAGAGGAGCTATGTTTTTTACAGGTGCTGCTCCAGAGAACACGGAGCACCCTTATCCACACCACCATCCTTTATTCGATTTTAATGAGAAAGCCATGTTAATTGCCGCCAAAACCCTGGGCAGTGCAGCTATCGGTTTTCAAGAATGGCGTTATTTCTAACCCCTTACTTCCACCAGTAAATTTTATCTGCTTCGGCATTTTAATAGGAGAAAAACAGAAAAAAACTGGCATATCTTTAATCGATGCCAGTTTTTAAGCTTACTAATTTTATTTTCAGCCCATTTCCTCTTCAGTGAACCATCTCATTTGATAGGCGTGTTTTGCCGTTTCACCCAATTGTTCAAGCAGCTGATGATTGGCCCAGGCTCCTACAATCGCGCCTATTCCTGGTACCAACTGCATCATTTTTATAAAGTCGATCGAATCCCGGTACTCCTGCTGAAAGCTTTGCCAATCAATTTCCTGGTACAATCCTTTTTTATTTTCCCAGTCTTCAATCACTGGGAGAAGCTCTTTCCTTTTTTCTAAAGAAGAAAAAGCAAGCTGGAATACTAACAGGATAAATACCCTTTCCTCCCATTTTCTTGGGTCAAACCCATAAAGCTGAGAGATACTAAATAGATACTTTATTTTTATAGATAAAAGCAGCGGAAAGTCCGATAGACCAAGCAATATTCCTCCTGCCCCTGTTCCCGCTCCTTCAATGACTGCTGTTCTTCTATATCTATTCAGCATAGATTGAGCCAGCTCTTCTTTTTCCTCGAGTGAATTCCCTATATGGTCTACTTTCTTAAAATAGGTTGAACCGTACAATACGCCCTCCACCATTGTTTTAATAGAAGAGCTAATCATATCATGTACTTTTTGAGGTATCTTTTGATTAATTGCCGTTTGAGCCTGTTTGGACATACGCATTGCCATACTTGGCTTAGCACTGATTTTCTTCTTCCATAACATCAAATCCTGCTTAGCTCTTTCCTCGTACCGTTCAGATGACATACAAAACCTCCAATGCCATTCACATTTTTTTCATTGCATACGGTCTGAAAATGAAAATAAACGCAAAACCACTTACTAATGTTACAATTGCCAATTTAACTCCTGCACCAATCAGAACCGTTATAAAGAAAATTAAATTTTGAATAACTAGAACGGTAATGAGCAGTCTAAGAACAGCCTTCCTTCTATAATCTGTATGCAACGGATAAAGATCCATCACCATTTTTTGATCATGATGATGCCAGATTGGCAGGAGCTGTAAACCGGTTATATATAAAAAGAGAATCGCGATAAATAATGTTCCCCATCCCAGATCCGTAAACAGGAATAAAACAGCCGCAATGACAGTTAACCTCACAAATAGACCTAGATAGTCATTCGCTCTTACAAATGTTCGGGCATATAAATAGCTGAAGGGATTGTTTGACTTACCCGAAAGAAGAGTGATAACACCACCAAGCCATCTTCTCTCTGAGATTTTTTCACGTAATTTTGGAACATCCGTAAACAAATTCGCTACTCGATAAAATGCAGCCATTCTTCCATTCTCTAACTCAATTAGCTTTTCCCAATTTAAACTTTCCTCTCTTGTGCTTTTCCAATAATAGAAGCAAAGCCCTCCTAAAAGAAGGAGGACAATTCCCATAAAAAGAAAAGACTCATTCTTAACGAGAAAATACACAAAAGCAGCATTTAGGACGAAACGGACTAATCCATCAACGAAAGACGCACTTTTTTCCCTATAGTACAAAACGAACCAGCGCGAACAAAGATTAATCCCCTTTACAATTAACAAAGATAGTAGCATCCACAAGAAGGATACCGTTTGTTCTTGCATTGTTTGCATATACATTGGCATTAATACAGCCAAAACCATAATAAGAATATAGCCCTGCATAACCAAGCTAAATATGATCGATTTTTTTATATAGGATGATAATTTTGACTCGATTGGCAGTAAGAACACTATGTCCGGATCGCGGAAAAATGTTGAAACCGGACTAATCGTTGTAACTAATCCTAAGAGGATCGCCATAATCCATACAGTTGGAAAATCAGGACTTAATGTTTTAAGCCATTCACTGTAATAAAAACCTGCTCCTCCCAGCAGAATAATCATTACAAAGACCAGATGTCCATTAAATATGAACCGCAAGTATTTAGTTGTTTCCTTCAGATAGTTATTAAAACGGTTCTTCCACAATGTTTCCCTATTCATGGCGATCTTCCTTTGTCAATTGCAGATAGATATCATCCAGGGAAGCTCCAGGCATGTTAAATTGATTGCGTAAATCTTCAATATTCCCTTTAGCCCGTACCTCACCTTCATGAAGAATGATAAAGGAGTCACAATATTTTTCAGCCGTAGCCAGGATGTGGGTAGACATTAAGATACCCGCCCCCTGATTTTTCATATCCTTCATCATATCCAATAAGGATTGAATGGCAATCGGGTCAAGCCCAACAAATGGTTCGTCAACAATATATAAAGAAGGCTCAGCAAGAAAGGCACACATGATCATTACTTTTTGCTTCATCCCTTTGGAAAAGTGGGCCGGAAACCATTTCAGCCTTTTTTCCATTCGATATTCCTTTAATAACTTTTCGACTCTTTCTTGATAAACAGATTCTTCTATACCATAGGCCATGGCAGTCAATTTTAAATGCTCTTCCAAAGTCAGTTCTTCATATAAGATAGGGGTTTCAGGCACAAATGAAAATTGTTTGCGATAGTTGTCTTTATTATCCTTAAACTGGCTTCCATTTATCTTGATTTCGCCTTTTTTCGGTGTCATTAAACCAATAATATGTTTGATGATCGTTGATTTCCCTGCCCCATTTAATCCAATCAATGCGACAAGTTCATTGGGTTTCACTTCAAAACTCACGTCTTTTAATACAGGTGTTTTCGTGTAACCTCCTGTTATATGATTAATTTCAAGCAATGACATAGAGACAGTCTCCTTTTCTTTTTCTCCCTATCATTGTAACAAACGGTTCCTAAAACGGAAAACGCTAAAAGTAAATGTGGAACTTTTTTAGACATTTCGTATGTATATTAGGAAAAAACATGGGCAATCTATTATCAGAGGGGAACAACATTCACTTTACTTCATTGATAAATGGGGTGTTGGTTCGCGATAACGTAAGGCTTTAACCTAGGGTTTGATCAGTGTACTTCTTTTGAAAATGGGGTGTTCGCTAAAGGCCTAGAACCTGAAATTGGGATCAATAATTCCAAGTGTTAAGGGGATGGTTGCATTGGACATAACATGGGAAAACGACAAAATTGCTCCATCTAAACGATTGGGGTAATTGTCAGAGAAGAATCTGTAAGAATATCCAGGAATTAAGCTTCCCCTCGAGGACTTAGGGGCGTAACATTATATGTTGCGTCCCTTTCCTTTTTTCCCGTTTTTTTCTGTGCTACACTAATACATAATGAATCAATAAATAGAAAGGGTGTAAACCATGGAAGATTGTATATTTTGTAAAATTATTAAAGGTGATATTCCCTCCGCAAAAGTATACGAAGATGAGCATGTGATGGCATTTTTGGATATAAGCCAGGTCACAAAGGGACATACTCTCGTCATCCCAAAAATACATAAAGAAAATGTTTATGAATTAACTCCTGAAATAGCAAGCCATGTGTTCCAGGCAGTTCCAAAAATAACTCGTGCCTTGAAGCAGGAATATCAACCGATTGGTATGAATGTTCTAAATAATAATGGGGAACATGCTGGACAATCCGTATTTCACTTCCACATCCACTTGATTCCACGCTATGGACAAAACGATGGGTTTGGCGCTGTTTGGAAAACACATACAAGTGAATATACGAGCGAAGACCTCGCTAATATTGCTGCATCAATCAATCAACATATACAATAATAAGAAAAATGGCTTCCTTTCAATAGGGGAGCCATTTTGTAATTTTACAGCTAAGAAGGCTGTCTGTCTTATTAGTATACATTCAACAACCAATGTTCCTTTTAAGATACAGGTGTTTTTTGAAAATAACTGTTAACTCAATTGTTAGAATTACAATAAAACGGTATAGTAAGTCGAAATAATGATTTGAGAAATATTTTAAAAATATACTATACTATTTTTATATTATTTATTTTTATTATTAGATGTAGATGTTACATAATCGTTCAGAAAAAAAGGTGTATTTCTTAAAAGCCTATATAAATGCAATTGGAAGGATGATTTACAGTGATTAATATACTGGTAACGCTAAATTCCACTTATTTAAAACCCCTTAATGTAATGCTTCAGTCCTTGTTCCTAAATAACTCACATAAAACCTTTAAAATTTTTATTATGCATACGGATATTAAAACAGAAGAGATTCATTCCTTAGAACAATTTGTCCATAGAAATGGAAGTGAGCTTATAAGTATTCAGGTGGATGATAGACATTTTCAAGATGCACCGGTTTTAATGCATTATACAAAAGAAATGTACTATCGATTATTGGCCTTCAAGTTCCTACCGAAAGATTTGGACCGAATCCTGTACCTGGATCCGGATATTCTTGTTCTAAACTCTGTTGATGACCTTTATGAGATGGACCTAGGCAATCATTTATTTGCTGCTGCCTGTCATAATAAAATATCAGTAAAAGGAATTAATCAAATCCGTTTATCCCCCTATGAAATAGATGCTTATTATAATTCAGGTGTATTGTTAATGAATTTAAAAGAACAGCGAAAAGTAATAAACGAGGATGAGATTTTTAAATTTGTAGAAGAGAATAAGAAAAAATTAATTTTGCCAGATCAGGATATATTAAACGCACTTTACTCCAAATATATTAAAAATTTAGAAGAAACGATTTATAACTATGATGCCAGATATTACAATTATTATAAATTAATGTCCAATCATAAGATGGATATGGATTATGTGATCCATCACACTGTGTTTCTCCACTTTTGTGGAAAGAAAAAGCCGTGGAAACAAAACTACAACGGTAGATTCCATGCTTTATATAAACACTATGATAAAATGGCATTTCGTGGAGCATACGCTATTGGTCAAGAAATCATGCAGCCTTCTCTAAGGAGTAAGCCAATATAAGGCTTTTATTTAAAAGGCTGTTTCGTAAGAATTGTAGCTATTGTTTAATATTTTTTCTGAGTGTGAAAACAGCCACCTCCATATAGGAAGTGGCTGTACTTGTTATTGAACTAAAATGCCCAGATAGTTTAAGGACAAGAAATCAAATGCTCCTCATTGCTTGTCAAAATTCAAACATTACTATCAATTTCCTACGCGAGGTATAAAAACAGCCATCCCTATATAGAACGACTGTATTCCTTATTCCGTTAAAGCCCCTTCAATGGCCTTCGCATGTTGTTATTGCTCAACAGAAAATGAACTTGTGAATTCATTAATTTCTTTGTTCATTTCCTTAGAACGTGTCCAATGAAGATAGTGATGACCCTGTAAGACTACAACTTTACTAGCAGGATGATTAGTTAATTGTGTCTGATAAAAAGACACGTTATTCTTGCCATCCTCTAATCCTTTTTCTTCTTTCGTTGTAAAGAATAAGACTGGAATAGTAGATGGTAACTTCATATCAACGGTTTTATCAATATTTTCTTTTATTTCATTGGCTTCAGCAACAACGTTTTTGTTGTAACCCTTCCATGCGGAAAGTGCCTTGGTCATTTTTAAATTTTTTTCGGAATAGGTGCCGTCATCTGCAATAGGTAAAAAAACTTGAGAATTAATATACAATGCTAATCTAGCGATTCCGGTTGGTGCCAGATATTTTAAAAACTTAGGCATTTTAGGTGCATCCTCACTAAAATATTTTAAAGCATGTGGTAATGTCGGGTCGATTCCTATGATACCTTTAACTTCCTCTGGGTATGTATTAGCAAAATACATACTGTAAATTCCTGAAACTGAATGAGGCATCAGAATATACGGGCCTTGTATGTTTGATTTTTTTAAGGCTACTCTTATTTCCTCTACAATATTTTCAACTGTCCGTTCTTTTTTGGTTATATCACTCCATCCGTATCCAAACGGCTCTACCACTACTACTTTATTATTTTTTGAGATTTCATTTATTAAAGGGTCAAAATCCAATGCTGGTGCTGCTGTTCCGAGCCCGCTTAATAAAACGATTGTGTCAGCGCCCTCACCCTTTGTATAAATGTGTATATTTTCACCATCCACTTCAACTACTTCCCCTATGGGTTGGTATTTTGTTTGTTCATATACTGTCATAATATTACTAAAGGTAATCCAAATAACAAACGCTGCTAGAATGGAGAATAAAATATTTCTTAAAACTATCCAAATTCGATATCTTTTTTTAGTTTTCTTCATTACTTTTTATGACCCACTTTCTTTTTATCAATCATAAGTTAGGAACAAGATAATAGAAATGAGCCTCAGAAGTATTTTAAGATAAGTCTTAAGCCTTATAAAACTCTACATCTAATTTCATAAAACCCTCAAGATAGAATCTCCCATATTAGAGTTTTAATTTATTCCATTAACCTGTGTTGATCCTAACAAGTTATCTCCACGCCCCCCTGCAATTAACCTAATAGTCTGATTATTTATTTATTTTTATCTCCTTTTGTTGTAGAATATGGTGGAATTCACTCACTTTAGTACTGAAAAGTATTATAGGGAATTAAGTAAAGAATCGCGATATCGGAAGGGGAATAATCATGACACGTGCTTACAATTTTAATGCCGGTCCTGCTGCATTACCGGAAGAAGTATTATTGAAGGCTAAACTAGAGTGGATGAACTTTGAAGGCAGCCATATGTCTGTTATGGAATTGAGCCATCGCAGTAAAGAATATGACAAAGTGCATTCAAAAGCTACCCACTTATTGAAAGAGCTATTTGATATTCCTGATAATTATGAAGTACTATTTTTACAAGGCGGAGCTAGTCTTCAATTTTCTATGGTACCTATGAATCTTCTTTCACCCGATAAATGCGCAAGCTATATTTTGACTGGATCCTGGTCTGAAAAAGCTTTAAAAGAGGCTCGTAAAATTGGACACACAGAAATTGCTGCCTCCACAAAGGATATAGATTATAAGCGAATTCCTGAACATAACAATATTTCTTTGAATCCTGATGCTGCCTATCTGCATATCACCAGTAATAATACCATTTACGGCACTCAGTGGCAGGAATTCCCCAAAACAAATACAGTTCCTCTGATTGCGGATATGTCCAGCGACATTTTAAGCAGGCGAATAAACATAACTGATTTTGGACTTATTTATGCAGGTGCTCAAAAAAACCTAGGTCCATCTGGCGTCACAGTTGTGATTATCCGCGATGACTTAATTAAAGAACATCAGCAATTACCAACCATGCTCTCTTATGAAACTTATGCGACTTCAAAGTCTTTATATAATACGCCACCGACTTTGGCTATCTATTTATTGTCCTTAGTTCTTGAGTGGACAAAAGATAAAGGCGGTGTTGACGAAATCGAAAAAATAAATTCACAAAAAGCCGGAATCATTTATCAGACAATAGACAAGAGTAATGGATTTTATAGTGGCCATGCCGAGAAAGATAGCCGTTCAAACATGAACATTACCTTTACTCTTCCCACTAAAGAATTATCCGATCTATTCATTCAGGAGTCCAAGAATGCCGGCTTTGTCGGTTTGGCAGGCCACCGTTCCATAGGGGGATGCAGGGCATCAATCTATAATGCAGTTCCGATTGAGCACTGTCAAAAGCTGGCCGATTTCATGAATAATTTTAAAAATAAGCATTAACATGTGTTAAATTTTGCTAATGGATGATATACTCTATATAACCTTTTCGCGGTTGGCAACGAGTGCACAATCGGAGAAGAAAATGAGATAAGCTTAGAATAGGAGAGATGAGAAGTGAATACGAAGAATTTGGTGACTTTATCACTGCTTGTTGGAATTGGTACTGTATTGCACACTGTCATGCCAGGTATTGTGTTTGGGATGAAACCAGACCTTATGCTGATTATGATGTTCCTTGGAATATTTTTATTTCCTGATTTAAAAAGCACGATACTGTTAGGGAGCGTAACCGGGGTCATATCCGGATTGACCACCACTTTCCCTGGAGGATTAATTCCAAATCTGATTGATAAATTTTTCACCGCTTTACTAATATATGCTATTTTTAGTATCGTTCAAAAGTTAGGCAAAACCTTTGCCTTTTCACTTGTACTGACTTTTATAGGTACACTGGTATCCGGCATGCTATTTCTTGGATCAGCCTATTTGATCGTTGGATTACCCGGACCATTTCTTGCTTTAGCAGCTGGCGTAGTCTTACCTGCAACAGTTGTGAATACTGTCGTAATGGCCTTGATACACCCCATTGCCAGCGGCATTTTAAAACGTTCGAATATAGCAGTTAACTAATAGAACAAGAGGATGCAAACCATAAAAGGTTAGCATCCTCTTTTTACGTTCCTCTACTATCTACAACTTCCATATTAAGATTAATATCAAAAGAAGAATTGAAGCCCATATTCCACTCATATGAATCCTCTTCTTTAGAACACGTTTAGCTGGATATACGCCTCCTTTTCCCAGAGAAATGATTGAGTAAAACAATATACTTATAAACCCACTGAAGAGAATTAATATGAGTAAAAATAATGACACTTCCTCCTCCTCCTTTTCATCTTCCTATCTAATTGTATGCACAATCAATATTTATATGAAATAACATAATATTGGATTAAAAATAAGGGATAACTTAAAAACAAATGAATTTTTTTCCAAAAATAGTTTCCGAAAATAGCTTTTTACGTTTAAAATAATATAAAAAAAGGAATTGTTAAATATAAGGAATAATTTTAAAGGGTATTTTAACTTTATGTAGAAATCTGTTATGGAAAGATAAAATTGAGGTGAATAGCAATGAAAGGAAAATCATTATTAATTGGTTTTATTTCCGGTTTTACAGTAGCTGGGGTCTCTGTATTGTTAAGCGCGCCTTCTTCCGGACAAGAGCTCCGATCGAAGCTTAAACAATCGAAAGATGAGACTATGGACCTTCTTCAGGATGTAAAAAGAAGTATCGTCCAGTTAAAGAAAGAATCCGTTTCTGCAACCGCGGTCAGCAAGACACAGATTCAAGCGTTCGTAAAAGGTGTAAAAGAAGCATTGGAAGAATGGAAACAAGACAGCCAGGCACACACAAGTGCTATTCAAGTCCAAATTAATGATGTTGAAACAGCCATCCAGGAGCTTGAAACAGCTATATCTCCGCTCACTACAAAATAAATCTGCGCCAAGAAAATCTCGGTAAAAAAACTAAAAATTTGGCAAATTACCATTTTTGTTATTTAATATTTTATAAGGATAATAAATCAGTAAGATAAATTGAGAAAAGTAGGTGAGCGTATTATGACTGAAAATTTAAATTCCATCAAAGAAGCCATGTTATTTACCCAGCGGGTTGCTCAGCTTAGCAAAGCTCTCTGGAAAGCAATTGAAAAAGACTGGCAGCAGTGGATTAAACCCTATAATTTAAATATCAATGAACATCATATTCTTTGGATTGCTTATCATCTTAAGGGAGCATCCATATCTGATGTGGCCAAGTTCGGTGTTATGCATGTGTCTACAGCCTTTAACTTTTCAAAAAAACTGGAAGAACGTGGTCTTCTTCAATTTTCAAAAAAGGAAAATGACAAACGTAACACCTATATTGAGCTTACAAATGAAGGTAACGAACTATTGCTTGAAATCGTAAGCGTATTCGATTCATCCAAGAACTCCGTCTATCTAGGTGCTCAACCCTTAAAAGACTTATACGGAAAATTCCCTGATATGATGGAAATGATGGCAATTGTTAAAAATATCTATGGTGACGACTTTATGAATATATTCGAAAAATCATTTGCTAATCTGGAGAATGAATTCACAGACGAAAATGGAATTCTTGAAAAAATTGAAAATCAAAAAGAGCCCATTCAATAATAGTAGATAAAAGCGGACACTAATCTTTCATACCTCCGCTTTTATCTTGAATGGGCTTGTGTATTTAATCACAATATTTCGTAAATCCCTCGTTTCTTTCCCTCTTATTTCCCGTGTTAATTAATATTATAAGATTCATATTCTTTACAAAATTGATACTTTTTTGATAATGTTAGAGAGATACTAGCGTCAAGGAGGATAACAGGATGATACCTCTCATTTGGTTTTCATTATTTGCACTTTTCATTTTGTATTATATCAATAAAATATCAGATAGCTTCTGTACAAAAAAGGAAATACCGGAAGCTAAACAGGCCAAATTTTTTCGGACGATCAATATCCTTATTACCATCCTGTTAATCTCTACTTATATTGAAATATTTTACACCATATAAAAGACGAGTGTTACTCACACTCGTCTTTCGTTCAACCTATAGAACATAAGTGACCTTTTAGAGGATTTTGCAGATGTCTGAATTCTTCTCCATATTCTCTGAGAATATACATGATATCAGCTTGCATACGCCCAATTGGCACTCATGGCCACATTCGTGTGGCAATCTTTCGCAAATCTTGAATTAGTTAATCCAAGATGCTCCAATGATAACCAACAAGATAAATAATACTACTAATAAAGCGAAACCTCCGCCGTATCCACCAGACATGTTGTATCCTCCCTTCAGTTACATACTTACTTAGTTAGTACACATATGACGCACCAACAATCACGAGTAAAATAAACAGAACTACGATGAAAGCAAATCCTCCACCAAATCCTTGACTCATGATCACACCTCCTTTTGAGCTGCTACCGTATCATATTCAATTTCCACAAAAATGAATGGGCCTTTTGCTTAATTAAATGATTTTTATCGAAGACTCTAAACAGACTTGAAAACACATGATATTCCACTGAAAACTCTGTTAGATTATGAGTAAGATTGTTCCAATTATTATAATTATCAAACAACATTTGTGCTTATCCTTTTTTTAACAGAATTTTTGTGTTATAGTTAGGCTTGTTATGAAATACTTTTTACTTGGCAACACGCTAAAAGGAGTGTAATGGATGAAGAAATGGTTAATTACGTTGGCATCAGCAGCTTTACTTGTCAGTCTTGCAGCCTGCAATAATGAATCTGATGAAGCAGTGGTAGAAACAAAAGCAGGAAATGTTACTAAAGAGGAGCTTTATCAACAACTAAAAGATCAATACGGGGATCAGGCAGTAAAAGAACTCGTATATAAAAAAGTTCTCTCTGATAAATATAAAGTAACAGATAAAGAAGTGAATAAACAGGTTGAAGAAGCTAAAGAAAATCTTGGCGAAAATTTTGAAGCAGCTTTAGCACAGTCTGGCTTTAAGGATGAAAAAGCTTTTAAAGAATCTGTGAAATTCAATCTTTTACAGGAAAAAGCCGCTCTTGATACAATTAAAGTAACGGATAAAGAACTTAAGGATTACTATAATAACAAATATAAAATCGACTTAAAAGCTCGCCATATTCTTGTAGCAGATGAGGAAACAGCGAAAGAAGTAAAGGCTAAGCTTGATAAAGGTGAAAAATTCGAGGATTTAGCAAAGGAATATTCACAGGATACAGCGAACAAGGATAAAGGCGGGGACCTTGGCTGGTTTGGGGTTGGACAAATGGTAACTGCATTTGAAGATGCAGCATACGGCCTTGAAGTCAATAAAATTTCTGATCCTGTACAAACTGAGCATGGATTCCATATCATTCAAGTTACTGAGAAGAAAGAAAATGACAATCCTTCTTTTGAGAAATCCAAAGATGAAGTAACTAGAAATGTTAAAATGACCAAACTAGATTCTGCAAAAGCTCAGGAAGCTATTCAAAAAGTGATTGATGATGCTGATGTTGAAGTAAAAGATAAAGATTTAAAAGATGCATTCTAATAGGTGAAACAGAAAACTCGACCGGTTTGGTCGAGTTTTTATTGTGCCATTGCTCTTTTTCTTTTTTCTTCTTCCATTCTTTCTATATAAACATTCCCCTCCTGTTCAATCCACGATTCATCCACTTTTTGCTCTTCCCTGATTGATTTTATGGTCATAAAAGCACTTAAGAAGATACCAGCTATGATTACTCCAATAAAAATTGACAAGCTTGTCTTCCCCCTCCTTAAGGATTAAGCATCCTTTTTAAAACTATATGCTTGTTAAAAAAAAATATGCTTTCCACTTAACGGAAAGCATATTTTAGAATCGATAATTATTTAATATTCGGTTTATACAGGCTGCGATTATCGAGAGGGAAGATTCGCTCTGTAAATTCTCCCGGTTTTACCCTATCAAGCGCACGATCCATCATATTCATTTTCGCATCCAAATTATCAATATAATGCAGAACCTCTGCCTCTTTAACCAATGGCGGTTTTGGGCTGCCCCATTCCGCTTTTCCATGATGGCTCAAAACGATATGCTGAAGAATAAGAACTTCTTCCCCCTGAATATTCAATTCATCAGCAGCTTTACCGATTTCATTCACCATAATTGAAATATGGCCAAGCAAATTGCCTTCCACTGTGTAAGTGGTCGCAATTGGTCCTGATAATTCCTTCACTTTACCTAGATCATGAAGGATGACTCCCGCATATAATAAATCTTTATTCAATGATGGGTATAGCTCAGCAATTGATTTTGCTAAGTTTAACATCGAAACAACATGGTATGCCAGACCAGAGAAAAATTCATGGTGATTTTTCGTGGCAGCAGGATATTCCAAAAACTCATTAAAATATTTTTTAACCAAATGTCTCGTAATCCGCTGTATATTAGGATTCGTCATCTCGAATATATATTTTGTAATCGTTTCAGACATCTCATTTTTTCCAAGAGGAGCAGTCGGCAATAAATCAGCAATATTGACCGTCTCATTATCGTACTTCAGGCGAATCGATCGAATTCGAAGCTGAAGCTTACCTTTATAATTTTGTATATCTCCTGTTACCCGTACGATTGCTTCCGGCATATACAGCTGTTCATCCTCAGGTTTTACATCCCAAAGCTTTGCTTCTATTTCTCCGCTTTTATCCTGGAAAATTAACGATAAAAAAGGTTTTCCATTACTTGCTGTTCCTTTTATAGCATTCTTTATGAATAGATGAAGATCTATCGTATCTCCAACTTCATGATGGGCAATTCCCTTCATGTATATCCCTCCCCGGTCCATTCCAATATTTATTATATCATGCGAAGGCAAATTAATATTTAAAAATCATCTTGTTAATCGGATGATATTCTGCCCATTAAACATTGCAGCAATATGATCATGGCAGGTAAAAAAGAGAACCTGATTCCCCTCTTTACTAATATGCTTTAATAGAGAAATCATTCTTTCCGTTCGCTTATCATCAAAATTGACAAACGTGTCATCCATGATCAGTGGCCATTCTTTTCTTCCATCAATCGTACCCGCTAAAGCAAGCCTGATAGATACATAAGTAAGTTCTGCTGTCCCTCTGCTCAAATTTTTCGAGTGAACCTCTAATCCCTTATGGTCCAGTAAAGAGAGTCCCTCACCATTTTCTGAAAATAGGATTTTTTCATATCTTCCATTTGTAAGTTTACGTAGATACTCATTAGCTTGTTCAATAATTGCAGGCAGTTTTTCTTCTTTATACGTCGTTATAGACTCAGCCAGAGTCCCCTTCATAAGGCTGAATGTTGTCCACTTCTTAGCCAACACTTGAAATTCCTGTTTTAGTAGCTGATGGTCATGAAGCAACGCCTCTACTGTTCCATCCTCCTCAAGCCTATTTATCTCGTATTTTACCTCTGCAAGTCTTTTTCGTAACCGATTTAATGTCGATTCATAGGAAGACTGCTCACCCTCATTCTCCTCAATTCTTTCCTTTAAAATCAAGTCTGTAACAGAATGGTACTGATTGAGGTCCGCATAACGTCCCAGCTGCCCAATCAATTGTCTCCTTGCCATGCTGAGCTGACTTCTTTCTTCGGCATCTCTACCGCGCTGATAGAACCTTTCCACTTCATGACACTCAGCTTCCTGAAGCAATTGCTGCTTTTCTTGATTTAGCTGTCTGCACAAGTCCTTTAAAGGTATAATTTCTTCCTCGAGCTCCTGTATTTTTTCGAGCATATTATTTTTTTGCCTATTGACCAATTCATTCTCTTTGTACTTCTGGACAATTGTATAGTTTATTTGCTCAATGCTTTGAGTGCCGGTAACACCAAATTCCTCTGAAAGCTCCCCTATATAGCGGATATACTCATTCTTTTTTTCCTCTGTATAAGCAAGCAATGAAATGAGCTTGCTTTTCTCCAACATAAGGTTTTTAATTTGTTCAATTCGCTCAAAAGCATCTGAAAGCATCGTACATGATACCTCATTAGGCAATGACCATTCATTTCCAAGCATAATCAATTTATGTTTACAAAGCGCCAGCTCTTTTTCCCATTCTTCAAAGGAATCAATTAAACTGTCAAATATTGCTTCCTGTTGCTCTTTGCGCAGTGATTCCAGCTTATATTTTTCTCGATTTGCTGTATCCTCTTCAAGCATACTTTTTTGCATTCTATAGCTTTGTTCATCAATTGAAATCGAAGATGAATTTTTTACGATTTCCTCATAATAGTTAATTTCTTTCGCTAATTCATCAGATTGCAGTTGATTACCATTCATTGAATTTAAATATATAACGAGTACAATACCGACAACCGCTACAATCAATGCAACACCAAGCTGTCCTCCTAAAATTAATAATAGAACCGCCAAAATGGAAGCCAAAGAGACAGAGCCCAGAATAACTGTCTGTTTTTTCTTACCCTTTTTCTCTGATTCCAATGCTTGATTCCTTCGTTGCTTTAATCGCTGGATGACTTCCTTGGCTGACTTTTCTTCATGTGCTGCCTTGTCAGCATGTTCATACTGCTCTACTACTCTTTTAAGCCTATCTCTTTCATTGTCAGGCAACAATTTTCTCTCATAAATTTCAATGATTTGCTCGATTTGTTCCAATTTGACTCGTTCTTTTTCAAGCTGAGCATCAAGCTCCATCTTCTTCTTGGTAAGTGTATGCTTCTCTAATTCTATCTGTTTAATTTCCTCTTTCCGAAAGATACTTGTATCAAAATCTTCAACCATACCAGGGTCAAATTGTGTATGTAAATCTCCCTGAAGCTTAATGATTTTATCCTCTATATGCTCTAATTCAATCGATTGAGTCCTGATTTCTTCGAGTAGGATGATCAATTTATCACTATAAAGCTCAGCTTGACGTACCCTTTCCCCACTTGCCAGCCACTGTTCATTGACATGGAGGGAATCCTTTTCATTCTGGAGTACTTTCAATTTATTTAACTGAGTTTGCAGGAATGTTTCCTTTGCCGACCTTTCAGCCTCTATCTTTTCCATGCGCCCCATCCCATTTACCGGAAAAGGAGATTCTTTTAATTCTGATAGGCGCGTTTCAATGGCAGCAAGCTCCTGAATGGAAGGCAGCAGTCTCTTCCAATCCTTTAAATGAATCAAGTTCGTTTTTATCCGCTCTATTTGTTCTTGAGTTAGCGAAATTTCTTTAATTAATTCCCTTTCTTCGCTCAAAAAGGTATTATAGCTTTTCTCTTTCTCCCTTGCTTTTTGAATTGCCTGGGAGCTTTGCTTTAATTCAGCCAGCTTTTGATTCAGGATGGGCTTCTTTCCACCTGGCTTAAAGAGACTGTCCATTTGCTTTTGCAAGCCTGCTTCCATCTCCCAAAGCCTCTCACTGCCACTCATGCCAGCAAAAAAGAGATATTTGCCCAATTGATCTTCTTCCAGACGATAAATATCCTGTAAGCCGTCTAGATTAAAGGAGTATATAGATTCATAGAAGCTTCGGTCGACTCCCTTCAACCATTCTTTTATTTTCTCCTCTCCCCCTAATCTCCCAAACCTGTTATAAACTCCACATTCTGTACCCTGGTGCCCTTTAACTCTTTCAATCGTTATTTCACCTATTTCAGGGAGCTCAATAACCAGTTTTCCACCATACCGGCTGCTCCCCGACGGTTCGTAGGAGGCTGTTGTTTGGTTCTTAGCAGGGAATCCAAATAACATGGCATGGATAAAGGAAAAAATCGTTGATTTACCAGCCTCATTTTCTCCGTAGAATACATTTATATCTGATGTTAATTCTTGTTTGTAGTCTACAAATTTACCAAATCCATATATATGTATTTTCTTTATAATCAAAGCATTTTCTCCTCATTTTTAACGATTCAAGCGCTTTACTAATTCAAGCGTTGCCTCGTCCAAGATTTGCTGCCACTCGTTTTCCTCCCATGGCTCTATATATTTCCTTGCCGTAGAATGAGTAAAGAGAGCTTCCCCGTATTTCAGATACTGTTCAGAATTCATATTGGCAGTTGTCCTCAAAAGTTCATCTATAAATGTATCAGACAGCTCTCCGCCTCCGCTTGCATAGCGGGGTGGAATCAGTGTACAGGAATGGATCCATACAGAAATATCATCCATCTCCTCATCCTGAAGACCTTCAAGTAAATAATCCATATCTACAAATAGCCATTCAGGATTCATTTTGCAATCAGATGCATCGATCATGATATTCAGCAGAATAGACTTATCTGGCTCATACGCACCCTCTTTTATTTTATCTAGTTCAGCTATAAGTTCGTTTACAGATGAAATATGATCTGCCTGAATGGTTTCCGTTTTCCATTCAACGGTCGATACAGGTACAAATTCTAAAGAAGTATCTGACCCTGACATGGAGACTATATAGAACCCTTTTTCACCTGTCTCTTTTTTATTTCTCCCCTGCAAGCATCCTGGATAAATGGCTGGTGGATCCTGCAGAATTTCCATTCGTTTATGGATATGCCCCAGAGCCCAGTAGTCAAATTGCTTACTAAGCAGTTCACTTCTGGTAAAAGGAGCATAGTTTCCATGAGCACTCTCTCCATCTAAATTACCGTGTAATATACCAATATGATAATCACCATCGTCCGCCTTTTTATACTCCTGAATAACCCGATCATGTATATGGCGCTTATCATAACTGAATCCATATAGATTTACGACAGTTGCATCATTTTCTTTAATAAATTGTTTAACTTCTACTTCGCGTCCAAACTGATGTACATTGGCTGGTAAGCTTATATCAAAGTAATTCCCATTCATGTAATCATGATTTCCATGAATTATATAGACAGGAATCGAATAGTTTTCCAATCTTTCCATTTCAGCCTTAAATTTCAATTGTGCCTTCAAGTTTCGTTCTTCATTATCATAAATATCTCCAGCAAAAATAACAAAATCAATTCTTTCCTGAATTGCTGTGTCCACTAGCCTTGTTAATGCTGAATATCCACTGTTTTTTATTTTGTCATAAATGGCACTATGCATATGCTGAAATCCTGAAAAAACGCTGCCCAAATGCAGATCAGCTGCATGTATAAATTTTACGCCTCGCACTGTACCACACTCCTTCCATGCCATTTTACTACAAACGATTGTTCTTTTAATCAAAAAAAACGTAAATTTAATTATCTCATATACAAATACAATTAGATAAATATGACCTCCCCGTAATCAGCCAGGGGATTGCAAAGGATTTTTATTTAGGAAAATTAAACATACTGCTAAGAACCACAAAAAACTCACTTCCCATTTTCGGAAGTGAGTCTTTGTTTACTTATTGCTGTTTGTTAAATCCAGTGCTTTTTTAATATCTTTAAATGAACTTGAATTTCCATACATTAAAACTCCGCCTTTATAGACTTTAGCTCCAAAATAGGCTAATAATCCAATCGTCACAAGCAGAATACCAATGCTTATCGCAATTTCGATATTGGATATCTCAAGCATCCCTATACGCATAAACATAAGCATAGGTGTGAAGAACGGAATATAGGATGACACCTTTATAAAGGTTGCTTCCGGATTGCCAAGCCCGGTCATGGCAAGCATGAAAGCCAGGATAACCAGCATGGTCATTGGCATGATCATTTGTTGCAAGTCTTCAATCTTACTTACTAAGGAACCAAGAAACGCTGCCATTGTGGCATATAATAAATAACCTAAGAAGGTAAATATAACCGCATAAACAATCGTCTTCGCTTTCATATTGTCAAAGCCAAAAGCCTCGAAAATTTCTCCCATCCCACTGCTGCTTTTAAATGATAAATATCCAACCAGCACAAATATGGCAAGCTGTGTCAATGTCAGCAGAGCAATTCCAGTGATTTTCGCGAACATTTGCTGAATTGGTGACACACTTGAAATTAAGATCTCCATCACACGTGATGATTTTTCAATGGCCACTTCGTTGGCAATCATACCGGCATACACAATAACAGAGAAATAAATGACAAAGATCATCACATAGACTAGGCCGCGGGCCTGATTAAGCTCTTCCTCTGATTTAGCCTGATTATTTAATGGGACGACTTCAAAGGAAACGGGCTTGTAGATAGCTGCCAGCTGCTCATCTGTTATGTTAACCTGCTTTGTTAGAATACTTGTTTGTATTTGCTGCAAAGCATTTTGAATTTCTGTACTTTCATTTGAATTGGCGATGGATTGGGCCTTATAGACACCTATTGGAATACCGTCTTGCTCTTCAAGCAATAAATATCCTTCCAATTCTCCCTCTTCTTCAGCTTTCTTTACTTCAGTTTCAGATTTATATGTTTTCAGGCTTAATTCGCTACCACTACTATCAAGCTGCTTTTCCAGTGCGGCATAGAAATCACCTGAATTTTCCACGATTCCAATTGTTGTATCACCTTCATCAAACAAACCGATAATTCGATCCAAATTCGTAAAAGCGAGAACCATTAATAAAATAACTGCAGTCGAAATGACAAATGACTTACTTTTAACCTTTGATATATACGTCTGAAATGTCATAATCCAAAACTTATTCATATTGAGCACCAACCTTTTCAATAAAGATATCCTTCAAGGATGGTTCTTCCAATTCGAATTTACGTATGAAACCACGCTTAACTGTATCCTGTAAGATTAATTCAGCATTTTTCTCATCCGCAATTTGCAAATGAATTCCTTGCGTTACTTCCACTGCTTTTGTCACACCAGGATAATCCGTCAGGAATTTAAGATCAAAATCAGCATGTATCACTATATTCTTTTTGCCATAGGAACGTTTGATATCCTTTAGTGAACCATTAACGACTGCCTCTCCTTGCTTAAGTATGCAAAGCTGTTCACATAATTCCTCTACGTGTTCCATACGGTGGCTGGAAAAGACGATAGTTGTTCCGTTTTTTCTTAAATCATGAACCGCTTTTTTTAATAATTCAACATTTACAGGGTCCAAACCGCTAAATGGTTCATCCAAAATTAACAATTCTGGCTTATGTATAACAGACGCAATAAATTGTATTTTTTGTTGATTTCCTTTAGAAAGGTCACCAACTCTTTTATCGAAATATTCCGGGACATTAAAGCGATCCAACCAGACTTTTGCTTCTTGCATTGCATCAGATTTGTTCATCCCTCGCAAACGAGCCAGATAAATTAATTGTTCACCCGTTTTAATCTTTGGATACAACCCTCGCTCTTCAGGAAGATAACCGATCATCGAGCTTGTGGAATAGTCAATTTTCCTTCCCTTCCAACTAATGCTCCCTTCTGTAGGGTCCAATAAACCAAGAATCATTCTGAAAGTAGTAGTCTTACCAGCCCCGTTTGCCCCGAGCATACCAAACATCGTTCCCTCTTCCACATCAAGTGAAAGATGATTTACTGCTGTAAATTCTCCAAATTGTTTTACTACGTTATTTACCAGTAGTGTCAAAAGCATTTCCCCCTTTTTCCAATTTTTATGTCTATATATATTCTAATATATCCACCTGATAAATTGAAAGGTAATTCTAAACTTTACAAATTTTGTCTTCTTATGCGAAAATAATATCAACTGCTGATCAGCTGAATTTAGGAGGAATAAAGATGAAAATCTATAAATTAACCGTGTTTGAAGCAGATGGTGAAAAGATTTTAGAAGAATCGATTCAGGCAGAGAATGATGAAAGCGCCAAAGAATTGGGACAAAAGCTGTTAGCTGAAAAAGATTACGAAGAAAAGACACATCGGTTCACCTCACCGCTTGGCAAGCTACTATTATTCCATAGATAAGAAAAGGTTTGTATGATCCGTTTATAACGGAATCATACAAACCTTTTTATTTCCCTTTAAAATTAGGCTTCCTTTTCTCAACAAACGCCTTGATACCCTCTTCATGATCCTCTGTTTGTCTCATCACATACTGCGAGTATTTCTCCAATTCAAGCATCTTCAATAGCTTAGGACGATTTGTTTCAGCAAGAATTTTCTTTGTCCGGATCATAGACAAAATTGGTTTTGCCTGCCATTCTTTTACCTTTTTCTGAACCTCATTCTCAAGGCTATTCGTTGTTACCAGATCAACCAATCCAATTTCTGATGCCTGCTCAGCGCTCATCACTTTACCTTCCCAGATTACTTCCTGAGCTTTTAATTCTCCCAGTCTTCTCTCTAGAAAGAAGTGTCCTCCGCCATCAGGAATCAAGCCAATCCCAATGAAATTCATGGCTAATTTACTCTCCTGCTCTGCAATAATGCAGTCAGTGGCCAAGGCAAGGCTGAATCCAAGTCCCGCTGCTGCCCCGTGAACTGCTGCAATTGTTAATTTCGGCATCGTATACATGGCCATGGCTAGTTCGTTGATACAATCCATTATTCCATAAAAATCTTTTTCACTGCCCAAATTAAACATTGATTTAATATCGCCGCCTGAGCAAAAACCATTGCCATTTCCTTTAAGAATAATAATTGTAATTTCCTCATCAAGACTCAATGCTTTTAATTCCTTGTTTAATTCAACAAGCATCTCTTTATTAAGAGCATTTAATACTTCAGGACGGTTTAATGACACGGTAGCGACAGTGCCTTCCTTTTGCACAAGCACGCTCTTGATAATAGAGGCAGGTTTCACTGGCAAAATCCCCTTTCAAATTTGATATATATTTATTATAAAGGTTTGTGTAAGCGTTTTAACACAAAAAAGGTGTAACTTATTAGAATTATTTGTATATTTAGCGAAAAAATTAACCGAGTCCTCCATCTACATGAGAACTCGGTTTGTTAATCAGCGTAAAAATAATTCTTTTAAGTAATCAATTTTTTTAGTTGTATAATGCTCATAACTATCATTATAGGATTTTGGATCTTTTGGATTGGCAAAGTGCGTGATTTTTCCTGTATCAGGATCAATGAATTTACTTGCTGCCCCACATCCAAGTCCTATGATCGTTTGCTGCTCCTCCATAATCAGGATATTATACAAACTCTCCATTCCAGGCAATGAATATCCGACATTCTCAAGGTTACCTAAAATGTTCTTTTGCCTGTATAAATAGTATGGATGGTATCCATGAGCTGCAGTCCAATTTTCAGCTTCATTCATCATTTTTTCTACTTCCGTACGGTCCGCAACCTTATAGCGCATTTTATTTCTCGTCATTTCAGAAGCACGTTTAAAGGATAACGTATGAACAGTCAATGATTCCGGCATCAATTTTTCTGTTTCGTGTAAACTATTCTTTAATTCAGTGACACCTTCACCCGGAAGCCCAATAATTAAATCCATATTCACATTATTCATACCGGCCTCTTTAGCCAGTTTATATTTTTCAATTGTTTCCTCTACCGTGTGATGTCGCCCAATCGCCTTCAATGTTTCCTGTGTATAGGACTGTGGATTAATACTGATTCGATCAATATTCCATTTTTTTAAGACCTTCAATTTTTCCGGTGTAATCGTATCCGGCCGACCGGCTTCCACCGTAATTTCCCGCACATGTTTGATATCAGGGAATGATTCATATAGTTCCTCGTAAAGGATGTCCATTTCTTCAGCTGATATACTTGTCGGTGTACCGCCGCCAAAGTAGATGGTCGTAATTTTCATATGATTTTCCTTCAGCCATTTACCGATTTCTCGCATTTCATAATGCAGTCCACCTAAAAAGGATGTTACATTTCCCTGACGTCCATTAATTGCATAAGCGGGGAATGTACAATAGGCGCATTTAGTAGGGCAGAAAGGAATTCCAATATAAATGCTCACTTCCCTACTCAAATCATATAAATCTGGAATGACTTCTAATTGACGGCCAGCAATTTCCTCCAGCAAATTTAATTTCTCGTCTGTAATGGAATAGGAAGCCCGCAGCTCTCTCTTGGCAACAGATGCATCTATCTTCTTTTTCACATATTGATGCCACAATTTCGTGGGACGAACACCTGTCAACAATCCCCATTTCTGAATCATTCCTGTATGTTGTTCTAAAACCTTTAAAAAAACATAGGAATAGGAATGCTTTTTTTGTTTAAAAAGAGCCTTTTCATCTGTCTGGTTCATGACATCTCTTTCAAATGTGGATTCATGTACTTTATTAGATAAAGAATCCTCTAATATCGCTTTTGTATATAATGTATGATTAATCATTTCTTGTTTTAATGTAATTGATAAATCTGATGGTGATTCATCGTTGTTAAGCAATGTTGCCTCTTCAAAAAATAAGTCCGCAATTAAAGATAAGGGCCTATGCAGCCTTTCATCCTCAATGCCATTTACTAAAATACGCATGCCTATCCCCTTTTCAAAAATTCAATCCATATCAGTTTACTGAACATCATGACAGTGGTCAATCACAAATAAAACATGTCTTCCTTATCATGACTATTTGGGAATGAGGCTATTCAGCCAATAAAAAAAAGCTTAGGCGACTGTCAAGGAGCGACAAGCATAAGAGGAGTACTGATAGGAAGGGTCCTATTGAGCAAAGACTATGAAGCACCACATCGCGTAGAAAGATCATTGTGAACTAAATCCTGCAGGCCTCCGCTGAGTATTAACTGATGACTTGAGTTCCTAGAAGCCGAATCTGAATTCCATCAAAAGAGTAAAGGAATGGACCCCCAATTTAGGTGTTTGGCTGGATTATTGTTTGAACCGACTGGATTATTACGGAGTTTGGCTGGATTATCAGCTGAATCGGCTGGATTATGGCGAAGTTTGGCTAGATTATTGCGAAGTTACGAAGTTAAGCTGAAAAGCCCTAAATAGCTCCTTTATCATCATAACGAAACCCTAAACCGACAATATTTATTACCGATCCCCCAAAAAAGGATAACTCAAGAGGAGCCATCCTTTTGTAGGTGGTATAAAGAACACCTTCAACACCTATTTAATCAGTTTTGATATTCATCTTTTTTAAGAATCCAATTGGATGCTGTCTTCTGAATACCTCTTTAATGAGATAGGCCACACCCAGTTCATCATTACTGCGAGTAATCCATTTGGCTGATCGCTTTACGGCTGCATCAGCATTTGCCACAGCTACACCAAGTCCCACATTTCTTACCAGCTCTGATTCATCTTGATCGCTGCCAATTAAGACCACTTCATTTGCTGATATACCCCTGTTTTTTAATAAGTAGTTAAAAGCCTTCTCTTTAGTCACCTGTTCTGGTAAAATCACAAGCTTATTCGGATGACTTTCCTGGATCATTACGTTTTCAAACATCGCTTCAAGACCTGACTTTGCATCGATTCTGTCCTGTTTTTTATCCATATATATATCAATTTGCAATGGCGACATCGGATGCGTGCGTAAATACTCATCAAGAGAATCTACAAATTGCTGGGCATATATATTGCTCTCTCCCGGTGTCCATTTGATTCTTGCAAAGAGCGGTGTTGGCAGATCCATTCTATTTCCGATTGTCATATCCTCATGAATTAAGCGGATATGACCACTTAATTTTTCTAAAAAACGAACGATATCGAGGGTAGTGTTCTCAGATATTCGCTTAACAAAAATAGGATTATGAAGATTCTCCAAAATAAAGCCACCCTGATGCGCAATAATATGCGGATTACATCTAAGAGCTTTTCCTGTTCTCTGTGTATAGTCATAATTTTCAGAGGTTATCAGAGCTACTTCTACTCCCTTTTTAGCAACGTATTCAATTGATTCTCTTGTAAGAGTATGGAGTTTTCCTTTTGAAGATAATAGTGCACCATCCATATTAATCATTAACAGTTTATATACCATGATGTCCAACCCACCTTTCATGATGCCCATATACATTCTGTATGAGGATTTTGGCAGAAATAGAACAGTTATAAAGAAAAAAAGAACCGATTTAGCGCCCTGAGCTCCCTTTCACCAATTAAATAAATCTAACTGGCAGAGAAGCTTCGACACTAATCGATTCCTTATATGCTTAGGATTGTGTTCCGTACAAGTCTTCCAATGGTTTTGTAATAATACGATTCAGATCTGTAAGGATGACGCTCATTTTTTGTTCAGCATCCATTAATTTAGAAATCGCTTCATGTTGTTGCACAAGCGCAACAGTTTTTTGAGCCTGCATTACTTCTTCTTCAGTAATTTCCTGACCCATCATTTGTTTTTGCTGAAGATTTAGCTGAATATCTCTGAAATTGTTAAACATCGTTCTTGCTTGCTCATCAGCCATTATTGCATTGTATTGATTCTTTAGTTCTTGATATTCCGCACTTTCACGTATTCCTTTTTCTACTGTATACGCTAAATCATATAAATTAACTGACATCATATACCTCCTGTTTTCTATTACACTGAAGTCTCTCTTACTATACCATTATCAAAAGCATTATACATCCATTGTATGTTTATCAGAATGGTTTTAATTCATCAAAATCATAAAGATTCCCTGGAAGACTCCAATCAAGCCTCCTAATAAGGCTCCTAAATACGTAATCATTTTCAATTCACTTTTTGTGATGGACAGTACCATTTCTTCCAGACGAGTTACTGGAAAAGATGCAACCTGATCACGGACAATTTCCTTTAGCTTCAATTTTTCCATTATGCTTGGTACTTTTTCAATTAAAATCGCTGCAATCTCTTCAATAATATTTGGCAGCAATCTTCCCTTGATGGTCTCACTCCATTCACCAGTTATCTGATTAAGTGTCAGATTAGATAAATCCACTTTTTTATAGCCGGTTATGATTCCTTTATGCAGTAAATTTCTCATTTCATCCAATGAATAGAATTCCTCCACATCAGAAATCTGCTTGTGTTTTATTTTATGCCACTCACTATGCAGGAGTTGTGTCAGCGTATCCCTAGTACCAGGATTTGAGAGAAATTTAATAATCTCCGGCTGAAGTTTCTCGCCAAGATTTACATTTCCTAATAGCATCTGCATAATTCCACCGAGTTTTCCCCGTTCCCTCATGAAATCATCTGCCATTTTTTGAAGTCTTTCCTTACCTTGATTGCTGGCAAAAAAAGCAATTCCTTTATCCAAGATATAATGAGAAACATCCGGTATTTTATTCTCTATTTTCTCCTCAACACTTGCTGGTATAAAGGTTGCTAATGGTTTATTTTTATGCTGCAAGTACCAATCCTCTAACCAATTGGTTGAATGAGATTCAATTTTTCTTACGAGTAAATCCGGAATGTCGGCCAATCCAGCTTTTTCAAGCGCCTTTTCTATAGAGATCTCAGAAAAAATTGTTTTATCTAATATATTTTCTCCAATTCTCTTAGCTTCAACTTTGACAGTACCAGTAAGTAATTTATTTTTAATACTCTCTGGTGTGATTAAGTGTTCTACAACCATCCTACCCATCTGCTCGGCCAATTCGTCTCGTCTTTTCGGTATTAATCCAGGCGTAAATGGCAAGCGTTTACCAAAGATATAAATAGCCTCATAGGGGTGGAATAGCATTTTTATGGCTAAGGCGTTTGTAATACCGCCTATTAAGGCCCCTACTACAACTACTGTGATAATCGTTATAAATGTACCCATAAGTAGCTCCTTTTTAAAACTTCCTGTTTGTAAGAAATAGTTTAGTCTTTTCTACTATTAAATTGCAACCATCGGTGTCCATTTTTCGAAGATTTTGATGCTAGCTTTCCTTATACGAGGTTGTAATTGGATATAAATGCTTATTTAAAGTGTATAATTATGATTATTGCTATTAAATTTAGATTTGAGGTGCAATCTATTGATTAATCATTTTGAATGGAAATCATTATATGAAACAGAAAAAATACCTGGTTGGAAGTTTTCCTTCTACTTTGAAAAAAAACGGTATAAAGGAGTTTACCATAAAGATGGTTCTATTACCTGGATAGAAACACAACCATCTGACCATGCTCAAGCAGAATTAGAATCCAGAGTACACGAATTGATGCTTTATCATGTATATGATAATCAATAGACTATGATACAAATTATTTGGAGGATTACTCATGAACACTGACTTACTGATACTCTTTCCCAACGCAATCCGTGTTTCATATCCGTTGGAGGATCAATCCTATTATTGGTACATAGAAAATGCGAATCAATATATCGGTATTCCAAAAAGGTCTGTATCATCTGATCAATTGGCTCTATTAAATATTTTTTTAGAACCCTTTTTGCTTCATACTGAAAAACTAAATAGATCTGCCCAGCAAATCTTTTGGCACAAACTTTTATACCAACAGGATACTGCACCATTGCCGAAAATTGAAGATGGGTCATACCGCTTTATTCATTATAATCTTCCAAACAATGATATTAATATTACAGACTTCTCCGATGCTATAAATGGCTTTTTTCATGACCCAGTTATTTGCTGGAAGGACCCATCCAGTGGAGTCATTATAGAAAACACCAAATCTGCCTTGCTCACAAATCAAGATTTTAACGCTGTCATTCATACCCTTGAAAGCGATTTATACACTCATTTTCGTTTATTTATAGGAAATAATTATCCGCTTTCTAATGAGATCACTACGTATTTCGCTTCAGAAGATACTTGCTTTAAAACCATACGTTTGTATAACTCAAAAGATAAAGTTATTACTTTTTCTTCAGCTTTTTTGGACCTTTTATTACTAGGTAAAAATCAAACTTTATGTATAACTCTAGCCAAAAATCTACTTGGCACATTAAAAAATGAAAAAGACCTACTCAAAACTATTATGATTTACATTGAAGCTAACGCCAATGCAACCGTTGCTGCTAAACAGCTTTTTCTTCACCGTAACAGCCTAAAATATCGCCTTGATAAATTTTATGAAATCACCAATCTGGATGTTCGAAAATTTGAAGACAGCTTATGTGCCTATTTAGCTATCCGTTTACTGGAGAATACAAATGATCAATAAGTGCAACCCGCCCATTTCCTAATCATTATCTTTGTGCAAATTGAACATATATTTTTAACTATTAGACTAGTAAAATTATTTGTGAAAAGGGTTTCATTAATACATAGTTATCAAGGAGGACATTTAAAGATGGCTGAGTTAAAATTAGAAAATATTTATAAAGTTTATGATAATAAGGTAACTGCCGTAACCGATTTTAATTTACACATAAAAGATAAAGAGTTTATCGTTTTCGTAGGTCCATCTGGATGTGGCAAATCCACAACTCTACGTATGATTGCCGGATTAGAGGAAATCTCTAAAGGTGACTTCTATATTGATGATAAACGCGTGAATGATGTACCTCCAAAAGACCGTGATATTGCAATGGTTTTCCAAAACTATGCATTATATCCTCATATGAGTGTATATGATAATATGGCCTTTGGATTAAAGCTTCGTAAATTTGATAAAGCTGAAATCGATCGCCGCGTTAAAGATGCAGCACGTATTCTTGGTCTCGAGGAATATTTAAATCGTAAACCAAAAGCTCTTTCCGGCGGTCAACGTCAGCGTGTTGCATTGGGCCGTGCCATCGTTCGTGACGCAAAAGTTTTCCTTATGGATGAGCCTTTGTCTAACCTGGATGCTAAATTGCGCGTACAAATGCGTGCTGAAATCGCTAAGCTTCATCAAAGATTAAATACAACTACAATTTATGTAACACATGACCAAACAGAAGCAATGACAATGGCTACTCGTCTGGTAGTTATGAAAGACGGCTTCATCCAACAAGTTGGTGCACCGAAAGACGTTTATGAAAATCCAGAAAACATCTTTGTAGGTGGGTTTATCGGATCTCCTGCCATGAACTTTATTAATGGGAAATTAGAAGATGGATACTTTGTAACCGGCAGCACTCGCATCGCCGTACCTGAAGGTAAATTAAGCTATTTGCGTAAACAAGGCTATGTAGGTAAAGATGTTGTCCTTGGTATTCGTCCTGAGGATATCCATGATGAACCTATATTCATGGATGCATCCCCAGAAACTACAGTCAGCTGCATAATTGAAGTATCAGAATTAATGGGTGCTGAAACGATGCTCTATACTCAAATTGAAGGTCAATCCATCGTAGCGCGTATCGATTCCCGTTCTGATATCAGTCCAATGGATACCATTAAATTAGGATTAGATATCAACAAATCACACTTCTTTGATAAAGACACTGAATTAAGAATTAGACCATAATTCAATTAATGATTAAAACTAAAAGCCAAATCTTTCGGGATCTTGGCTTCTTGTTTCCTGCTATAGCTTTAAGTCAGTATTCAGGAATTATGATTATTCTCAAATATACATTTCATTAATGGATACTACCTCGTCGTTGCCACATTGACTGCAGGATAAAAGATGCTTGCATGTATTCTGTCTTACTGATTGAGGATCTCCGTCCGTTTGTTTTTGTATATTGGTCTCCAGATATGCACTATAGTCGTCATAGTAATCCATCACCTTCCCAAAATCCTCCATATTTATATCGCAATTTTTACATAAGTATTCTATAGAAGTTAGACCATTGCATAAAGGGCATTCCATATTATCCTCTCCAAACCTTTTCTTTTCCTTATCGTTTCACTCATGAGATTTTTTATGTTCATGGAAACCAGATAATATTTTCCTGCTTCCATATAACCCTGTGAAGAATATCTGCTCCAGCTTTTACCTTTTTATATCTATGTATAAATTAAAGTGTGACCTTCCATACTAGCTAGTAGAAAGACGCAATCACATCAATGGGTCAAGCCGTTTAGGGCTAAGGAGATTCCATACGATAATCTCCTGTATGTCGGTTCAAATCCGACTGACCCAGCCAAATAAATCATTTTTTTAAAAGGAGATTAACATCATGGCTCAAAATAGCTCAAATAATAACTCATCTAATCAATTGGTTGCTCCAGGTGCAGCAGAAGCAATCAATCAAATGAAATACGAAATTTCTACTGAGTTTGGAGTACAACTTGGTGCTGAAACAACAGCTCGTGCAAACGGATCTGTTGGAGGAGAAATAACAAAAAGACTTGTTCGTATGGGTGAACAACAAATCAGCGGCAGATCTCAATCTTAATTAAAAACTTCATATAAATGACTAAAACCCCCTTCCGAACAATTCGGAAGGGGGTTACGAATGCTTTTAAGATTTTTGTTTGACCATATCTTTTGGATTTACCCATTGATCAAATTCTTCTTCAGTTAAGTAACCCAATTTCAAGGCTGTTTCTTTTAACGTGCTGTTTTCTTTAAAGGCAAGCTTAGCAATTTCAGCTGCTTTCTCATAGCCTATATGTGGATTAAGTGCCGTAACTAACATAAGGGAGGACTCTACATTTTTTTGAATGCTTTCAATATTAGCCTCAAGCCCTACCAGACAATTAACCCTGAAGGATTTAAGCGCATCTGACAATAGTCTGGCAGATTGCAGGAAATTATAAGCAATCACAGGTTTAAACACATTTAACTCGAAATTCCCCTGGCTTGCAGCAAATCCAATGGATGTATCATTCCCTAATACTTGAACAGCTACCATTGTCAAAGCTTCACTTTGCGTCGGATTTACTTTACCAGGCATAATCGAACTTCCAGGTTCATTTGCAGGAATGGTAATCTCCCCAATACCACTGCGAGGGCCGCTTGCCAACCAGCGTATATCATTAGCCACCTTCATCGCATCCATAGCCAAAGCTTTTAATGCACCATGTGCATAAACAATCTCATCATGACTGGTCAATGCATGAAATTTGTTTGGTGAAGAAATAAAGTTATAGCCGGTTTGTTCAGATATATACCCCGCTGTTTTATCGCCAAATTCGAGATGGGCATTAATGCCGGTACCAACAGCAGTACCTCCAATCGCAAGGCTAAGCAGCTTCTCAGCACTTTCTCTAATCATTTGTTCTGAACGTTCAAAGCTGTATCTCCATCCGCTTATTTCCTGGCCAAGTGTTAAAGGTGTAGCATCCTGCAGGTGAGTACGTCCAATCTTCACAATTCCCATAAACTCCTGCTCTTTTTCTTGAAGTACTTTTCTAAAAGCAATAATTTCAGGTAAAATATTTTTATGTATCGTTTCATAAGCTGCAATATGTAAAGCCGTTGGGTAAGTATCATTGGAGCTTTGAGACATGTTTACATCGTCATTGGGATGCAGCGTTGCTTCAAAGCCATTATTCTCCAGCCACTCATTTCCTTTACGTGCTACTACTTCATTCACATTCATATTACTTTGGGTTCCACTTCCAGTTTGCCAAACTTTTAGAGGAAATTGATTATTTAAATTTCCTGCGATAATCTCATCACAAACGTATGATATCGCATTCTTTTTTTCTTCCGATAAATTACCTAAATCAAAATTGGAATAAGCAGCTGCTTTTTTTAGGTGTGCAAAGGCATATACAATCTCAATTGGCATTAATTCTTGCCCAATTTTAAAATTGTTGCGGCTACGCTCTGTTTGAGCCCCCCAATAGCTATCAGCTGGAACACGCACTTCTCCCATCGTATCTTTTTCAATCCGATATTCCACCTTCATCATCCCCCATAAAGTATTATCTTACTATTAAGAACATACTCTCTATTATAGCAGATGGTCAAATGATAGCGCTTAAATTTAGCCCCTTGACTGTTAGCTTTTAGGAGATATTAGGTTTACGCATCCCAAAGCATGTGTCCGATAAAAAAGCCTAAAGTCATGATACTCGCTATAGCAAGCGTTACACTGTAATCGATCATCTTCCATGCCTCCTCATATCCTTCTAAAGATAAAAATAGCACATTTACCTCTGGGCTGACCGGGTAAAAAATGAAAATATTTTACAATTCCATGACTATCTCTAAAGTTGATTCCAATTCATCATTAATTTCCCACGGTATCTATATTTTGTTTAATTAATTTGCCACAGGGTAAATAGTATATAAATTAGCACAATTACAGAGGAAAAGGTGAGACAAAATGCAAAAATATGAAATCGGTTCTTCTGAACTTTCCATTCAAAAACAAATAACACTTCCACAATTAATGTGTATAGCAGATTATGCGAAAAACTATAATGGAACAATAAAACTAGCAGCAAAAAACCAAGAAATAAATGTTAATGATATTCCCTCATTAACAGCGTTTTTCCTGACTTTGGGTACTGACGCTCAGGCTAAAGTCCTTGTTAAAGGTGAAAATGCCCAAGAGGCAATCGAACAAATTGAAACTATTTGTTTGGAAGAGAGCACCGAATTAACGCCATCTATGTCTTAATTACAGTATAGTAGAAAAGCCCATTTGAGACCGTAAAATTTACGATTTCAAATGGGCTTTTTTCATTCCTATTGAATATGAAAGGCAACTTTCTCTTTTAATTAATTTTTCCAGCGATTGATCCATTCATCAAAGTTCTTCTGAATCTTTTCCTTTTGCTCAATCCAATAGTTTTTAAAACGGTTCTTTTCTACTTCCTTTTCCATATCATCTATTGTTGGAACAACAAATGTTTGATTTTCGACATTTTGCAAGGCTTTCGTCATGATTTCCTTAAAAACAATATTTGAACCGCTTATTTTATCTTTGTAAAGATACTGATTGACTGTTGTTTTATCATAACCCATCCACACGGCACCAACAAGGTTGGGAGAATAACCGACAAACCATTGGTCCTTTACAGCGTCCTGTCTAGAGACATTATCTACCTGAGTTGAGCCCGTTTTACCAGCGATATCTCTATTTTCAACCTTTGCATTTGTTCCGGTTCCACCTTCATGATCAATCACACCCTTAAGCATGGCAGTCATATTTTTTGCTACTTCCTTGGTCGTTACTTTAGTTTTTTTCCCTTTAAATACAACAACTTCTTTGCCGCTTGCATCTACAATCTTTCGGATTAGATGTGCTTCCTGACGTACACCTTCATTTGCAAATACAGAATAGGCTGAAGCCATCTGCAGAGGAGATACTCCCTCATTTAGCCCACCTAAAGCAAGACCCAGTGTTCGGTCATTCTTTCCAAGTTTAATGCCAAATTTCTCTGCATAATCCATTCCAGCCTGTATGCCTATTTCATTCAAAAGCCAGACGGCAGGTATATTTTTCGATTTATAAACTGCCTCAAACATCGGTACTTCCCCTTCATACTGATCATTATAATTCTTCGGTGAATAACCTCCTGCAAATTCCATCTCCGTATCTTTAATCAAATCTGTAGGTTTATATCCGTTTTCAAGGGCAGGTGTATAAACTGCAAGCGGCTTCATGACCGAACCTGGCTGGGCTTTTAATTGTGTTGCTCTGTTATATCCAAGAAAAACATGCTCTCCCCTTCCCCCAATAAGGGCTCTGACGCCCCCAGTCTTGGGATCTAGCAAAACGGCACTGCTTTGTACTAATTCATCTGCATTAGACCCTTTCGCGAACAAATTATCTTGTTTATATACTTCTTCCATATCTTCCTGCATACCCTGATCTAGTTCTGTGTATATTTTATATCCACCTGTTAACAAATCGTCCTGCTTTATTCCGTATGTTTTGTCAGCTTCCATAATCACCTGGTCAACATAATAGGGAAACTTTCCTTTTAAGGGATCGCTTAACTCTGTGAATTTTATTTCTTCATCAGCTGCTGATTCCTTTTCTTCATTTGTAATAAAGCCTCCATTTTTCATCTGTACTAGCACTACTTCTTGCCTTTTTTTTGCCGCTTCGTAGTTTTTATAAGGATCCAAAGCGGAGGGAGCATGTATTAACCCAGCTAGCAAAGCTGCCTCAGAAAGATTGACCTTTTCGATTTCTTTTCCGAAATATACCTTGCTGGCATTTTGAATTCCCCAAGCGCCATGCCCAAAATAAATTTGATTTAAATACATCTCCAGGATTTCATCCTTTGTGTAATCACGTTCAATCTGGCTGGCTATCGAGACCTCCTTCAGCTTTCTCTTCAACGTTTGTTCAGGCGTTAAAAGTGTTATTTTTGCTAATTGCTGCGTGATCGTACTTCCACCCTGAACAACAGAGCCTGCTGTGAAATTCTCGTATGCCGCTCGAATAATCCCTATATAATCAATCCCACTATGTTCATAAAAACGCCGGTCTTCTATTGAGATAACAGCATCAATCACATGCTCTGGAATCTGATCAATTGAAACCCCTTCTGTCTTGTTTGCTGAAATTTTACTAGCCTCATCTCCATCCATATCATAAATGATAGTCGGCTGCATAAGCTCAGTTTTCAAATGAGACAAATCAACTTCCTGATTTAAGAGCAGATAAAGGAATGAACTTACAATAAGGGCTATGAAAGATAGACCAAGCAGAAGAATATGTACTAAACGAGAATGGTCAAATATTTTTAATAACTTATAACCCATCCAATTCTCCTCCTCTCTAAAAATCAACTAAATTTCTATCCATTGTTACATATTATACACAAAAAATAAAAAACAACTGATAGACAGTTGTTTTAGGTTTACCTATATTTTTCACTTGTTAATCTCATTATTCGAGTTTCCAATTTCTTTATGCAATGTTTCCATATACATATAAACAATTTGCTTTAATTTTACATCTGCTCCCAAAACATCCAAGTGAGTTAAGCATTTTTTTATAATTGGGTGAATATCTTGGGGTTGTTTTTCATCTAACATCCTCATCACCTCTTTTTTCTATAATACAAGAATACAAGATATTTGCTGGTATGACCATTGGTCTTTTGGCATATTTATCTATTTTTCGAACATTTAAATAGGAAATCGTAATTTCACCTTATTTCGCAAAAAATAAAGACCATTTTTTCAAATTATCACAAAAAAGATATATCTACTCTTTTAAGGAATAAGAACACCATATAGGTTAATGGATTGGCAAGATCCTTTGTCTGATGTTTCCAAAAGCCAAATAAAGGATAAATAATAACGAGTGCAAATAAAATGAAGGGACTGAGTTACATGTTTAACCATATATTGGTGGCGTTCGACGGCTCAGATTCGGCTAAATTGGGATTGTCAATGGGATTAAATTTTTGTAAGAGTAAAGAAAACTCTTTATTATCTGTAGTTTATGTTTATGAAGAAAATAATGAGGGATTAATTCCTGAGAATACATTTGTAGCCTCAACCAATAGCACATTTTACGCAGATTCCAGCCAGGGGCAGGCAATCGTACCAGAAACAAATTCTTTAATAAACAGCAACTCCGCGAATAATAATCGCCTTGAGGAAATTGAACGCTACGTAAACAGCTTAGAGGGTAATAATCTTATCCATTCACATTTTGTAGTACTTGAAGGGACAATTGATGATATGATTCTTCAATATGCTGAAAAAGAAGGAGTCGATTTAATTATTGTCGGCAACAGCAGTACTACTGGTCTTCGTAAATTGTTCCTCGGCAATATCTCTGAAAAAATCATTAAGAATGCCTCATGTCCTGTATTAGTGGCAAAATAATCAATTGTTCCTTTACTATATAAGGCCTTCTGCCTCATAGAGAGCATCAGGAGGCCTTTTATGTTTGCTAGAATATTCAAAAACTAAAAAAAAGAGACATTCCAGGCAATTTCATACATACACACATACGTACGGCAGGAATCTCTCTATATCACAGTATTATTGCAACACTTTATTAACCAATTCTTTATATTTATTATGTGCATCATTCTCATTTAATGAACTATAAATCCGATACTGATCCTCATCTAAAATACGATAGTGCTCACTAATCATATTTTGCTGCAGAACATATCCGCCATCATTAAGTATATCTTTCCACCATACCTTACCGCCGAGCATTTTTTCTTTTCTGTAATCAATTCTTTCTCTCGAAACAGTTTCAATAACCTCGAGAGGGTCCCCGCCAAATAAGGTCTGCACAGTTAAGGTTTCACGAAATAATGAAACGACGGCCACGACAGTAGTCCAACTAGCTTCATTACGCTCTTTTTCAATTTGTACCAAAGTTTTTTTAGAAATACCGATGATTTCGGCCATCTTGTCTTGTGTATAATCAACTTCCACACGGATTAATCGCATACGTTCAGATATTAGACGAATAATTTCATCCTTACTCATAATCATCCCACTTCCCATCAATATAAAATATAATATTTATACTCCAAATTTAATGTTCACTACTATCATTATAATAGAAATAAATGGAAGATAGGTATTATTATGTATAAATTTACTAATTTTTTTATATTCTCTTGTTCTTTTTACAAAAAAACTGCTTTCTATTAAATAAAAAGGACGATAGAACTATAACCCTTTCGAGAAGTGAAGCCAAAAAGCGGATTCAGTCAGATGGAATGAGAGAAAATCAAAAAGACTTTCGACTATGTCGAGAGCCCTCAATAAAAATGAATAATCTTCTTAGGAATGATGTACAGATTTCCGCAAGATCACCCGTGGTGCTGCCGCAAATAATAGCATCATAACCATTCCGCTTACAATAACACTTGGAAGCATGTAGGATAGATTATAAAGCAATGAGAAGACTGCGACTGATTGACCATCTGCCGCACCAGTTCCAAAGAATACCATTCCAGCAATAAAATGTGCCAAAAAGCGCATAGTACTACCTAGTAGTATTCCTAAAACAATAATACCTGATGTTTTAATATCCTTTTGCCCAATTCGTTCTCTATCTGCATAGCTAAATACAATCCCAGCTAAGCCAACAACCGTATAAGCGACAATATAATCAAGAAAACCTTGTACAGGATGCATGATATAAGCAGTACCTGACAATATTTGCAGCAAACCTAACAGTAATCCTGTAGTTACGCCGCCTTTAACTCCCCATCGATAAGCCATTAAAAAAACAGGTACCATAGCGATTGACACGCTGCCACCCTGCGGCCATAAACTAAACGACACAACAGTGGCCAACAAATCAAAAATAAATGCCAAAGCAGAAAAAACAGCAATCTCCACCATAAATAATAATCGTTTATTTCTCATCTTACTTCCCCTTTCTAATCAAGAGCTCCTAAAATCGTAACCTCCATCTTGATCGGGCATCCAAAAATGCAAAAAAGCAATGCTCGCACAAAAATGGCTCGCATTGCTTACATTACATTCATTCAGCCACATTCCTACGCTAGCGCTAACTAACAGGTTCAAAGGGTCAGAACTCGATCGTTCACTCTCAGCCATTGGCTCCCCTTGTGGAATACTATTCTTTCTTACATCGTACTAATTTTTCCATACATTAGCAAGTATTATTAATTCAAAATCTAACTAAGCAGTCATTTCTTCTATTTCTAGAGTATCTGCTTTATCTTCTTTTTCTTCACGTTTCTTTTCAGATTGGGCAATAATAACGGCACAAGATGCATCTCCAGTAATATTAACTGCTGTTCTGGTCATATCAAGTAAACGATCAATACCGAGAATCAAACCTACACCTTCAACTGGAAGGCCAACCTGTCCAAGAACCATGGTCAACATGACTAATCCTACACCTGGCACTCCTGCTGTTCCAATACTTGCAAGAACAGCTGTCAAGATGACAGTAATTAATTGCGTCATTGTAAGTTCCACACTATATGCCTGGGCAATAAATACAGTGGCAACCCCTTGCATAATAGCAGTTCCATCCATATTTATAGTGGCGCCAAGCGGCTGCACAAAGCTGCTGATACTTTTTGGTACATTCAGCTCTTTTTGTGTAAGCTCCATAGCTACCGGCAAAGTTGCACTGCTCGACGAAGTACTAAACCCGACTGTCATAGCTGGGAAAAACTTTTTGAAAAACTCTATTGGATTGCGTTTCGCGAATATTGCAATCGCTCCTCCGTATGTGACAATTGTATGAGCCAATAATGCCAAAAGAACTACGATCATATAAAGACCCATATTTTTAATAGCCGGTAGACCTTGGCTTCCGACAGCAGTTGCTATTAAGGCAAATGTTGCATAAGGTGCTGCCTTCATAATTAAGTTAACTAAATACATCAGTACTTCATTACCTTGCTCCAGAAGGTTGATAATACCTTTTGTTTTTTCTCCAAGAGCCGTAATTGCAATTCCAAAGAAAATAGACATTACAATTACCTGAAGCATATTACCATCCGCCATTGCCTGAATTGGATTCTTTGGAATGATATTAATGAGAGTTTCAGTTATAGAAGGGGCTGTAGTGGCTGTATATTCAGCTGAGGCAATATCAAAATTACCTCCATTCCCTGGTTTAATGACTAAGGCCAGGAATATACCTATTGTGATAGCAAATGCAGTCGTTGAAAGAAAATAAAGAATGGTTTTACCACCAATCCTGCCGAGTTTTTTGGGATCCCCCAAACCCGCTGTACCTAACGTAATTGAGATAAGTACAATAGGAACAACCAGCATGGTAATGGCGTTAATGAACAGACTGCCGATTGGTGAAAATACTACAGCATTTAAAATTTCAAATGATTGAGGTGAAAAAATGTTTAGCACTAATCCAACAATTGCACCAAAAAACAATCCTAATATAATTTTAACTGTAAGGTTCATAGATGCCCTCCTTCAATTATCTACTAGAAAAAATCTACTATACTCCCCATAAAAGGAGAATTTAACGAAAAACATCCCACAAATTAGAACGGTTTTTCTTATTTCTATATAATAATAGTAGATTATTCCTAAGATGACAATGGAAAGAATTACAGGGAGGTGTGTACAATCTTACTCTTAGCTTGATTGAGGGCCTATTTTTCCTCGTTTTGTCGCTTGATTACATAAGTATTAATTTATAACTTTGCCCTTTCAGCAAGTCCTCATACAACAGCAAAAAAAGACGCATACATGCGTCTTCTGTGAAATAATCGTATTTTTAACTATTATGTATGTATTAGATGATCAATGACTTTTTAGTTCTACTTCCTTCTTGGACTCAGATGCTTCTTCAGCCATTAATTCATTACCCAAATGAGCGAATCCTGAAATAAATACATTTGAAAATATTTCATTACGTGATTTTGTCTTTTCGATGATAACTCCCTGTACCTTAAATTTAGATACAATATCCATACACACTATCTCCACCTCTAATTTATACTAATCCATACAAATATACCCTTATATTTATCCTTCAAACCAAAATATGAGCATTTTATTTGACATTTATACCAGCTATATTTACTAACTGATTTTATGTATATAACACTATAATTATGTTACTTATGTAAATAATACCACAACTTAAATTTTACTAAATTGCTGAAAAAAAGATAGTCCCAAATTTTATATTTATTGAAAATATAGTCAAATTATTAAATTAGGAATAAAAACAAATGCTATTCATTTAGAAATTTAATATAATGGATAGTAATAACTCTTTTTCAAATACTTCTCTTTTATAATCAAGGGGTGATTCACATGGGAAGTTGATGACCAAAAACATTCATATAGTCGATATTATATATTTAAACCATTTAGCTGAAAGCAGCTTATTACTACAGGAGGTGACTCCTTGACCGTCATATACGGTTAAAGGAAATTTATTGGACATATGGAATTTGGTTTTTATAGCCATTTTGATTGCATTAACCGCATTTTTTGTTGCATCGGAGTTCGCAATTGTTAAGATTCGATCTTCACGGATAGATCAATTACTGGAAGAAGGAAATAAAAAGGCAATAAGCGCAAAGAAAATCATCACAAATCTGGATGAATACTTGTCTGCCTGTCAGCTTGGCATAACGATGACAGCACTGGCACTTGGCTGGATCGGGGAAGAAACCTTTGCCACTATCATATCTCCGGTAATATCATTCTTAGCATTACCGGATGCTGTTACCCAAACACTGACGATCATTCTCTCTTTTATGTTAATTACATTTATTCACGTAGTCATTGGTGAATTGGCACCAAAGACTGTTGCTATTCAAAAAGCGGAAGCAATTGCTCTTCTTACCTCAAAGCCACTTATGGCTTTCTATAAAATCATGTATCCTTTTATATGGGCTCTTAACGGGTCAGCAAGGCTTATTGCCAAATCAGTCGGCGTTGAACCCGCTTCAAAATATGAGATTGCACATACAGAAGAAGAACTGCAAATTATTTTGTCTGAGAGTTTGAAGAGCGGCGAAATTAATCAATCTGAGTTTAAATATGTGAACAATATATTTGAATTTGATAACCGAATTGCAAAAGAAATTATGGTACCAAGAACAGAAATGATTTCCTTATCAAAAGATGACCTCGTAAAAGAATTTATTGATGTATTTCATGCTGAGAAATTCACTCGTTATCCTATTATTGATGGAGATAAGGATCACATCATTGGATTAGTAAATGTAAAAGAAATACTGACAGATATCGTCCAGCATAAACAGGTGACAACTGTCACTCTTGATCCCTACATTAGGCCGATAATCCGTGTCTTAGATACCATGCCGATTCATGATTTATTAGTCAAGATGCAAACTGAACGCATTCACATGGCCGTTCTGATGGATGAGTATGGCGGAACTTCAGGTTTAGTCACCATTGAAGATATAGTTGAAGAAATTGTTGGAGAAATCCGTGATGAATTCGATGCTGACGAGATACCTGAGATTCGTAAAAATCCAGACGGCTCCTATATCGTTGATTCTAAAGTACTTATCAGCGAAATTAATGACTTACTTGGAACTGATTTGGATGACACAGATATTGATACAATCGGCGGATGGGTTCTAACCGAAAATTATGATGCCAAGTTGGGCGATACGATTGACCTTGAAGGCTTTGAAGTAACCATCATCGATATGGAAGACCATCATATCCATTATGTTGAAATTAAGCAAAAGGTTAAAGAATATCAGATCATCGGTATACCACAAAAAAACGTCGCTGAAGAAGATAATGTCCTCTTCTCTTAATAATTGAATTATCTATAGAAAACCAACCAACAAACCGCTTCTCTAAATTGGAATTTATTTTCCTTAGAGAAGCGGTTTTTTATAATGTATGCCTCTTTTCCTGATTAGCTACAAGATCCTTTATAGTTAGCTTATTTACTTCGGGAAAACAAAATAAGCAGAACCTTAACAGGTCCTGCTTAATCATTACTCGGTTATAACTGTCGTTTTCGTCTTATACAGTCTATAGAGCCTTACAATATTTTTGGTGATTGTTTTTACAACTGCATAGGTCGGTACGGCTAATATCATCCCCAATATACCGGCTAAACTTCCTGCAACCAATAATATCAAGATAATCGTCAATGGATGAATATTAAGTGATTTCCCAATAATCAGCGGAGAAATCAGATTACCATCAATTTGTTGAACTATTACAATCACTAAGACAACCAAAATAGCTGTTAACGGCGATTGGAATAGACCGACCACCACTGCGGGTGCAGCCCCAATAAACGGGCCTACATATGGAATAATATTAGTAATTGCAATTACTAATCCCAGCGTCAGTGCATATGGCAAATCGAGTATTAAGAAACCGATAAAACAACACGTACCGACAAAAATACAGACAATAATTTGTCCCTGTATATAGCTTGCCAATGTCTCAGAGGTTTCCTGAATAATAACCATTCCTTCTTTCCTAAAAGAAGATGGCAAAAATCTCATAATTGCATTGGGAAGTTTATTCCCATCCTTCAACATATAAAACAGGATGAACGGAACTGTTATGACTATTAAAGTAAGATCTGTGATGAAGGAGACAACGGCCGAGACTCCAGTCGTGATATTCTTTGTCACAGTGGTTGTGAATTCAAGTAATCTGTCTTTCAGTTCGTCAATTTTAACTATATCCTGTTGAATCACATATTTAACCAAAGGGGAATCAGATGCATCCTCAATAATTCTTCCAATATCATCAATAATTTTAGGCGTATTCTCGACTATATCTGTTATTTGATTTGAAACGATTGGCCCAACTGTTGCTCCACCAAATATAAATAAACCAATCAGGGCTATGTATACGATCAAGATTCCAATAATTTTTGGTACTTTCCGCTTTATCATAAATTTTAAAAGTGGATTTAATAAATAAAACAGAAATCCTGAAATCAAAATTGGGAAAAATAGCGTAGATATGAAAATCCCAATCGGATTAAATAAGAAGGAAATTTTTGTACTTACAAATATAATCAATAACAGTAACAAGATTTCCAATGTCCAAAAATGTAATTTTGATTTCAATTGTATCCTCCTCTCCTCATATTCGGTTATTCCCCATTATATCGTATTTATTCGTTAGAAAAAACATTCCCATTAATATAATGTTTTCATACATTATATGTCATACTTTTTATAAAAATCTGTTTTATTACTAAATATTGTATAATATTGGTAAGGCGGTGTTTAAATTGAAAAACTATACAGTATTGTTTCTGTTACTATTTGTTGCAAGTATCACAGGTGGTATGGCATTAAAGAACATTTTCGAATATTCAATGTTAGTTGGAGTTGGGTTAGCATTCATATTTATGCTTTGTTCAGCTTTTTCACTACGCATAAACAACCGTAGGAATCATAACACAGAAATGTGACTTAATAACTCCAAAGGCATTTTCAGCTACTTCTGTGCTAACAAGGTGATTGTGGACATAAGAGCTTTTTCAAACGGGGCAGGTCGGATAAAGATGGATATAGCATTGGGGGATTTATAGTGAAAACAACTATTTTAAATCGTATAAGCGAAATCCAAAAAAAGGTCGGATTTTCCGGAAGTATTCTCGTTGTGGAAAATGATGATATTTTAACAGAGTTAAGCTACGGTTATGCGAATCGTTCTGAACAAATTGAAAACAGGCTAACCACAAGATTCGGGATCGCATCAGGCTGTAAACTTTTTACAGCCATAGCAATCTGCCAGCTTGTAGAAAATAGAATACTTTCTTTTGATACGAAATTAGAAGATTGTCTTACTATTCAATTTCCTAACTTTGATAAGGGTATAACAATTCACCAGCTATTAACCCATACGGCAGGAATACCTGATTATTTTGATGAGGAAGTGATGGATAACTTTGAGGAATTATGGGTTAATAATCCGATGTATCAAATGAGAAAATCAGAAGACTTTTTACACCTATTTCAGAACCAACCAATGAAATTTAAAGCAGGAGAAAGATTCCACTACAACAATGCAGGCTATATTTTACTTGGTTTAATCGTTGAACAAGCAAGCCAACTTGAGTTTTCGGAATATATAGAGGAAAAAATTTTTAAAAGAGCAAATATGAGGACCTCAGGATATTTTGAATTTGATAATCTTCCTAAACATACAGCACTTGGTTACATTGATTATCCGAATGGTGAATGGAAGACTAATATATATTCATTACCTGCGAAAGGTGGTTCGGATGGTGGAGCCTTTGTGTCAGTCGATGATATGCGGAAGTTATGGTATTCGCTCTTTCATAACCTATTACTGAATGAAGAACACACTAATAAATTGCTTACACCATATATTCAAACAAACGATCAAAACAGCTTTTACGGTTACGAATTGTGGATAGAGAAACATAACGATGAGATTTTCAAATATCATATTATGGGCTATGACCCCGGAGTTAGTTTCCATTCTGCATTTTATCCTAAGATGTCAACCACAGCCGTAATATGTTCTAACAAATCTAAAGGTGCATATGATATTACGCAGGAAATTGAAAAAGAAATTTTAACCCTTTGGGATGAACTCAGGCTGTAGTGAGATTAATCCATAACAATGCAGAACTATTAATAGACATTCAATAGACTTATAGAAATTCTATGTAAGGGAGTGACTCTACAGTGGAAAAAGTGAAGCCAGAGGTCGAAACATCGGATTTTGTTGTAATCTTTACGGATGTTTTACCTTTTCTTCTTTTGGCTATAGTTGGTGTAATCATTGTTGCTATTATATATTTCGTTAAGAGTTATAAGCGTTATCTAACTAACAGTAAAATAGTCGACCAAAAACTAAAGCTGGTAGAAACAGATATACAGGAGACTAAACAACGCCTTGACCGAATTGAAAAAAACCTTAAATGAAGTTGAGTGATACCATTCTTATTGCGCTAACTGGGGCTTTAATGAATTGGAGACAGCAAAAAAGCTGTCTTTTTTTATTGAGATATCAGCAATATACTATTAGAAAAGAACGATACAAATAAGAGGATGGGACATAACTTATAAAAGATGCTGAAAAGACGAACGATATCTAATTTATCGACTTTGTTACTGAAAAGTTCGTTCCATTTCGCTGCAGCCACTCGCTTTCCGCGGGGAGGAAGCTGAGCCTCCTCGGCTACGCCTGTGGGGTCTCAGCCTTTCCTCTACTTCCCGCAGGAGTCGGTGGCTTCCGCTCCATTCCACTAAGTTTAATAATGGTATACAGAAGTAACCAATCTATTGAAAACAAATAAAAATCCGACCTTTTAGGCGAAATATTTATTAAAATATCACCTAATAGTTCGGATTTATCATCGACTGAAATACTTATGTCCCAGCCTCTCCATTTCCAGCTTTAATTAGAATGCCCAATTCCCTTTTCGGAAAATAGGTTCCTTTGTTCCATCTGCCAATTCTCCATCAATGTCCATTTCAGCAGAACCAATCATAAAATCAACATGATTAATACTAATATTGACGCCATCATTCACTAATTGTTCTTCATTCATCTCTTTGCCTCCTTCAAGACAAAAAGCATAGCCTGAGCCAATAGCTAAGTGATTGGATGCATTTTCATCAAAGAGAGTATTATAGAATAAAATATTTGTATCAGAGATTGGTGACTGATGAGGTACCAGAGCAACTTCACCAAGATAGCGAGATCCTTCATCAGAATCAAGAAGATTCTTAAGAACGTCCTCACCTGTTTCAGCCTTTACATCTACAACTTTCCCTTTTTCAAATGTTAACGTGAAGTTGTTAATGACATTACCGCCATAGCTTAAAGGCTTCGTGCTTGTAACAGTTCCATTCACGCCTTCTTTATAAGGAACCGTAAAGACTTCCTCTGTTGGCATATTGGCCATAAACGAAATGCCCTTTGAATTTACGCTTCCGGCCCCACACCATATATGCTTATCAGACAGCTCAATGGATAAATCTGTTCCTGTAGCTCTATAATGCAGAACTTTATATTTTTTTGAATTTAAATAGTCTGCTTTTGTACGCAGAGTTTCATCATGTTCCTTCCAGGCAGCAACCGGATCCTCACTATTTACTCGGACTGCTTTGAAAATAGCATCCCAAAGTAATTCCACACTGTTTTCGGAATCAGGGAAAATCTTATCAGCCCAGGCTTTTCCTGCAGCCGCTGTTACACACCAGCTCACTTTATCAGATTGCGTAGCTTGTCTAAATTTATTTAATGCAGTGCCTGCTGCTTTTTGGAAGCTAGCAATTCGATTTGGATCAATCCCCTTTAATAGATCTGGACTCTGAGAAACAATCGATAGGAAAGCTCCCCCTTTTTCCACCAACTCCTCTCGTTGAGCCACTATCCATTCCGGATATTCATTAAAGGCTTCATCTGGAGCCAATTCATATTTGATTCTGCTAACCTCTTCATCAGCCCAATCGACATATACATGCTTTGCACCAGCTTCATAAGCTTTTTTAACAACTTGGCGTGTAAACGGTGCTGATTCAATTGAGGATGAAATCACCAAAATTTGTCCTTCTTGAATATTAACGCCAACTTTAACAACCAATTCTGCATATTTGTTTAATTTTTGTTCAAAATTCATTCTTTCAGCTCCTTTAAAACATCATTCCCATTCGTTACTATTTTACCACTCCTTGTTGGAATGCACAGTTGAACGAATTGGCTTTTTTGAAAACTATAAAAAATGGAATACACTTATCAATACTGGTTATTATCACTTGATTCGTCAGTAATTGGACTGTCCGTTGTCCCTTGTTTAATCATACTCAGGAAATTTTCCACTGTCTTTGCCAGATATCTTTCCTTGGACCAAATAACACCCACCGTAGATGTTAAATCTTTTTCTTTAAGCTGATAACTGTATAATTGGTGTGTATCATATGTCTTTACAACCGATTCCGGTACAACGGTGACCCCAAATCCCTGCTTTACCAATTGAAGTAATAGCTTGATGTCTGAGCATTCGCTTTTTACTAACGGTTTTATATGCAGCCTTGAGAATTCACTGACAATCATTTTGTAGATTCCCAGTCCTTCATTGCTTGGTAGAATTAAAGGTTTTTTACTAATACTTTTTAAAGAAACGATTGTTTCAGAACTCTCTATTTTTTCATTTGTTAAATAAACAAATGGCTCTGTTTTAATGGGCAGTATATTCACCTCATGAGATTCAATCGGAAAGATGACATATCCAATGTCAAGCAGCCCCTCTTTAATCATTTTCGTCAGTTCCACTGAATTCCCTTGATAAACGGTGTAATAAACATTAGGGTACTTTTGATGAAAGTCATTTAGATAACCTGCTAATTGATAATCAGAAAATGTATTTACCCCAATGCGGAGATTACCGCTTAATCCTTCCACCATTTCTTTCGTTTCCGTTATCATTTCTTCAAATACTCTTATGATATCTACTGCTTTTTGATAGAGAGAAGCTCCAGCCTGAGTTAATTCAAGAGTGTTTCCTTTCCTATTAAAAAGAATGACTTCTAATTCATCTTCCATTCTCTTTAATTGTTGACTGAGCGGCGGCTGAGCCATATGCAATCGTTTTGCCGCTCTAGTAATTTGTTTTTCTTCTGCAATGGCTACAAAATAGCGCAACTGTTTTATATCCATATCCTTGTCCTCACTTCTAGTTATATCAAAAAGATATACTTATCATACAAAATAAATATTTTTCATATATTACACACAATGATAGCATGGGAAGGTAGCTTTTTAAAAAGGAGAACAACACATCATGGAAAAATTATTTAAATTGGATGCTCACGGCACTACCATAAAACGTGAAATCCTCGCTGGCTTTATATCTTTTATCACCATTGTTTATATCGTAATTGTCAATTCTAAAATCCTATCAGAAGCAGGAATGCCATATGACGCAGCTATGATTGGGACTATCCTTACCTGCGTATTCGGCTGCATGATTATGGGGCTTTGGAGTAATACTCCCATCATCGTTGTCCCGGGCATGGGAATTAACGCAATGTTCACGTATACAATTGTTATTAATGGGAACTATAGCTGGCAGGAAGCACTTGGAATTGTTTTCCTTTCAGGTTTGCTTTTCATGCTTATTGCTTTTACACCGTTAGCTAAAAAAATTACTAAAGCTATCCCACATTCCTTAAAAGTAGGAATTACGGTTGGGATTGGAATTTTATTAATGTTTATAGGGTTTGAGCAAAGTGGAATTATTGTTTCCTCCCCTGAAACTATTGTTGCTCTTGGGGACTTAACAAATGCGGAAACCTTGTTAACCATTCTTGGTCTTATCATTACCTTTATTCTATTCACTCGCAATATTCCGGGAAATCTCCTAATTAGTGTCGCCATCATCACGGTACTAGCCATCTTCTTTGGAGTCGTAAACCTTGATGGATTCGAATGGACTCAACCATCATTTAGCTCGTATGGAGAAGTTTTTGGAGCCATGTCATTTACCAATATCTTCTCAATCGGTTTTCTGTTAACTTCTTTTTCAATGGCCATGGTTGTAACCTTTGAAAATATTGGGTTAATTCATGCACATACGGCATCTATAAAACAACCCGAAAAAAATAATAAAGCCCTTAAGGCTAACGCTCTATCTGTGCTGACATGCGGGATATTCGGTTCAAGCCCGACTGTTGCCACTGTGGAAACAGCAGCTGGGATTACAGCAGGCGGACGAACAGGATTAACAGCTGTCACTACTGGCTTGTTCTTTTTTGCTTCACTGTTTTTAATACCGGTAATAAAAATTATTCCGAATGCAGCTATATCCCCTATTTTAATTTTAATTGGGGCATTAATGATTCAAAATATAACGGAAATTGATTTGAATGACCTAACTGAGAGTTTTCCTGCTTTATTGGTGATTGTGTTAATTCCATTGACATTCAGCATTGCCAATGGAATGGCTATTGGTTTCATAGCTTATCCATTGATTAAGCTATTTTTAGGAAAAAAACGCGATGTTTCAGTACCACTTTATATTATTGCTCTATTATTTACGCTCAATTTTGTCTTTCAATATACATCAATTTAAGAAACAAACCGGACAGGTGTTAGATGGCTGTCCGGTTTTTAATTTTAATGGAATGCTGAAGGTTGGACATTTAAAATTCGCTATTGGGGTAATACAAAAAAGGCCAATTTACAATTAACAAGTAAATTGGCCTTCGTTTATTCCGGAAAGTATGGATTTAAATGAATGAGCACTTCTTCTATATGGTCAAATTTTTCCTTTAGAGAGTTCTTAATCTCTCTTGATAGGTCATGACCTTCTTTAATTGTTTTATCCTGGTCAATGGAGATACGAATATCCATTATTATGTAGTGACCATGTTCCCTTGCCCTTATTCGATCAATGCGTCTGACTTCCTCAAAACTAAGGATAACAGCCTCAAATTGCTTCATCATTTCCGGCTGTACATTGCGTTCGATTAGAATATGAAAAGCTTCCGTCAGCATTTCCCTTGCAATTTTGAAGATCAAATAGGCTACGAATATACTTGCTACTTTATCCCCGTATAAGAGAATGGTAATTCCTAATTTATCCCCAAGATAAGATAAAAGTATTCCTATTGCTGCAGCCAGCGATGCCACTATATCTGCCTGGTGATCATATGCTACCGCTTCAATTGCTTTACTGTTTACCCGTTTGCCTACATTCATGGAATAACGGAATAAGCATTCTTTCGCTACATACGAAAATAAAGCAATCCAGAAAGCAATCATACTTGGGGTTTCAATAGGATGGAAAAATCCAGCTACACCTTCATATACAATATAAAGGGACACTAATAATAACAAGATTCCAATTACCCCGGAAACAATTACTTCAGCTTTGCCGTGTCCGTATGGATGCTCAAGATCCGCAGGTTTATTTGAAACTTTAAGTACCAATAATACGATGACTGCTGCAAAAACATCCGCTGCCGAGTGTATCCCATCTGCGAATAGCGCATCACTGCTTGCAATTATTCCGATTACGATTTTTCCAACTGTAAGAATTATATTGCTCCAAATACTAATCCAGGCTACCCTTTTTGCCATTGACTCTCTAAGTTCCAAGATAATTCACCCCATACTATTACACCTATATGAAATGGATTCCATACGTTGGTGCAGAAAAATGTTATGCCACTTTTTAATTAAACTGTATAAAACTGATTTCCAAACATATCAATTATGAACACAAAACAATATTTTATCTTTTTCATGAAAGAGACTCAACATATTTAGCTTACCCAAAAAAAAGAGATAGCTTTTGCTATCTTCAAAAGTATCTCTTTTTCCAAAATATGATAGTTGTAATGGATGATAACAATAAAGCAACGCATATAACACCGATAAACGCATATGGGTTATTTTGAAAAGGTAAATTAACATTCATCCCATATATGCTTGCTACAATAGTCGGGAATGATAAAATAATCGTTATGGAAGTTAAGAATTTCATCACGATATTCAGGTTATTCGAAATAACTGAAGCAAATGTGTTCATCATACTCGTCAAAATGGAATGATACGTCTCAGCCATCTCAATCGCCTGGGTGTTTTCAATAATAACATCTTCTAAAAGATCCTTATCCTCTTCATACATCTTCAAGTGATTCAACCGCAAAAGTTTTTGCAATACGATTTTATTGGATTTTAGCGACGTCGTAAAATACACCAAACTCTTTTCTAATGAAAGAAATGCATAAAGCTCTTCATTTTTCATAGACTGGTGTAATTCTTTTTCGATGTCATCTGTTTTACGATTGATCTGTTTTAAATATCTTAAATAATAGCTAGAGATATTAAACAGAATTTGAAGAGCAAATCTTGTCTTTTTATACGTGAAAAATCCCTTCATTTTCTTACTCATAAAATCAGTAATAATTGGATTTTCAATGAGTGAGATTGTAATAAAGCATTCGTCCGTTACAATCAGACCAATTGGGAGAGTTTCATAAAGCGGGAATCCCCCATCATCATACGTAATGTATGGAAAGTCTACAATGATTAATATATGATTATCTTCTCTTTCAAGCCGAGACCGTTCTTCATCATCCAATGGGTCTTTAATGAAATCTTCCGGTATATCCAGACGATCCGAAATTAACTTGATTTCAGCTTCGCTTGGCGCAACCATATTGACCCAGCACCCTTTTTTTAGTTCATCAATTTTCTGTAATTTACTATCTGTATCTGAAATATAATATTCTAACATTGATTTAACCTCCTCTCATTATGAGGAAGCAACAACTCTTTTTAATGGAATGACGATTATCTTTCCCCACCTTTTATAAAAAGCACTGTTGGTTTCCTCAGGCAAGCTCGTGTCTGGGTCACTCGAATCGTAGCTACTCAATAATCTCAACTCCTCCTGAAGATAGTTTTGCCTCTTACATCTTATACCTAACATTCAAAGCTGTGCAATGGGAAATTAACTATTCATAAAAAGAATACTTAGTCTGGCTGTCATACTTCCTTTTTTAGAACATCCTTCTTCCTTTCGTTCTCTAAAAAAACACTCTTCCTTATCCCAACCAATTATTAAAAATCATTATCTCAAAGCCCAACTAGTTTAATAAAAGTAACCTTTCCACTTAATAAAATCTACATAAAAACAAAGCATCCCCTTTTCAATTCCAAAGGGATGCTCTGTTTTCGTATTTCAAATTACTTATTTTTTCTATATTCTTTTTCTGTTCCGTCATTAAATGAAATATCAATATCAACCGCCTGATAATTATCATCTAATTCAAATGCTGAAATAACTTTGGATATCACATCATCCTGTGAAGTATTAGAATCAATATCTAACTTTTTAAATATAGGATCTAAGCGATCAACTGCATCATTACCATTTACTCGCTCATTATTGCGATCATCTTCAATCGAAGCTTCTACTCCGTCGTTATCATTTTCGTAGCTAACCTCATAATCCTTATTATTTTCGTATTTTACTTCAAGGTCAAAATCTCTAAAAGAATAAGCTGTATCCTTTGTTGTATTTGTATTAGTACCCTTGTTATTGTCTGTTGCTGTATCATTCGCATTATTATTTTCTGTTGCTTGATTGTCATTCGTTTGATTATTTTTTTGTGCATCATCATTATTATTGCACCCTGCTGCAAATATCATTAAGACACACATACACATGATTAAAGATAATCTCTTCATAATGTCTCCTCCTAAGTTTGTTATGTAACTGTTGTTTTAGTATTTCCCCATTTAGCCTGTAAATACACTTTCTTTCCATATTTTATTAGGATCATTATACTTTTTAGAAAAACCTATAATCAGCTATCGTTAAAGTTGAAAATGTTATATAGCAGGAGGATATATCTTGTATACATGGGTATAGAGAATTATGGTACATAGAGCTAAAAGAGGAGGTTTATTGAATGATGTATACATATCGTAAAATAATCTTAGTGATTTGGATTATTTTCACATTGGTAATGGGATTCTTCGCTCTAAAAATGCCTGGAATTCTGCAAGGCAGCGGCTTTGAGATGGAAGAGTCCTCCTATGACAAAACAAATGAGCTATTAGAGGATCGGTTCGGCCAATCTGCCTCACCTTATATCATTTTATTTGAAAATAAGAATAATTTAGAGGAACAGGATTTTAAACAAAGGATAAACTCAGTATTAAGTGATGTGAAGAAAATCGACGGGTTAGGCTCAGTTGAATCCCCCTTAGAAAATGATTCACAATATAAAAAGGAGATTGCCTATGCCTCTATCTCTTTTAATGAAGACAAACAAGAACCTGCAGATTATATTAAAGCTTTAAACCAGGAGATTACTGGCCAGGATATATCAGCTTCTCTGACGGGTTCCCATGTTATTGAAGAGGATATGAGCAAGGCATCTCAAACTGATTTAAAAAATGCAGAAATGATTGGGATTCCAATCGCCATGATTGTACTGTTATTAGCTTTTGGAGGATTGGTTGCTGCTTCCATTCCGCTAATGACCGGGATTGTAGCTGTTGTATCCTCAATGGGGATTATTTATTTTATTGGTCAGAGTATTAATCTTTCCGTGTTTGTTTTAAATGTTGTTCCCATGATCGGGTTAGCAGTCAGTATAGATTTTGCCCTTCTCTATATCCATCGATTCAGAGAAGAACTGCAGCATCATGAAGTCAGTAAAGCAGTGAGCATTACAAACAAAACGGCCGGAAAAGCAATTGCTTTTTCTGGAACCTGTGTTGTTCTTGGGCTTGCAGGAATGTTTTTCATTAATATTGATATATTCCGAAGTATAGCTGTCGGCGGTATAGTTGCTGTTTTCATTTCTGTCATTTCTGCCCTTACCTTCCTGCCGGCCTTATTAGGTATTATAGGTAAAAACATTAACAAAGCTATGATACTAAAAACTAAAGAAAACTCGGACAGTAAATGGAGAAGTTTCGCCAACTTCGTAATGAAACGCCCTATCATTATGGCCTTAGCTGCTTTACTCATTTTAATAATTGCAGCCACACCTATTCGCAATATTGATTTAGAAATACCTAATGCTGATTCTTTGCCGGCAGACAGCCAAACAAGAATTGCCTATGAAAAATTTGAAGACTCTTTCCTTCCAAGCAATCAGTCAAACGTACCGATTGTTTTAGAAACAAAGAATCAAGAGGACATATTATCAAAGGAATCCCTTGAGAGCATAGAAGCATTTATAAATAAGATTAAGGAAGATGAGCTTGTCGATCAGGTTGACTCAATTTTTACGTATACAAACACAAACTCCGCTGAAGAGTTATATCAAACCTTACAATCTGATGTGGCTAGAGAAAAAATGGCTCCAGTCCTCGAAAAGCTAGTGAACGAAGATACAACCCATATAACGGTTAAACTCGATGCAGCATACAAAACCGCGAAGGCAAAAGATTGGGTTCGAGAGGCCGAGAATCAAGACATTCATCCAGAACTGACTCACACGATTGGCGGTCAGGCAAAATTTACACAGGAGATTTTTGATGAAATCCTGGAGCAAGTCCCAAAAGGTTTATTACTGATTATCGGGGCTACCTACTTGATTTTATTAGTTGCATTTCGGTCTGTACTAATTCCATTAAAAGCCATTCTGATGAATATCCTATCCCTTGGAGCTGCCTTTGGTATCATTGTATGGATATTCCAGCATGGGAATTTAGGAGTCGATCCTAACCCAATTGCGCTAATGATTCCTATTTTAACCTTTGCAATTGTTTTTGGTTTAAGTATGGATTATGAGGTCTTCTTAATCTCCCGTATTCAAGAGATTTATCTCGAAACTGGAGATAACGATAAAGCTACCCTTGAAGGCTTAACTACAACAAGCAAAATTATCACCTCGGCAGCCGCCATTATGATTGCTGTTACTGGTGCCTTTGCTTTTACAGATATTGTACCGGTAAAGCAAATCGGGGTTGGCGTGGCCTTAGCAATCTTTATAGATGCCACTCTTGTCCGTATGGTCCTTGTTCCTTCTCTGATGAAATTGCTGGGCAAATGGAATTGGTGGTTCCCTGGACAAAAAGGGGCGAAGAAAAACAATAATTGATTGCATACCAAACTCGCATCCTCAATCGTTTTGGATTACACTTTAACTGAAGAGTTTTATCAATTTGGAGGTGTTTGGCAATGAACAACCATGAAATTGATTACAAGATATACGGAGACGATATGCAATTTGTAGAAGTGGAATTAGATCCGAAAGAAACAGTCGTGGCCGAGGCCGGAAGCTTAATGATGATGGATGAGCAGATTCAAATGGAAACCATTTTCGGTGACGGTTCTTCTTCCCAATCTGGAATGATGGGCAAATTATTCAGTGCCGGAAAAAGGGTCCTGACTGGAGAAAGTTTATTTATGACCACCTTTACAAATGAAGGAACTCAGAAAAAGCATGTATCCTTTGCTTCTCCATATCCTGGAAAGATCGTCCCTTTGGACTTAAGTGAATTGGATGGAAAAGTAATCTGCCAGAAGGACTCCTTTTTAGCAGCTGCGAAGGGTGTATCAGTAGGTATAGAATTCCAGAAAAAAATTGGGGCTGGCTTTTTTGGCGGTGAGGGATTTATCATGCAAAAACTCGAAGGTGATGGGATGGCTTTCGTGCATGCCGGAGGGACATTACATCAAAAAGTATTAGCTCCGGGAGAAAAAATACGAGTAGATACCGGCTGTATCGTTGCGATGACCAGAAATGTCGATTACGATATTGAATTTGCCAAAGGTATTAAAACCGCGTTATTTGGCGGAGAGGGTCTGTTTTTCGCTACATTGCAAGGTCCCGGAACAGTCTGGGTTCAATCACTCCCCTTCAGCCGTCTTGCAAGCAGAGTGTTTTCCGCTATGCCCTCTAGAGGTGGGTCAAGCGATGAAGGCAGCGTAGCCAAAGGGCTTTTTGATATGTTTGGCGGAAAATAGAAGAATAGCAGAATAGCAGCCCGATAGAAAAGTCTATTGGGCTTTTTTTGTTTTATCCCCCTATCCATTCGAATAATATGGTAATTTAAAGTAAAGGGAGTATTTTTATAAAATCTAATTCATAAACTGACTGCTTCCACTTTTATAGATTTTTAATTTTTGGACAACTTCTCTCTCACATAGGAAGTGTTAACTTCCGTAACTTTCACCTTTCATTGTTCTTGAGCTATCCAGGTCTACTATGGCAATGGGTGGAGTAATCTCCGTTTATTCCTTACTCTTTGTTAGTATCCTTTCTTTTTTCAGGCATCCTTGTTGATAGATTAAATCGTGTCAAACTTATGTTGATTATAGTTTGGCAGTGAAACGATTCATGCCGCACTTAATATAGCTATTCTTATAATAGTTTTCTTACATTCCTGCATAAAGAAGTTCGTAATTTTAATTAAATTTGCAGAGATGAAAACAGGAATAAATGTTATAATTATATTAATATAATAAATTTTCTGAAAGGTGATGCTATATGAGTATCTTGAATAAGTTTCACCATACCAACCCAACGGAAGAACTTTTATATAAAGCACTTCATGCTGATGAGAACACAGAAACGGGTACAGTCATTCAGCTTTTAGAAACCGCCCTGCAATCCATCACGGATAAAATGCCAAAGAGAATCAGTAAAATGGTGTTTCCTGCTACAATCCTTTTGGCTGATCAATATGTAAAAGTGAATAACCTGCAAAAAGCTAGAGATACATATGAAGCAGCCTTATCGCTGGCTAAAACAGATATGGATAAAATGCGTGTTCATGAATCAATCGGGAAGATGAATTACTTACTTAATGATTTTGAAAAATCAGCTAACCATTATCTTAAATCCCTGCATTATGCCGCTAAATACACACCTAATGATGCGATAAAAAATGTCCATTCCCATTTATTGCATCAACTAGGTCACGTATTACTCGATAACCATCGTTCTGTTACGGAGGAGCAAAAAAAGCAGGCTGACGAGTTCCAAAAATATTTACTGAATCAACCTAACTCCTATAACTTAACAAAATTAAATTTTTATCGGGATATTGGAATGGATTGGTGGAAAGAGTTCCATCTATTTAACCAGTAACTAACGTAAGACCGCGAATGACCTTTTCCGGTCTTACTTCTTTTTATAACCATCAGCCATTTACTTCGCAACCATCGCTACCTTTTCTCGCCTTTTTACTTGGAATATTTAACCTGTACGTTAAATCGAGTATAATAAGAGAACCTAGAAGAAAAAGCGAAGAAAGCTGGTTACTTGATGATTTTATTTGAAAAGGAATTTTGGAAATTCAATATGGTTGGCATTGTAAATACAATCAATTATTATATTTTGTATTTACTTTTTAAAGAAGTGTTTCAGATGAACTACATGACTGCACATTTGCTAGGTTTCTTTATCAGTATGATTGGCTCCTTTTATCTGAATTCCTATTTTACCTATCGAACAAAACCAACTTTAAAAAAGTTCCTGCAATTTCCTTTAACCTATGTCGTTAATATTATAGTATCAACGCTTGCCATTTATATTTTAGTCCAGTTGCTTTCTATCCATGATAATATAGCACCTATAATCGCGACTGTTATTGCGATTCCTTTTACCTTTTTAATTTCAAAAATGATTCTTGCAAAGGATTAATTTAATTCGGGATTAAGATGTAAAAGGATTGAACAACCTTGAAATAAAAAAATCCTATAAAAGTATAGAAATACTTCTATAGGATTTCATTTTAGAAAGCATTAATGGTGGTGTGTATGGATAAATTTCGTATTTCTTGTATTAGCGCCTACTAATAACAAGGAGTGGGTACTCATTTTCCCGCTCGATAACTTCTTCACTCCATTCAAGAACAAACCATCGGTGATTGCCGTTGCAGAAAACAAACAATCGTCTGTGCGAACAATTTCATCCAACTCGAAAATTTTAGTTGGATTTTCAATACCCATTTGTACACATCGATCATATTCTTCCTGATTCATAGGAACAAGCTGCCCCTGGAAATCTCCTCCCAGACATTTTAGTGCTGTTGCAGTGATGACACCCTCTGGAGCTCCACCTGTACCAACAAGCATATCAATATCCATTCCATCGATTCCGGTTGCTATAGCGCCCGTTATATCAACATCAGAGAATAACTTCAACTTTGCTCCGAGCTCGAGAACCTGTGCCATTAAAGTACTATGCCTATCGCGGTCCTGAATCATAATGGTCAATTCTCTTACATCTTTTCCAAGGGCCTTCGCTACTGATTGCATATTCTCTTTTAAGGATGCATTTATATTAATACAACCTTTTGCATTTGGCCCAACTGCCATCTTTTTCATATACATATCAGGAGCATGAAGCATACTTCCACTTTTCGCAGCAGCCAACACAGCCATTGAATGGTTTTTCCCTTTAGACATTAACGTAGTACCTTCCACCGGATCTACAGCTATATCAATTGCCGGGCCATTCCCACTTCCCAGCATTTCATTAATATAAAGCATTGGCGCTTCATCCATTTCTCCTTCACCAATTACGACTCTTCCACACATATCGATTGTGTTTAAATGATGCCTCATAGCCCTTGTCCCAGCACCATCTGCTTCAATCTTATTGCCCTTTCCTATCCAGGGATATGAAGCAATAGCTGCCTGTTGAGTAACATGCAGCAGCTCTTCTGCAATTATCTGTACGGTGTGCTTCTTACTCGCATACTTGGTGAATTCCATAATCGACTTCCCTCGTTTAATAGTAAATTTCCCTATCCATTTTAGGGTTCATATATACAAATAAACAAGTTTATAATTTTGGTAATAAACTAGGAGTCTGGATAAGTTAATTTAATTATGAAATATCATTATTACATGTGAAAATATGATTATTTCGGATGGATCGTTGCTAATGCCTAATAAAAAAGCAGACAGCTGTTTGCTGTCTACTTTAATCAACATGGAATTAGAACCCTTCACATGAGTCATCCTATAACGTGTTGTTCTAGTCTGGCAGAAAATAGACACCTTCAAATTTCAGAAGCAGTTGTGCTTTTAGATGGTAAACTACCTTAGCCACATTCCTCACACTCACAAACAAATTGCTCCAGCTTCTGAATTGCTTTCACAACCCTCTCAGCTGTAACTAATCCAATTGGCATGACATGAATCGACTCACCTGTTACTGTCGCTTTTTCAGCAACCTCAGCAATCAGCGCTTCTGTTATCTCTTCCACACCTAAATCTGTCAAGGATAAAGGAAGACCCAACTCTTCATAAAACAGTCGAAGCTCTTCAATTTCCGTCCACTTATCTTCCAGCACTAGCTGAACTAAAATGCCATATGCCACCTTATCTCCATGTAAGGCGTGATGTGTTTCTTCAAGTACCGTTAAACCATTGTGAATCGCATGAGCGCCAGCAATTCGACCGTAATAATCACCATAGCCGCCAACCATGCCACCAAACATAATAATCGTTTCTACTACTTTGACAAAGTCATCATTCACTTCCCCAGCCTTTGCAGCAGCAACAGCTCCACGAGAAAATTTTAGCAATAGATCCTTACACTCTCTTGCAGCAAAATGAGCAATTTGCAGAGGAACAGTCTTATTATCAATAACAGCTATCTGTACATCCGCTTCATACCATTTCGCAAGAGTATCTCCAATACCGGCAATTAACATCTCTATTGGAGCATCAACTAGAATTTGCGGATCGACTAGCACCAGACTGGTACAAATCGGATATATATCGTAACGAATGAAAGTTCCGGAATCATCATATATAACGCTTAAAGGCGTCCATGGCGAACAATTAGATGCCAATGTCGGGATGAGAATGGACTGCCTTTCAGTCGTATCACAAACTGCCTTAACAAGATCGAGTACCTTTCCGCCTCCGACACCTATTACCGCATCCAATGAATGATGTTTGACCAGCTTTGCAACCGCTTCGATTTCGGCAAATGAGCATTCGCCTCCGTACGTATATTCCTCCAATTCTATCTCTGCCATTTGAGGCCAATACGGCTTTACTGCTTCCCATGATTTTTTCCCATGAACCACAAGAACCCTGCGAAGATTGCGTTCCAATAGTTTAGCTTCCAATAAATCTAATACATTATCTTTCAAAATATATTCACTCGGAGCACCATGAACTGAAAAAACAGTCATTTTCATCACTCATTTCTATTTGTTGTATGACTATGAAAGCAATTAAAGAAGTGGGGAGTGTTATCTTTATATATTCTGAATGTCTAACCTTACACCCGCCATGCTCCTTCTATGGTTTTGAATTAATTGTTTGATCTAAGGGATATACAGCCTTTGTATTTATACATAAAACAAAGAGAGAATAAGGACATTGTTTCTTATTTCATCCATTCAGGCTTACCGAAGCCGACAAATTCTTCATCGATTATTTTTTCGAATTCATCAGACTCTACCACTGATAAAATATCCTTAGCTAGCTGGGAATCATCATTATCAGCCTTTACAGCCACTACATTTCGGTACGGATCAAGCATGTTCTCAAGCGCTAAAGCACTCAATAGATCCATATCTGCAGCTAATGCGAAGTTTCCTGGTACTGCTGCTAAATCTGCACTGTCAATAGATCGAGGTAGCTGTCCTGACTCTAGCGGCTGGAATTTTAAGTTTTTCTTGTTTTCGATTATGTCCTTTTCAGAAACTTTAAGCGGTTCTGCATTTTCATCCACTACAATTAATCCTTCATCTTGAAGCGTATTGAATGCACGAGCTGCATTTACCGGATCATTCGGAATTGTAATCGTCGCTCCGTCCTTCACTTCATCCAAAGATTTATACGTATTTGAATAAATGCCCATCGGCGCAGTCGGTACCTTAATCAAACCTGTTAAGTCCATGCTGTTCTCTTTTTCAAAGTTTTCTAAGTAAATAGTATGCTGAAATAGGTTCGCATCAATATCTCCACCATCTAACGCTTTATTCGGTTGAATGTAATCACTGAATTCCACTACTTCTACTTTGTATCCCAATTCTTCCAAGCCTGGCTTGATTGCCTTTGTTGCCATATCACTATAAGGACCAGAAGTAGCCCCAATTTTAATATTCTTTGGCTCTGAGCTTGCATCCTCAATTGTTTCATTGCCGCTGCAAGCTGCCAATGTGCCTACCACTAAGAATAAAATAAATGCTGTTAACCCCTTTTTCATGAAATCAATCTCCTTTTCTATTATCTTTTATCTATAACTTTAGCGATGAAATCACCAGCAAGTTGGATAACCTGAACCAAAACGATTAAAATAATAACAGTTGCAATCATAATGGTATTATCATAGCGATAATAGCCATAGCGAATTGCTAAATCACCAATACCGCCACCACCGACTGTTCCTGCCATAGCAGAAAAACCAATCAAGCTAATTAATGTCAGTGTAATACCCGAAATGATACCTGATCTCGCTTCAAGCAATAATACTTCCTTAATAATCATCCACGGTGACGCGCCAGCTGCTATTGCGGCTTCAATGACACCTTTATCAATTTCTCGTAACGACGTTTCAACGATTCTCGCAAAAAACGGAATAGCTGCCACTGAGAGTGATACGCTAGCAGCTGTTGGTCCAATCGTTGTCTTTACAACAAGTTCGGTCAACGGCATAAGAGCAACCAACAAAATTATAAATGGAATAGATCGGACCAAATTGACGACGAATCCTAAGATCCTCTGAACCGTTTTGTTTTCCCAAAATAAACCCTTCTCCGTCACATATAATAGAATTCCGACTGGCAAACCAATCACAATTGCGACAGCTAACGAAATAGCAATCATGTAAATCGTCTGCAAAAATGCTGTGTTAATTTCAGGGATAAGCTCTATAAAGTGGTTGAAATCAAAGCCCATGATGGAACACCTCCACTTCTGCCTCTCGACTTTCTATATAAGAGATCGCATTATTAATCTCTTCCTTCTGTCCGCGAAGCTCCATGATAAAAATACCTAAAGGCAATTCCTGAATATATTCAATTGAACCATGAAGAAAATTGCCTTTTACATTAAATTGCTGAAGCATATCCGATATGACTCCCTCACCAGCAACCGTACCCCTGAACGTCACCTTTACAATCGGACCCTTGCAGCTTTGGTAAATAGAATCCGGTATTTCAAAAGAAACAACACTGTTGATGAATTCCTTCGTAATATCTGCATGAGGTTTAGCAAAAATATCATACACCGAGCCTTCCTCAATGACCTTGCCTTCCTGCATAATCGCCATGCGATTACATATTTCCTTGACCACATTCATCTCATGCGTAATCAAAACAATCGTAATATTTAGCTCCTTATTGATTTTTTTCAACAAATTCAGTATGGACTTCGTTGTTGTCGGATCTAAAGCTGAGGTGGCCTCATCACAAAGGAGTACTGTCGGATTATTCGCTAATGCCCTCGCAATTGCTACACGCTGCTTCTGTCCTCCACTTAGCTGTGAAGGGTACACATCACGTTTTTCGGCTAATCCAACCATTTTCAACAGCTCTTCTACCCGTTCTTGTATTTGAGTCCGTGGAACTTTTGCTGCCTTTAAAGAAAAAGCTATATTTTCAAAAACCGTTTTCTGGCTAATAAGATAAAAGTGCTGAAAAATCATCCCGATTTTCAAGCGTGCATGACGCAATTGCTTGCTTCTCAGCTTAGTCAAGTCAACTCCATCAACTGTGATATTGCCCGATGTTGGACGCTCCAACAAATTAATACAGCGAAGCAGCGAGCTTTTACCTGCTCCTGAGTACCCAACAATCCCAAATATCTCCCCTTTTTGAATGGTTAAGGAAACATTATCAACTCCATTTACTACGCCGCTTTTATTTTTGTAAATCTTATTAAGATTCTGAATTTTTATCATATGCCGCCCTCTGTCTCTACACATTTTTTGAAACAAAAATGCCCCTCTCATCTGAAAGGGGCATCGAAATACATCTATCTCGACTTATCTTTCAGAATGTATACATTCTGCAGGAATTGGCACCTTCCCTATAAGGGGGTTGCCGGACGTCATAGGGCCTAGTCCCTCGGTCACTCTCGATAAGTTTTAGCTTTATTTGATTTGTTTATGATATTACAGACTTCAGAATAGTCTGTCAACAAAAAACTTTTTAATATATAATCTTCAGTCGCTTTCTTTATTGCAATATCTAAAAAATATTCCAAAAAAATTTCTCGAACCTTGTCCACTACATCGTATGAAAAATACTTCCCATTCTTCTTCGTGGCAACCGAATTAACGACAATATTCACACTCTATATTTTCGCAAGACGATTGAATAATACTTTCGTTCGCTCAACATTTTCATCTGCCAATCGAACAAGCTCATTTAAGGCATAGTCGGCCCCATATTCTCTATTTCAAAAATACAATCACTTCCCAAAGGACCATCAAACGTTTCCCCATAATCTATGACTCAGCAAATCTAATAACCATTTACTACCGCTATTCTCAAAATCTTTCACCTCACTATAGACATTTCTAAAAAAAGGTTATAGAATTTTACATATTATTTAAATATTCAAAACTATTCTCTCGTCGCAAAGGTGAATTATATGACATATTCAGAGCGCTTAAAAAAACTGCCAGTCCAATTTTTTGCAACACTTGTCCAAAAAGTTAACAGCGCTATAGCTGAAGGAAGAGATATTATTAACCTAGGACAAGGGAATCCTGATCAACCTACTCCCAGGCATATTGTCAAAGCCCTGCAAGTAGCGGCTGAAGATGCACAAACTCACAAATATTCTCCATTTCGAGGTTTGGATGAATTGAAAGAAGCTGCGGCACAATTTTATCAAAAGCATTACGGCGTCGAGGTTGACCCTGAAACTGAAGTTGCCATCCTTTTTGGAACGAAGGCCGGGCTAGTTGAACTACCAATGTGCTTGCTCAACGATGGTGAGCTAATGCTCTTGCCAGACCCAGGCTATCCCGACTATTTATCAGGAGCCGTGTTAGCAAACGTAAACTATGAAACTTTTCCACTAACAAAAGATAATCAATTTTTGCCGGATTATAAAAGCATTCCTTTAGAACAAAGGACCCATGCAAAGCTAATGTATTTAAACTACCCAAATAATCCGACTGGAGCTACCGCCGATCATGCCTTTTTTGAAAAAACAGTATCATTTGCAAAAGAAAACAACATTACCGTACTTCATGATTTTGCCTATGGAGCTATTGGCTTTGATGGACAAAAACCTATCAGTTTTCTTGAAACGGAAGGTGCAAAAGAAGTCGGCATTGAAATGTACACACTCTCGAAAACTTACAATATGGCAGGCTGGCGCGTGGGCTTTGCTATCGGAAATCCAGATATCATCGAAGCACTCAATCTCATTCAAGATCATCTTTACGTCAGCCTCTTCCCGGCTGTACAAAGAGCAGCAATCGCAGCCTTGACAGGTGAGCAATCCTGCGTAGAAGAGCTTATAGATCGCTATGAACGACGACGAAACTCCCTCATTGACGCTTGCAATAAAATCGGCTGGAAAGTCGAAGCACCAACTGGATCATTCTTTGCTTGGCTTCCTGTACCGGACGGCTTTAAGAGCGAAAGCTTCGCTGATTATTTGCTTGAAAAAGCAGATGTAGCCGTTGCAGCAGGAAAAGGCTTTGGTGAATACGGAGAAGGCTATATTCGTGTCGGCTTATTAGTAGACGAAGACCGGCTAATAGAAGCAATAGAACGTATTGGAAAGCTAGGCATATTTACTTAAACAAATGCCGTAGTTAAATAATACTCTCTATTTCTGTGCCTCAAAATGCTTAATCGTACCATGATCAATACAGCGGCCACTTTTTTAAGATAGAAAAACTCCCCAATTGAAAAACAGATTTTATTTGAATCTGTTTTTCAATTGGGGAGCATATCTATTTTATGAAATAAAAAGCTATTAGTTTCATTCCCTACAGGGATTTTGTCCCTTTATCAGCATAAGAAAAGACCGTCAACATGACAATCTTGATTTTTTGCTTCCCCTAGCTGTTAAAGTAATCCCCCCTGTTAATGGAATAAGACTATTTTTCTATAATTATTTATTAGCAAACTCAACTAATTCTTTGAATACGTCGTTGGGAGTGAAATTTATAATTCGAATGGTAAAACCTTTTTTTACTTGTATAAAAGCACCTTTGTTATACCAATTGACTCGTTTAAATTTTATCTGTTTTGTTTGCTCAGGGAATATACTTGTTTTATATAAAGGCCATTAAAAAACAAAATTTGATACGTCAAACAATCATCATTTATCACAAATTTATATTTAATACATAATAAAACAAGAATAACTAAAGAAAATATTATTTGGAAGTATAATAACCAATCGGAAAAGTCATTTATTGAAATTGTTAATATCATTAATGGTATACACCCTAATACTTCTCTTTGAGTCTTTGCGATATAAACCAACTATCTCCCCTCCCTACGAGTTCACTTTAACATAAATATCCAGTTTTTGTTGAACTCGGGCTGCCCTTTAGCCGCCTAACAAAAAAGAGCTGATCTGTATTACACCCAAAAAGTCAGATTTCAACTCTAACTTTTTGGGTCACTACATCACAGCCCCGATATTGGAGCGGGTACTCCCGATAGTTCCAGTGTATTCTTTCACAAAGAGAGTTAGCATTAGCTAAGACCTTCTTTTTCCTCAAAGTTCTATCTTTTATTTCAGCTGAAGATTTAGTTCTCCCTTTTTCTTAAAAGTTGCAAAGTCCCTTTTTTCTGTTCTTTAAAGTCCTCAAATCGTCTAGGAACATTAGTTACTCCATGATATATTGAATAAAACTCTTCCCACGGTTTTCCATCCAAGCGATAATATTTTTCTAATATATCTATATAAGTAAACAAAGCCTGTTCTACCACAATTTCAGATAGCTCATACTCGCTTGGCAATTCCATATCCAATCTTTCACACAATAATTTTTGTATTCTCTTTGCGTACTTTATCTGTCCTATGGAAACATCTACCGTCTCATATTCCTCTTTAATGCTCACTTTCATTTGGTTCCCTTCCGATAAAAAGTCGTTACAAATTATACTACTCTAATTATTAATTAAAAACAGATAATTTACAATACCTTCTATTATATTAAAATAATAACTGATTTAGTTTCTAATCGATTTGCAAGTCATCCTACTAATTACTAAATATTATTAAAATCAACTATGTCCACATAATTAATCATCAATTTTAGTCCACGTATAGATTAATGTAGACTTTAATGGAATTTCATCATACAAATTGATTAGAAAGTCAATGAGTGAGAGTTTTTTTAACTATATAATGGAGTTCCACAAACTGATTATAATTTTTCATCCTTTTCAATATGAGGTCTAATTGATAATCTCCCTCTCTAAATAAAGGGATACCATTGCCTAGTATAGTTGGGGCAATCGTTACGATTAATTCATCCACCTCTTTTATAAAGGAATGTAACAATTCTCCACCACCGACAATCCATATATTTTTCCCATCTTCACTTTTTAGTTTATTAACAAATTTAGTTACATCTTCATTAATAAATTTTACGTCCTCGGTATCCTCAATAGAAGACCTTGTAAACACATAGCACTCTTTGTTTTTATATGGGAATTCCTCAGAATCTTGTTCCATAATCCAATCATAAGTCCTTTTACCAAGTAAAATGGTATCTACTGTTTTATAAAACTCTGAAAATCCGTTATCACCTTCACCTTCGACATTGAATAGCCACTCTAGAGAGTCATCTTTGGTAGCTATATATCCGTCTAAGCTTGAAGCAATAAATAACACCAAATTTCGTTTACTCATAAAACCCTCCATTAAATAGAATTATATGTCTGTTAAAATTGTACCCATTATAATCGGCGTGCTCCAAAAAAACCCTTTTTTTCAAACCAACCCTTTAGAAAAAAAAGCGACTGCTATTATTTCACAATCGCTCTAGAAATGTAATGTCTCGACTCGAGTAAACATCCGCAAACCAACGTAATACACGGTTATGATGGTTTATAATTTGTTGGGCAGTAATGTCTTCTGAATTCCAAGTGCTGTGTGTATCTGAAGCTAAAGTGACTTTATATCCCATACTAAAGGCTCTTCTGCAAGTTGTATCAACACACACTTCTGTTTGAATTCCGGCAAGTATTAAATGTTCAATCCCCTGCTTTTTCAGTTCATCATCTAAAGTAGAATTAAAAAATGAATCAGGGGTAGTTTTTTGAATAATAATATCTTGATTATTCGGAATAATTTCAGAATGAATCTCCCAGTCCTTTGTTCCATATTTTAAAGAGTGTCCAGCAGATGCATTATGCTGTATATAGAAAATCGGTGTCTTAGAAGATCGTGCCCGACCAATCAATCCTTTTAAGTTTTTTAACAGGACATCTCCTTTATACACAACGTTACCTTCTTGAAACATTCCATTTTGAACGTCTATAACCAATAGTGCTTTTTTCATTATTCTCCCCCTTATGTTTCTTTGAATAGATTCTACTTGTGTTTTCCATTTCCTTCATCCGTTAATCTTCACCGGTTCTATAAAGAATAAAGAATGCAAATTTACAAACTCGACCTTAAGCCCTATTTCATATCAATATTTTCCAGCTGTTTCTTGAGCTCCCATTGCTTTGGTTTCTCTTTCTCCCAAAACCATTTAGCCCCCTTTTCTATCCACTCTTCTCGATAACTTTCAAATGTATATCCTAAATCTTCATCGTCGTACCCTGGTTGAAATCCACAACAAGCACAAATAAGGCTTACATCAGGAATACCTTTTTCAAATAATGGTCCCGGTAAATGATCATAACCACATACCGAGCAAACAAAAAAATTCTTCTTTCCCAGAAACATTAAGTCACCTTCTAAAAATATATTTTACTATTATTATCGAGATTCGTTCATCCGCTAATCTCCCTTAATAGATAAAGCTATCCCATTTGGTGAAGTGGCATTCTTTATTTAATGTTATCACGAAATGGATATTTACTCCTTTTTATATAGGAACAACAATCTATGCGAAAACACCCAAAATAAAGACAGCTATCATTATCCGATAACTGTCCTCCCTCTTAGTATTCATCTAAAAATTGATCAATTAATTTAACATAGTTTTCTTTTGGGTAACTCATATAGAGCCCTGAAGCCAATCTGACTGCGTCGCCAAAAAAGAATCGTTCATACAGGGATTGTCGCGTTCCGAAAGCACTCATGGATATATCCCATGCCAACCGAAAAATCTTCACTTTTTCTTCTGCTCCAACGATGGCTCCCTGCATATACAAATCAAGATCCGCACCGATTTCTGATGAAAAATCAGCTTCTGTTGGAATGGCCATAAGCCCACTCGCTCCGATTAATTGAAGAATTTCCGTACATCTTGGATACAAACGAGCAAACAAAAAAATGGATGCCTGTAACGGATTTGCATCCGGTACCATTGTTCCCCACTTATCCGCCTTGGCATTTACTTCAGATGCAAGCAACAACGCCTTTAATGATTCCAATCCGACATATATTTCACTTATTTTTTCATGTATATGCTGATACTCCCCCACCTGTATGGAATCAATTAGCTTTTGGGCAATTCCCAATACCATCTCCAGCTTGATGATTCTTCTGCATGTAACTTGATGGGCAGCCAGTAAATGGAAGCTGCTTTCCTGATAAATTTTTTGAGCTATAAGAGGATTCTCATAAAAGAGCACTCTATCCCAGGGAACCAATACCTGATCAAACACGACAATAGAATCCACTTCATCAAAACGGGAACCAAGCGGATGATCAAATGCCGAATCGCGGTAGCTAAACGATTCTCTGCATATAAATTTCAATCCAGGCGTGTTGCTTGGAATGGAAAAGCCATAAGCCAAATCTTTATTATGCCCAGCGGCATTGGCAGGGAACACTAGTATTTCATCCGTAATTCCTCCCTGTGTGGCTAAAAGCCTGGCTCCATTTATAACAATCCCATCATCCTTTATTTCTGTCGTCTGTGCTGATATTGTCTGGGTGAAATTTTCAACATAATAGGATGAGCGATTAACCTGTGGATTAATAAATGTATGGGTGAAAGATAAATCTTGCTCGCGGGCATTCTCAAATATCGTCAGCATGTTTTTAGTGAAGCGTTCATCCTGCTCAGAAAAAATGGCCGCGGCAGACGCAAAGGACATCATCACAGTATTCATGTAGTCTGGTGATCTGCCCAAAAACCCTCCGCTCGATTTAGCCCATACTTGTGTCATCAGTCTTCTTTTTTCTAAATCCTCTTTTGTTTTTGGTTCCAAAAAAGAGGTCCCAACCAGATTGCCAGTAACAGGTGAACGAAATGTCATGATATCTCGGTTGGATTCCTTTAATTGCAAATCATATAAGGCAGCCTGACTTTTCATGACTCCTTTAAAAGCTTGATGTTCAGAAATTTTACCATTTACTTTTTGTCCATCGATCCATATCGTTGAATGAAGATTATCTATTCTCTCGATGTATTCCAAACCAGATCTTATCGGCATAAAACTCCACCCTTATATTTCAGATACAATAGACTATGTACATACCATCCTAATAATGTATGTACGATTGTCTGTTAATTATCCAAAGGGCATGATCTTTTTTACCGAATGTTTATCCTCTGCCTGCCTGGAAACCTGGATATTGTGTCATTCCACCATCTACAAATAAGCTTAATCCTGTCACATAGCTTGATTCCTTCGAAGCAAGCCAAACTGCACACGCCGCAACCTCTTCAGGCTTACCGATATATCCCATCGGAATAAGATCAAGAACTTGCTTCTTCGCTTCAGGATCATTGAATTTTTCTTCATTGATAGGTGTATTGATTGCGCCCGGACATATATTATTTACGCGAATTCCTTTCGGAGCATACTCCAAGGCAAGCGTTTCACTCATTAGTTTAACCCCACCTTTACTTGCCGCATAGTGGACAAAATGGGGCCATGGAATTTGCTCATGTACAGATGACATATTAATGACGGAACCTTTTATCTTATGTTCAACCATATACTTAATGGCTTCTCTGCTTCCTAAAAAACATCCTGTTAAATTCGTGGAAATAACCTTATTCCAATCTTCAAGGCTTAATTCGTGTGAAGGCACTTCATTTTCAACTCCAGCATTATTAACCATGACATCAAGTGTACCAAATGTCTCAACTGCCTCATTTATTAACCTTTTAACGTCCTCTTCTTTCGAAATATCCGCCTGAACAGTGATGGCGTCCCCACCACAGGCTTTAATGATTCGAACAATCTCATCTAGATCTTTTTCAGTTGAACGATAATTAATAACTACTTTTGCTTTCTCTTCCCCAAACCTGAGGGCCATGGCCTTTCCAAGCCCTTTACTTGCTCCTGTTATTATTACAACTTTACCTGCTAAATCTTTATACATCATATGTTTCTCCTCTCGACTATTTATTTTTTGGTATATCCCAATATAACGCCTCCGGCAATAACAAGGAGACAGCCTGCGATGACCATTATTAATCTTTTCTTATCCTTTTTCTCACCCAATAAGAAAATCCCGCCAAGCGTGGAAATCACAATACCTGTTTGAGAAAGAGAATAACTTGTGGCTACTCCGATTTTTGGAACTGACAGAAGAAGTGCAATATTACCCGTTGCCCAGACAAGCCCGGAAAGCATATTTCTCACTGTATATTTATTAAACGCATGCTTCCAAAAGCCTATTACAAGACCAACAATTAGCATCCCGGAAGCTTGTGGAAGAATAGCTGACCAGCCATCAATTTCATACCATCTGATGATGACCACATAGCCTATATACCCCAATGATGATAATGTCAGAGTGATCAAACCTTTTTTTAACTGACTTCCTTCTTCATCACTGTCATTACCGACTGAATTAAGAATCACGCCTGCAATTAAACAGCAAAGGGCCAGTATCCCCATCATAATTTGCGCTTTCGTGCTCCATTCATTAAAGACAATCAATCCAAATAAAGAAGTTCCGATTAATTGCATGCCCGTTGAAATGGGAACGGTTTTCGATACACCTATATATTTAACGCTGATAAATTGCCCTGTTTGGCCAATTGCCCAGAATCCACCTGAAATCATTCCTACAATCCAAACTGTAGGGTTAAATACAGGTTCAGAAAAAAACAGCATAATAACAGCAAAGAGAAATGCACCCAATGTGATTCCTAATGTTTGGCTATAAGCATTTCCTCCAAGTTTCACACTAATTAATACCAAGCTGCCCCAGCATACCGCAGCTAATAATGCTAGTAATATTCCCGACATATAAATCCCACTTTCTACCCTTATAGTATCTTTTTACTTTTATATGGCTGTAAAATACCCTTATTTAGCTGTCTGGAAACGTTAGGCTGAATTTCCTATTTATATTTAAATCACAATTTATTACTTGCTTAATATGTAAGCGCTACCATATAGTAATAAATGACAGAATTATCAAAATACTCCTTTGTAAGAACTCGAAACCCGTCACTTTGTCATGGGCTATTTTTTATTTTAAGGAGGAATTGGTTTGAAATCGAAAGTAACAAATCTTATTTTGGTCACAGGATTAATCATTAGCCTTTTTGCTTTTTTACCACAGAGTAAGGCGAGTGCCGTAGAAAATCAAGGCAATGATTATCCTATCGTGTTGGTCCATGGTTTAGGTGGATGGGGAGAAGGCGAATTTTTAGGGTACAATTATTGGGGCGGATTAAAGAATGTTCCCGAGTACTTAAAAAGCATGGGTCATCAAACCTTTGTAGCAAGTGTCAGTCCAGTAGCCAGCAATTATGATCGTTCTGTGGAACTCTATTATTATATTAAAGGCGGCACAGTAGATTACGGAACGTCCCATGCCAAACAACATGGACATTCACGTTATGGACGTACCTACGAAGGGGTCTACCCTGAGTGGGATGCCAATCATCCGGTCCACCTTGTCGGCCACAGTATGGGAGGATTAACGACACGAGGTTTGGTCGATCTTCTAGAAGACGGAAGTGCAGAGGAACGTGACTATCATCAGGCCCACCCGAATGAAAGTATGTCCTCTCTTTTTGAAGGCAATAAATCATGGGTGCACAGTGTGAGCAGTATTGCCACTCCTCATAACGGTACAACATACGCGGATGATGAAAATAGAATCATCTCTTTTATTAAGGATCTAATCATCAATGTCGCCAGTGTTACAGGAATCAGCCAAGAAAACTTAGTATATGATTTTAAATTGGACCATTGGGGAATACGCAGAGAACCCGGGGAATCTTTCAAATCGTATCTCTCCAAAGTCATTAACAGTAAGATTTGGGAGAGTACTGATATAAGTGCATATGATTTAAGTACACCAGGCGCTGCTGTACTTAATCAAAAGGTAGAGACAAAATCAGATGTTTATTATTTCTCCTACACCGGTCAAACCTCCAAAAAGAGTATTTTGACAGGTCAGCATATACCATCTGCTTACACACATCTATTTCTCCATCAACCTACCAGTTTCTTAGGGAAATTTAGTAGGACCAACCCACAAGAAGGACCTATTATCGATAAAAGCTGGTGGCCAAACGATGGGTTAGTCAGCACTGTTTCATCTTTCTCTCCATTTGGACAACCAGTAAAAGCTTATAATGGGGTAGCAGAAAAAGGGAAATGGAACTATTTCCCTATCAAGAGTAATTGGGATCATATTGATTTTATCGGCATTCTCAGCCTAAGCAGTAAAACGACAGCCTTTGATGTTTATCCTGTTTATAAAGAAATAGCTGAAAATGTACACTCATTGGATGAATAACCTCACATTTCTAGAAACAAAGAAGTAAGAAGTGTATTATGCCAAGTTCACTATTCGTGAATTTGGCTTTTTTATGCTCCATCGAAAGTCGTAGATACTATCCGTAAAATTACGGATGTAATCTTCCCTTTTTAAAATTAAAATAATAAATAGAAACAATATTCCATATTTTCTTAATTTATATTGAAATATTATCAGAATGTTATAAAATTACATAATGGGAAAAGGGAGGGTCAACCATGGGATTTAAACAGTTTCACCGTACAATTAAAATACGGATTATAGAGTCATTTTTAAGTTCCGCTATTGGAGGTATGATATTTCCATTCATGGCGATTTATTTATCTTCACATTTCGGGGTAAAAATGGCAGGACTTTTATTACTGATTAATGTGTTTATCGGCATAGCCATCAATTTCTTTGGAGGATATTTTTCAGACAGCTTTGGTAGAAAAAAATTAATCGTATTTGCTGAATCGCTTCGTTTTTTAGCATTTGTTACCATGATGATTTGCAATTCACCATGGTTTACAGAACCGCTGATAACATTCTTTATGATGACAGTTAACAGTATATGCTGGGGCTTAGCAGGGCCTGCAAATCAGGCAATGCTGATTGATGTCAGCCGTCCTGAAGAACGAAAATCGATGTATACCATTATGTATTGGGCAAATAATCTATCCATCGCTTTTGGCGGTGCCATTGGCGGATTTATGTTTAGAGAATACTTCTTTGAATTACTCCTCGCTCTTTCCATTACTTCATTGATTGCATGGACCTTAATTACATTTTTTATTGAAGAAAGCTACATACCTAATAAAACTGAGAAAAAAACACCACCCCAACATGTCAAACAATTATTTTCAAATTATCATTCTGTTTTTAAAGATAAACTCTTTGTCTTATACGTATTAGCAGGAATCTTTGTACTATCAATGGAATTCCAATTAACAAGCTATATGAGTATTAGGCTGTCGGAAGATCTATCCATTCAGAATCTATTAGGTATCGAATTTGGCGGGATTGAGATGGTCGGGTTCTTACGTACAGAAAATACGATTCTGGTTGTCATTTTAGCCTTGTTTGCGACAAAGCTTGTTTCTAATATGAACGACCGAAATGTATTAATCACCAGCTGTATTGTCTTTGTAGCCGGCTATGCTGTGATTTCTTATTCCAATAATATCTGGTTCTTATTTGGAGCAATGTTTATCGCAACTGTTGCTGAAGTATTACGTGTGCCTGTCCAGCAAAATTATATGGCTAATTTGCCCCCAGAACATGCAAGGAGCTCTTATTTAGCAGTAAACGGATTAACCTATAATGTAGCCAATCTAATTTGTTCTCTAACCATTACATTGAGTGCCTATCTATCCAATTTAGCTACATCTATTTTTATTACTGGCATCGGTGTAGTCGGGGTTGTTATTTTTATCAAAATCACTCCTGCTCTCGATAGAAGAATTCATCCAGAAACTGAGGCCAAGGTCAAGGCTCCAATAAGCATAACAGATTGAAGGATTGATTGAAGCATCCTGTTTTTAGTAAAGATAAATGCTCCTGTTTAGGGGAGCCTCTTTGCCAGAGTATATGTGTAGCTGTACACTGAAAAAAGCTCAAAGCATGTTGCTTTGAGCTTTTTTGTTTTAAGTAATTGGTAGTATTTATTCAAATAAGTCTTCCATTAGAGCTTGTACACGCTTTCTCCTTTTTTCAGTCTGCGTTAAATCAAGCTCATAGTTGCCATCCTTTTCAATCAGGACATCTCCTTCCCTTACATCAACAGGCAATTTGGTCAACTCAATATCCACCATACTTTTATCAGATTTCTCACAGACTGCCAAATTACCTTCTATTCGATCAACAATTAATCTCATCGTTTGTTCCTCCATTATTAATATAAAAAAGCGAAGACTAGCAAGTATTTGAGGGAAAGATTGGCTATTATGTCCGTATGCAGTTGGATTCGTGTCGACTTTGGATGGATTCTTCCTGTTTCCCGCCTTTTCCTCCCCTCTTTGGCTCTATTCCACTTTTCTTCGCTCCGCTTCCTAATTTGTCTTTTTAAAATACAAAAAAGAGAGACCGTATATCGTTGCCGCACCCCAAAGGTTAGAGTAAAAACCAACATGTAGGGGTCAATACTATCATCTTCCCTCCGTTTAACATTTATTACGCATAAATTTAGTATAATCATGTTTCCTTTTATTTCTTATCCTTGTGAATATGTAGGATGCACACGTGAGTAAAATGATTATTGCCACTATCATGTATTCATTGATTCCACTAGAATATAAACCGGCTGGAATAAGGGCCAAGATAAAAAAATAAATAAAGTTCCCAACGGCCGTACCTACTATAAATTTTTGCAATGTAATTGTACTTAATCCTGCAATAATATTAATGAGGCTGGTTGGTATAAAAGGAGTAACTCTAGCAACGAATATATATGAAATACCTTTATCTTCAATTCTTTGTAATTGTTCAGGAGAAATTTTCGACGAAAAACGATCAGTAAACAGATACCTAATGAAGATAAATATGATCATTGCCGCCAGAACACTGGTAATCCAGCTCCAGATAAAGCCTTTGAAAAATCCAAATACTGTAATGTTGATTGTAATTACGAGAATCAAGGGAATAATTGTAAAGGTATTCTGAATAATCATGATACACAGCATGAAAAAGTAGACATATAAAATAGAATCCAATAACGCTGTTTTTATATATTCGTGATCACCATTTATAATGGCCTCATAAAGTGTACTTTCCTGTATTTGAACAAAAAAGAATATAGCAAATAAGAGTAACAGAGCAATAAAGATTTTTCTACCATTCAAATGATTATAAATGTTTTTCTTCATCTCTCACCATCTTCTCTTTTGCCTTTTTCTTTCCAGTTTTCATTGGAAAGACAGCATATTACCCTATACCCTAAAATATAAACTTATAGACTAATTTAATCATACAATCCTTCCATATTCTTCAAAATTATCACAAAAACATTTCCCGGGTAATAAAAAAGAAGGCTCAAATGAGTACCTTCCTAATAGCTTATGATTGATGAGTCCACACTGATTTTGTATAGGCTATTTTCAACCCTGCTCTTTCCATATTATTTTGACTGATACTACCGAAACTCGCCTGACCAACTATTAACTTACAATTATTTCGTTTTGCCTCTATGATCCGTCGTTGTATTAAAGCTCCCTGTACCCCTTTATTTCTATACTGTGGAATAGTTCCTGCTGCAGCTAAGTATGCCCCTCTCTCTCCCATGAATAGTACACCAATGCCTGCTGGTTCATCCTTATAATTGGCTAAATAAAATTTCCATCCAGGCATACCATACAGTACTTCATTATTTTGGGCGATATTTTCTTTTAAAAACATCGGCATATCGAAGGCCTTTATATACAGCTCTGCAAATAAATCAAATTCGTTTGATTTAAACTCACGTATTGTAACAGATGAATTTTCATCTTCATCCATTAATATTTTTTGTGGGTCAGCATACAGATTAGCTAAAAAGTCAGTGTGAAAATAACCCAGGTTTGCAAGGGCCACATAGAGAGTCGAGGTTGCATGTGCAGGAGTCAATTCAAATCTCGCTGGGATACCTTTATCATTGTATAATTGGATCATTTCATTCAGTAAAGGAATATCTTGATCCATCATTCCTTTTATTTTGTTAAATGCTGGACCTGGGATATTTTGAGCAACAAAAGCTATTGCGTGACCGAACTTCCTTATTTCTATACCCATAGGATTATTTGTGATCTTTTCTATTCTTAATAATCTCGAATAGATTGCATTAGTGTCAACTTCTTCAATCCATTTTGCTAGTTCTTTAGTTACTACTTGCATCATAACTCCCCCCTCCTTTACATAAATTGTAAAATATATAAAAAATAAAACAAGGGACTTCCGTTTGGGATGTCCCTTAATCCTTTAATATATAGGCGACCTTTTTGATTGCTTCCTGCATTTTTTTACTATTTTTTAGATAAATCTGTTTTGCTTCATTGTCATCGGATGAAAGTGCTAATAATTCTAAATCTGCCTGGCATTTTTTCATCGTGGCATATAATAGGGGTCTTTCCTGAGGAGATGGAACCTGAATCTTATCGTCGAACAAATCGACTGTTAGTTCACCATATGTATTTACTTGTCCGATGAATACATTATCCAATGTCACATTCATTTTAGCTAATTCATTGTTCAGCCATACTTGACTTTTGCCAATTCGTATAAGTGGTTCAGGTAGGATTACTCCATCCATTATAACCGTTTGTGGCTCTCTTTCTTTTGGAACCTTCATGTTCAAGTCTTTTGCTGTTAATGGTCTGTTTTCTTTTTTCAAAAGTACATTCAATACTCCATTTGCCTCTAAAACAGCATAATCTACTTCTGAAATATCAAAAACACCTTTCTTACGTAACATTTCTAGTAATTCATCAGTAGTTACCTTCTCTTTCTTTAAATTACCTTCCAAAACTTTACCATCCTGCATTAAAACCGTACCATTGCCATCTACAAAATCACGTAACTTCTTGCTTTTTAGAGTGATTCGGCTTGATGCATAAGGAATAGCTGCTGTTGCAACAATCGCGATGATTCCTAGATGGATTTTTTGGTCCAGGCCTGTCACAACTTCAGCTCCAATATTCCCTATCGTTATTCCTGTGACATACTCAAACATGGATAACTGGGCTATTTGCTTTTTCCCGAGTATTTTGGTAATGAAGAATAAAATTAGTAAAAAAAGAACGGATCTTACTATGACATCTAACCATTCTGGCATTTCCAATACACATCCTCCGAATGATAAAGAGTTTAGCTTGTTAATATTTCGACTCTTTTTTTAATATCTGTAACAATCTCTCCAACAAGCAACATTGCCTGATGCAAATCCGCAGCAGTCTCTTTTTGTTCTGTATTTAACGCTAAAATTGATAGACTAGCTTCAATTCCTTCAAGATTTGCCAAGCATATCCTTACTGTTGCTTTAACAGTCATCTTTTCTACCTCCACTACATAAGGTAACTCCTCATTTATTTTAGTATGTGCTCTAATATTTCTTCTATACTGTCCTTAATGCAGATGGGCTGGCTTTATTAACCACTCCAATATCTATTAGTTCTTTGGGACTGCTTCCCGTATTATATCCATCTGTATTTAGCCCAAAAGCTTCGAGTATTGTCCGCGTATTTTAAGGCTGGCAAACACCTCTTTTTTGCTGGTTAGTTTATTAGCGAAATATAATAATGTATACTTTTCAAAAATAAAAAAAGAGTATATTTCGTTAGAATATACTCTTTACTTGCCGTTATTCATAAATATTATTTTTTGCTATTTCCTTTAGCCTATTGAGATCCTTAACAAAAAGTTTTCCGTTCGACCTACTGATTATATTCTCATTGCAAAGGGTTTTTATGACACGGTTTAAATGTCGATAGCTTGTTCCTACCATGTCCGCAATATCCTTTAAGCTTGAGCCTACAGCTTCTTCATGATAAACCGGACGCTCACCATCTGTAGTTGTTGATAATAAGAAACTAGCTAATCTCACTTCTACAGGATACAAAAGATTTAATGTTGCTGCATCAGTTTTAGCGCGAAATCTACGTGTAACCACATCTAGTAAAAATGACAGAAACCTTGCATCATTACCTACTGTATGTCTAATGGTTTGAAACGGTATTTTAAGCACCAGACAATCGGTACTAGCTTCAATCGTGTGAAGCACAAGCGTACCTTGTATATATTCAATATCACCAATGATCCCTAATGATTTTTGGAAGCGCAATATTAAACGTTTATCATCAGGCGTAATGGTGTATATTTTAACTTTTCCTTCAACGAGAAAATACATATCATTGATTTCATCGCCTTTAGAACAAATCAACTGTCCTTTTTTTATTTGCACAACATCAATCTCATTTAAATCAATGCCAGAAAAAATCTCGCACATATCATATTTTTTTAGATACTTTAAAATGAACTTCTCTCTTTCAGCTTTTTGCATCAGATGTTTCACCTTCAATTATTTAACCTTCGTTTGTCAGTAATCTTCCCTATTCCATCACGAAATACGAGTAGAAGTATAGCTTTTAAATTTGCGATGGTAAATATATAATCATTTCCAACCAAAATAAGAGTGACTTTTTCTACCAAAGTCACTCTACTTTAAATCTATCAAATTGTTATGCAATCAGTATATGCTCTTTAATCGTTTCGGTCACGCCTGATTGATTATTTGTTTTTGTTTCAAATCTGGCTGTATCCTTTATTTGATCATGGGCATTTCCCATCGCAAAGCTGTAATAAGCACTTTGCATCATTTCAAGATCATTTAAATAATCACCGAATACCATTGTTTCATTGGGGTCTATATTTAAAAGCTCTTGTACTCGCTTTATGGCAATACCTTTATTGGCACCCGCATTCATAATATCCATCCAAAAATATCCACCCATTGTTACTTGATAATTATTTTTATATGAAGTAAAGAAGGTTGCACTGTTTTGCTCAGCCCCTTTGAAATCAAGAAGGCTTACCTTTAAAATTTCATCTTCTACAAGCATCAAATCTTCCACCAACTCACATCGGGCATAATATTTATTTATTTCTGCCAAAGCCTCTGGTTCCGACCTTTCAATATAGGCTGCTTTTTTTCCACAAAGGACGATATGCACTCCCTCGATGGTTCTTGCTATATTCACAAATTTTTTTGCCTCTTCAATGTTTAGTGTATGAGAAAATAACTCTTTCCCTTTATATACAACATACGTTCCATTCTCAGCAATAAACAACATTTGTTCTTTTATATCATGAAACCTCTCTACGAGATTATAATATTGACGTCCACTGGCTGCTCCAAAAATAATCCCTTTCTTTTTTAATTTATCAAAAACTTCATAAAAGTCCTCAGGGAATTGATTATGATCATCTAAAAATGTGCCGTCCATATCTGTTGCTATTAGTTTAATCATGTACTGCCCTCTCTCCTCGATGCTATTTATAATTTATTATAATTGACTTCTACCTGTTTTACATGATTCAAGGCATTCTCCATTCTTATAAAAATAAATAAACGGCCTCATTTTCAGAAAATTTTTATATTTATTTTGAAGCTTTTTTAGGACATATGTCCTTGTAAGCCAATATGTTATATAAGTATAATTCTTCAAGGCTGATGGTTAATTTTATTGCCATTGAGCAAAATGATTGTAAATAAATAAAAAGATTGAGAGGTTTTTTTAATGAGCATTATTCTCGGTATTCTCGGAATCGCATTGCTAATAGGAATTTCCTATTTATTTTCCAATGATAAAAAGAATATCAATTTTAAAGCTGTTGCCATCATGATTGGCTTCCAGTTAGTTCTAACTTTCTTATTACTAGGTACAACTGTCGGTTTAAAGGTAGTTGATGCAGTAGCTGGAGCGTTCAATAAGTTATTAAGTTACTCCCAGGAAGGTATCGAATTCGTAATTGGTGGATGGATTCCTGAAGGAGGTTCTCCATTCTTTGTAAATGTCTTAATGCCTGTTATTTTTACATCTGCATTATTATCTGTTCTTACACATTACAAAATTCTTCCTTATATTATCAAATATATTGGCGGACTTATTTCAAAAATCACTGGTTTACCTCAGGTAGAAAGTTTCAATGCAGTTAACTCTATCTTTTTCGGTCAATCAGAAGCAATTCTTGCAATTAAAAGTCAAATTGGCAAGTTAAATTCAAACAGACTATTTATTGTTTCAACATCAGCAATGGCAAGCGTATCTGCAGCGTTGATTGCATCCTATATGACCATGCTGCCTGCGAAATTTGTATTAATCGCTATTTTCCTTAATATGTTCAGTGCATTAATCATTACTTCCATCATGACACCAGTTAAAGCAACGAAGGAAGATACTGAAATCGATATTAACGATATGGTTCAAACAAAAAATGTATTTGAAGCCATTGGTGCCGGAGCATTAGACGGTGGAAAAGTAGTGGTAATTGTTGCTGTAATGCTAGTTGCATATTTAGCAATCCTAGGACTTTTAAATGGTATTGTTGGCGGAATTGTTGGAGTTGATTTAACTACAATTGTAGGATATCTCTTATCTCCAATCGCTTTCATTATGGGTATTCCAGCAAGCGAAATGATCACAGCTGGATCTGTAATGGGTACAAAATTGTTAGCAAACGAATTTGCGGCGATTTTACAATTCCAACCTTTAATGGCTGACATGTCTGAAAAAGCAGTTGCCGTTATTTCTACATTCTTAATTTCATTTGCAAACTTCTCTTCTATTGGTATCATTAGCGGATCTATCCAAGCGATCAATGGTGCAAAAGCAAAAGAAGTAAGCGCATTTGGTTTCAAACTATTCATCGTAGCTACAATGGCATCTATCTTGTCTGCTACAATTGTAGGATTATTTATTTAATAGTTACCTCGGATAGGATTCTTGGAGATAACCCAAGAATCCTATCTTTTTTTATTAAAATTAGCGATCCCTATTCCTACGATTTCTCCTAACTTGTACTTGTATATTTTCCCTTTAAAAATAGTAATGAAAAACCAAAGAAAGGTTACCCTAAGCTTAATCCACAAAAAGGAGTGAGTAATATGGGTAAAGACAGACAAGAAAAGAAGCTGAGAAACAGCAAGCGCGTTGAATCCGACCGTGATCAAGCACTACATAATAATGGTTCAACTCGTTTGGACACACCTGATGAAGCACGAAAAGACCAATAAATGAATTATTACTTTGGTTAAAGACAGTATTTTATCCTATTGACCTTAATGCCAGGAGGTGTCCCAATGTTTTATAATCTGATGAAAACCTTACATCTCGGGATTATTGGCGGTGCTCTTTATCTATTTGTAGAGTTACTATGGCGAGGACATACACATTGGACGATGGGGGTGCTCGGGGGCATTTGTTTCACTTTGTTCGGCTTGCTTACTCTAATTAAAATCCCCCTATATATGAAAGCTTTGGCAGGTACTCTTTTAGTGACCTTCCTAGAACTATGCGCCGGTCTTATTTTAAATATATGGCTCAAGCTTTCTATATGGGATTACAGTGCCCTTCCTTATAATCTCTATGGACAAATTTGTGTGCCATATGCTCTATTATGGTTGCCTTTATCAATAGCTGGAATCAGTCTGTATCCCCGTTTACACTCTTGGTTATTCCAGAAAAATCACTCAAACCTTCGCATAAATTAATAAAGGACCAATGAAATTCATTGGTCCCTCATCTAATCATCAATCGGAATTGTTCTTCCGTTATGATAGGCACATTAAGAGATTTTGCCTTTCTATATTTGACTGTCCCTACCCCTTTTGACCCCATTAATAAGTAATCTGTTTGGTTCGTAACCGCTCCCGCCAGTACTCCACCCGCTTGTTCAATTAATTTCCTGAAATCATACCTTCTTATTGAAAGTGTTCCAGTAATAACAACGGTCTTACCTTTTATTCCATGCTTTTGAGGCACTTGATGGAATACCGGTTTATGAATACAAACGCTATTTGTACAATATAGTTGCTCACCATCATTCTTTACTTTATTCCCACAATCAGGGCAATATTCAGGTAGTACAAAGCAAGTTTCTGTACCTGTCCGTTTTTCTATTTCCACACCAATAATAGTTTGTACATCCGACATTAAAACCTGGTCGCCAATTCGAATATCCATTAACTTGATTAAAGAGAATCCAGGCATCTGAAGAGAATAATAACGTTCTCCTGCTAAATCAATCGCTTTTATTCTGACAACAGGCTCAATCCTTCCAGATGAACTTACCTCAGGACAAATATCATCAACTGTTAAAATTGCTTCATCAGGTGAAAAAGGTAATATGAACCCTTCGTTGCAGTCATGTGAATCAGCAGAAAGTATTTGCAGACCTGATACGGAATAGCCTATCCCTTGACGGTGATATTCCATAAAAGTCTCGTAAAATAAATGAATTCCTTCAATACTATTTTCTATTTGCTCATAATAGACCACGTGAAATCCTTGATTCTTTAGAAACTCTAGCTGTTCAATCTCGTTATAACCACTGTCATTATCCAAGCCGAATAGATCAATAATATTTGAAACAATGACCCTTAGCTTTCTTTGCTCATAATCCATCTGCTGCTGGAGTATTTTTTTCGTTAAATCTTTATGATGTAAATACAAGCCATTTCGATTCAACTTTTCAAAATCCGAGAAAGTGTGAATGACATATGCCCTCACCTTTAATAATCCCTTAAACAAAATCTTGTCAGGGACATCCACACTGTTTCGAACCACTTGAGTTACATCCACTTCAAAATGGTTTTGATCAACCATGATTATCTTATTAAGAAGTCCGTTTTGATAGGTCATTTCTACTGTTAAACCATTGATGAGTAATTTGATAAGTAAAGGATTGCCAGCTTGCTTTAAGTATTCTTTAAGTCGTTGTTGGTATTTATCTGTATGAGTCATTGTCAGTTCCTTTATAAAATCCTATTAGACTTGTAAATTGTGTATCTATATTTTAACAGGTTGTTTGGCCATTTTATTTAAGGAAATTTTAACATCTATTAACTGCAATGATGTGAAAATTTCTCTTAAGATAAGTCTTCCAAGTATTCAATTGCACACTGGTACAGTCCTTACTGCTTTATAGATATACCTTATACCAAAAATTCATTTTTAGATGTATGATAGTTGTTATGACAATTTAGAAGAAGGATGTGGACTATGAAAAAGTGGATTGCAATTATCACCATACTCATACTAGCCATTCTGACTGCAGCCAGCTTCTACTTTTATAAAGTAGCCGTTAATCGTTCTGATAAGGATTTTCTAGATGATAATCCAGATTTAGATGTCTCAACCGACAACTCTCTACTGGAACAGGCACTTTCATGGATGAGCAAATCAAACTTTGAGACTGTATCAATTACTTCTATGGATGGTCTGAAATTAAGTGGCTATTATTTGGAAGCTAATGAACCAACCAATAAAACCGTTATTATTGCGCATGGATACGCAGGCAAGGCTAAGAATATGGCTGCATACGCAAAATATTATCATGAAACCTTAAATTATAATGTACTTATGCCGGATGCGCGTGGACATGGTGCTAGCGAAGGGGATTATATTGGTTTTGGTTGGCCAGAGCGCAAGGATTATCTTCAATGGATTGATTATATGATCGATCGTAAAGGAGAAGATTCAAACATCGCCCTGCACGGTGTTTCGATGGGAGCATCTACTGTCTTAATGACAAGCGGCGAAGAGCTGCCAAATCAAGTAAAAGCCATTATTGCCGATTGCGGATATACTTCTGCTAAAGATGTTCTATCCTATCAATTGAAAAGAATGTACCATCTTCCAAGTTTCCCAATTATCCAAACTACTAGTTTGTTAACAAAAATCCGGGCAGGGTACTCTTTTGGAGAAGCTTCAGCCATTGAACAGGTGAAGAAAACAAACCTGCCTATTCTCTATTTTCATGGTGGGTCAGATACTTTTGTTCCAGTAGAAATGGTACATGAGCTTTATGAGGCTACTTCTTCTGAAAAAGATATCTATTTAGTACCGAAAGCAGAGCATGGCAATGCCTATGATATAAATCCAGCTTTATATGAAGAAAAGGTTAGCTCGTTTTTAACAAACTATATGCCAAACAAATAATAAAAGCCCTTGTCCTCCATTTCATCTGGAGAATAAGGGCTTTTCAAGTTTACTTCCGTTCTTTTCTTTTTCGAATATACCAAACAATACACAGGATAAATAGTACAAAGAGTATGACATAGATTACATTTGAGAAAGTGTCCATATAGTTTACAATCTCATGCCAATTTTCTCCCACACTTGCTCCCAGATTGACCAGGATGGTATTCCAGACAACTGTCCCTATTGTTGTAAACAAAATGAACAATGGAAAATTCATATTGGACATCCCTGCAGGTATAGAAATCAGGCTCCGAATTAAGGGAATTAGACGGCAAAATAAGACTGTCCAAATACCATACCTATCAAACCAGGCATCAGCCTTATAAATGTCCTCTTTTGTAAGACGAAGGACCTTCCCATATCGATCAATGATTTTTTCTAAACGACTGACATCAAGCAATCGGCCAATGAAATATAAGATGATTGCACCAGAAACCGAACCTATTGTAGATACCATTATGACACCAACTACCGTCAACTGAGTTTTATGTGTTAAAGCTCCTCCAAACGTTAAAATCACTTCAGACGGAATAGGAGGAAATACATTTTCTAAGGCAATCAGGAAAAACACACCCCAATAACCAAATTGATTCATCAAGTCCATTATCCAAGACTCCAATTGGACCATCCTTTCTATGTATCAGTTATATGTTATGACCAATCAGAAATACCTTTAAAGCACTATCATAATATTCCTTCTTTGGACAATCATAGTAATCTTCATTATACAATATCAACATAAAGCAAGGAGAAAGTAAAATAAATACCCTTAGCCTCTCCTATGATATAGGCTAGGAAGAAAAACATATAGATGTATATTTCCAAATTACTGCTGGTGTCTTTCCTTCTAGTACACCAACTCAGCAGATATCAACCGATAAAATTTATGCAACCTATGAACAAATCTCGATGCGTATAGACTTACTTTCTTTCCTGACTTGTCGATCTCATCTATGGAAGATTAAAGAGTAGCGATCTTGCTGCTAAGGGGACATGATAATTATGTTTTTAATTCTATTATTTATTGGTGTCCTTCTTTTTCTATGACTGTTTATGTATAGATTGTTGTATGTAATATATAACGAAATATCTTTAAATTGGTTTCAAAAATCTATTGAAGTAATGTTTTTAATCATATATTATATTAAAATAATGATTACCAAGTTATACACGGAGGACTAAATTATGCTTAAAAATCCAATCCTATGGACAAGCATCACTGCCATATTTACTGTTCTAGTTTATATCGATACTTTTTTTCTTGGCGTATTTTTATTCACTATTCCTATGGCAGTGGTAGTTGCTATTATTTCAACAATTATATCTGTACTACAAAAAAAATATAAATACATATTCTATAACTTAGTTTTAGCTATAATTGCATGTTTGTGTTATCTCATATTTCCGTGGTAGTAATTACTTTTCAAAAGGATGCCTATTTGGGTGTCCTTTTTTAGTTGGCTAGTTTCCATAAAAATGTCTTATTAATACGTTCACTCATTACTTAATATTCCTATATTCCATTACCATTTCTTCAACATTTGATACTTAAACTTTTTTTAAAATCTAAATATCTTTTATTACCAATCTTCTTTACTGCATCCTCTTGATTGCACCTTTTTAAATACTCTTTTCATATTTATTAAATTCTTCGGTGGATCCCACTAATTTGAATTGACAGTCCTGATAAAACTGGTTAAGTTTGGGGTTGCATGAGACACAATCAAGTCTTAAATACAAATATTGGCCTGAAAACTCCGCTTCAATCCACCGAATTATTTCACTTCCCATTCTCTGACCTCTATATTGATTATTTACAGCAAGGCGATGTAAATATAAGGAACTATCCTCTTGATTCCCCCATAAATCTAGATCCCATTCACTTTGAACAGATGATAAAGTAAACGTTCCTATCAAATTATGATCATACTTGACTACATAAGTCTCATTGTTAAGAATAGCACGCTCTATATCCAGATCCTCCCCTCCAGACAACAAATAAGACCATTGGTCAATTTCTTCTGATTTAAGCCAGGAGGCAACCCCTTTTAATAATTGGATAATCTCCATGGTTTCTGATTCTTTGGCTAATCGAATTTGAAGTTCCATCTATCGCTTACTCCTTTGCGAATTTAATAAATCTGGTTACAAGTTAATAGACAGGGTACAGCTTTTATTCAGGGACAAACTCCCTGTGAATCACTTTTGAAAACACTTCTATTTTAATCCTTATATAATTAGTGAGTTTATATCTTAATCTTACGATTGAATAGAAACGTGGATTACTACCTATGTCTTTTTATAATACCTCAAAAATACTTGTCCGATATTATTGGACGGACTTCCTTCACTACACGATTATATGCTAAAGGAGATAGAAAAATGAGCTTTAAGGAAATCAATACAGTCATATTGTCCGTAAATAATTTCAAAAAATAAAACCAGCCGCACAAAAAACACAGCTGGTTTTCCTCTATCTATGACTGGACTTCCGTTGTCCTTTCACGCCACACAAATGAAATCAGCAAGCTAATTCCCAATAATATAGCCGCAAACATATATGGGTAGATGAGATCAATATCAAATAAAATCCCGCCAATTGCCGGTCCGATAATATTCCCAACACTCGTGAATGCTGAGTTCATACCACTGACAAATCCTTGATCTTTTCCGGCTATACGAGATAGATAAGTCGTTATTGCCGGTCTGATTAAGTCAAAAGCAAGGAATACCATAAACGTTACCGCCAACACGCTCCAATAAGCAGATGCTCTTGTTAAAAGGAATGCAAAAACAGCTCCTACCAGTAAACATATCTTAACCAGCCATATTTCCCCGATTACTCTTGTAATTCGCTCGAATAAAAATACTTGTGCGATGACTCCTAATATGGCACTAACCGTAATGAGCATGGCTATATCTTTAGCAGTGAAGCCATACTTTTGATCAACGAATAAGCTATACATAGATTCAAAGGTTGATAGACCAAGTGAAGCTGATAAGATAATTAAGAACGGAATAAGGTAAATAATTGTAAATAGTTTATGATATCCTTTCTTGCCAGGAGCTTCTTTTGAAGAATTCGTCTCTACTGTGCGCTCAGGTTCCTTCAACATTAAAATGGAGAAGATTCCCGCGAATATCCCTAATCCAGCGGCGAAATAAAAAGGCACTCGCGTACCTATATCCGCTAAGAATCCACCAATTCCCGGCCCAATGATAAAGCCTGTATTAATTGCTGCTGACAAATACCCCAATGCTCTTGGACGTTCCTTCATCGTGGTAATATCTGCGATAAATGCTGTTACTGCAGGCATAATAAATGCCGCACTAACTCCACCTAAAATTCTGGACAGGAACAGTACCCATACCTGTTCTCCCAAACCGAATATCAACTCTGATATGCCAAATAAAAACATACCGATTATAATCATACGCTTACGTCCGTATAAATCTACCCATTTTCCTGCAAATGGTGAGAAAATGAGTTGTGCGACCGCAAACGCTGAAACGAGGTAGCCCATAATCGTGCCATCGAGGTTAAGTTCTCGCATAAGTGTAGGCATAACTGGTATTACAAGGCCAATCCCTAAAAATGCAATAAACATATTACTTAATAAAAGGATAAGTACTTTATTCTGATTCTTGCTGCCTGACATCGTTTTACTCCTTTTCTTGTATACTAGTTTATAATTCCTACTAATAAAAATAAACCCTATAGTTACTATAGGGTCAAGTAGATTTTATTCGTACTTTCAATTCAACGATAAAATCATCTTCATTGACTGCCGTATCGGTAAAAGGCATATACAACTCATAGACGATTTTTTCAGTTGGTATTTTTCTGTTTATAATATAAGAATAAAGCGTCTCATAAGAGGATTCATATACTCCTTCTGCTGAATGGAAGGCAATACATACGTATTCACCAGCAGGTAATTCACCAATCTCCATATATTTATTTGAGACCGTGATTTCCTCGTCTGTGAGAACTGGTGTAAAGATAGATGTATATTGCCAATCTAGCATAGAATCATATTTTTTTAATGGATACGTCGCACAATAGACACTATCAAATACCGTCCCATGGTCTTCTAATACTTTCATTAAATGGCCATATTCTTTTACTGGTATGGCAGTGGCGGATGAAGGTACCTGATTATATGTAAGGATACGCTGTTTATCATATTTTTTTATATACACTTTTTCTAATTGATCAGGAGAGGGTTGATTTAGTATTTGCTTCTTCTTATAACGCAGAATGGCCTTAACATCCTCCAGCCGACGCAGCTGCTGCTCAATTTTACTTTCCTGCGCTTCTAAAAATTCAGCCATCTCCCCCGCTGATAACTGTAATACAGATTTTATCTCACTCAACGGGACCCCGACATGCTTCAGTGATTTAATGATATCCAAATAAAACAGCTGCGTATTACTATAATATCGATACTGATTATTAGGATCGGTATAGGAAGGTTTAAATAAGCCAATCTTATCGTAAAACCGCAGTGTTTGAACGGATGTATTGGTTAGCTTTGACACTTCACCAATCAAAAAATATTGTTTCTCCATTTCTGACTCCTTATTGTCTCTTTCGTGCAATTAGATATACTTCATTATAGACTATCAGCCAAAATAAAACTGATTCTAAACGAATCAATGCGATCCGCTCAAATTACCTTTAATTTGTAATCCGTTCAAACTCCAGTCCCAAAAGCTTCTCTTTTATATCAAGTCCTCCACCATAGCCGACCAATTTTCCAGTAGCACCGATGACTCGGTGGCATGGAACGATAATGAAAATCGGATTCTTATTATTCGCCATCCCTACTGCTCGAGAAGCACTAGGATTCCCTATCCTCTCTGCCACCTGTTTATAGCTTCTCGTCTCTCCATAAGGAATCTGCAACAATTCCTGCCATACACTCTGTTGAAATGGTGTCCCATGAGGATTCAGCTTTAGAGTAAATTGCTCCCGCTCCCCTTTAAAATATTCCTCTAGTTGCTTGGCTGTTTCTTTGATTAACTGAGTTTCCTTCTCCTCAGCTTCTATTGGCTTTTCACCTAAAAACACATCTGTAATCCCGATCCCATCTTCTGCGATCCCTACTTTACCTATTAGCGTCGAATAATAATAGACATATTTATTCCCCACTTAAAATTTCCTCCTTTGTATTAATCATTCTGTTCATTATTATCTAAAATACCTAATAAATGAGTCATACTCATTATCTAAAGTAAAACCATTATTTTTATACAATCTTCGCGCATGTTCATTGTCAGGTGCTGTTTGAAGGGATAATGATTTTGCCCCCGTTTTTCGTGCATAAGTTAATAGCTGCATCCATTAACAGCTGTCCAATCCCCTCTCGTCTTGCTTCATGTATAACATACAAATCATTAAGTATCCAAGTTCGTTTCATGGCAATAGAGGAGAAAGACGGGTAAAGCTGTATAAATCTCACATACCTTGTATGATTCACAGCCACAAAAATAATTGAATCCCTCTTTTCTAAACGTTCACTAATAAAAGTCATCGCACCATCAAAATCACTAGGTTGATGATAAAATTCTCGATACGAATTAAATAAATGGCTAACCCCTTCACGATCTTTTTGAGTAGCCTGATAAATTTCCATCTATTTTGTCCTCCTCTTTATCAGATAAAAGGGATTGGAAAATCCATTGCACAGCATCCTTTAAATCCTCAGCAATAAACTCTATTGTCATTCCCTTAATTTTTTTCTGATGTTCCAATAATGTTGCATATCCTGATCCTGTTTTTACAAGTATTTTCAAACAATTCGCCTGTTTAGCTGCTTCCATATCACTCCATCTGTCACCAATGACTATGCAATTTTCTAAGTTTAATAGATATTTAGAAGCAGCCTTCAATAACATTCCTATCCCTGGCTTTCTGCACTTGCACCCATTTTCCTGAGAATGAGGACATATTAAAACGTCATCGAAACCAAAGCCTTTTAACTCATTGATAAAATCTTGCTCGGTTGCCATTCCTCTAGAAATCCCTGGCTGATTTGTAAATGAAAAAACTTTTATATTATTTTCTTTTAACTGCTCAATACAAGAATGTGTAAAGGGAAAACACTCAAATTTACCAGGATAATAAATCGTATCATCCCCACCTATTGTTCCATCTCGATCAATAAAAACCGCTTCAATTTTATTTTGCTGATTCATAATATGGTCCCCCTCCTTCTTACAACTTCTCTATATCATTTACAAAATCCTTTTTAATCCTTTTATATAAAAAAACAGGAAGCAAATGCTTCCTGCATCATCTCTATTCTTTTACTCTCAACAATCTTAAACTATTTAATGTCACGATTAACGTCGCACCCATATCAGCAAAGATAGCAATCCATAGTGTTAACCAGCCTGGAATGACTAACAATAGGGCGATCGCTTTAATTGCCAATGAGAAGGTGATGTTTTGTTTAATGATGGTCAGCGCCTTACGACTTAACTTAATTGTATATGGCAATTTACTTAAATCATCAGACATCAATGCTATATCAGCTGTTTCCAAGGCTGTGTCTGTTCCAGCACCGCCCATAGCAACTCCAAGATTCGCTGCAGCCAGCGCAGGAGCATCATTAATTCCATCTCCAATCATAGCTACATGCAGATTACTTTTACGGAGATTTTTAATATAGTTTAATTTATCCTCCGGAAGTAAGTCAGCCTTTATATCTGAAACCCCAACTTCATGACCTATTGCTGCTGCTGTTCCTTCATTATCTCCTGTGAGCATAATCGTTTTTTGTATTCCAATTTGATGAAGCTTCTTAATAACCGCTTTAGAGGATACCCTCACTTCATCAGCCACTGCAATGATTGCTAATATTTCTTTTTCCGTACCAAGAATCATCATCGTTTTACCTTGGGTTTGAAGTGACTGAATCTGATTCCTTTGCTCTGTTTTAATCTGATCCATTAACAAATCTTCAAATAAGTGCAAGCTTCCTACATAATACGTTTCTTTATTAACACTGGCTTTTATTCCCTTACCTGTAATGGATTGAAATTCATCCACGATTATATCTTTATAACTCAGACCCATCTCTTCAGCTTTTTTTGTTATCGCTGAGGCCAATGGATGCTGTGAACCATTTTCTATTGCAGCAGCAATCATGAATAACTCATTTTTATTTTCAGCTAAGGCGATAAAATCTGTTACAGTAGGGATACCTTTTGTAAGGGTACCTGTTTTATCGAAGGCTATTGCATTTAAATGGCCAGCTTCTTCAAGATGAATACCACCTTTAATCAAAACACCATTTTTAGCAGCGTTCCCAATGGCTGTTACAATAGCAACCGGCGTGGATACGACCAAAGCACACGGACAGCCTACCACTAAAGCAGCCAACCCTTGATAAATCCAAGCACTCCACTCTGCACCGAAAAATAGTGGAGGCACAATGGCAATTAAGAACGCAACCACGATGATCGCAGGGGTGTAATACTTTGCAAATTTATCTACAAAAGCTTGTGAAGGAGCTTTTTCTGCCTGAGCCTCTTCTACTAAATGAATGATTTTAGATAATGTTGTATCTTCTACCCGTTTTGTAACCTCTACTTCGAGCAATCCTTCTTCATTTAATGTACCTGCATACACATCATCATCGATGGCTTTAAAAACCGGAACACTTTCGCCCGTAATGGCTGCCTGATTTAAAGTTGACGTCCCTTTTATCACTTTACCGTCCATCGCTATTTTTTGTCCTGGCTTTACGATCATGACGTCACCGATCACAATATTTTCGACATCCACCATAATTTCATGATGCCCACGTCGTATCAAGGCTTCTTTCGGAGCAATATCCATTAAAGATTCAATCGATTTTCGTGCTTTATCCATTGAATAACGCTCCAATGCTTCACTAATGGCAAAAAGGACAACTACTGTAGCTCCTTCACTCCACTCCCCAATCAACGCTGCACCAATAATGGCAATAGTCATCAACGTATTCATGTCAAAGGTTAATTTACCCAAATTTTTCAGACCGTTTATAAAAAGGGTATAACCGCCTATTAAAATCGCTGCTCCATATCCAATTGTAGGAATTATATGGTCCTCACCATATATCTGACCTAAAAACCAGCTAATTACAATTAATACAGCTGAGATATAAACTTTATAGGTTTCTTTCTGTTTCCAAAACGGAGTCTTTTCGATTTTTTTCTCTTTTTCATCACGTATTTTTAAATGCTCGAAAGCACCCGCTTTTTCTATATCTTCAATTGTAGCTGAGCCTTGCACATAAATCTTGGATGCTCCGAAATTTACCTTAGCTTCTTTGACTCCATCCAGATTCTTCACATTGTTTTCAAATATATTGGCACAATTAGCACAACTCAGCCCTTCAATTCGGTATGTTTTTTGATCTGTTTTTACATGTTCACTCATTTGATTTCACCTCTTTCTTGTGCGTTAAGGCAATCATGATGATTTGTTTAATATGTTCATCATCTAATGAATATAGAGCTAATTTGCCCTCTTTTCGATATTTAACAATATCTTGTTTATAAAGGGTTCTTAGGTGGTGAGAAGCAGTCGCAACTGATGAACCAATAATATTCGCTATATCACAAACACATAGCTCTTCATCCTGGCATAAAGCATACGCTATTTTCGCCCTATTCTCATCAGCTAGCGCTTTGAATAATTGAGCAACGCTGGACAAATTTTCTCTTTGTATATCTGTACTTATGCGATCAACCTTAGTTTGATCAAACCCATATACATCACATGTATCCTTTTTACTCATTATTTCACCCTCTTCATTCAAACCTTCGTTTGATTATATTATATATCCCTTCTACTTATCATTCAAATATATGTTTGAATATTAAAAAAGGTTTGGGTTATTTTATTATTCAGGCAAAAGTCTATTTCATTTACTTTCTCACAGATATAACTAATTTAAAAAGGCTGTCTTCTAAATCTTCCTTCTTTCCTCCTAACTTTGATTTGATGATACAACAAAAAATATGGGAATTACCTGGAATTCCAACAAAGAATAGAGATGAGGTTGATAGACTGTTGGCAAGGTGTAGACACTGTAATTTCAAGTGGAAAGTTAAAGACATTTGGTCACTCGGCTTTACTAAACAAGGGAAGGATTGTCCAAGCTGCAAAAACAAGCAGTATGTATCTTTTAAAGATAGAGGATTTCGTGCTAGGCGATATCTACAAAAAAAGACTGTCGACATTGTCGGCAGCCTCTAGATTGAACTAAGTAAATCTTTATTGTAAAAAAAAAATAATATTATAATTCAATCGGTTCATTTCGAATTTCACGGTTCCATCGTATCCTCATATTCGGATAAGCAATTCCGCATAAAATGATAATTACACCTATCCATTGTGCTCCCGTGACTACTTCATTAAGCACAAGAGCAGACATTAATACAGCCATAGGCAATTCGGAAGCACTTAAGATGGTCCCGAGCCCACTTCCTATCCTAGGCATACCTATATTAAAGAATATAGGCGGAATTAAGGAAGCGCATAAACCTGCAACTATACTATATATAAATAAGCCGTCCATCAATGTACCATTTAAAAGGAACATTGGCGGGAATACGATTAAAATGAGTAACGCTGCTCCCGTTGTCATAAATGCACTCTTATAAATAGGATGAATTTCAATATTGCTTCGTCCACTTACTACAATGAAAGAGGCAAATGATGTCGCAGACAGGAGTCCCCAAATTATGCCCACCATCGAAACTTCCCCATTACTTGCCAAGACACCTGATGCAAGAATGGAGCCTAATAAAATGATCACAGTAGCAATAATATTTTTCTTACCAGGAGCCTTTTTCTCGAAAATATATTGCAATACAAAACTAATCCATGTAAATTGCAAAAGCAAAATGATGGCAAACGATGCATCTACATAGGTCAGCGATTTATTATAAAAGATTCCTGTCAATCCCATTGGGAAGCCACTTATTAATAAAATGATTATTTGCTTACCTGACAACTTAACCTTAGGTACAAATAATGCTACAATCCACAGCATAACAGCACCCAACAAATACTGACTACCTGTAATTTCACCTTGAGTGAACCCTTCCCCATAGGCAAGTTTCACAAAAGTAGAAACCACCCCATACGAACATCCACCTAAAAAAACAAGTAAAGCATATCTCCAAATCCCCATAAAAACCTCCTAAAATTATAAAGCTGAAGCGACTGCCCAGGTCCGACAAGTATAAGAGGAGGTGCATAGGGAGAGCGATTTTTCTCTCCCGCAGCAGCTCACTTATGTCTCGAGGACCTAGGAGCTGAAGCTAGATTAAATAAAAAGCTGAAACGGCTCGCTCAGAAACGAGGAGCATAAGACAGAGACTCGAAGGGGAGGTTCATCCCCCGTAGAGGCTATGCTTATGTCCTGAGTTTCTAGCCGTTGAAGCTAGATTGCATATAAAGCTAAAACTCATGGAACGAAGACTAAGTACGCCACGTCCTGTGGCAACGTCTTCATGACCTACATCCTGTAGGCCCGCGAGGAGCATAAGACAAAGGCACGGAGGGAGTTTCATCCCCGCAGCAGTGGCTTTGCTTATGTCCCGAGCTCCTAGGCCCTGAAGCTGGATTGCATATAAAGCTGAAACTCAAGGAACGAAGACTAAGTACGCCACGTCCTGTGGCAACGTCTTCATGACCTACATCCTGTAGGCCCTCGAGGAGCATAAGACAGAGGCTCGAAGGGGAGGTTCTTCCCCCGTAGAGACTATGCTTATGTCCTGAGTTTCTAGCCGTTGAAGCTGGATTACAAAAACCTAACCACATACAAAACACCCACCCCTAATAAGGGATGGGTGGCGAAAATAATTCCTATAAAAATCCACCTGCCACATAATTCATATATGCAGCTTTTATAAAATATATCGTATTTAAAGATTATATGGGCAAAATAGAGAAAAGTAAAATATTTTACTCTCTCCGCTCTATAACCTGTTAATCTATCATTAATGCTGAGGCTCTTATCCGAATATAAGAATTCACAGTGTATTCCACTTTTTTATTTTTATTCCTTTTTTATTCGTTGCGCTACATTCAATTCCCTTTGCAAATAAAAAAGCGTTCATCAAACCTATATCTAATTTGATAAACGCTTTTTTTATTATATCTTCTTAACAAATTCTGATTTTAATTTCATTGGTCCAAAGCCGTCGATTTTACAATCAATGTCATGATCAGCATCCACAAGACGAATATTCTTCACCTTTGTACCTTGTTTCAAAACCGATGAGCTTCCTTTTACTTTTAAATCTTTAATAACAGTTACAGTGTCACCATCATTTAAAATATTCCCGTTAGCATCTTTATACACTTTCACATCTTCACTTTCAGATTCTAACGTCCACTCATGCCCGCATTCCGGACATACTAAAAGCGGGCCATCTTCATATGTGTATTCAGAATTACATTTAGGGCAATTTGGCAATGTTGTCATTTTTATTTAACCTCCGAGCATTTAATACTATTTATACACTAATAGTATTCGCATTTTACGTATTTTCATGTTTATCCATAAAATTGATTATAACCATGACAACCAGCCTTTTAAAAGTAGTGTTTTATTGGTAAATAGCCACAATAGATTTAGGTTGAGTTGAAATAAGGTTTCTATATAACATTTTCCTTCACAACTCTCCTTTTCAACTGTAAGCCCAAATATCTACTCGGTAGAATCAAATAAAACCCGTATTGGCTTTGGGAGATATCTTTTTTTATAAATGAATGAAGTCAAATTGAGGATGAAGGTTGGAATTTTTTTAGGGAAATATTTTTTTGAGTAGATCTGAAAATACGCTCGCTCCAAATCTTTCCACTGATTATCTTTTTCCTGTTGCATGAAACGGGCAACATCTATCACTTTTACTCCTCCACCAGAAGTAATGATAATATTCTTAAGATGTATATCAGCGGGATTTAATCCGGCTTCCTCTGCCATTTCTAAAGCTTTGCTTATCTCTTTAACTTTCTCTTCAGGTACAAAAATACCTTTTTGCAGACATTGAAACAATGTATGGCCCTCAATAAAATCAATGACAATATAATTATTACCATCATCATATAACGACGGATAATAATCTATATGTTGCAATTTACGGTAAATGGCCGCTTCCTCAAAGGCTATTCTCTTTTTATGAGGAAAATATACTTTTAAAGCCAAATCCTTATCTTTAATTTTAAATACAAAAGCACTCCTGCCTGTACCTATTAGCATTAGATTTTGGCTATATTTATTTAATCTTGGTTTAGATCCATTCATTTCAATCTCTACACTATCGGCTAAAGCTTTATATAATATAGTAAACACCTCATTTTAAAATAAAAACCCCACATCATATAAGTCCAAAACTATCTAGGCTTATTTGAAATGGGGACTTTCCTTATTAATATTAAGAATTAGCATCATTATACTATATACCTTTGAAGTAATTAAAATTTCTGCTTTATATTATTTATTGGGTGAAAGAAATGATTCATTTAAAGATGCCCAAATAACAATATCCCTTTTTTCTTTAGCACTGGTAAACAGTTTATAAGATAGGTGAAAAGATTCGAAAATCTGTATAGTAGTATATTTCAGATTACTTTTGATAATAGTATTTTTTATACAACAAGAAGTTTAAGAGCCTTACAGCATACTAATCAATCGTATATCTCTTTTAAAGAAATAAACGTGAAAACTCATCATATACCTAAGGGGATTAGTATATCCTATCCTACACTAAGTTCCATTTATACATTTTACTTGTTGAACATATAGATGCATAAAGGCCCTATTCAATTTGGAATAGGGCCTTACAGTATGCCTATCTCGTTATTAAATAAAAGAAAGACTCTCCAGGGAGAGTCTTTCTTAATAGCTTTGGCTATTATGCTTTTTGAACATTAGTAGCTTGAGGTCCACGTTGACCTTGTTCTACTTCAAAAGTTACACTTTGACCTTCGTCTAAAGATTTGAAACCTTCGCCTTGGATTGCTGAGAAATGTACAAATACATCTTCTCCGCCTTCGCGTTCGATAAATCCAAAACCTTTTTCTGCATTAAACCATTTAACTTTACCTTGTTCCATGTTTGTTGCCTCCCAGTGTGTATATCACACAATGTATTAATATCCTTGCTCAAATTACCTTAGACGAAAAACAAAATCTTTTCTCAATCTGCCTAGAACAAAAATAATTCTTCTTAAGAATAACACGCTTTATAAAAATTAGCAAATTTTAGAATCTGAATGATAGAAACTACTTAAATATTTCAAGACAAATATAAAAAATCCCGCTTTAATACTCCTCATACTAGAGAATGGATAATTATCTTTAATTATTCACAGTTTCTTCTGCTCCTATTCTATAATCATATCCATAAATCCAGGCTGAATATATTTCCTATTTTCTTTTTATCCTTTCTTTATTTTCAGAAAATAACAAATTGAATGGAAGTTAACAAGAAGACCATAAGTATCTAACAGGTGTGTTAGATATACAGAATCGAAAAAATATTATGCTAGTATAAAATCAAGAAAACTATGAGGTGACTATTATGAAAGAAACAATCGTAAATACGAGCTTAAAAAGCATGATTAATATAGAAATCTTAAAGGCTGCAAAGGCGGTTGACTCAGCTACGGATTCCTCTGAATATTATTATAAAATCATGGAATATAAAAGAGCGAGAAAATTAAAAGAACTAATATCCGAATTAAATAAAGGTAATGATTATGTCTTACAAAAATTAAATGAACTATCCAACAGAAAATCAGCTTCTATATAAAAGTCAGCAGACAGGCTGACTTTTATCTTTTTTTTAAATTTGTACAATATAAGGACTAAAAAGTACCTTTTCATTGAAGAGCCAAATCTCGTTAAATTACAACCAAAAATTCAGTTCTTTATTTGAGTAAAATTCTTTAGAAATTCACTTTCATTTATAGATATCACTTTTTTCAAATCCGTCGTTCTTAATACAAACTCCTTAACACCAATAAATTCTGATTCTGCAATCAAATAAAACTCTGTTTCCTTTTTAAATCCCTTAAACTGTCTGTTTAATCTAAATAACTTCATTAAATAACTCCTGGCGATCAATTAAAATTCGATAAATAATTCCTGTCTATCTTCTGTTTCATAAAATTATTTCTACAATTTAATTATACTTTACTTAAATATTCAGTAAAGATTGTAATCAATCTTCAACGCCTTCAAAGAATCATTGATAACTTCTATCTGGATAATATCTAACCCTTCCGAATAGCGGGGATTCTATTGTATAAAACAAAAGAGAGAGCTGGCAGCTCCCTCTTTATCCACAATCTATTACATATCTAATTCTGTAAAAGCATATGGCACTAATTCTTTTAAAGTCAATTCCTTACATTCTTTCTTTGCATTCGTTAAATAAACTGGCATGTCAGGAGAACAAAATTCAACTAAAACCTGTCTGCAAATACTGCAAGGCGGTAAATAATCCTCTGTGGCCCCTGAAATAGCTATCGCCTGAAAATCACCTTTTTGATAGCCTTTTGTAATTGCCGTAAAAATGGCTGTTCTTTCTGCACAATTTGTTGCACCAAAAGATACATTTTCAACATTTACACCATTAATAATACTTCCATCTTTAAGTAAAAGGGCAGCCCCAACAGGAAATTTGGAATACGGCATATACGCATTTGATTTTATAGCACGGGCACTTTCCAATAATGTTTCTTTATTTACCATCTAGATCATCTCCAATTACAATAAATTGAAAAGACACTCATTTATACGATTGTACCAAATTAATAACTATATTTTCTTCTTGTCACTAAAATGATCATAATTGCTGGCAATGTAAAAATAGCCATTCCGGCAAAAGAGAGTCCTGGAGAAATATCATATAAAAATCCACCTGCCAGTGTCAATATCGCCGTGCTAAAACTCATAGCAAAAGCCGAGTATACACCCTGTGCATTGGAATTTTGCTCTTTTGGCAGCGAGTTTGTTATATAAAGGATAAATGCATAATGTGCCAAAGCAAAGGATAGTGCATGTAAACTCTGTGATAACATAAAAACCCAAACATTTGGGAATACGGCTACCAGCAACCAGCGCAAAGTTGATCCAGCAGCAGCTACCAATAGTAAAGAAGATGGTTGCCATTTTCTAAACAGATGATCAGCCTTTGCAAAACAGATGATCTCAAAAATAACAGCAATATTAATAATCATACCTATATAGTATGTGTTTACACCTAAATCCTGTAAATAAATATAGCCATAATTATAATAAGATGCGTGAGCACCCTGAAGTAAAAATACGATTAGCAAAACAATCGGGAAGCTTTTAATCTTCCATAAGCTGCTCATTTTCATTGTATTTTTGCTTTCATTTTTGATCGGCTTTTCAGTTAGTATATCCGGGCTAGGTAAAATATACTTGATAAGCATTAAAACAAGCATGAACATCATTGCCCATAAAATCCCACTATCCCCAAAATACCCGGTAACCATACTAATTACTAGCACAGAGACAATAAATCCAAGAGAGCCATATGATCGAGCTTTTCCATATGCCCCATCCCCCTGTCTCATTAAAATACTAGCTGTACCTTCCACTGCGGGAAGTAAAGTTGGATAAAAGGCACTAAAAATAAGAGTGACAGCAAATAGAGAAGCAAATGATGTCGATGGTATATATAGGATTGTCACAGCTAATGAGCAGATAATTAAAAGGAAAGCGACTTTATGGGCACTCCAATATTTAGAGGCGAATGGATAAACAAAGAGTGCTGATAACCCTCGTACTACCAATCCAAATCCCATAATTAAGCTTGCTTCTGACACTGTTAATCCTTTTCCTTGTACAAGAAAACCTGTCCAATAAGGTAAAAATATACCCCATGTCATAAAAAATAAAAAAAAGTTCTGTGAAAACCAACGCGGATTGTTCATTCTTTCTCCCTCCATACTTATTGCATCATAGCATGTTTCACGTTTACAATAATGTGAGATATCTCATATTTTTAATAATTTGGAGGAAAAAAGTGCAGATTTTATCTGAACCATGGCGCAGCCAATATATTGATTTATACAGCATCCAACCCTTTTCCAGTGTTTCGATAAAACCATTTATTCAAGTCCATGAATTTGAGCGTGGTGAATTCATTTACAAAGAAGGTTCTATACCAGAGTATCTATACCTTATTGTTGAAGGGAAAGCGAAACTATATATCACGCTTGAAAATGGAAAAGTATCTCTACTTAATTTTATTGAAGCACCGTCACTTATTGGCGAACTCGAATTATTGGGAGTAGAGCAATATTCTATAGGGGTCCAAACATCAACAAAAACTATCTGTTTAGCTATTCCCATGCATACATGTAAAAATCAATTATTAGAAGATCCGGTTTTCCTGAGGCATTTGTCCATATTTTTAAGCAAAAAAACACATCATCTTTCATTTAAATCTGTCCAAACTCAAATTTATCCGCTCGAAAATCGGTTAGCCTCATTTATTTTAATGTCAGCTGAAAATGATTTTTACAAAGAAAAACACACAGAAGTCAGTGAATATTTAGGAGTCTCCTACCGCCATCTATTACATGTTATCTCACAATTCTGTAAGGGTAATCTTATAAAAAAACATGAACGTGGCTATCTCATTTTGGATAGGGAGCGGCTTCAGGAATTAGCAAAAATTGATTAATGATAGATATGTCCAATTCACTATCCAAATGAAAAAAGCTAATCTAAATGATTAGCTTTTTTCATTACATTATCTTTAATAATTAACAAGCTTATTCCCCAGTTTTAGCAAACCGATCGATGCGATTTCTTATCTCATCGCGTACCCTTTGGAAGAATACCCATTTTTCTTCCTCACTTCCTTCCGCTTTTGCCGGATCATCAAATCCCCAATGAACTCGTTTTACGCTTGGCGGTGTTACTGGACAATGTTCATCTGCATGCCCACATAAAGTTACGACCAAATCCGCATGATTTAAAATATCCGGGTCAATCACATCCGATGTGTGATTAGTTATGTCTATGTTTACTTCCTGCATCGCTTTCACTGCACTCGGATTTAAACCATGCGCTTCAAGTCCAGCACTTTTGACATTCCAGTCAGGCAGGATTTCCTTAGCCCACCCTTCCGCCATCTGACTGCGACACGAATTACCTGTACATAAAAAATAAATTGTTTTTTCCTTTGGCATTAAATTATTCCCCCTGATTGAACTTTTGTTCAGACGTTTCTACTTTGTTCCTATGGAAATATTTCTTTTCCCAGCGCAGTGCTACACTTACAAGTGCAATCAAAACAGGAACTTCCACTAGTGGACCGATAACAGCTGCAAAAGCTACGCCGCTATTAATTCCAAACATAGCAACCGCAACTGCAATTGCCAATTCAAAGTTATTACTCGCTGCTGTAAAGGATAACGATGCCGTTACAGGATAGGATGCTCCTGCTTTTCTTGAAGCAAAAAATGATACGGCAAACATGATTAAAAAGTAAATGAGCAATGGTATAGCAATTCGAATTGCATCCAATGGGAGTTCAACAATTTTATCTCCTTTTAAGGAGAACATCATCACAATCGTAAATAATAAAGCAATAAGTGTAAGAGGAGAGATTTTAGGTAAAAAAGATTCCTGATACCACTTTTCCCCTTTTAATTTCAACCCAATGAATCGTGTTGCCATTCCTGCTATAAAAGGAATACCTAAATAAATGAGAACGCTTTTTGTAACTTCCCACATCGAAATGATAACAGTAAAATTCTCCAGCCCAAATACGCCTGGCAAGATATTTAAGAAAAAGTAAGCAAATGCCGAATAAAATAGAATCTGAAATACAGAGTTAAAGGCGACAAGTCCAGCTACATATTCACGGTCCCCACGCGCCAGATCATTCCACACAATAACCATAGCTATACAACGCGCAAGACCAATCATAATCAGGCCAGCCATATAATCGGGATAATCATGTAAAAAGATAATTGCTAAGAAGAACATTAGAACCGGACCGAGCAACCAGTTTTGGAATAAGGATAGCAATAATACCTTCCAATCCTTAAATACACGCCACATCTCTTCATACTTCACTTTTGCCAATGGCGGATACATCATTACAATCAATCCAATAGCAATTGGAATGGATGTCGTCCCTACGGACATAGTATCTAACATTGTTTTAAAATCAGGTACCAACAGCGCAATTAAAATACCCACTGCCATGGCTGTAAAGATCCATACCGTTAAATATCGATCCAAAAAAGACAGCCTTTTCGTCACACTTTTTTCTGCCATCTGGTTCTCCCCCAATCTTTGTTGATTAACAATCTGATGAACAGCATTTCACACTAATTGGCTCTAACTGGTCAATGATCGCTTGAATATACGGTTGTTGAGTTTCATTTAGGCGAAAATGTTTCCATGTGCCTTTTTTTCTTTCCAGAATGATCCCTGCATCTTTCAACTTTTTCACTTGTTGGCTGACTGCAGGCTGGGATATTTGAAGAACATCCACAAAATCACAAACACATACCTCTCCCTTTTTCAGACAAGCCAATAATTTTAACCGATTCGGATCACTGACAGCTTTTAATTGCTGAGCCATTTTCTCAATTGTATTCATATATACCTCCAATATATAACCAAGCTCTTATATAAGATATTACTTATATTATATGGGTTAATGATTAAAATCAAGAAAATAAAAAACAGTAAGCTAAAGCATCACCAGCTTACTGCTTCAACTTTCAAAAATCATAAGTAAAATCTCTTATCTATTAACAACATTCTAATTTAAAAATATCCACCTATCCCAATAACCAGGTAAAACACAATGATTCCTGCTATCTTTGCCTTTGAATCTCTACTTTTAATAAGCAAAGCTGCACAAAGAATACTATATAGTATAAAGGCGATTAATCTTAACAGCCCCGTATAGGGACCCATATTATGTAGTAGAAAAATAATGATTGATATAAAGGCAAGCAGCCTATAAAACCATTTTTGTAATAAGCTCAAATTACCGTCCCCTTATATGTTATTAGAAATACTCCTCAATCATGATATTATGAGTTCCGTCTTTTTCTTATCTTTACTAGAGATCTTTTAATATCATTTAACACTTTTTCAAATCTTTAAGAGGTAGTTTAATATGTTGATTTTCTGTTTATCCCATTAAACTTTTTTCTCATAACCACAGCTCTAGTTATCCTTATGATATATAAAACCAGTTTTCCATCTTACTTTCTTTATAACTACTAAGCCAACCGCTTGCTCTTTGTCGAAGACTTCAACCGTCAAAACTCAAAACTCATTTATTCTATTTTCCACTTTAATAATTAGCATAATACTAAAATATCTACTAATAAAACAAAAATAGTACGAGTAAAACAATGATAAAAAAAATATAATTTACACATTGATACCAAATCATAAAAGGGAATTCGCAGATCTAACAGGGAAGTCTCATTTGCTTCACTTAGGATTTTATAGAATTATCTGGTTACCATAAATATGTAAGCGGTTTAGACTTTCAGATAAAAGTATTAGAAATAATACGTTTATTTTTATAAAAATATTGTGTTAGGAGTGTTCAACATGAATAATCAACATACTACTGATACAGAAAAGAATGGACAGTTTCCATGGATGGACAAGTCATTGTCACCACGTGAGCGTGCTGAAAAGCTTGTAGCTGCAATGACATTGGAGCAGAAGATTGCTCAGCTTCACGGTGCGATGGCGACCATCAACATCTACGATATGCCTCCAATGGATGAAATGAATGCCATGACTCCTGAGGAGCAGGACAAACTTATGGCCCAGCTTCAAGTACAGCGCCATGTAAAAGGCATTGATGAGTTAGGAATCCCTCGTTTCCGTATTACAAACGGTCCTGTCGGCGTAGGTATGGGTGACGGACACCCAAGCCCGCCTGCTACAGCCTTGCCAATGACCATCGGACTTGCTGCCGGCTTTGATCCGGAGCTAGCGCGTGAGTACGGGGATATCATTGGTTCTGAGACAGCTACACTTGGTCAGCACGTACTAGAGGGACCAGGGGTTTGCCTACACAGAACTCCAATTGCTGGACGTAACTTTGAATATTTCTCCGAAGATCCATACCTTTCTGGCGTAATGGGCGTTGAGGTTACGAAAGCGATTCAAGAGCATGATGTTATTGCTATGGGTAAGCATTATGCCGTTAACGATCAAGAGTACGAGCGCTTCCGCACAAGTGTAGAATTGGATGAGCATGTATTGCGCGAACTATACCTTCTTCCTTTCGAAATGTTAGTCAAAGATGGTGACATTGCCGCAATGATGAGCGCCTACAACCGTGTTCGCGGTGTTTACGCAACGGAAAGCCGCTACCTCCTTAACGATATTCTTCGTGACGAGTGGGGCTTCCAAGGCTATGTACAATCTGACTTCTGGTCTTGCCGTTCTGCCGCTGCATCATTGAATGCTGGTATGGACCATGAAATGCCGGATGCTAAATGGTTGAACGAGACGAATGTAAAGAACGCTCTTCAAGACACTAGCCTTGAGATTGAAACTGTTGACCGCGCATTGGTGCGCCGCTATACACAAATGTTCCGTTTTAATCAATTCGAGCGCCCTTACAATCCTGGTGAGATTGATGCGAAAGGTCATGGTGCTAGATCTCGCAAAATCGGTTCCCAGACCGCTGTCCTTCTGAAAAATGAAGGCGAAATGCTGCCACTTGATCCAAAAGCTTATGACTCCATCGTAATCATTGGTCAATCTGAGTACGTTGATGATGCGTGCAATGGTGGGGGTGGTTCTTCAAAGGTTACTCCGCTCTACACGGTACCACCGGTAGAAGGCATGCAAAATGTCCTTAAAGGTCTTGGTTCACACACGTCAGTCAGCAAGGTTACTGTAGCTAAAGATCTATCAAATCTTAACGAAGCCAAAGAAGCAGCTGCTAAAGCTGATATGGTTATTCTAATGGCCGGCTTAGTTGCCTCTGAAGGTTTTGATTTACCTAGTCCAAACATGCTAAATGATCAGAATCGTATGATCGACGAACTATTAGATATCAATCCGCAGACGGTTGTAGTTATGAAAGACAGCAGCCCTGTCATGATGCCATGGATCTCCAAAGCTAAAGCTGTTCTTGAGGCATGGAACCAAGGTACTGAAGATGGTCACGTCGTTGCCGATTTACTCTTTGGCGTTGTAAATCCATCCGGTAAAGTTCCTACCACATACGCAGCATCTGAGGATGATCTTTTATACGCAGGCAGACCTGAGCGCTACCCTGGCACAGATGAAGGCAATGGCTTCCCGGTTATTCGATATTCTGAGGGCCTTAATATGGGCTATCGTTGGTTCCAGTCCCAAGGAATTAAGCCATTATTCCCGTTTGGATACGGTCTATCCTACACATCCTTTGAGCTTTCCGGATTTTCAGTAACACCTTCACAAACAGATGGCAAATCCCCTATTACGGTAAAAGTGACCGTAACCAACACAGGAAAAGTTGCTGGAGCTGAGGTTGTTCAAGTATATCTAGGTATTCCTGTCCAAGGACAGCCACCTAAGCGTCTTGTTGGTTTCCAAAAAGTTTACCTAGAGCCTAATGAGTCACGTGAAGTTACCATCACGATTGACCCAACTGCTACGAACCATCCAATGGGTGTATGGGACTACTACGAACACGATTTCGTGGTTAAACCTGGCGAGTACACTGTATATCTTGGTACTTCCAGTGAAGATACTCCTTACAAAGGAACAGTAGTCGTTGATTAAGCAATATTAATAGGTAGAAGGATTGAATCAATAATAGGATTCAATCCTTTTTTCGTACATTAAAATATGCTTTCCAATTGAAAGTACTCTATTAAAGGCTTTGTTCTTCCTTCGTTATGCCAATTATGATAGTCTTCGAAAACTTGTTTTGGGTTATTATTAGCCCTCTCTTCAACCAAATACTTTACTGCAAGAAAGCTTCGCCAGTAATCGAACATAATACTTGTTAAACTCCCTTGATAACTGTCACTTCCGAACTCCTCTAACGAATGGATACCATATTTGTGCTTAAACAGACCCATCAATTCTATCTCAATATTTGTAATCTGCTTATTTTCTGTATCAGTTAGTAAGTATTTTCTTGATAAGTACTCACACATTCCTTCCTCAAACCAAATACTGTTCTCTCTTTCATCATCAAATTCATCCAAAAACAAATCGGAGTGATGGGTTAATTCGTGTCCAAGTATAGTTAATATATGGTTTTCAGACATATTAATATAGAAGTCTTCTATTTTAGAATGTTTCTTTCCCTCTAATTGTGTAAGAAATAACCTCCTCCAGCTTACCAAATCAGGAGAAAGATAAATGAGATCTTTATTTGTAAAGGCTGGGATCGGTATATTGGAAAAAACAGTTGTGGCTAGTTCATCTGTTGTCCATACAACTCCTTTTGGCAATTCTTTGAGCTCATAATGATTTACTAATTCAAGCTGATAGCCTTTTATTTTTTTGGAAAACCTCTCAATCAAATATTTGTATTCCTGAAAATCCTCTTCTTTCTCAAATGCAAATATATGCTTCAACACCAAAGACTCCCTCTACTATAAAATTCAAGTTAAACCTTGATATTATTTTAAATGAATTTTCTGTAAATAAATAAATAAAAAATACTCTAAATTATTTTATCGAGAGAAAATCAAGCGTTATGATTATAATGTGTAAAAAAGTAGTGAGTGGCAGATTGCCTTTTCCGTATTCAGAGTATAATAATTTGATTGGAAGCCCCTCATTCATTGGATGTGGAAACATAAGAAGATGTCCGCCGTGTTTGAATAAATAAAACTAAGAGTAGGATACAAATATATGATAAAAAACCCCTTGCAAGTAAGCAGGTTTAAATTAGGGATTATTCAAGCACTGTGCTATACTTAGCCTACCATTTGCTATACAGTTTCATTCTTTTGTTGTCTAAGCTCTATTCATTTCTTGAATAGGGCTTTTTTATTGCGCAAATTGATTTAAAAACAAAAAAAGACCCTGCATATGCAGGGTCTTTCATTAGCTCTTATTAAGCTTTTTGAACGTTTGTAGCTTGTGGGCCACGTTGTCCTTGTTCTACTTCAAACGTTACGCTTTGACCTTCGTCTAAAGATTTGAAACCTTCGCTTTGGATAGCTGAGAAATGTACGAATACGTCTTCTCCGCCTTCACGTTCGATAAATCCAAAACCTTTTTCTGCATTAAACCATTTCACTTTACCTTGTTCCATAATATGTTGCCTCCTAGTGTGGATTTCCACACAATGTGTTACTATCCTTGCTCAAATACCTTAGACGAAAATCAAAATCGCTTCTCAATCTGAAACCGAACAAAAATAATTCTTCTTTAGAATAACAGGTAATTCCAATAATAGCAATTGATACGCCTCACCTTTCATAATTGGATGTTTATCTATGATGTAATATAGTACTTTTGAAGGCTTATGAAATACTTCAATCCCTATTATTTCTGGAAGGAATTTGAATGTTTTTGTCGAATTTATAGTCTGTTACACCTATGAAGACGGAAAAAAATGATAGAGAACATAAGAGAAAACAGGACAAAGTAGGATATCGCCATCCTAATCTGGTTGCGTTACAGCTTGCCCTGTCCACACTTTCAAACATTCCATCAACCACTTCCGTATACGAACCAAAGTTAACAGGTAACTAGCACAAAGAACAAATTTGGAAAAAGAATCAGGAGGAAATACATAATGCTCAAAAATCGAGTAACACTAATTGATTCGCTAAGAGGATTCAGCTTGTTCGGGATTTTGATGGCGAACTTATTGATTTTTCAATTCAGTTTATGGGGTAAAGACATAATCAATACAGATGAACTGTCTAAGATAGACTTGGTATCTCTACGTTTCATCCAAGTAGCCTTTGAATACTCATTTTTACCGATCTTTTCATTACTATTCGGGTATTCATTGGTGAAGCTTGCTGAATCGATTAAACAAAAACGAGATAAATCAAGGTGGCATCTTGTACGAAGGGCCATTGGTTTAATGACGATTGGTACTCTACATGCCACATATATATGGGATGGTGATATTTTATCGTATTATGGTGTGATGTTATTCTTACTGCTCCCCTTTCTGCACAGAAAACCGAAGACTCTCTTGATTTGGTCAGGGATATCATTCGTATTGTTTACAGCAGCAAGTTATGGTGATGTATCTGAAATGTTCAAAACTCCAGATATGCTGGCATTCGTTGAGATGACTGATGAGGTACATGCAAACGGAACATATCAGGAAATTCTAGATTATCGTGAAAACGCCATGCCGCCAATTTTTGATATCGATCCATTACTGGCAGTTGGCGCTCTGTTGCTGTCCCCTTTTTATATGCTGCCCATGTTTTTAGTCGGTATGGCGATGGCAAAACAGCGATGGTTTTCTAATCCATCCCAACAAACAAACATCTATAGGCACGGTTGGTGGTTACTCGCTATCGGTCTCACTATGAAGCTATTGGCTCATCTAGAAGGATGGGAAGCTTTCACCGGTATATTCGCTCAATCAGGCGGGCAATTGCTTGCGATTGGTTATGTTTTTGTATTTGCCTACTTATATGTACGTTACCAACATTTTTTTCTGTTTACTGTATTAGAAAGTATGGGAAAATTATCACTCACCAACTATTTGATGCAATCTGTCATCATGACATTCATTTTCTATGGTTACGGGCTCGGATATTACCAACAAATCAGCATTGCAGCAAGCATTTTCATCGGTATCCTGGTCTATGTCGCCCAATGCCTATGCAGCGTACTATATCTCAAATATGCGAAGAGAGGTCCAGTTGAATATCTCCTTCGTATGTGGACTAACCTTTCTTGGCGAGGAAAAGTAAAAGAAGCAAACTCCTCTCTTATTAAATCTGCATAAAACAGATCGATTATTTTATTTACAATGAATATTTCTGAAACATACAAGTTGACAACCTACATGGAAAAACCTATTTCATAGAAAATATGGTGTACCTGCGATCGACGTAGGTAACCCTAAAAATAAGCGCTGATACCCCCTCACCAAAGGTGAGGGGGTATTCTTAAGGTATCAATAATGAGGGGGAAAAGCCACATTCTCTTCGGCTAAGATATTGGTTTACTCTCATTCTAAGGGAATTTAAACCTAACTTAATCTTGAGTTTCAAAGTATTCCTGTATAAAAATATATTCTAATCAATGATCATCCCCATGTAGAGTATATATAGAAATCCTGTTCATAAAAAGGAAAGGCAGAAATTGAAAGAATTAGAAAATTCCAACCGATTGTTTGTCGTACCGATTATTGCTATTTTAATATTAGGAATTATTTTTATGACAGCCGTATTGCCAATGGGGAAAATGGAGACTTATTCTTTAGCCATGAAGTCATTAATACTTTATAATGTTGTTCTTCTTAGGGCGCTAGTCGTGGCACTTATATTAGTTTGGATATCAGTAATTTAGTAGAAAAAACAGTCACGAAACAATTATCATAATAAACCCAGCCATTTTGCGATTTTGCAAGATGGCTTCTTCATGAATAAAAAGGAAGGTAGAAAAATGGGATTTTCATTATTTGGACCATATCATATTGGATGGCTCATTGTAATAACGCTAACCGTCATCATGGTTAGTAAGCATTTCAAAAAATTAGATGCCAAAAGTCAGAGTATTGTACAACGAAGAATCGCATGGTTTATTTTACTATTTGAGATTTTTAAGAATATCTATTTGATTAGCAGAAATGAATTTACGGTTGACTATCTACCGTTCGAATTATGTAGTTTTGCGATTTTTGCGATTTTTTATCATGCCTATACAAATAGCTTAATGATTGGGGAAAAGCTCTATAATTTATTCTTGCCTGGTGCAATTGCAGCTTTGTTATTTTGTAACTGGACACATCGACCGATATATGAGTTTATGAGTTTATTTAGCTTTATTTTTCATTTAGCACTTGTTATGTATTGTGTCATGGTGGTATATGCGGGGATTGTTAAACCAGATAAAAAAAGAATAATAGGTTCAATCCTATTTTTAGCTGTGACAGGATCAATTATCTATCCATTAAATAAAATATGGGGTACAAACTTTATGTTTTTAAATGTCCCCTCACCTGGTTCTCCACTTGTTCCACTTGAAAATATCTTTGGAAATCCAGGGTACATATTTGGTTTAGCTTGTATGATTGTTATTTTATGGGTTGTAATGTATTTACCATGGAATAAGCTGCAATGGTTAAAAGAGACTAATGATTTCTCAGCACACTAAAATCGTTACTTCTTTTACCAGGTGATTTTTTCGTCACTCGCTAAATTCATAGAGAAACGGCTTTAATATAGAAGAATGAATTGAAGACAAATTCCAGTAGTTGGCGTGGAAAGTCGGAAAAATAAAAGTGATTCTTTCTTAAATAGGGCTTTTTGTTGATCAAATTGAATAAAAAACAAAAAAAGACCCTGCATATGCAGGGTCTTTCATTAGCTCTTATTAAGCTTTTTGAACGTTTGTAGCTTGTGGGCCACGTTGTCCTTGTTCTACTTCAAACGTTACGCTTTGACCTTCGTCTAAAGATTTGAAACCTTCGCTTTGGATAGCTGAGAAATGTACGAATACGTCTTCTCCGCCTTCACGTTCGATAAATCCAAAACCTTTTTCTGCATTAAACCATTTCACTTTACCTTGTTCCATAATATGTTGCCTCCTAGTGTGGATTTCCACACAATGTGTTACTATCCTTGCTCAAATACCTTAGACGAAAATCAAAATCGCTTCTCAATCTGAAACCGAACAAAAATAACTCTTCTTAAGAATAACAGGTAATTCCAATAATAGCAATTAATACGACCTCACCTTTCATAATAGGATGTTTATTCGTGTGCTATATACTGCTTCATAATGTCTAAAGAACTCATCCATATAAGATTTTTCATTTAATTTACTTATATTATTTAGAATCAAAAGGACACTACACAGCGGTTACATACCAATCATGTAGTGTCCTTTTAAATTTGTATCACAAGTATTGTAAAAACTACTTATAATTTTGCTGCTGCTTCTTTAACTTTTTCCAAACCTTCCGCGATAATCGTTGCGGCATTATCAGGATCTTGCGCATGGCCTTCGATGATTACTTCGTCAATAATTTCAAAGCCGAAGAAGTTTGTCATAACGGTACGCATATAATTCACAGCCATGTCCATGCTGTTCATTTCTGGAGAACTATAGAAGCCGCCACGAGCATTTAATAAAATCACTTTTTTACCTTTTAATAAAAATTCCTTTTGACCTTGCTCATTGTACTTAAATGTAAAGCCAGCTTGTAAATTGTAATCAATAAATGCTTGTAACGCTGAAGGAATAGTTAAGTTCCATAATGGGAAGGTAAAGACTAGCACATCTGCATTTGTAATGGCTTTTTGTGCTTTTTGCTGGGCCGCTATTGAAGCAGCTTCCCTTTCGTTTAAGTCTTCACCGATTTGCAATTTACCGAAGGCATCGAACAAATCCTGGCCGTAATGTGGCATGTTCTCTTCAAATACATCAAAAGTCGTTACTTGTAGCTTGTTATTTTTTGTTGCTTCTTCTACGAACATTTCATACATCTTTGTTGAAATACCATCTGGACGATTGTTTGCCTTAATTACTAGTACGTTAGTCATGACGTTAACCTCGCTTTAGAATGTATTTTCCAACAAGAAATTGGTCTATATAAATATTTTAAAATACTAAAAAAAACTATTCCATTTATATGAATCCAACTAATTCTTGTATACGAAAATATATAGATTTAAATAAAAATATTTTTGAAAACTAATAATGTAAGTTGGTTTAATCTCATTATTTACTTAATGCATTCCGAACCATTGGGGCAACTTTATTTGCCAGTAAGTCAATGGCTTTTTCTACACGAGCAGGTGGTTGATTTCCCATATCAAACTGACCCATAAAACGTGTATGTCCGATTAATTCATGCTGGTATAGAATTTTCTCCGCTAATTCTTCAGCACTTCCTACCGCTAAAATTTGATTTGCCGCTCGCTGAGGCATCGTTTGTTCAGCAGTAACAGGATTGAAGAATTGCCCACGATCTTTCATAAAATGCTGCATGTACTGATTATAATGAGGGGTAAACTCGCGTATCGCTTGATCACCATCTGTTGCAATATAGCCATGTCCTGTTACAGAAACTTTTAATTTTGATAAATCATGTCCTGCTTCATTCGCAGCTTTCCAATAAAGATTAGTTAAATATTGAACGCGCTCTGGTTCACCAGCCAATAGCCCCATTGCCATATTCACCCCAAGCTTTCCTGCACGCACTGCACTGGCAGGCGTTCCGCCAACTCCAATCCACATTGGAATTTTTGGCTGCAAAGGACGAGGGGAGATCTGCGCGTTACGAAGCGGCGGACGGAATTCTCCATGCCAATTGACGACTTCATGTTCTTGTAATTGCATATATAGCTCAAGCTTTTCTTCAAACAAATGATCATAATCATCTAAGCTTGCTCCAAATAGTGCGAAGCTTTCTAAAAAGGCACCACGACCCAGAATGATTTCGGTACGCCCACCACTTAATAAATCAAGCGTGGCAAAATCCTCATATACTCGTACAGGATCTGCTGTACTAATAACGGATAAAGTGCTCGTTAATTTAATCTTCTTTGTTTCACGTGCAATGGCCCCAAGCAGCATGGCATAGCTTGATGTAACAAAGTCTAATCGGTGATGCTCACCTGTACCAAACACATAAAGCCCCGCCTCATCTGCCCACTTCGCCATTTGAATAATGTTATCTACCCTCTCTTTGGCAGATAACACCTGGCCGTTTGCATCTGGGATACGTTCACCCAATGAATAAACTCCAAATTCAAAATTCATTTTTCTCCACCCACTATAAAAGAATGATTACTAACAGAATTGATAAAATTCCCAAAATTCCTATCATAGCTGTATCCTTAAATGTATCTTTTACACGAATATGTGTAATCACTCCACCGATACCGACTGCCACTAAAATCAAAGCTCCCAGAATTGCAAATCCTTCAATCCAGAATCCTATAATTAGTAATACAGCTGCCCCTAACTCGACCAAGCCTGTTACGACTCTAAACCACTGAGGATATCCCCATTTAGCAAACGATTCTTTGTGCATTTTGGAACCATATATTTTCTGAACGCCAGCTATTAAAAATAGTAACGCTAAAATTCCTTGTAAAATCCAAGCTAATATAGTCATTGTCCATCCCCCCTATTTGTTGAATACAATCGGCATTTTGCCAATCCATTCATTTTTACTGATCGCGTCGTATATGCAATGTGCGATATTTTTGCGTGAAACGCTCATTTTTGCTTTTGTATCTCCAAATGAAATGGCATAACCATTACCGTCCGTTCTTACATTTGGATTAATGATTCTGACGACTGTCCAATCAACTTTACTTGCCTTCACCAACTGCTCAATACCTTTCATTTCTAGATATCCAGGAGGGAAAAACAACTTCGGCATAAGCGCAGGTATAATCGTTGCGATTTGTTTTTTGTCTTCCTTGGAACTTACAGATGGTGTTGCAAGAGTAATGAAACGTTTCACACCTTGTGTTTCCATAACGTTTAAAATTGTTTCATGTGCATCACAAATCGGTAATTCTTTTACTTTTCGTCCACCATTCAGTTTAGGACCAAGTGTACTCACGACTGCATCTTGCCCTTTAATCGCTTCTGTTACGACCTTTTCATCAGTTAAGCTACCTACGATCGTTGTCAAATTGGCATGCGATACGTTTAACGCACCTTCCCGGCGAACGAATGCTTTAACCTTATCTCCATTTTGCAGGGCAATATTGATAAATTGTTGACCAATCTGTCCATTGGCTCCAAAAACAGTAATATTCATTTAATAACCTCCGACACCTTTTGTTTATGCAACACTTGTTGTAAATCAATAATAATACGAATATACACACCGAACAACCAACAAACCGATAGGAAAATCGTATATACAACATTTCAGCCTAAATGTTGAAAAAGTAGGAGGTTATCGAACAATGATAAGATTCAATTGCTTTAGAGAGAAAAAACGCCTCCGTAAACAATCGTTTACAGAGGCGTTTTAGTTAACTCAATAGTTGTTGCAATGCTTCTTTAACAGATGTTGGTTTACGTCCAAGGAGCATTTCTAAATCTGAATGAGGGTTCTCTAATCCGCCTTCACGAATACCTTGTTGAATCATCGTAGTCATTGCTACTGCTTCTTCTGGTAAATTCGCTTCTTTTAACATGTTGCCGTACGTAGCATCATCCACATTCATTACCTGAATTTCTTTACCTGTAACTTCATTTACAGCATGAACAAATTGACCTTGCGTTAAGTTTTCACCTGCTAATTCATACGCTTTATTTTCGTGTCCTTCACCTGCAAGTACATTTGCTGTTGCTTCTGCTAAATCTGGACGGTAAACCCATCCTACTTTACCTTCACCTGCGGCGGTAACCCAAGGGGCACCATTTAAGCTTTGCTGAATACTGCCTAATTCATTTTCAACGTACCAGTTATTACGTACAAATACGTATGGAATACCTGATTCTTTAATAATGTTTTCACGGACACGATGAATTCCTGCTAAGACAAACTCACTCACGTCTGCACGCGGAGCACTAGAATAAACCATTTGTGCAACGCCAGCTTCTTTGGCTGCTTCTACCGCATTATTTTGTTGGCGAGCTGAAGTTTCTGGATCACTGAATGTCGAAATGATAAATACACGATCGACACCTTGGAAAGCCTCTACTAATGTTTCTTTTCTATCAAAATCAGTTTCACGTATTTCAATACCCTGGGCAGCGAAATAATTTCCTTTTTCTGATTCTGTTTCACGCATACCTGCAATAATATCTGAAGTTGGAACCTTCTTCATTAAATGTTCCACAATTTTTGATCCTAAATGTCCTGATGCACCCGTTACTAAAATGTTCATACTATCTTCCTCCTATTGAATCATTTATCCTAGTCCAACTCGTTTGTTGGCACTTTTCGGATAAACAACACTTGTTGTATAATTAATTCTATATTTCATCAATAAAATGTACAATCAACAATACAAGCAAAACATCGTATATACGACATTTCGTTAAATATGACGAAAAAATAGGAGGATATTATGGAGAAAAAGTTAGATCCTCGATTCCTAAGAACACGTAAATTAATTATGGAATCATTTATGGAGTTAGTAATTGAGAAGGATTTCAAGGATATTACAATAAAAGACATTACGCAACGAGCAACTGTTAATCGCGCAACGTTTTATTATCACTTCTTTGATAAATATGACTTATTGGAAACAGTCATCAGTGAAGATGTGTTGCAGGGGATATTAAAAGATGTAACTTCGCACGAAGCATTAACACCAGAAGTTTTAAATGACATATTCTTTAGTTTATTATCCTTTCAAAGTGGGTTGGCCAATCAATGTGCACGTAGTTATGAAGCATTTACACCCAAAATTGAAACTATCGTAAAAGAAGAACTCGCAAGGGTATTTAAAGATTTATTAAAGAAAAAGTACCCCTCTTGGTCAAATGAAAAAGCAGACTTGCTTAGTATTATGATTAGTTGGAGCCTATATGGGATGTCAACTAAATATGTAAAAAGTGGAGACCATCCATCTGAAGAAGTGATGAAGGAAACTTTTGTTACCTTATTAAATGTTTATTGAAGGATTTTTAAGAAAGCTAGCAGTTATTGTATTCGTAAAAAGTAATAGAAAAATACTCTCTTTGCAAGTAAGCAAGTTTAAATTAGGGATTATTCAAGCACTGTGCTATACTTAGCCTACCATTTGCTATACAGTTTCATTCTTTTGTTGTCTAAGCTCTATTCATTTCTTGAATAGGGCTTTTTTATTGCCCAAATTGAATAAAAAACAAAAAAAGACCCTGCATATGCAGGATCTTTCATTAGCTCTTATTAAGCTTTTTGAACGTTTGTAGCTTGTGGGCCACGTTGTCCTTGTTCTACTTCAAACGTTACGCTTTGACCTTCGTCTAAAGATTTGAAACCTTCGCTTTGGATAGCTGAGAAATGTACGAATACGTCTTCTCCGCCTTCACGTTCGATAAATCCAAAACCTTTTTCTGCATTAAACCATTTCACTTTACCTTGTTCCATAATATGTTGCCTCCTAGTGTGGATTTCCACACAATGTGTTACTATCCTTGCTCAAATACCTTAGACGAAAATCAAAATCGCTTCTCAATCTGAAACCGAACAAAAATAATTCTTCTTAAGAATAACAGGTAATTCCAATAATAGCAATTGATACGCCTCACCTTTCATAATAGGATGTTTATTCGTGCGTAATAGTAGCAGAACCATCACCACAACCTATCGTCATATAGTAGCATCCTCTAATACCTCGTTCACATTCCCTATCCTCATCCTCTAAAAAAGACATCAAATATAAAGCACAGCTCAAATACCATCCGTTTTCCTAACAAAAATAGCTAATGATTGAGTAAACCTATTAATAAAAAATAAGCTTGGGATATCCCAAGCTTATAGATCTTTAACGAAGAACTATTCTCTCGTTCATCTAGTTTGTCTCAGAGTTAAAAGTGTTACTCCCCTACCATTCCATCATTATCGTTATCGCGCATATAAGGATATAACCAATGGTCACTCGTTATGGGCATACTGAAACCTGCATCTTTTGCTTCTTTAATTGTCACTTGTCCATTACCATTCACATCAACACTAGAAATATCACCTTTCGTGTTTGAACTAGTTGAACTAGTTGAATCAGAAGGCTTACTTTCTGTTAAACCGAGCGATGCGTTTACTTCATCAGGGTTTACATTGTCAAATTTATCCACAATCTCGTTACCCCTTATAGTATAGGAATACTGGTAATGGGAAGGGACCTGTGTTTTCGTATTCGGATAGGTGATAATTGCTTCGAAATTAGTAGCTCCACCCGCACGACGAATCGCATCTTCCATATAAGCTTGGTCACCATGTCGGTTGAGTGTACTATCCTGCGGGGTAATATTATAAGCATTCGATACCCCGCCGAGAGAATCAGCGATGATATGTCCTTCATCTAAATTATCACTCTCGACACCAGGAACTTTCGCCTCATCAGAGTAGTATCTCCCAGATGATGTTACAGGTTCGCTACGATCATCTTGCAGAATAATTTCGTCAGCAATGACCCGCACTAATTGCCCGTATTCATTCGTAAATGCCCAATATTCACGATCCCCAAAGCCAATGTCAACGACAACGTTAGCTTCACGATATCCAGACAAATCGCCACCATCAACTTCAATCCGTTTGTATCCTGAGAACCGTTCATCCTTTGATTGGGTTTTTGTTTCCTCTATTACTGATTCATCAACTACTTGTTCCTCTACTGCTGGTTCATCACTAACCGTAGGGGTAGTTTCTTCTTTTTCTTCTTTTTGGCTATTTTCTTCTGTATTAACTGTGGTTACTTTTTGTGATTCTGTTTCTACATCTGTAATAGATGTATCATCAGCGTTCGAACAACCCACCAATAAGATAATCATTAAAAGTGAGATTATATAGTTTATTTTCTTTTTCATTCTAGGACTCCCCTATAATTAACGTTAATAACATGTAAGTATATTTTATCATATAATATTATTCTATTTTTACTTTCGTTTTCATTTGCCTTTCATTTCCACGATTTTTGATTTAGAATGCGCTGCATATAAATTAAATGAAAAAAATAAATCATAACAAAAAAGCTCGCAGACTTTTATGCGAAATATTGTACGTTTTGGCTCAATATTTACTAGTATGTGGCTCACAAATAAACCCAACAAGAAAAGTCCAATTAACAAAATGTTCTTATATATCCCTTCCTCTTGAATGGCATTTTTAAGATTGCGGTTTTATTTCCCAAATTTCTCCATTAAAATAATTATAAAGCCCGCTTGAAATAAAGCAATATAAAAACAACTGCCTTAAAATTAGATACTTATATTAAATAATATTCTTCATTAATAACAAATTTACGGTAAGGTTATTCCGAAATACCAGTTGAATTAAAGTTATGTGGATTATAAGAGGAGGATGAGCAGTATGAACAGTTGGCGAACGGCTAAAGGATTTGGGTTGGTTCTGTTCTTTCTCTTAGGGAGCCTGTCCTTCCCCACTATGGGAGAGGCTTTGAGCTGCGCGGAACCTGAACGTGCGGAAAAAACTTTCAAGAACGCCGATTTCGTATTTAAAGGGATGGTAAATGAGCGAAAAGGAGATAGTTACATTATCCAAGTGGACACGGTCTATAAAGGGGACCTGAAACCTAGGGCTGAAGTGAAAGACATGATTGGGGATTGGTTACAAGAAACCCTCAAAGAAGGCAGAGTCTACCTTATCTACGGACATAAAAAAGGATTGCACATCGAGGTTGATCCGTGCGGTCGAACAGATGAATGGTTGAAGCTGACAACGGATGTGGAAAAGTTTCCGAACGGGGCACTTGCAGATTATGAAGCAGGTGACTTTTTAGAATATACCCGAAGCCGCGATCAAAGAATTGCTGGTACCATTGCAGGATTACTTCTCTTGTCAAACGTGTGGATTTGGCGAAGGAAACGACTGCAATAGCCGGTTTTTATTTGCTCAATTCTCCTGTAGTGAAATCTTTAGATAAAACATTTCCATTCTCCCTTCATCTAAGGATCTCCTTGCTTAATTAATATAGCCACAATCTCACCAAGATGAAGAAAATATTAAATGTGAAGAAATATCCTCTAAGCGGACTAACTTCCTTAATGACCAAACAGGGCAGTAGAGTTTAATATGATGTGAATTTTGGCATTAACTATGCAGGGGGAAATGTATGATGAACAAATGGTTGAAATGTTTTATCGGAATCTTATTAATTTTCACCGTTTCAGGATGTTTTGCGGAGGATTATGATGTAGGGCTTCCGAGCGCTCGTTTAGAAGTAGGCGAGATGGAGGGCCTCCTAGCATACCCGTTAACCGAAGCCAATGTCAGTTGGAGCTCGTCGAGTGGCGAGGTAAAGAACATTGTGTTAAATATTGAAGAATTCGGTCCTAAACAGAATAAAATATTTGCATATCCCACCCAGGAGGCCAGAATTGACATTATCGAAAATGAGGAAAATAACGGAAGCAGTGGGGCCAGCTGGCCAGACTCTATTGCAGTCACATTGTGGGAAAACGGGAAAGATACCGATCTCGATGTGAATGAAAATGGGGAATTCACCTTCCCTGATACCGAAGGAACCTTCGTAATGGAAGTTATTACAAGAAATTCATCAAACAAGGCTCAGTATGTCGGATATGTCGAAATAAAAAAATAGATACGGAAACCAATAAAAAATCGTATCTTTTCCAATAGATAATTCATTCAATAAATTTCGAAGTATTTACTTAACAATAAAAAGGAAGCCAATCCCTGATTGGCTTCTACTTTAACACACATACTTCTCCCATCATTTAAAACCAGTGGATTCAGTTCTCCTTTAACATTTAATACAATAACGTTTCGTTAATGATTGGAAGATAGATTGGTGGCACTAAGAGTACAAAGAACACCAGAAATTACTCTCCTTGTCTTGAAACGTCATCGTTATTTTCGTTATTATCGTAATTTTCCTGACGAACTGGAACCAGGTCACGCATCACCCAATGAGTGACAAATACGGTGATAAGCGCATCGAAGTATGGCTGAGTCGTCCCCATAACAGAAGTGAGACATCCAAAGAAGCAAATGCTAATCAGAATAACTAACCCGCCGTAAGCTAAGGGATTCATAAAATTCCCACCTTTTCGTTTCTTCCTCCATTAGTCATTACAAACTATGACAAACATAGAAAACCATATTAATGCAATACTACCCTTCTCTACTTCAACTATCCTTAGATTTTTCTAATCATAGTATATGTATATTCATTTGTGATACTTGAAATAACACTACCCATGGAAAAAGGAAGCTACATCCTTTTTATCTAATACTAAGCCTTCTCTTTGTTAATTTCACTAATCCTGACCATTCTTGTATCAGCGCTGTAATATTTAATAATGCAACAACATTCATTAAATTAATGTTGTAGAGTGAGGGTCCGTACGACACTTCCATTGGCGGAATATATCCCCAGTTTCATTGATTGAACAAGAGAGAATATAAAAATATTGAATCTAACCTTTTCAAAAAAATAGATTAAAAGGAGGTTATAGAAATCAGAACTTTATGATGGAAGGCTTCTAGTCAAACTAATGCACATTCGGCATCGATTCTGTTCAATGTTGGTATCTATGACTTGTTGATGCTAATGATTGGAAACGGCAGGAGCAACAGACATATTCAAATAAACTGGGGGTATACACATGAATAATGCAGATAGGTTTTTAGCAGCTTACAACAGAATACATAATTATATGAAAGATAAAGACCCTAAATATCAAAACGACAAAGGATTCGCAGATTTCAAAACCTTACTACGAAAAAGCACCAATCCAGTCATCAAAAATATGCGTAATAACTCGCGCTTATTGAAATTCCATGAGTTGCGCAATGTCCTGGTCCATGAAAAAGGCAATAATGGATTAGAATATATTGCGACTCCGCACTCCAGCATAGTGGAAGAAATCGAGAAGTTTGCTGAAGAATTGGAAAGTCCTCGTTCGGCAGAATCAATCTGCACGAAAGAAATGGCGATCATTCATTCTGCGGACAACATTAAAACAGCTTTGGACTTGATGAAAAACGAAGGCAAAGGCGAATATTCACAAATTCCTATTTATGATGAGAACCGCTTCGTAGCGCTTTTGACAGACGGCGGCATCTCTCGTTGGATAGCGCACGCTTTCAATGATGACGGCCTGTTGATGGAAAATATGAGCGTCCAAGAAGTTATTCAATACGAAAATCCAAGAAATGTTGCTTTTGTTGGTAGACACGACAGTGTATTTAAGGTTAAAGAGATTTTCGAAAACCGTATATCCAACAATCAATTGAATCTTCAAGCTATTATTGTCACTGAACACGGTAAACCCCATGAAAAAGCTTTGGGTATCATCACGGCTTGGGATATTGTCGGCATCGAGATGTAATATAGGCTTTATTAAACAATTGCCTTATCGGAACAGTCTGGATAAGTTATTGACACCAGCGTTTTCTCCGAGAGCTTCATTTTACGAGCTTTTAAAACCTAAAAAGAAGAACTCAGAGATATTAATCATTGAGTTCTTCTTTAAAAAAAAAAGGAGAATTCTATAAAAGTTTCAACTTTGAAGATGTTGCAACGAATTACATTTCCTGAGATAGTTCTCACCATATTCTTTAATCGAATTAACAGAAATAATTTATCACTTATTCAAATCATTTTACAATTCAAATAACATTAAAAGGGATATGTATACGTTTTTGTGTATGCGTAAGTAAATAAAAACACTGCTAAAAAAAGCGATGTTTTTTCCTAAACTCATTTGAAAGTTTCTTTTAAAGCCGTTTCATAGTCAGCCGCCTGGTCAGGGGTTAAACTTTTAGATAATCGAAGAAGAACGTTATTCTCCACATACGAATATTCCGTCAGAAGTCCGCCCATTTCTTTCGTTACAGTTTCAATATATTCTTTACGTTTCTCAGCATCTTCATTAGTTTCGAACATTTCTATACTTCCACCGTTATCCACTCCAAATGACTCCCGAATGGATTGTTTTACTTCCGCTTCGTTGGATCCTTCCTCCACCGGTTCTTGACGGCTGCACCACTCCTGCATTTAGTTTTGCAAATTCAATGGATTCTCCGCTTGTTAAATCAAGTTCACGAAGGATGCGCTGATGCCAATAGCTCGCCCAGCCTTCTTTCTGCTAAGAATCTTCATTAATGGCGCTATTCATAAACAGTATTGCTAAAAAAGAGGATACTTTTTAAGCTTCGTTATTCCGTTAACGCCCCCAATAGAAAAGAACTTACACCACTTATGTTAGCTTTATGAATTACCACAATAATTTATTGTTGAAAGGAAGAATTAATTGTTGTAGTAAAGAGGGTCATTTGTAGTATCAAAAGAGGATAGATAAAACAAATATCATAATAGTTTTGAGTATGTGGTTTATCAATATTATTAATCAACATGGTTTTTGTTATGAAAGCAATAGCAGTGATTATGTCTATTAAAGTCGATAGTCCATTATCATATAGGAAAACAGGGATTATTGGACAAAAAAGTATATCATTTTCAACGCAGTGTTAATACGCTCGAATGCCACGAATACAAATAAAAGATACGCTATCCTAAAAACACAACCAATCTTCACTGAATTTTTTATGATTCTAGTATACTTGTAATTTTTTATTTTTGAATGTTTTTATATCGATAAGATAAAGGTATTGAAATTTTATTGACTATTTAAAATAGTATTGATATAGTTTTTAAAAAAAGATATACCTTGTATAAATTCAAGAATACGGCTTGAAAGTTTCTACCAGCTACCGATAAATAGCTGACTACAAGGAATGGGAAAATAATATATATTTATTCCATTTTGTAGAAAAACTTTGGCCAAATTGTGGTTAAAGTTTTTTATATTTTTAGGGAAAAAATTATTGATAAAATGGTAGTTATACTTATTTCCGTTCAATCTTTGAACTAGTAATTAGGAGCTTACAACATGAAAAACTTTTTTAAATTTGCAGAACGGGGTACTTCCTATAAAACGGAAACACTCGCAGGGATTACGACCTTCTTATCGATTGCCTATATTTTAATCGTCAATCCAATTATCCTAAGTCAATCGGGAATGGATCAAGGGGCTGTATTCACGGCAACTGCGCTTACTGCCATCATCGGCACAGTGCTGATGGGCTTACTGGCGAACTTCCCAATCGCCATTGCACCGAGTATGGGATTAAACTCATTTTTTACGTTCTCAGTATGTATCGGGATGGGTATTGATTGGCAAGTTACCTTAACAGGCGTTTTCGTTGCCAGCATCATTTTTATGCTATTAAGTTTATTTAAAATTCGAGAGAAGATTATTAATATTATTCCAATCGATTTAAAATATGCTATCGCTTCGGGTATTGGGTTCTTCATCACATTTGTCGGATTAAAAAATGGTGGCATTGTAGTCGGCAACCCAGATACATTTGTGTCGATTGGTGATTTAACATCGCCGATGACACTACTAGCCGTTCTAGGTCTTATTATTACGATCATTATGTTAGTACGTGGCATCAATGGCGGCATTTTCTACGGCATGGTGATTACAACAATTGTTGGTATGACTTTCGGATTAATCGATGTACCTGTATCGATTGTTGGCAGTATCCCAAGCATTGAACCAACATTTGGCGTTGTGTTTGGTCATTTAGATGAGATTTTCACACCAGAAATCCTAACAGTTATTTTCACGTTCTTAATTGTCGCGTTCTTTGATACAGCAGGTGCATTAATTGGACTAACAAGTCAAGCAGGCATGATGAAAGACAATAAGATTCCGAATATCGGTAAAGGCTTACTTGCCGATTCGGCTGCGGGTGTAATTGGTGCTATTTTAGGTACATCAACACCTGCAACAAGCGTTGAATCTTCTGCTGGTATTGCTGTCGGCGGAAAAACAGGCTTTACATCTGTCGTAACTGCCGCTTGTTTTGTCGTTGCGTTATTCTTCTCACCACTTGTTAACGTTATTTCAGTGGAAGTGACATCAGCTGCATTAATAATTGTAGGAGCACTAATGGCTATGGAAATCCGTCGAATCAATTGGACGAAGTTAGAGATTGTGATTCCATCATTTTTAACAATTATTATGATGCCGCTAACTTCTAGTGTGGTTATCGGGATTGGGTTAGGTTTTATTCTTTATCCAATTTGTTTAGTCGCACAAAAGCGTGCTAAAGAAGTACATCCAATTATGTATGTGCTTTGTCTGTTATTTCTTTTATACTTTGCGTTTATCATATAGGAACGAGCATTCGAGATGAAGGAAACTTTTATTACGTTATTAAATATTTAATGTTCATATACTTCAACCCTCTTAATTGAACTTTGCTATGATACCGAATAACCAACAAGAAGCCAATCCCCGATTGGCTTCTTCTTATCACTCACACATACTTCCTACTCACACTCTTCCCATCATAACTAAACAAAATCTCCTTACCTTCCGACACCGTTTCAATATGAACCGTACGCCCCCATAAATAATGCATATGCGGCAAAACTTTCTCCAAGTATTTCACATCCAGCTCAATATCTTCATACCAATGTTTCAGATAAAGCTCCCCATTTTTCAAATAGTCACCATCGTTTACCGTAATGTATGGAAATCCTCCATTGACCCGCATACCAACAAGCTGATCACGTACTTCTTTCCATCCCTTATCCACGATTTTATAATCGCGGCCTTTTTTCTGGAACAAATACATATCTTCGCGCATGACTAAATCCTTTGTGAGGTAATTGCGGAGGAAGGAAATGTCCGATTCAATCTCCCGTACCTCAAACATTTTTTCACGGCCTGAATTTGGTTTAACCCCGTGCCTTATCATTTCTTCATCAGGATTGTTATATCGCTCTTCAATATCCTCAAACATCTTAATGCCCAAATAATACGGATTAATACCTGTTCGTGACGGCTGCACCACACCCGCATACAATTTCGCAAATTCAATCGATTCCCCGCTTGTTAAATCAAGTCCGCGGAGGATGCGTTGGTGCCAATAGCTTGCCCAGCCTTCCTTCTCCTAAGGATCTTCATTAATGAAGCTATTCATAAGCAGTATTGCTAAAAAAGAGGATACTTTTAAGGTTTGATATTCCGTTAACGCCCCCATTTGTTAAATAAGGATAAAGTCTTTGTTGACCTAAATCCACCCCAAATTAACCGTATCATCATGAAAGAATTCAATAACATATTTCTGTGTAAGACAATAAATATATAAATCATTTCCTAACCAAACAATATCCTCAATATTACTTATTAATTCTCCAGTCAATTTAGTTTTTACACATGGATAACTATCGTATCCCCAAAAGATATATATAGGAATTGAAGTATCAAATCCTTTACAAATGAGAAAGTATGGAATGCTCTTTATTTCTTGGTCATTTACTTCAACTCGGTTAACAATAGGCTTTTCCCAGTCAATTCTGATCCAAAAAGCAATCGGGAAATTTTCAGAGAAATCTTCTACAATTGAATGACTGTTATTAGAACCTAGAATTTCAAATACTTCCGTATTCACAAACTTGGTTTTTTCATACATTATTTAATATTATTAGTTATCCTTTAATCTGTTCCACAATAGTATTAAAATCCTTCTTGTACGCGTTGCCCTTCAAAGGATATAAACCCTCACTAGTGATTTTTACTATTGTTATGTAAATAAAATAAAAAACGGTTTCCTGGTCTGGAATCCATTTTTGTAGTTGACCATATGGTGTTACCGATTCGTTTCTCTCTTTTACGTAAAGAAGATAAACAATTACTATTCACTGTCTCAGATGATATAAAAAATTCTTAAAGATAGAGGTGAGATTGATTGTTTTTTTCTTCTAGAAATAATGACTTAAATAATATATTGTATACCTAAAACAATGAAAGCCCTACCTCTCTTTCATCCTTACGGCTCCTTGTCCGTGCCAGTGTGAATCAGGATTGCAAAAATCAAGTGACTATTTTATCGAGTTATTTGATGAAACTTCAAACGTTCATAAAAGAAATTTAAATAATAAAAATGGATTAGATTGTAGAGATTACAAAAGAGGTTAATGCTCTAAAGGTGAGTTGGAGAAGTTGAATGTCTCTGAAAAGATTTATTTTTAATAATAAACATATTTCCAAAAAATCAGGATATTTTTGAAGGAAATGTAATCAATTTCTTAAATTAACCTTAACAGAAACTTTTTATTTGATTTTCAGTAATACCTTTAATTAATCCCAGTTCACTAATCAAAAATTCATGTGCGTTATCTAACATTTTTTTTTCGCTTGTATTGAGTGCTTTTTCTTTCTTCATACGCATTAAATCACGTACAACTTCAGTACATTCTTGTATTTTACCTGTTTTTATTTTGTCCGTGTTCACTTTATACCTTTGTTTCCACGGCAGTAATCTATCTGATTCTCCATGATGAAAGATGTTTATGATGTGTTTTAATGCAATTATGTCAGTAACAGGGCGTATACTTGAGCTCTTACCAGTAGGAATCATGACTTGCATATTACCGATTAACATTTTTATGACATAATACTGTTGTTTTTCCTCTGATATTTCCTTTTCTTCTATGGCTCTAATTATACCTACTCCATGCATTGGATAAACAATGTTATCGCCAATTTGAAACAAATAATCCACCTCCATATATGGTAACCTTCTTAACCTTACCATATATATTATTTTTTAGCAAATATTTAATAATATCATAAATTATTTTTTGTTGTCAACTACTTTTTTTCTTAAAGATCAGAAAAAGCACAAACAATAGGAATCGTATCGGATTACCAATAAGGGAAGGTTGATTTTCCCGCGTATATCCTGAAACCTCTACTAACCTTAATATTATTATTCTTTATAAAACCTTGTTCAATTTGATATATGACGCTTGTCACCCCAAGGAAAAAGGCTATAAGGCCATAAAAAAAATAAACACTCGAATCATCTGATTTCCCTTGCAACTTATACGACAGTGAAATTATTAGTAAGATACCAAATGAGATAGACCCTCTATATAATCCCTTTAAAAACAACTGCAACATAAAATCCTCTTTCCTGGTATTTCCTATTATTAATTATATACGACGGATACTAGTTTGAAGTTTCAGAAAATTTTTCATTCCGCTAACCTACCCCGTTTTTACAATAAGAAATTCAACACAAAAAGGCATTAATCCTTCTTTGAACTGCCCCGTAAAAGTTAGACATCAATCTAACTTTTACGGGGTGTTTTTTATGGCTAATTTTAATTCAGAAGAAAAATTAAAAATTGTATTAAGGTATTTAGAAGGGACTGAAAGTATAAA
>NZ_JBZCPQ010000004.1:0-395735 GCF_058267535.1 Pradoshia sp. Z5_111
CAAACAATTGCCATAAATTCTTTCGGAAATAAACAATTGCCATTAAAAATGGAATCATATAAATATAGCGCAATGACGCACTCCAAAGCCAGCTACCTCCCGAAAGCTCCATTGACCTGTTTAGTATAAATGTCACCGCAAAGAAAAAAGATGCCAATATGCCTAACAATATAAATTGCACCCACATCAACTCCCTATATTGGAATTCTTTTCAAAATTACTATCTCTTCCTCTTAATTCATCTATTATAAAAGGTATATCAAAGGGAAAGATGTGTTTGTTAAATGTTTGTGGAGTTATTAACCACTTTATAATAAATAGCAAATTATTCCTTTCCTAAAATGTTTATTTATTCAATGTGTAATATACAGAACGAAAAATAAGTTGGAACTTCACATTAATCAGTCAGCTTTTATCGAATACAGCCTGTATCTTTATCACCGGTATCCAAACTGTATACATAATGAATAATGATTACTTTAAGCCCTTTTCCCTCAACTAAAAAACTCCATATGCGTTTTCAATTCTTTATAATAAGAAAGCCGATCTTCTAAATTCCCGGTATGAAACTCAAATTTATGTCCATCAGGATCAGTAAAATAAACAGATTGCTTATCTTTTAGATCTCTTCTTCTTCCCGGAAGAATATTTACGTTTAACTTTTTTAATTGATTTATACATTCATCGAAATCTGCTTTTTCTACGGAAAAAGCTATGTGGGTATATGAATGTTCTATGTCCCTCCGAGGTATGGTTGTTTCTTCATTCAACGCTAACCATAAACCATTTAAATTAAAATATGCGGTTGTTTTTCCTTTAACAAGTAATTTTGCTTCAAACACTTGTTCATAAAATAAAATGGATTGGTCCAGATTGGATACAGAAAATAACAAATGATTAATTCCTTTTATATTCATCCTTTATTCACCCTTTGTTTTTGCTTCATTATACTTGAAAACAGATCAAATTCCCCGGATAAAAGATACTTCCAAAATATTAAACTCATGTTTTCATACTCTCTTCTATACATATAATGGTAAAGTATTATAGAATGATTTATTAGGTGTTTAATTTAAACTAAAGGAGTCAGATGGATTGGTAAATACAGAAGATTTAAAAAATCAATCGCTATTTTCTATATCATGGCCATTATTTATAGAGCTTAGCTTACATATAGCAATGGGGTTACTGGCTACATTGATGCTTGGACATTATTCTGACCTAGCTGCCGCAGGTGTAGGTGTCGCCAACCAATTAATGAGTATTTTTATCTTAGTTTTTAATGTTTCTTCTATTGGTGCAATGATCTTAATTGGACAGAGAATCGGAGCACAGCGTCTTGATAAAGCAAGACAATTATCAAGATCTGCGTTTAGTATAAATGTATGGTTCGGTATTCTTATATCTCTTATTGTCGTTATTTTCGGACCGAGTTTATTAGGTTTATTTGACATTAGCGGAGAGGTTTATGACTATGCCCTTCTATTCATAAGAATTGTAGGATTTTCTTTATTCCTGGAGTCAATTTCACTTGTTCTTAGCGCTATTCTCAGGAGCCACGGGAGAACAAAGGAACCTATGTATGTTTCACTCTTCATGAATATTATCAGTACAATAGGTTATGTCATTAGTATTTATGGAGTATTCAATCTTCCGATAACCGGTGTAACTGGTGTTTCATGGACAATGGTTATTGCTCGAATTTTTGCAGTGGTCGCTTTATTAATGATCGTCGCCAAAGAGCTTGCATTACGATTCCGATTAATTGATTTATTTCATATTAACATTGAAGACATGAAAAATCTGTTTCAAATAGGTATTCCCTCTGCCGGTGAAAATTTATCCTATCATTTTTCACAGCTGTTGGTAACTGCCTTCGTAGCCACCCTTGGTGATGCCTCGTTAGTTGCACGCGTTTATTTAACGAATATTACAATGCTCTGTTATTTATTCAGCGTTGCGATTGGCGAGGGAACACAGCTGTTGGTTGCAAGATATATAGGGGGCGGTCACTTTGATCAGGCTTTAAAAAGAGGATTGAAAACCGTTAAAATTGCTGTATTTGCCTCTACAGCTGTGTCACTGACACTTGCATTAATGGGAAATACATTGATTGAGTTATTTACCTCTGATGCGGCCATCTTAGCGATTGCTTTGCCTGTCCTCTGGGGAATTGCCTTTGTTGAACCTGGCAGAGCTGTCAACATTGTTTTAATGAGCTCATTGAAATCAGCGGGTGATGTTCGTTTCCCGGTCATAATTGGTATATTATCCATGTGGATATTCAATGTAGGCTTCGGCTATTTGTTTGGCATTACATTCGGGCTTGGTTTACTCGGAATTTGGATTGCTCAGGGAATCGACGAATGGTTCCGTGCAATCTTTGCAGTCAAACGCTGGCTCAGCCGTCCATGGGAGAAAAAATTTGCTCATCAAACAAAAAAACAAAATCCTATTCATATATCTTAACTGACAAAAAGCCTCTAAATCCATTGTTGTGGATTAGAGGCTTTTTCAATATTTGAGTCTTCTTATTGAATTCGATCCCAGTGGCGATGCTTAGCTACCGCTTCAATAAACTGCTCAACCGACTTATTAATTGATTCGTCAGAAGCCGAGGTAATAATACCGGCAGCTCCATTAGATGTCCGGATAAAAGGAGCAACCAAATCTGCAGCTTCTTTTGGGGCACCTATTGCTTTAAAGTGATTAAATGCATCCATTATAAACTCATTCACTTTGTTGATCGTTTTTAGAGCATCTACACTATGTTGGCCTGAAGCAAGATAGATAGCATCATATAAAACTGAATCTGCTGTCAAAAACGTCTGATCTACCTTTAACTCAGCTCCATTAGCACTGGTTATTTTTCCTTGGTTCTCAGAAACAATTTCCGCTGTTAAACCGGCTTCCTCAAAGGCTACCAACGCCTGTTTTAAATCAATCCCATCAAATCCATTATGGACAAGTACAGCAACCTTTCTTGTCGCGGCACCCATGGTTGTATTCAGTTGACTGAGTGCAGGTGATGAATCAGTTACTTTTGATTCTTTAACTTCTGTATTTGATGGTACCTCAAGACCTAACCCAATCGCAATTTGTTCAGCCAAATAATGATCCACATTCGCGTACATATTAACAACTTGTTGTTGGATATCCTTACTTAGACATTTACCAAGCTCAAAGCGGAATGCATCGATGATATGTTGTTTTTCTACTGAAGACATACTGTTCCAAAATAACTTAGCTTGGCTGTAATGATCCTTAAAACTTTCACTTCTCTTACGAACTTTAGATCCATCTACCTTTTCCTGATAATGCTCGAAACCGCCTTCTTCAGGAGATGCCGGTGATGGAGAATTATGGGCTAACCCATTTTTATTGTAGCTAACCTGTCCTTTATCGATACGCATTTGATGATATCCGTCACGTTGGTGATTGTGCACGGGTGAAATCGGGCGGTTAATCGGAATTTGTTGAAAGTTAGGTCCCCCCAGTCTTAGCAGCTGTGTATCCGTATAAGAGAACAGACGCCCCTGTAATAATGGATCATTGGTAAAATCAATTCCCGGTACGATATGACCAATATGGAAAGCTGCCTGTTCCGTTTCCGCAAATACATTATCTACATTTTTATTAAGCGTCATTTTACCTATTTTTTGTACAGGTATCAGTTCTTCAGGCCAAACTTTAGTTGGATCCAATATATCGAAATCAAACTTAAATTCATCTTCTTCCTTAATTACCTGAATACCAAACTCATATTCTGGATAATTCCCCATTTCAATCGCTTCATATAAATCTCGGCGGTGAAAATCGGGATCTTTACCTGCGATTTTTTGCGCTTCATCCCAAACAAGAGAATGGACCCCAAGGACTGGTTTCCAATGGAATTTAACAAAATGGGCTTCTCCTTGTTCATTTACAAGTCTAAATGTATGAACACCAAACCCTTCCATCATCCGATAGCTTCGAGGTATACCCCTGTCAGAGTTTGTCCAAAGAACCATATGTGCAGATTCGGTATTATTTACAACAAAATCATAAAAAGTATCGTGGGCTGTTGCTGCTTGAGGCATCTCGTTGTGTGGCTCAGGCTTAAAGGAATGAACTAAATCTGGAAACTTAATTGCATCCTGAATGAAAAATACAGGAATATTATTTCCTACGAGATCAAAATTACCTTCATCCGTATAAAATTTGGTTGCAAACCCACGGGCATCCCTTACAGAATCAGCAGATCCCCTGGAGCCTGCCACAGTGGAAAATCGTACAAATACTGGTGTTTTTTTAGATGGATCCTGCAAAAAACTTGCTTTGGTCAGCTTCGTCATTGGTTCATACACCTGAAAATATCCATGTGCACCAAAACCACGAGCATGGACGATTCGCTCTGGAATTCTCTCATGGTCAAAATGGGTCATTTTTTCCCGAAAATGAAAATCCTCCATGAGAGTCGGTCCACGGTCACCCGCTTTTAAAGAATGTTCATCCTCAGAAACTCGTACACCATGATTGGTTGTTAATTTTTTTTCGCTATTATCTACTCTGAAATCATCCAATTGCTTGTCTTTTTCGTTTTGAATATGGTTATCAGCCATTATCTCTACCCCATCTCTTTGTTCTAATGGTTTCATATATATGTATACCTATGTAAAAATACACATTTTCCATTCTTTCTCAAAAGGTACCACCGATTCATTGTTCTTAAACCTTGATAGAGACAATTAATATAGAAAAGTTAATTAAAGGATAATAGAATGAATTTGCTGGTATAGGCTAACTGGGAAAGCCAAAGCCAGAGAGCATTTCTATTGTAGTTGTTATGGAGTAATAGATTATAAATCACCAACCTACGGATTAATTAACCAAAACAAATAAGAGGAATGTATGCTTCTTCCTCATGCATTCCTCTTATTTTCACTATATATTATCCTATTCTCGTAACCGATAAAGCCGGAAATTCATACGTATCACTTGCACTTACTACACTGGCACTTCGTATTCGCAATATGATAACATCATTTGCCGATAAAGTTCTTTGTATCGTTTTTGATATATTAAATCGCATTGTCAGACCTATAGTTAGTGTCCCAGACATCCCGCTGGTCCCTATACTTAGGTTTTCCTCAGGCCCATTAATAAAGACCGAAATAGATGCTAGCTCGTTAGAAATTAATGCGCCCAATGCTAAATTGACACTAATGCTATAAGTAATTATATATACTCCGGCAACCGTTACTGTGATAGTATCATTAGCCGTGTTGAGAATAGTTAATAAACTGGGACCGCTTTGGTTAAAATCCACTATTGCCCCTGGTGTGAGGGTAATTGTCCCGTTGGGTCGATATAAAGATCCATAGCCTAATGCTGTCCCAGCGGTACCAGTAGCTCCGGTCGCACCCGTCGGACCGGTTGGTCCAATCTCTCCTTGAATCCCTGTTGCTCCGGTTGGTCCCGTTGGTCCCTCTATTTTCATCGGTCCAATCGGACCATTGTAAAATGGCGATGAGACCGCCTGAATAAAGGATTGCATATTTATTAATTCTCTTTGAAACCCTATCGGTGAGATATATTGGTTTCCTCGTTTGCTCTCATCGAACGAGTCATTAGTTATCTTTACCAACCCTTTCGAAAAAAAGAGTTTTAATGTAAATTATGCATAAATTTCCGTTTACATTCCATTTAAAAAAGCTTGCCATTCTTACTGATGGCAAGCCTTAGAATTATTTTTTAATCAGTTCACTAAGCATTAAAGGCAATGATTGTATGGAATTATTCAGCATCTCCAGCTTTCCTTCAATACGGTATAAAAGATAAACGGTTACCACAATAGGAAAACCCACATCTTTAATTAACGGAATTAAATCGTTCATGGAATGCCACCTCCTCGCTCAATCCTTTTAAAAATGGCTAATCCAGCTTATTTGGATTAGCCATCTGTTCATCAATTATACAAATGAATATTCAGTTTTTGCTGTTTCAACTAACTGTGCTTCTTCTTTACTAGCGTAAAAGCCTGTTTTTGTTAAGAATACTTTTGATTCAATAATGGTATCCATTGCCTGTCTAACTGCTTCTTGATCAACTGGCATTTTCGGATTATCAATTGATAGTTTCGCAGTTTTACCTTCTTCTGTCAGAAAATATAGTTCAAGAACATTTTCCATCTGTAGCCCCTCCTTTCTATCCAATATTCCCTTCTACCGATACTAGATTTGCCAAGTATCCAAGCGCCTTACTCCTGCTACATCATGGACTTGAAGTGAGATAATAGCATTCGCACATTTTTTTAATGCTTCACCATCCGCCCCATTATTAATATTGGATAGTGTTCTTTTTTGGGTGATTGGTTCACCTTGTGCATCGACCCCAACAACAAATTCAATTTGCAGCTTTGTTAACTCTAAAAATTGATTTTCCATGTTCTCACCTCCTTTTCATCTCTTATATATAAATAAAGAAGCTAAAAAGGAGCATCTATAAAAATATTATTTCTCATTTCTTCAATAGATAGTCTTTTTGTCTAATGTAGTGTAAGACCGAAGGCAAGATAGCATACATAAAGTGATGCTTTTCTAGGTAGGGTTATTTAGAATCAGTTGTAACAACCGGGATCTTCCTGGCACTTAACTCCCCACTAACCGTTATCACTTCTCATCCGTTTTAGGTGAGAATCTTTGGCTCCAATTTGAACAAAAAAGAGCAAAGGAAAATAATCCATTGCTCTTCTTCTAAAAAGGGATACGATATAGTGAACTTAAGTCGTAAATTGACTTTCATAAAGTCTGTAATAATACCCTTTATTTTGAATAAGCTCTTCGTGGGTTCCATGTTCCACAATCACCCCTTCATCGATCACATATATACAATCAGCATTCTCGATTGTCTTTAAGCGGTGAGCAATTACAAAGGTTGTACGCCCCTTAGTCAAGTTCTTCATTCCATTTTGAATGGCTATTTCTGTGCGTGTATCAATACTTGAAGTGGCTTCATCTAATATTAAAATATCTGAATCTGCTAAAACAGCTCGGGCAATCGAGATTAATTGCCTTTGACCCTGGCTTAAGTTGATGCCACCCGATGTGATGACTGTATTATATTGATTTGGCAAATGTTTAATAAACTGGTGTGCAGCAGCAATCTTGGCAGCTCGAACAACCTCCTCATCAGAGGCATCCAGTTTGCCATAACGGATATTCTCCATTATTGTTCCAGAAAATAAATACGTTTCCTGAAGAACAGTCCCTATCCTTTTTCTTAAATCTTCAACTAAATAATCCTCTATCAATCTGTCATCTATCCATATTTCACCGCTCAATCGATCATAGAATCTTGATAGCAGATTAATAATTGTCGTTTTTCCTGATCCAGTTTTACCTACCAATGCTATGGTTTGTCCGCTTTTAGCTTCTAAGGAAATACCTTTTATAATTTCCTTCTCTTTCTCATAGCCAAATCGAACACCTTTAAATCGGACATTCCCTTTTAAAGAAGTCGCTGGTATAGCTCCCCTTTTATTCTTTAAATCAGGTACTTCATCCATTATCTCAAACACACGCTCAGCTCCTGCTATAGCGGATTGAATCGTATTCATCAAATTGGATAACTGATTGATCGGTCTGAAAAATAATCTTGAGTACGTAACAAAAGCAGCAATTACACCTATTGTTGTCAGCCCATGCACCGACATGATGGCCCCAGTGCCAATAATCAAGCTAAGGCCGAGATTATTGATAAAGTTATTGACAGGGCCGAGAAAACCACCATATGTATCAGCCAGTATAGCCGATTCACGCAAGTCCTCATTGATCTTTTTAAACTCCTTGATGGTCTCCTGCTCTCGTCCAAAAAGAGTGATGACCTCTTTGCCGCTTATTGCTTCTTCTACATACCCATTCAGGTTACCTAAATTTTGCTGCCTCTTGGCATAATTACGGCTGCTCACTTGGATAATCTTTTTAGATGTAAAAATCATAAGGGGTATCACCAGAAATGAGACAATTGCCAACACCCAATTTAATGCAAACATGGCGATTGAGACACCAATGATTGTCAGTAAGGAAGAAAAAATCTGAACTACACTTTGGCTTAATGCATTATTTAAATTATCAATATCGTTGGTTACCCGGCTCATTAAATCACCGGATGAGCGTTTATCAAAAAATCGGAGGCTTAATGTATGCAGAGTTGAAAATAATTCTTCTCTAATTGTCCGAATCGTTTTTAATGAAATATGTATCATCAAGTTTTGCTGGAGCCAGGTAAGAATCGCACCTGCTATATAGATAACGGCTAATAAGAACGTCATTCGAATAGAACCATCTACATCTTTAACAAGTACATATTCATCAATTGTGATTCCAATATAATAAGGACCAAGTAAACTGAATACAGTCGAAAATAGCACGCATATGATGGACGCTAGCAGAGTTAATTTTCGCCTTTTAAGATACGACCATATTCTTAGAACCGTTTCCTTTTGATGTTTTGCCTTGCTTTTAGGCCCAAATGAATGTCTGTGACCCGGTCTCATATTCACTTGTTTTTGCGCTTGTGTTTGCTGGCTCATTAATGGCTCACCCCCTGCCCACTCTGTATAGAGCATAATTCACGATAGAGTTCATTTTTTTGGTAAAGGTCATTATGACTGCCAATTCCAGTTACTTTACCATCCTCAAGAACCAAAATTTGATCCGCATGTTTTAATGATGAAAGCTTTGATGAAATAATAATTTTAGTTGAATCCGGATATTTATTCATCAATACTTTTCGGATACGGCTTTCCGATATCGCATCCACCGCTGAGGTAGAATCATCCAATATAATAATGGATGGCTTCCGGATAAAAGCCCGAGCAATGGATATTCTTTGTCTTTGGCCACCTGACAGGTTAGTTGCCCCCTGAGTGAGTTCATAAGCATAATCCGGGTCTAACTGTTCTACAAATTGTAGGGCTTCAGCATTTTGAAGAGCTTCTGTCATGTCGTCCTTTGTTGCATTTTCATTACCCTGAGTTAAATTCTGACTAATTGAACCAGAGAACAACAATGCTTTCTGCGGTACAAATCCGATGGACTGTCGTAATTCCTGTATATCCATCTCTTTGATATCTATTCCGTTTAATAGGATTTGTCCTTCATCCACGTCATAAAGTCTCGGCAATAATTTGACCAGTGTTGTCTTTCCGCTACCTGTTGCTCCAATGATTCCAAGTGTTTGTCTACTCGGTACACTAAAAGAAACATTAGAAAGAACTCTCTCCCCATTTTTGCTGTAACTAAAGCTCACATTTTTGAATTCCAAAGTACCTTTATCCGGTACAGGAACAAGAGGTTGTTCAGATTGTTTAATGTCTTGCTCTGTATTCAATACATCAACAATTCGCCCAGCAGATGGAAAGGCTCTAGTGATTTGCATGAGAACATTACTGCTTGTCATAAGGGAGTTCAAAATGATAGTTAAATAGTTAATAAATGCGACAATAACTCCCACATTCAAGCTTCCGTTATCAACCTTAATCGCACCCATCCAAATAGCCGCAACTATTCCCATGTTAACGATAAACAATAGTATAGGCATTAAACCCATAATGACTTGGTCCGCACGGATATTGACCGCTGTTAATTTCTTATTAACAATCTGAAATTGTTTCATTTCATGGTTCTGTGTGCCGAACGCTTTAATTACCCGGATTCCGGCAAGGTTTTCCTGTAATTTCGTATTGACACGATCAATTGACTTCTGTACCAATTGAAAAAGATGACCAGCCTTCCATGTAAATAAAACGATTAATATTGTTAACAAAGGTACAACTGCCAGAAGAATTGGAAAAAGTTCTCTGGCAGTGAAAAATACAATAATAATACTGCCAATGAACATAATGGGGCCACGGACAAATATACGTAAGGTCATCATGACAGCCTGCTGTACGGCTGTTATATCATTCGTCATAATGGTAATCAGTTTTCCAGCACCGAATTTATCCGCATTTTCTCCAGAAAAGTAACCAATTTTTTCGAAAACATCTCTGCGGAGGTCAGTTGAAAAATGAATCGCTGAGCGCGTACTGAATATCGTACTGCCCATCCCACCAAACAGCCCTACAATTGCAGAGAACAGCATAAGTACACTCATTGTTACTACATAACGACTATCACTCGAAGCAATCCCTTTATCAATAATATTTTGCATGATTGTCGGCTGAATCAAGTCCATAGTTACTTCCACAATCATACATAAGGGTCCAAGCAATACAATTAACTTGTATGACTTTAAATATTTGATCAATGCTAAAAATGAATTCATAAAAATACCCACCTTCGCTTATGCTGTCAAACAATCGATTTCATTTATTTAAGCTAATAGATAGAAATAGTTACAGGATTTTTTCCAGACCTATTCATTTTCAGGCTTTTATATCTCACCATTACACGCTCTACTCAACCTAAAGTTTAAATTTTTCTTTCAGATTGTTGAATAGGATTTTCTTTTGGCTAGCTATTTCTTTTAAAATTAACCATAAATAAACACCCCAAAAGTCAGATCGAAATCCAACATTTGGGGTGTGAAAAAACTCAGAGAACCATAAAACGTTTGAATCAATCCACATGTACTCTTAAACATATGAGTTCTCTTAGTTGTGGAATACCTGAATGCCTTTTCACTTTCCCTGTCATAGAAACCAAAAAGGAATAAAGGCGCAGTAGACTCAATAGGTCATTATTTCTTTTTCATTCCTTTATTAATTTTCTTTTTTCTGACCCGGATCGTTCTCATTTTTTTAAGGCGGAACTTAGGTGTCTTACCTTTAATGTATCGGGCAACGATAAAGATAATATAAATAGCAATGGCAACATAGAAAAATTCAGGAACACTTTTAAATCCTGACTTTGCAATAAGATAAAACATATATAATAGGAATAAAGTTATAATGACCGTATAATAATTTAATTTTACCTTTTTGAAGCTTGGGATTTTAATGGTACTGACCATCAAGATTGCCAAACTAAAGAATATAATGACAAATATGCTGACATGGATCCAGTTTTCAAATAGTACTAAAAAGGCAACAAGTCCCCCTGCAAATGTAATTGGGATTCCTTTAAAATGCTTTAATGATTCCTCAGTAGGTGTAATATTAAATCTTGCTAGTCGATAACATCCAAAAAGCGGGAACAAACCGGCAATCAAAAGACCATATTGTTCAAAATCGTATAAATATGTATAAGATGCCAAAAAGGCAGGTGCGACCCCAAATGATACAATATCAGCCAACGAATCAAGCTGTTTTCCCATATCATCGGCTACCCTTAAAATTCTTGCCATTCTCCCATCCAGCGCATCAAGCATCAATGCAATAAAAATGAGAATAGTCGCATTTCGCACATCCCCGCTGATAATATAAGAAATGGATAGATAACCACAGTAAAGGTTTCCTAAGGTCAATAGATTTGGTATATGTTTCTTCATTCTTCACATCCTCAATTTTGTTCGTACTTCATTTGAAGTTAATTGTTATTATAAGGGCTATTATATCTTAAACTATTAATTAAATTTTATCAAAAGTATCCATATAATGTAATCAAAATAATCTCATTTTAACAATAAGTTCATTTATCAATGGAATAACATCACTATGTATATGGAATAAAATCTTATTCTTTATCGATTCGTTTTATAATGCGGGCTGGATTACCGCCAACAACTACATTATCAGGAATACCTTTCGTTACAATAGCTCCTGAGGCTACTACTACATTGTTTCCAATTGTCACCCCTGGATTAATAACCGCTCGGCCGCCAATCCAGACATTGTCACCGATTGTGACCGGCTTTCCATATTCTTTTCCTGAATTTCGTTCATCTGGGTTGAGCGGGTGTGTGGCAGTATAAATATGAACACCAGGTGCAAGCATACAATTTTGACCAATTCGAACTTCGCATGTATCTAAGATAACACAATCAAAATTAGCATAAAAGTTTTCACCAACATGAATATTGTACCCATAATCGCACCGAAAAGTCGGTTCAATATAGTAATTTTTTGCGGTTGAACCAAGTAACTTTTTTAATAAAGCGGTCCGTTCTGCATAATCAGTTTCCATCGTCTGATTATATAGTCTCATAAGCTTCCTGGCACGGAGACGGTCATTGACAAGTTCATCATCTAGTGGCCTATATAATTCTCCATTAATCATTTTCTGTTTCTCAGTTGCCATCGTTCAACCGCCCCCTATGAAAACTTCCTTTTAAATCTTCCTCAATTTCACCGAAGAAATAGAATGATCTGAGTCCTTCTTAAGAATAATGTTCGCTCTCGTTTTAGTTGGAGCAATATTTAAATCCAAGTTGATTTTATTAATGGTATTCCAAATATTTGTTGCAATTTCGTCTGCTTCTTCATCCGTCAAATCGGCATAACGATGGAAATAAGACTCCGGATTGGCGAAAGCGGTTTTACGAAGCGTTTTAAAACGTTCAACATACCAATTATAAATATTATTTTCAGTGGCATCGACATAGATGGAGATGTCGAAGAAGTCTGATACGTAAACACTTGGAAAATGATCATCCTGTTTAGGAGTTTGCAGAACATTAATTCCTTCCACGATGACGATATCCGGTTGTTGGATGACGGTATATTGGTTAGGCATTATATCATAATATAGATGCGAATATATAGGTGCCTTCACTTTTGGATGGCCAGCTTTAATTCTAGATAAAACCTTGATTAATTCCTTCGTATTATAACTCTCAGGAAAGCCCTTTTTGTCCATTATTCCTCGTTCCTCCAGCACAGCATTAGGATAGAGGAATCCATCGGTTGTGATAATTTCTACCTGTGGAGTATTTGGCCATCGGGATAAAAGAGCCTGAATAATACGGGCTGTTGTACTTTTCCCTACAGCTACACTTCCTGCTACACCGATTACATATGGCACTTTTCTTGTGGTATTCCCAAAGAAAGTGTCCGTGACCGTGTGCAGCATTTGTGATGAGTTCACATATAAATTTAATAAACGGGTTAACGGCAAATAAATCGTCGTAATTTCCTCAACAGAAAGTTTTTCATTAACACCCTGTAGTTCTTCTATTTCCGTTTGAGTCAATGTCATTGGCGTATTAAATCGCAAGTTAGCCCAGTCTTTTTTTGAAAAATATCTGTATGGCGAAAAATTTGGCATGGTATCTCCCTTTTATCTCTTTCTCAATCAACAGTATAAACTTTGCCAAACGGTTTTTCCACTGCAACAATTATTTTTCCTAAATTTCAACATTTGACCCAATTCCAAGTTAAATGGTATGATTTACATAAATTGACGAAAACTAGAGGGAGATTTTCCTAATGACAAACATACATATCATTCATGAAAATGATGACTGGACCAATCATTTAATTAATAGATTGGAAGAATTAAACCTTCCATATAAAAACTGGCATTTAGCTGAAGGCTTAGTCGATTTGACAGATACTCCGCCAGAAGGTATTTTTTACAACCGTATGAGTGCGTCTTCCCATACACGCGGCCACCGTTATGCACCTGAACTTGCTAGTGGAGTAATCAACTGGCTCGAACGTCATAACCGAAAAGTATTTAATGGCTCAAAAGCTTTAGGAATGGAAATCAGCAAAATTAATCAATACACTGCTCTTCAGGCTGCGGGTATCAAAACTCCTGCCACGATTGCTGCTGTCGGTCGGGAGAATATCATAACTGCCGCTAAAAGGCTTGGAATGACTCCTTTTATCACTAAACATAACAGGGCTGGAAAAGGTCTTGGCGTGCAGCTGTTTCAATCTATAGAGGCCCTGGAGGAGTACGTAAACAGCCCTCTTTTTGAAGAGCCGGTAGATGGGATCACACTTATACAGCAATATATCCTCTCCCCTGATTCTTCAATAACACGCTGTGAATTTATTGGAGGAAAATTTCTCTATGCTGTTCGTGTTGATACATCAAAAGGTTTTGAATTATGTCCTGCCGATGCCTGCCAAATAGATGATTTATTCTGCCCAGTTGGAGAACAAGAGGAAATATCGCCACAATTTAAAATTATTAAGGATTTTAATGATCCTATTATTTCAAAATACGAAGAATTCCTTACCTCATCAAGTATTGACATTGCCGGAATTGAGTTTATCCGTGATCAGGATGGAACGATTTACACATATGATATCAATACAAATACAAACTATAATTCCGATGCCGAAGCTGAGGCCGGCCTATACGGAATGCTGGAGCTCGCAAAATTTTTGGGATCTGAATTAAATAAAGTAAATAGGTCTTAACCTATCACAAATATAGGTAAATCCTTTATACACTATAAAGAAACTGCCCCTCCTAATTCTTGCATTTAAAGGGGCAGTTTCTTTATGGCTGCTTGACTATATCCTTATCAATACCCATCACTAATTTCTTAGTTATGCAGCTATAGAGACCAGATGCGCTATGATTTTATAACGAGTAGGTTTTAAGTAACACGGAGGTTTAAAGCTGAAAATTGAAGATTTATTTTTATTTCATTTACTGGATCTTTAGAGAAAGGCTAATCATTCCATAGAGATTACCTAGTACAGGTCCATGGAATTTGTTAATTCCCAGAACACCCCTTATAATAATTTGATAATGCGCTGAGAAGGAGACTAAATCATGATTGAATTTTACAGCTGGCCCCTATTAAAAAATTATTTAATAACAGAATACGATTTTCAGGAGCACGGACTTGAAGAAGCATTCAGTACATTCGAAAGAAAGGTAATTTTAAAGCATGGATTAACAACCAGTGCTCAGCCCGCGACTTTTCCCTTTAATTGGTTAACAGAGGATGGAGTAGATGTGACACTTAACTTTGCCTTTATCTTTGATGATGAAGAAGAAGAAAAAAAGTATGCGATTGTTATGTATTGATACATATACGTGAGGATTACGCCCAGATAATTATTTAAAATACTCTGGATGTAATCCTTCATTAATTACAGAATATTGATACTTAACATTCTTCTTTCCGAACACTCACCAGATTAACAAATTCCCTTACTGCCAGTAGAATTATTCTCATCAATCTTTTTCAACCTTTTTAGCCACTTCACAATGGATCCATCCTCAAAGAAGCTTAGCAGAGCTCCCTCGCTGAATCGCTCTGCTCTAATGGCACCCATAATGAGCGCAAGGATACATTGGGCATCTAGAGAAGCTTCATCCGCATCACGCATTGCTTCCTGTCTCCATTTAAGACCATTCTTCTCCAAAATATCACTGTAACTGGTCAAATCGTATTCCGGATGGGATTCAGAAAAGTGATAGAATTCCTTAACAAATAAATTTATAAGCTTTTTATACCTGACAAATGGCATTTGAATTGTTGTTTCACCATTCTCACAATCTTTAAACCATTCACCAAAGGAGTCCGCATCACAAATTTTAGGTATATATTTTGTTAGTACTTTGAACTTACCAGGGAGATTTTCATTCTTATTAAAATGACACCAGTTATCGTAAATAGACAGCAGTTCATCATCCAAATAGGTTAATGCCTTTTCCTTCAGGGTTTCAGGTACTCCGTAATACGCTTCTGCTATAGCGCCGGTGATGGCTGCCAAAGTATCACTGTCTCCACCAATCGAAATGGCATTACGAATCGCATCTTCAAAGGAGGTTGATTCTAAAAAAGCAACAATTGCCTGCGGAACAGTCTCCTGGCATATCACATTAAACACGTATGTTTCTCTGATTTCATCAATCGAGAAATCTAACTGATAGTAATTACTACTAATCCTATTTTTAATTTCACTTTTGGTAAATCCCCGTCTTGCCATAAATATGGCTACAGCGGTAGCCTCAGCGCCCTTTATTCCCTCTTCATGATTATGGGTTGTCCTAGTAACAATATTAGATAAATCCTTTGCTTCATTCTCGGTTCTTGCTAAAAAACCTACAGGACTTATTCGCATCGCTGCCCCGTTTCCAAAACTGTTATAAGGTTCGGGATTATCACTGAAGACCCATTTCGCAAACATCCCACCAAACCCACAATTCGGATATTTACGCCCCAATTCTTGCATATATATAATCGACATACTCTCAAGCAGTGTCTCGTACTCACCGTCATAATCCCTTGCAGTGATAGAAGAGTGAATAGACCCTTCTGTCTCCATAAAAGCTTTAGCAATCGCAAGAGTCATAATGCTGTCGTCCGTTACTCGGCACTCTTCGGTAAACAACTCAAATTCCTTGCTACGATGATTATTAAATTCAAAACGAGATCCAACAACATCACCTGTAATCGCACCAATCATAAATAATCCCTCTCTCTCATTACTCAACTCACTATTTCAAGGCTTAAAAAACGAAAGGAAATTTAGACAGACAACTGTAACAACCTTTAAGTCATTAGCATTACCTTAGTAATAAAAAATCAAATTTCTAATGTTCCAGCTTCTCTTTTTGAGGTTTCATTGTTCACGAAAACAAATATAGTTCGCAAAAGAGCTATTCAAATTTTTAAATATATCTACACTTCAGTAACCACTCACAGTATAAAATTAATTATATATACGTCTCCACCATTATTTTAATATAACATCAAGTGGTTCATATACCTATAAATCAAAAATCAGATTTTTAATTTTACTTTTTCACACGGCATATAAAAAACCCTAATCTCCGCTCAGAGATTAGGGTACTTTCATTCGAATTAAAACTGTTTCAATCTGTGTCATTCACTCAACCTAGAGTATACTATATGTGTGTACACATGATCCTGTTGGTTTTAATGACATATGCTCGCTATTTTTTATTCGTCTTCAACTAATCTTTAGACTAGCGTCTAAGTACGCATTATAGCGCCATTAGGCTTTGGTATATCTTGTTCCATGATCTGATTCATTTTACAAAAATGATTAAAGAATTGCTGCGCAAGTTCTCGTTCATTCGGGTCACTTTTCAACGAAATGATAGCAAGTAAAATTTGAGCCATCCATAAATTATCGAAATAACGGTATTTACCTGTATTCCATGTCATTTTTTCTGGATTTTTCTCATTCACATAATATTCCCAGAAAGCCAACTGATCTGATTCCTCTTCTGTAAGTTGGATTCTGTATTTTGAATGAGCAGGAATAATTCCATCTTCACACATCTTTCCGACAAAATTTTCATGCACCATATAGACACCTAAGATACGTCTGTCTTTTTCAGACATATTGGGATCGACTGCAGTTAACAGGACAGCGCTATTTTGATGTAAACGGACTGGCTTGTTCGGATTTCCTTTGTTTTTACCGCTTTTTATTACACCCGAAAAAACCTTCCACTCTGAAAGAGAACTATTCTGTTCTTCTGTGTCACACCAAAAAACCATTTGTGATTCAGGATGTAGCTTATGATGCTTCATAAGTTTTTCGTGTTCTACGCGAAGTTCCTGTTTTTTTCGTTGTAGTTTTTTTTCTTCTTCCTTTTTCCATTCTTCCTCTTTTAGTTCGTCTTCCTTTTTTTGTATAATTTCTTCGAGTGACTTAGCATCACTTTTATCATGTAGTTTTAGATGCTCTCCAAAAACATCAGGGTAAACAAACATTTTATTTTCCGATTCGAAATTTATTTCAATTTTAGACTCATTATGCCCAACTATACTACCCGTTCCAAAACGTTTGTGTGTAACTTTCTTATTGATTAGATTCATTATTAAAGTCCTCCTTGTATATAAAAACTCGTTTACTAATAAAGTGAAACTTTGCTCGGTGAAGGTTTTCTTTCATCCCCTCCCGAGCATTCGTTGAACCAATCGGGTTCTTACCGACGCTTATCTCCGCCTCCGCCTTAACCGTGATTGCTTCTGCTTACGTTTGAAGGCGGAGTCTTAGCACCAGTTTGAACAGGATAAATAGTTTATTGAAAATTTTATTCAACTAACTTACTTTAAAGCTTAAAAACATCTGAATTTTCCTTCGTTTTATAAAAGTATATAAAAAAAACGTATGCAAATTCTATCTGTAAAGAAAAGTCCAGCGGAATTTGAAATACGATAAAAAATAACTGTAAAACTATTATACCATTTTTTTGATATTTTTACAAATTAATTATTGACAAAACATTTTGTGTTGATGTAAAATGAAATTTTATTCCACGCACTTACGTATAATGACCATAAATTTAAGGTGTATAAAAAGGCGCAAAACTCTAAGGAAATCCGCTTAAATCACCACGGATTACCTGTGATAAACATGGGTGAATATGATATACAACAAGTTGATTCCTTTCCTGGAAAATTAACCGATGAATGAATCCGTGCCACGAACCATATATGTGAACATTACATAAAAAAGACCCTGATTTTCACAAAGATTATATGAACGAAATTAGGGTTTTGATTAAAATCTAGATGTTATAACTTCTCAATGGATTAAATGATATTGAGACTCATTAATCAAAGATTATTTACTAAAACAATTGTGACAAACCATTAATGAGTGAATAACCTCCCATTATCGCCATACCAATAACGATAACTACACCAAAAACAGTAAGCCATAAAGGCTGTTTATAGTCTCCTACTATTTTCTCCTTATAGGCTGCTATTAGCATAACACCAAGAGCCACAGGAAGAATCAAACCATTTAGTGCCCCCACCAGCACGAGAATCTGTACAGGCTGGCCAATTGTCGCGAACACTGCCGTTGAAATAACGATAAAAGCTATGACAAACCATTTTTGATAACGATCAACAAAACTACTAAAGGTTTTGATAAAGGAAACAGATGTATATGCTGCACCAATAACAGAAGTAATGGCAGCAGCCCACATTATGACCCCAAACATTTTATATCCCACATTCCCTGCTGCTTGCTTAAAGACAGAGGCTGCCGGATTACCGGCATCCAAAACAAAACCCTGTGAAACCACTCCCAATACTGCTAAAAACAAAAATATTCGCATGATGGATGCAATGCCAATGGCACTAACCGCACTCTTAGTAACTTGAGGTAAATTATGTTTTCCCGTAAGCCCGGCATCAATTAATCTGTGCCCGCCCGCAAAAGTTATATAACCACCGACCGTTCCTCCAACCAATGTGACAATCGCCAGCAGATTAATCTCATCAGGCCACACTGTATGTACAAGAGCTTTAGCATAGGGAGGGTTAGCTGTGAACATTACATAAACAGTAAGAAAAATCATAATAAAGCCCATAATTTGTACAAACCGATCCATTACTTTACCAGCTTCACGAACTAAGAATATTCCTACAGCAACTAATCCACTTAAAAGCGCACCCCATTTTGCATCGACCCCAGTGATTACATTGATACCGAGTCCTGCCCCCGCAATATTCCCAATATTAAATGCTAATCCTCCTAATACAATTAAAGCAGCTAAAAAATAACCTAATCCCGGTAGTAATTCATTCGCTATATCCTGCGCCCTCTTTTCTGATACAGCTATAATTCTCCAAATATTTACCTGTGCCCCAATATCTATAATAATGGATATCAAAATAACAAAGCCCATACTCGCCAATAGCTGTTCAGTAAATACAGACGTTTGTGTTAAAAATCCTGGGCCGATCGCTGATGTGGCCATTAAAAAGGCAGCCCCTACTAAAATACTCAAATGCGATTCTTTCTTTTTCATACAACTCCCCCATCCTGCTTTAGATCATTAGTTAGAATATCAACCAGCTGTATTCAAATGTCTTCCAAAGAGATTAATATATCAATTCATTTATGAAACAATCTATTTTTTGAATTTCGATACCTTCTCTTTTTAATGTTTCTGAGATTTGCTTTGCAAATTCCAGCGCGTTTTCTCCATCTCCGTGAATACAGACTGTATCTGCTTTTATCTCTATCTCCTCACCCTTAACGGAAGTAACCCTCTGCTCTTTCACCATACGAACAACTTGATGGATGGCATTTGCTGAATCCTTAATTAATGCATTTGCATCCGTTCTTGAGGTTAATGTTCCATCCGCCTGATATGTGCGGTCTGAAAAAACCTCACTGGCAGCACGTAAACCAATACGTTTGGCTGCCTTCACCAATTCTCCACCGGATAATCCAAATAAAATCAATTCAGGATCCACATCATATACTGCTTCTGAAATCGCTTCGGACAGAGCAATATCCTTTGCCGCCATATTAAATAAAGCTCCATGCGGTTTTACATGCTGCAGCTTTCCTCCCTCTGCCTTTGTAAACGCATATAATGCACCGATTTGATAGATTACCAGATCATAGGCTTCTTCAGGACTAACCCTCATTTCCCTGCGTCCAAAACCTATTAAATCCTGGAACCCCGGATGTGCTCCTATTCCAACTCCTTTCAAAAGCGCTAACCGTACTGTTTTCTTCATTGTTGATGGATCGCCTGCATGAAAACCACAGGCGATATTAGCTGAAGATACATAATTTAGTATCTCTTCATCTCGCCCCAATCGATAATGTCCAAAGCTTTCTCCCATATCGCAATTAATGTCAATCTTATACATATTGTTTCCCCTTATTAAATTTCATCCCAATTCCCCTTTTTAAAATTTTTAGTTGTTTTTCTTGATTAAGATAAAGCTGCTGTGCCTCATCCAATGTGACAAATTCAAATTGCAAAGAATCACCTGGTTTGGCCTGGGCAACAACTGGCAAATCAACCGAAATAACTTCTGCTATTTTTGGATAACCGCCGATCGTCTGACTATCAGCCATCAATATAATTGGTTTCCCATTTGCAGGAACCTGTATCGTTCCGAAAGTGACCGCTTCTGAAACAATCTCTTTCCGCTTAAAAAGTTCAAGCGAGACTCCATCAAGACGATAACCCATTCTATCTGACTGAGAAGAAATTTTATACGATTGCTTAGTAAAGGCATCTATACTCCTTTTTGTAAATTCTTCAAAATGTCTGCCCTTTAAAACCCTTACCTTTTTAAGGCCTTCTGGCTCTATATGCAACAGGTCCGAAGCAAACCAATTCGTGCTCATTACATCCCTCTCTTGTTTAAAAGGAACAACCTCTAAGTGATCGCCTTTTTGCAGAGGTCTCCCTTTGAATCCTCCTATTTGTGCACGTAGATAGGTGGAATAGCTCCCCATCACCTTTGGAATCTTTATACCGCCGCGTATTGCTAAATAAGCACGGCAACCTGTCTTAGGCTGGCCGAATGTCAGAACATCCCCTTTTTGAATATGAATAGGACTTGCCATTTGCATTGGCCTGCCATTTAAAGAAGGGGATAAGTTTCCTCCACACAAAGAAATGATCGTGTTCTCTAAAAATCGTATAGTTGGACCAGAGAGGGTCATTTCAATTGTCGGTTCATTTTCATGATTCTGGACCAATAGATTTGCCATTCTATGAGATAATGGATCCATTGCTCCGCCTGTGATAATCCCATATTTTTTAAACCCGTACCTTCCTAAATCCTGAATGGAGGTTAACAAACCCGATTTTTCAATGATCAACATTTCCATTCCCCTCCAGACTGAGATACTCCTCATAGCTAATTGGTTTAAATTGAACCCGGTCCCCAGCTTTCAATAGAGTGGGTGATGAATCAGTTGGATTAAATAATTTTAGTGGAGTTCTGCCTATCAACTGCCAACCTCCAGGTGTTTCAATTGGATAAATTCCTGTTTGCTCACCAGCAATCCCTACCGTTCCCGGGGGAATATTTTGTCTTGGAGATTTTCTTCTTGGTGCTGAGATTTCCTTAGACATCCCTCCTATATAAGGGAATCCAGGTGCAAATCCAAGCATGTATATAAGATAATCACCATTTGAATGAATCTCAATAACTTCCTGTTCAGTTAAATGATTATATTCAGCCACATATACTAGATCCGGACCCAAATCTCCGCCATAGCAAATTGGAATTTCCACTCTTCTTTGTTCACCTTTAATTGATGGTCGAGAACGGTCTAGCAATCTTTTTATCTCACGAGTGATTATTTCATAGGGAAGCTGACTTTCCTGAAATTCTCGATTAACATATTCAGGAGAATAAAATAAGGTAAGTGTTGTATATGCGGGAACCAACTCAATCAGCCACTCAGGTTTCTCACTTTCTAATAGATTGCTTATCTGTCGCACCGAATTATAGGTTACTTCATCTATCTCTTTGCCAAATTCAATTAAAATTGCTCGATCTCCAAGTGGATGTAACGAATAATTCATCTAGCATCCCTCCTTCTATATCATTCAAGAGAAATATGTAATGTTTTGTAGAAATAAGACCAATCTCCAGATATTCCATTATTATACTTTAATTATTTAAATTATTGAAATATTTTAAATAATAAATGTCCGTAGGAGGAGATTCTATCTCTTATTACAATGACTGATTTGTTAATTCTTATGGAGAATACTAATGCTCCCTGAAATAAAGGAAAAAGCAAAAAAAACAGAGTACTATTCTCTCTGTCTTCAGTCTTAAAATTAATAAGATTATGATATTGTTAATTGTCCTTTAATCGAAAGAACTACTGCCATTGATTTATTTTGTGTTTAAGTCTTCTATGTACTAATCAATTAGTTTTAAATTAAATCATTCGTCCCTTTCTTATATCCCGCATTATTTTCCTATTGTCTGCATAATCAATCGTTTTATCTCAATTCATCTTCTATCCAGTATTCAGCGCAATTCTTGCTGCGATTCATAAATCCATACACGATAAGCTCTCTTCGAATTGTTGCAAAATCACCGTAAATTGTTTTCAACACTTCGTTAATTTCTATTTCTGAATATATTCTCCCCTGTTCAAAACGTTCACTTATATTTTGTAAAATGATCAGCTTTCTTTTCTCCTTACTCGGAAACGTTTCTAATTGACCCTCCAACCCTTCTTTAAAATAGGCTGACAAGACCTTTTTCTTTTCCTCTTCTGTTGTTACATAGCGTATATTCACCATGTTCCCCCTTTAAATACTCCCCATCCTTTTTTCTATATATTAATAAGGACAAATAGCTGATTATATTTTGCGGGTTTCAAGTACTTGTGGTGTATCCTTCTTCTAACTTTTAGATGAATCACTCACCTACTTAATTTCTTTTAATTTACTAATAATGCTATCTGCAATAACTTGCCATGTATCATGATCTGCCGTAAATTTATTTACAAATTCTTTGAACATCTCAAGTTGCTTTTCTTTAAAATCAGGGGCATCTGCACTTGGTAACTGTGCTTTCAACTCATCAAAGCTTTGTTGAATTTTAGCAGCGCGTGGTCCCCAAACGGCTAATTCATTTCCTTTTTCATCGATGAAAATAAAAATCGGAATCGATCGGGCTGTTCCATTGGTTAAATACTGATCCATTAACTCTAAATTGCTGTCACGCAGGATAAAACGAACGTCGATATTTGTTGCTTCTGCAATACGCAGTAAGATCGGGATATTTACCATTGCATCCCCGCACCAATCTTCCGTCAACACAATAACCTTAATCCCAGTGGTCGGTATAGTTAAAAGCGCCTCTTTATTTTCCTCAGAAAGATGGAAGGATTCATACACCTTTTGAAGATTTTCTTTATGCGTTTTCATACCATCGATATACTGTTCCGTTGTTAAACCTTTTTCAAACCATTGTTGTAATTCCACCCTAAAACCCTCCAGTTATCATTATAAAAACTAATCAACCAATACATTTCTCTATCTTAAGAAAGTTGCCAAGGATAAAAAATTCTACCAATCTTTTATTTCATCATAAAATGAATTCCAATAATATTTTTTCTATTTCTTAATTTTAAATATTTTATTTGGGTTCATAAGATTGTCTGGATCTAGTACCCGTTTAATCTTTTCCATCACCAGCAGTGCTTCTCCATGTTCTTTCTCTTGGTATTTCTGTTTCCCTATGCCGACCCCATGTTCTCCTGTGCAAGTTCCTCCTCGTTCAAGTGCATACATTACAATCAATTCATTATATTGATCTGCTCTTTTTAATTCATCAGGATCATTCATATCTATCATTAAAAGAACATGAAAATTGCCATCACCGACGTGCCCAACAACACCGCCTGTAAGCATTAACAAATCAAGTGATTCTCTTGCATGAGCAATAGCACCAGCTAACTCGGAAAGCGGTAAACACACATCGGTTATCATGAGTTTTTTTCCTGGATGTCCATGAATATAGGAGTAAGCTAGATTATGGCGAGCTTCCCATAGCTGATTTCGAGCTGCATTATCGGTCTCAAATACAATATCTTCACAATTGTGAACCTCTACTATCTCTTTCATAAATTCAACATCTTGCTTTAAGCCAGCCTCATTACCCTCAAACTCTAAAAATAAAGTAGGTTGTTCCTTATAGACTGTTTTATTATGCAAGTTTACTTGTTTCATAGAAGGTTCATCTACAAGCTCAACTCTCGCAATTGGAATACCCGCTTGTAAAATACTCAAGACTGCTTCGACAGCATCATTAACAGTCTTGAATGAAGCCCGTGCTGCCATAATATTTTCAGGAATACCGTAGACTCTTAATGTCAATTCAGTAAAACATCCAAGTGTACCTTCCGATCCTACAAATAAACCATTTAAATGATAGCCAGAAGAAGACTTTTCTGCTAAATTACCTGTATGAATCAGCGTGCCATCCGCAAGAACAACCTCTAAATCCCGAACTTGGTCACGCATAATTCCATATTTAACAGATGTTGTTCCACTGGCATTTGTAGCCGCCATCCCACCAAGTGTTGCATCTGCCCCCGGATCTACGGAAAAAAATAATCCGTATTTTTTCAACTCTTTATTCAATTGAGAACGCGTCACCCCTGGATGAACTTTCACAAGAAAGTCCTTCTCCCTGACTTCCAATATTTTATCCATAAGAGAAAAATCAATCATGATTCCATGGTCATAAGGAATAACATGCCCTTCCAAGCTTGTTCCCCTTCCAAATGGCACAATCGGTACTTTATATTGATTCGCTATAGTCATTATCTTTCTCACTTCTTCTGTGTTTGTCGGAAACACTACTATATCAGGCAGACTGGCACGATGATACGATTCATCTATGCTGTGTTGTTCTAAAATAGTTAGATTGGTTGTTACTCGGCTTTCTTGAATAATATTTCGTAGAGCAATCAACAATTCTTCAGTGGTATTAATCAATTTATTCGCCCCTTATTCTTATTTTTCCGTGATATTTGTTAATGGTATATTGGTCTTTTCAATTATTAAAATATTTTCTACCAACTCCAACCTCTACCATTATATCAAATATTTAGAAAATATCAGCGATTCACATTCACTTATATTGGTTCTAAATTAAGCTTTAGGGGGTAAAAAAGCAGATCATACAGCTCCGATATAACAGTCCAATAAAAAGTCATTATAATAAGAATTCAGTTTTTCACTTAACTTATAGGGGATAAATAACAAAGTGCTAGATGTAGATTGTGGTGAAGGTAATTTAGTTAGATTAGCATTATCTTAATTCTGGGAGACGAAATATCTCAGTTTCATAAAAAAGCAGGGAACTATGTCCCCTGCTAGGCTTTTTTGCGTGATACATTCCATACGGCGAGAGCGAAAAATAATATGGTGACTCCTACGAGAACAAAAATATGCGTGCTGGCTTGGGCAGTATAGTCGCCATATGTAAGCATAACACCCAGCTCTTCTTTAAACCCATCTACTGCAGTACTTGGTGCACCGTCGAATGATATTTTTAAGGGCTCTTCCATAAATACCTGACGAAATAAGACACCTGCATGGGTTACCGGAAAAATTTTCACAATCATTTGAACAGCATCAGGAAGATTGCCAATTGGAATGTAAATGCCGGTAAGAAACCCGATTAATGTCCCGATGACAGTACTGCCGGTTGCAAATGCATTAACACTTGAAAAGAAGCTAACTAAGAAAAACACCATTGCGCTTGAGGCTAGAACCGATAAGAAAATCAACACAATGATTTTTAACATACTTATGAGGGGCAAAAGCTCCCCACCGTTTGCGACAATATATATCTCCGCTAAGACAAAAGTGACCATACACATGATGAGGCCGACCATAAATGAACTGATTATATAACCACCAGCTATTTGATACCTTTTTAATGGCGAGGCATAGAAATCTTTCATATTGCCATTTGCCCGATCCTCTACCATTGTGCCAAAAGCGCCCATGGTCGTCGTGACTGAGGTAACGGCAAGTAGACCGCCCATAATCCAGCTATCCATTAAATATCGAGCTTCCTTAATTTCGGTCATGTCCCCTGCAATGGTATCTCCAAGAAAGAGAACATATAATCCAATGATAATGAAGACGGCCAATAAGGAGAAGAAGACCGCGCTTTTATCTCGAAAAAATAGTTTTAGATTACGCTTTGCTAAATTAAACATCAGCACGTATTTCCTTTCCTGTGATTTCGATGAACACATCATCCATTGTCCCATGTAACACTTCAAAATTTGCAATCAAGGGCTCTGCCAATTTGAGAATCGAGAGGGCCTCTTTTGTATTCGCTATTTTAATGATCATCAGTTGATGCTCGTTTTTGTACTTGATTCCATTGGCTTGAAAAAGCTCATCGAGAGCGGCATGGTCAGTCGGTTCAATTTTCAGCATATCTGAGCTATATGTATTTCGCAGTTCATAAGGAGTTCCCTTTGCCACAATCTCACCATCATCAATGATCATGATATAGTCGGCAGAGGCGGCTTCCTCCATATAATGTGTCGTCAGGAATACAGTCAGTCCCTGATCTACTTGCAGGTTCGTAATTGTCTCCCAAACGCTTCTTCTTGTTTGGGGGTCAAGACCGGTAGTCGGCTCATCCAGGAAAAGAACCTTCGGTGTGTTCACAAGAGCTCTTGCTATATCAGCACGGCGCCTTTGCCCTCCTGATAATTTTCCATAAGGGCGATCAATAAAGTCCATGACATCAGCTGCAAGCGCTGCTCGTTCCACTCTGGATTTAAGCTCTGATTTTGGAATCTGATAGAATTTAGCTCTTGTTAGGAGATTTTCCCGTACAGTCAGGAGAGGATCGAGCAGGCTTTCCTGGAAGACTACCCCGATTGATTCACGGATTTTAGAATCATTTTTAGCAATCTGATAGCCATTAATGATGATTTCTCCTTCATCTGGCTTTAAGAGCGTACATAACATATCAATTGTCGTGCTTTTGCCTGCGCCATTAGGACCGAGGAAGGCAAACAGCTTTCCTTTCTCTACATAAAAATCAATATCATTTACCGCCGTAATGTCACCATAGGTTTTGGTAAGGTGGCTTACCTCAATGATTTTTTCCATATAAACACCTCAATTCATATAAATAGTCAGATTAGAATGTTTTTTTGTTGGAGAGTTTTAAAAATGCAGTCAATTTTACTATTTTAATTATATTATAGCTTGGATTGAAGCAATTTGGCGATGGAATATATACGATGAAATGAACATTCTAACCTGAATAAAACATATATAGACTGAATTTACAGACTGAGGCAAAATGAATCGGGATATTAACACGATAATAAGAATGCTCCGCATTTTTCATATGTATTAAAAAGCCCGCACTGCTGTATTAAATAAACCGATTAATTTTGTAAAACCACTCTATAATTATGTAAAAAGGTACATGAAATAACGCGTAATTTCTTTAAATAACGAGAACAGCCACTTCCTTCCTGGAGGTGGTGGTTTATCACTCAGAATAAATTATGCAATAGCAACATCCTTACAAAGGCAGTCTTATTTTTTTACTGTGGTGATAGATTAAGACTAATATCAGAAAGCAACAAAAAAATTGTTTAATATAATCTGGATGTGTAACCCTCCTTTAATTGGATTTCAATGTCTTCAGCTCTTTTTTTCAGTTGGCTGGCATGTGCTGCAAGAATCTTTGCAGCTGAAGGTAGAGAGCCTTTATCTGGCCAAGTTGTCGGATTCCATAATTCTGATCTAATAAATGCCTTTGCACAATGAATAAAGCATTCCTCTACCTTAACCCCAATACCGATGTTTGGTGTCTTTCCATTAACACCTAAACACTCAAGCAAGTCTGGATCTTTTACTACGTACCCTTTTCCATTTACTCGGAGGGTTTCACCCAAGCCTGGAATAATAAACAACAAGCCTACTCCAGGGTTCATTAAAAGATTGTATAAGGTGTCCATTCTTTTATTGCCTCTCCGTTCCGGAATTATCAAATGATTTTCATCCAATATTCGAACAAATCCAGCTCGGTCTCCCCTAGGTGAAACATCTAAATGCCCGTTCCCGTCTGTTGTACCAATAAACACAAACGGGGATTTGCTTATGAAATGCACACAATGATCATCCAATCGTTTAATCACTTTATTTTGTACTAGTTTACTTGGTTCTCCTATAAGGGCACGCAGTTCATTTGCCTCCGTTATAATCCGGTCGAACATTCAATCCCCCCTTTTTATTTAACCAAATATGTTTCAGCCAACTCCTGATTCAAATAGCGAGCCATACCAATTTTCAATGGGTAAAATCCGCATTTTTTATAAAGTTTTTCGTTACCGACTGTAGAAATTAAGTGGATAGCAAGATACGGATTTCAATTGTGTTAATAGAGAGTTAATAATTTCCCTAGCTACTCCATTACCCTGTTCATCGGTATGGACTACGAGATCATAAAATAATTGCACCATTCCATACACCATCTGATAGCGCTCTTCCAAAACCAATTAGAGGCTATCTTCTTTAAAAGCAATGGCAACATGCGTACTTACTGCGAAAACTTGTTCAATCACATCAATAGTATGCTTATTCCAGCCGACAGATTGATAGACTTGTTGCATAGACTCTGCATATATTGAGTTATAATTTACTTTAATTTCTATATCCATGCCTATCACTCCGCATCTGTTCCTATAATAATCACTATGATTCTATATCCATTCCAAGATACAGTTAATTATGCCACTGATTGTTATCTTTTTTCAGCAATTCCTCTATTTAAAGCTTTCCGGTTCGAGCAAATAGCTTCTGCCACCGTAACAAAATACTGCTCAGAATGCGGTACAAACTGGTCTTTACTGATTATTTCGTTAAACCAAGTTTTACCTCCGCTAGAATCCTGCTTATAGCCTTCGATCTCCAAATAATCTGAATCTCCCTTATAAAAAGTAATAAAATCATATAATCGAGCTTTTGCCATTCCAGATACTTCTTCTGGCTGCAGGATAAAAGTCTCCATAGGTCCTGTCATTTCATAAAGAAAAACATGGCTTAATTCATGGTCTTTAATTTTCTCTGTTTCTATTACATTAGAAACCATACCAAGGCTGTTTAGTTGATTATAGGTAACATTTAATCCAAGTTCCTCATTAACTTCTCTTACACCATCAGCCACCGTTTCATTTGAAAGAATATGTCCCGCTGCAGTTATATCGTAAACATTTGCAAAATCTTTTTTTAAATGACTTCTGAGTTGAAGATACACATATTCTTCATGATTTTCTTTCCCAATCACATAACATTGAAAGGTTTGATGCCAATACCCTTTGTTATGAACTTCTTCGCGTGTTGCTACCCCAATCGCGGATCCTGATTCATCAAAAATAGTTAGCATTTCTGTTTCCATACACATACACACTACTTCCCATAAATTTACTTTCGCCTTTATTATATACCTAGCGTTTCTATGTAGTCTAGATGGAAAAGGAAGTATTTTCATAATAATCAATTAGCTATTCCTTTGATTATCTGTTTAATAAAACCAAAATAGGGAAAAGTGCTATATATCATTAATTAAGGAGTTGGTTTGATGGAACCATTATATACAGCAACTGTCACATCCACTGGCGGCCGAGAAGGACATGTAAAATCTGAAGACGGGATTATAGATTTAGATGTGAGGCAACCAAAAGCATTGGGAGGCAGCGGAGAACAAGCTGCAAACCCTGAATTACTGTTTGCAGCAGGATATGCTGCCTGTTATGACAGTGCATTAAACCTCGTATTACGTAAGGATCGAAAAAAAGTTGATACAACAGTTACGTCTAATGTTACGATCGGTAAGGATGAAGAAGATGGCGGATTTAAACTCGCTGTCCGTTTAGATGTCTCTATCCCTGGATTGGATAAAGAAGAAGTTAAAAAATATGCTGATATGGCCCACCAGGTTTGCCCTTACTCTAAAGCAACACGAGGAAATATTGAGGTAACCATCATAACGGTGTGATGCTTACTTTCTATATAAGTATTTTTATAGGATAGAGTCTATTCGCTTATAAATAACAGAAAAAACGACTGGAAAACCAGCCGTTTTTTCTTTTTTACTTAAACCGTCCGTTTATCATTGCTAAAATTCTTGGATGAAATCCATTCGATTAATTGATTTTTAGGATAATAGGTAGTCCCGTTTAACACCAGCTTAGGGACATCCTGATATTCAGTCAATAAAGCCTTTATTTCATTCCTATTTAAGTTAAAAACATAGGCTAGGTCACCCTCTTTTAAAAACACATTATAATCAATTACCTTTTTAGACTGACCAAAATTTGTCAGTCCTTTACCTATGTAATGCCCCATTAAAGCTAATCCAGCTCCAATACAAAATAGCCCAAAACTTAGTCCTGCACCTGATATGTCTATTTCCAAATCTATCTCCCCCTCCTTTAATTCTAATCAACATAAAGAAATTTCCCTTCGAATACTGACTCTTTTTATAGCACCTATATTTATTCGATAAAAATACTGTTTAAACCTTTTATGAAGTTTTTTTGATTTTGCAATTTAATCATAAAAAAGTTTATATAAGGTTGCTAACACCTTTGTTTATATAGGAAAAAATATTCACTGTTTCACTTCTCAGCTAAAACTCTATTTCCATCTTCTTAATCTTCTCTCCTAACTTAATAAGAATACTTCTTCTATCCTTGGCATTCATTTAATGGTATAGTATCCATAACAAATCACTTCTAATTTAAAAAACTTAAACGGAGAGCTGCCAGCCATGATTGGATTATTAATTGAATATGATTATGATGTCATACAACAGACATTAATAATTGCCTTTTTATTCTCGGTTGTCTTTCCGTTAGCTGCCTTATTCATTGTGCATAAGCAAAATAAAGTTCTTTTCAATAATCACTATGAAGAAGGAACGAATCAACCGATTTTAAAAAGTAATAAGAAACAGCCAATTATAGATAAACGCCATATTCAACGCTTTTTCACTTTATTTCGTATTAAGGTAAATCCCGGAGATAAAGAATCAGCCATTTCCATCCCATCGTATAAATAAATACATGATCGGAGGAAATGGATTGAAAAAATTAATAGGTATTTTATTCGCAGGAATGTTGTTGAGTGGATGTTCAGCCAATTCTAACGGAGACGTTTTTTTCCAACACTTTATTGTCTCCCCCTTATTAGCCTTATTGGAATTCAATGCAGAATTATTTCAGGGGAATTATGGGCTCGCGATTATTTTGGCTACTTTGCTAATTAAATTATTGCTCATGCCGTTGACTGTTAAACAGTATAAAACTCAAGCTGATATGAAACGGAAAATGGAAGTTTTAAAGCCTGAGATGGAAGCTATTCAGGAAAAATTAAAACAAACAACTGATGCAGCGAAGAAAGCAGAAATCCAACAGGAAATGATGCAGCTTTATCAGAAGCATGGCGTAAATCCTCTCAATGTCGGGTGCTTACCAATGCTGATTCAAATGCCGATATTAATGGGTTTCTATTATGCCATTAGGGACTCACATACAATTGCAACTCATGACTTCCTTTGGTTTAGTCTTGGTGAGGCGAACATCATTATGGCGTTAATAGCCGGGTTGATTTACTATCTCCAATTCAAAGTCAGCTCAAGCCAAATGCAGTCTGAACAGCAGAACCAAATGAAGCTTATGGGACTCTTGTCACCTATGATGATTATGTTCATATCTTTTTCAGCACCGGCTGCTCTTCCGCTCTATTGGATAACAAGCGGAATCTTCTTGATCATCCAGACATTCGTTTTACAAAGTATCTTTAAACAGGAAGAACCAAAAGACCTTCCAAAAATTCAAGCTGAGCCTTCTTTAAAGAAAAGCTAAGCCCTTAGTAAATAAAATTACCCCATAAAAGACAGACATTTCTCTGACTTTTATGGGGTCTATTTATGTTCTTATCTTACTGAATAAACATAATAAAAAAACAGTGTGATTACCATCCATAACCACACTGCATTCTATAAAAATCACTCTTTATAATTCTTAGTCCATATTAATCCAAACACTCTTCACTTCTGTGTAGTTATCGAGTGCATAGCTTCCCATTTCACGACCAATACCGGATTGTTTATACCCTCCAAAAGGAGAAGCCGCATCAAATGTATTATAGGTATTTACCCATACTGTGCCCACTTGTAATTTATGAGCGATATGATGAGCCTTTTTCAAGTCCTGCGTCCATACACCTGCTGCTAACCCATAGTTGCTGTCATTGGCTTTTTGTATAAGATCATCAATATCATCAAATGGCATGGCCGCTACAACAGGTCCAAATATTTCTTCTTTTGCTATTGTCATGCTATGGTTTACATCTGCAAACACGGTCGGCGATACAAAATAGCCTTTGTCAAATGGAATATCGCCCCCAATTAACACTTCGGCTCCTTCTTCAACACCTTGGTCAATATATCCTTTAACCCTGGACTGCTGCTGAGCGGAAATAAGCGGACCCATCGTTGTATCTTCTTCTAACCCATTACCCTGTTTAATATCCTTGGCACAAGTTATTAAATCAGAGACGACATTATCATACATTTTCTTTTGAACATATAAGCGGCTGCCTGCACAGCAAACTTGCCCTTGATTGAACATAATACCCATTAGTGCACCTGGAACAGCCTTTGATAAATCTGCATCCGGAAGAATGATATTCGGCGATTTTCCTCCAAGTTCCAATGTTACGCGTTTCAGCGTATCAGCAGCTGATTTCATGATTTGTTTACCAACTTTAGTCGAACCCGTAAATGCAATCTTATCGACCATTGGATGATCGACCAATGGTTGTCCTGCAGACGGACCATATCCTGGGACAATATTGACTACTCCATCCGGGAATCCAGCTTCACTAATCAGTTGTGCCAGGTATAATGCAGAAAGAGGTGTATTTTCTGCTGGTTTTAATACGATTGTACATCCGGTAGCAAGTGCCGCTCCCAGTTTCCAGGCAGCCATTAATAATGGGAAATTCCATGGGATAATTTGCCCAACCACTCCAACTGGTTCATGTTTTGTATAATTAAAAAAATTACCGGCTACAGGGATGGTTTGTCCCATGATTTTAGTCGACCAACCAGCAAAATAGCGGAAGTGTTCAATGGCTAATGGAATATCTGCATTAGATGTTTCACGGAAAGGCTTTCCGTTATCCAACGTTTCCAGCTGAGCCAACTCAAGCTTGTTTTCTTCCATTAAATCTGCCAATTTGTATATTAAACGACTGCGTTCTGCAGCGTTCATCGTTCTCCACGGTCCTTGATCAAATGCTTTACGTGCCGCTTTGACAGCTAAATCAATATCTTCAGATTGCGCTTCTGAAATCACAGCCAAAACTTCACCAGTAGCAGGATTCATTGTTTCGAACGTTCTACCAGATACTGAGTCTACGAATTCACCATTCATATACAACTGTTTTGTACCTTTTAGAAACTCTGCTAATTTCGGGCTAATATTGGGGCTTATAGTAGTGGTCATTTAATTCCCTCCATTTATATCCATCATTTTGTGAACGCTTTCAGTATATTCCATCTATTTTCCATTTTCAATTAATTACCATCTATAGAGCGAATGAATCGTTCGCTCCTTTTTGACACGAATTAGTTCAGTACACCATATATTTGTTGAAAAAGAGCAAAGCATGATCTATATTGTACTTTTGTGTTCTTTTAGCAGAATGGATGCGCTTTTGCATTGTTAAACACATGCTTTCAAAATGGATAATAAATTGTTCTCATACAAGATAGTTTCTCCACTTGCCAAAAGGGAAATATATCCATTGTGTAGAATAGTATTAAAGAAGATCCATCTTTACTTTAACGAGGAGGTTCCAATTTGAATCAGTCATTACTTATTGAAGATTTTAAGTCCTTCTTTCTTGAATTTCAGTCTATATGGAATAGCTGTAATACTGAATTGATGATTTCCAAGCTTTCTCCCGATTTATCCGTTCGTTGGGCTAATGCGGATGGTATCGTTTCAGATTGGGGATATAAGGAGGCTTGCCTAGGATGGGCAGAAGCTTTTGAGCAATATTGCGGGCATAACCCAAAATGGAATTTTACTACTCTACATACTACTCCCGCTTCTGAGGATGAAGTGATTGTTTTATTTTGGGTAACATTTGAAATGGACGGTGAAAAGAAAGAGGTTGTTAAGCTGTTTGTACAGCGATTTAAAAGATATATAGATGGATGGAAAGTGCTGCATGAATACTGTGAAAGCTTACGGCCAGAAGCAGCAATATTATAGACTCCATACCTTTCTTCCATACAAAAAAAACGAACTGTTTTGAAAACAGCACGTTTCTCTTTACTACGATTGGATTTCGATAAATTGCTCAATTTTATTAATCAAGATTAACAGGGCAGCACGGGTTTCAAACTCTTCCCTTGTTTTTGGTAAATCCATATTCTCAAACTTACCTCTCAGATCCTGTAATTTTAATAATAGACGATTCCGGTCTTCTATATTTGCACCTAAATCATCTACAAAGTCAGCTACCATTTCATTCTGCTCAAATGTTGTTGGCAGATTGATGATTAAGGGAACCATTCGTTCAACGATTTGGAATTGCTGATGCACTTTTGTGAAGTATTGCAAATAATAGGAGTCTCTTTTAAAAAAGGAATTTTCCTCACTTCTCTTAGCTAATTCCATACCCATTTCGATTAACTTCTTTGTTTTAATAATATACTCATCATTCCATACACGTTCTTTTTTTCGAATAAACTGACCAAATTGTAGGAAAATCACTTTGAAATTTCCTTCTAGCTCCTTTAAAATCTTCTTAATCTCACCTTCAACACTTGGCATATATAAGTTGAACAAAAGAGCTACCAGAATCCCAATTGATACGATGCAGATTTGGTTTAAAATAAGCTCATACGTAATATTTTGTGATATGTATAATTGCATGACAATAACAAAACCAGGTACAATACCATCCTGAAGACCCAGCCTAGCCATGACTGGTATATAAATAAATAATAATAAGCCTACCGCAACAGCTGTATAAGCACATCCTTCAAATATCAATACAGCCAATAATATTCCAAGGATACAAGCTGCAAACCGTTGCCAGGCAATCTGGATACTTCTGCGTTGTGTACTCTGAACACTTAATAAGGTGATGACTGCAGCGGTTGCTGTATTTTCCAATGATAAAACTTGAGCAATAACTAAGGCAATCATCGCTCCAATCGCTGTCTTAACTGTGCGGCTTCCAATAGTAAACATGGTTGTATCGATCCCTTCTTTCTTCCATCCCCATTATATAAGAATACCCGAAATAAATAAAATTACCTCAGTACGGAAATATTAACCTAAAGAAAATTCGAATAACTTTTTGTTGATCAATAAAACTTTCGTTATAATAGGAATACAGAAGGAGATGAATCTGATGAATCAAAAATTAGTTGAACGCTTTCTTACATATGTAAAAATTGATACCCAATCCGATGAAAACAGTCAAACATGCCCTTCTACAGAGAAGCAATTTGACCTCTTAAATCTTCTGAAAGATGAATTGCAGACAATTGGATTGGAAGAAATAACACTTGATGAAAATGGCTATTTATTTGCCACCCTTCCCGCGAATACAGATAAAGAAGTACCAACAATCGGCTTCCTTGCTCATGTCGATACGGCTACCGATTTTACAGGTAAGAATGTAAAGCCACAAATCGTAGAGAATTATGATGGCGGTGATATCACGCTTAATAAAAATCTTAATGTCATCCTATCACCGAAAGACTTCCCTGAGCTAAAAGAGTATATAGGTAAAACACTTATCACCACTGATGGCACTACTCTGCTTGGTGCTGATGATAAAGCGGGCATCGCTGAAATCGTAACGGCAATGGATTACCTAATTAAACATCCGGAAATTAAGCACGGTAAACTTCGTGTCGCTTTTACACCGGATGAAGAAATTGGCAGAGGTCCTCATAAGTTTGATGTGGAGCGTTTTAATGCTGACTTTGCTTACACACTTGATGGAGGTCGCCTTGGTGAACTTGAATTTGAAAGCTTTAATGCCGCTGGGGCAAAATTGACTTTTAAAGGAACAAATGTCCACCCTGGATCTGCTAAAAATAAAATGGTCAACTCCTTAAAGATTGCCATGAGTTTCAACGATGAGCTTCCAAAAGAAGAATCACCCGAATATACAGAAGGCTACGAAGGCTTCTATCATCTCCTATCGTTAACCGGTGATGTGGAACGTACTCATGCTTCTTATATTATCCGTGACCATGACCGTGAAAAATTTGAAGCCAAAAAAGCGACAATGAAAGACCTTGTCGCAAAATACCAGGCTAAATATGGAGAAGAGAATATTCTATTAGATATGAATGATCAATATTATAATATGGGAGAAAAAATTGAACCTGTAAAAGATATAGTGGATGTCGCATATCAAGCCATGGAAAACTTGGGGATTAAACCAATCGTTAAACCGATTCGCGGCGGTACAGATGGTTCCCAACTATCCTATATGGGCCTACCTACTCCCAACATCTTTGCCGGAGGAGAAAATTTCCACGGAAAATATGAATATGTAGCTGTAGAAAGTATGGAAAAAGCCACCGAAGTCATTATAGAACTTGTACAATTATTTGAGAAACGGGCATAACTTCTCTTATATGTATATGAGTGTGCAGAAATAGAGGATACCTAATCTTTTATAGAGGCTAGGTATCCTCTTTTATTTGAATGTTAGTTAAACACCTTCATTTTAGTAAATAGATCAGATTGTTGCATTCTTTAATTGTAATATTTTGCAGGAAGTGCAATTATTCATTATTGACCTATAAAACCCCAATTATATCCCTCCGTAAGCCGTAAAATATATGCTACTTATTTTCAATTTACTCCAATAAGGCAATAACTTTTTCATTTTGTGCAATTATTATTTCATTTTGCTTTCTCAGTTTTACAAAGTCAAAGAGAAAGAATAAAATCACTATAATAAAAATCACAATCCTATTTCCCTTTCACTGTACAAATTAAATCCATTTATTATTCAACTAACCTACTACATGCCAGTAGGAAAATCCTATTCTATAGATTACGAATCATTTCCCTAATTTCGTCACGTGTTTGAATGGTCGAATCTTTCCCGTTAGGAAAAATCACTGCAATACCACGGTCATTTTCAATATCAACAAGTATATCATCTAAAAATTCAGTTAATGGAACGTTAAAAGCTTCGTATGAATGATGATCTATTTTAGCAGCCTCTATTTCAGCAAAACTTCGGCTTGGCCAAACTGGAAGCAAAAAATGATATTCTCCTTCATCTTCTAATAGTAATAAGTCGCCATTATTTTTATCACGAAGCAGCCACACCTGTTCATCCGTAACAACCATAGCATAAAAATAAGTAAGTCTTTTTTCAGCAGGACGTTTTAATATAAATTGTTTAATTAACTTCATATAGACCATTCCTTTTCTCGACATATAAATTAAATTTATTCGACAGATACAATAGAAGTCCTGCTTTCTTATGCCGACCTGCCCTTACCTTTATAAGAAATTCACCGAAATAAGGCATAGATTTTTTTGAATCAATACCAATGTCAGCTCTATAACATTATTTATCCTTAATTGAAAAAACAACGTCTGCATAAAAATTATTGTCTAATATAACTTCATAACGCCATAACCCACTTTGAGGAACTTCAAAATTAACTGTAAAACGTTCTAAAGTAGAATAACCTGGCGATGGCTCTTTTATCTTTATTGGATTTAGAGCCGTTATCTTCTCTTCTGTTTCTTTATGATAGGCATATATAACTAATTCTTTACCCTCAAAGGTTTTAAAAGGGGCAGTGAACTGGAATACATATCCAAATGGTTTACCTGCTATTAGATTGGGTTCTGGATTTACCGTTAATATAATCCTGCCATCTTTTTTATATTCATTACGAACTTGCCATTCTTGATTCATTACGGTTTCTTTTGGTTTATTATTTTCGGTTTCTTTTTCTGGTGAACAGCTGACTAAAGTTACAAGAAATATAACCAAAAATATGGACAGAAACCTTTTAATATTAATCACTTCCTCTCCGTTATTTCAACAAACTTCCTTTTATTAAATATCCATATATTCGTGTAAATAGACTTAAAGCTTTGTATTCTGGAAACGAACAAATAAATGATAGACAAAAAAGATAGATATAATTATGATGAAATTATATCCAAAAATTAGGAGAAGTAAAGGAGATGGTTTTATTATAATTTTTAAAAAACCGCAGTAATGATAACAGAAGTGCTTATAGCCATTTTTGTTATTATCTGCGTTAGCGCATTGCCAACACTCTTAAGAAATATATCTGTTAATTTTTTTGCTTTCATAGTAGAAATCAGAAACACTTTTCTATCTTTATTACACCCTCTGGATATCACTTACGGGATGGGCCTCCAAAGGCCAGTTTTTCCACAAATATTCTACCATTATAAAGAATCAGTCCTACTGATTGTTGCATCACTTTTAATATCAACCGTACTTGCATTCTTATTAACTTACCTAATCCTATTAGCTTTTCAAACAGTAAAAAGTAAGATTATGTGGTTTCTAACTATTATTGAGTCCCTGCCAGATATATTTTATATAATCGTACTTCAATTTCTTGCTATTGTGATTTACAAAAATACAGGTACACTCATATATAATGTTGCTTCCGCTGGTGATGATCGGGCATTCTTTCTACCAGTCGTATGTCTTTGTTTACCTTTAACTTTGCTATTGACCAAATTTTTAATACAACAATTCGAGAAAGAAGAAGGAAAGTTATATGTAGAATATGCTGTTTCTAAGGGAATGACATCACTTTACATATTCAATATTCATATATTTAAAAATGTATTATTCAGTTTATACCATTATTCTAAAACAGCGATTTGGTTTGTCATATCCAATTTAATCATATTAGAATATATGTTTAATATGACGGGGATTATGTATTTTATATATAGCCATAAATCAGCAGAAATATTTGTGGTAGGTATATTGATGATATATTTACCGGTATATCTTATTTATCGCATATGCGATTGGTTAATCCCTCCGATTGTAAGAGGAGAAGCCAATGATTAAACTCTTACTAAAAAACAAAACTTTTATGATTGGATTCTCTTTTGTAGCTATTTTATTAGTTTCGAGTTTGACTAATACCATATTTAACGACAGTCAAATTAGAACAGTGCCTATGTATATGGACAATCAAGCGAATATAGTAGATACTCCCCCATACCAGCCGTTTACACATTGGTTTATAGCTGGTTCTGATTCAGGAGGTAGAGATTTATTACATATGCTTATACACGGAGCAAAGTTTACGATAGGAATCGCTCTTCTCATTGCATTCCTGCGTGTATTATTTTCGATAATATTCGGTGCGATAGTAGGAGTTTATTTCAGAAAATATATCCGTTGGTTTGAAAAGATATTTAATCCTATCACAGTAATTCCTTTAACATTAGTGGCCAATTTTGTTTTATTTAGCGTATTGGTCTTTGGTTCATTAGGTTCTGAATATCCATTTTGGCAAAGAGCAATGTTCGAAATTGGTATTTTAACTTTTTATGCGGTACCCACACTGGCCATCTATCAAGCTAATGAAATCAAAAAACTTTTTAATGAAGAATTTATGGAAGCAGCTATGGTATTAGGTGGAAGCAATCTACATAAATTAAGAAAACATATTATTCCTCATTTAAAAGAAAACCTCTTTATTATTTTGATTCAGCAATACATACAAGTATTAGTGGTATTAGCTCATCTAGGAGTGCTGAAAATTTTCTTTGGCGGTACTTATATGGACTCCGAAGGGAATACTTATTCTATTTCATATGAATGGTCAGGCTTGATTGGTAAATATTATGCGAATATGATAACAGATCCTTGGTTAACGCTTGTGCCAATTCTTTTTCTAGGTTTGACAATCTTATCCGCTCAAATGATGTTAAATGGGTTTAAAGATGTGATAAATAATAAGGCTATATATATACCTAAAGTATCTAAGCCAAGAAAACGTTTTGCTAAGAAGAAGATAGAAACATGACAAAAAAATAAATGTGACTGCCCCGTTAGTTTAATAAGATAGGTTAAATCTATTAACCTTAGGAACAAATCATTTAAAATAGCCCAGCCATATCATATAATACGGTTGGGCTATTTATTTACATAGATTTGTAGGTTGGGGATTCCAAGATAACATAAATTGGTACCCTCTCTTCATTAATCTACTTTGAACTTAATTATTTTCCTGGAGTCATCCTTCATCCCTTTGGCTGTTAACCATGCTTCTAGAGTGTATTCTCCAGGTTCAAGGTCTTTCAAATGGATATCATGCGTTAATTGTGCTCCTTTAACCAGTTCTTTTTCAGTAATAACCTGTATGAAGGATTTTCCTTCTGAATACTGGATGATCGTTTTTCCCGCTTGATCCTTTAAAATATAATCAAAGGTTTGGCCGCTATTAAACGTTAATTTAATCGGTTTCTCTGTCTCGTTTTCAACTGTATATACGAACAAGTAATCATTTTCAGCTTTGTTCTTTTGGACTAAGCTTGACGTTAAACTTGCATCATTGACACGATTTGTATTCTTATCTACATTCACTGGTTTATCATCACTTCCTTTGTTTGGACTGGATTCTTGCCCGCATGCTGCCAACAGGAGGATACATAAAATGAAGCTTAGACTTTTTTTCAAACTAACACATCCTTATAATTGCTTTGTTTGTTAGGTTCTACAATCATCTGCCATTCCCCTGCTCAATCATTCTTTGATTTTATTTTTTCCTTTATCCATTTATAGACTGTTACGATTCCTAACACTCCACCCAACGCAATTCCGGATAATGCTACAAATAAAGCAATATATTCAAAGAAGGAATAGGAAGCAGCCTGGGACCAGTTAATATTCCCCTTCCAATCCTGTTCAATGACCAGATTCATGCCGTAAATTCCCGAAATAACCGTATATGTAGTTAAAAACGTAAGTAAATATTCATGTCGTTTCCCTGTTAGCTTTTCGTGGTTTTTATAGAGATTGCCAAGTGTTCCATTCACATGATTATACAGCTCATCCATATGAAAAATTTCTTTCATTTTTGTATAGATTTCTTTCCCAAAAATCCGGCTATGTACTTCAGGCTGATAAAATTGTGCAGAAAAATTCGTAATTCGGATAATAAGCTTTTCAATAGAACCTTTTTTATCGTCCACTCTCAGCTGGGAATTCTCATAGGATAATGCTAATAAGAGCAGTCGATTGAAAAAAAATAAAATATTTGTATAAAAATTTTCTCCATACATACGCTCAGCAATAAATCTACTATTCTCTTCACATTCATTCGATAGACAAACAAACGCATAATTGCTGATTATATAATAGGATGAATCACCCCATCGATCATATACATGCTGATCACAAAAGCGATGAATGTATGCCTCCGATTTAGCACCGGCATATGGATGTCCTTCCTTATCATAACCTTTAATTAAAGCCGCTCTGTATAAAGAAATTTCATCAAGGATGGTATTCTTTTCAAAAGCTAAATAGTAGTATACTTGCATCCGTTCTTCTATAAAAAATGGTAAACTGCCAAAATAGGTTGAATGCTCTTTCTTGGATAAATGATCCTCCAGCCATGGACAAAATTTATTGAAAATAATTCCTTTTGTTTCAGAATATTCTTTTCCATCTAACCTAATAACTATATCATGAGGTTTGTCTAGTTGTCTGAATAGGTCTATAAAATGAAGGACATCATTATAGCTCATATGATCAGGCAAATTAACGCGCATATTCATAATGCCAATATTATATGGACAAACAAAGATATCAAAAGATATTAAATGAAAGTCAGTTTCTAAATACTTGGATTGTAAAGAGCCCTTTTGATTGATAATTTTACTAAAGCGACGAAATGCATTTTTATTCTTTATAGTTGGAGGAAATAAAATGGGCTCCATATTAGGCAGAAAAAATTTCTCCATGCGTTCATGAGATACTCGTATATCTCCATAAAATTTGCATTCCTGACTTGTATCTCTTAAATCAAAAAACTCCCACTGCTCTTTTATTAACTGCTGAACCAAATCTTCACTCCGTGAGTCCTTTATTTGAAATGGAAAGATGAACTGTAGGTAGGATTGTTCCACTTGAAGCTCTGGGATTTCTATCTTAGACATTCTATATACCCCCATCTCTATCTATCTCTCTTTTCCCTCAATACTGGAATAAAAAACTTATTGATTGGTTTATATAATAAGCTATGCTAAATAATATGGTTGATACTTAATATACACAAAACAAGTACTAGCATTAAAATGAATTTAGAGTGGACTATATTCTTTTATCACACCAATTCACAGTCCAAAATAAAAAACCTTCCAGAGAGATTACGACATCACTCTAAAAGGTTTACTAACCGATTTAAAAGGATTAAGATTCTTTTAGTAAATGAATTTGTTAATCGATCAAATATACCAATCGCTAACCTATCATCAACTATCCCTATTTGTTTCAATGTGTCAATAAAAATTGTAAGGATATCTCATTGAATTGGGCAGCTTGATCTATATTACATACATGACCGCTATCCTTTAATATGACTAACTGACTTGATGATTGTTTTTTTACTAATCGCTTCACTGGTTCTAAAAACACATAATCCTCATCTCCCATAATATATAATGTTGGAATATGTGTATCTTTTTCATTGATTTTCAATAAATAGCTTGCGATATCACCAGTTAGTGATAACCAGCGCAAAAATTCTCTATGCTTTATTTTTCTCGCCTCTTGAACAAATAAATGACGTGAAGTTTCATGGGTTTTTCTCGGCATTAAAATCCAGGCGAATAGTTTATATAACCACATAAACGGGATTATTTTTTTAAACATATTAGCGATACCAAGTAAAAAGTGCAGCCTTGGCGTTATACGTATAACAGCGCCTGCTAGTACCATCGAATGGAACCTTCCAGGGTTTGTTTCAGCTAATTGACGAATCAGCATTGTCCCCAGTGAAATTCCTACAAAATGAGCCTTATCAATCTTTACTGCATCTAGCACCTTTAAAATATCTTCACTAACCAACTCAAGTGTATATTTAGTTGGACTGTTCTCAATCTCACAATCCCCATGGCCTCGAAGATCGACGACCAATACGTTAAAATGCTTACGGTATACACGGATTTGCTTGTACCAAATGGTTGAGCTACCACCTGCACCGTGTACTAAAACAACCCATTCTTTATGTTGTTGACTATAAATTTTATAATGTAACAAGTTTTTCATCCTTTAGTTATTTAACATATGCTATCAATACGAACAGAACCACATTATGATTTCAAATTTTAGAGTATTTCACATTATTTGTATGCCCAGAACTAATATCCGTAAACATTTATTTATATATTAAACCCAAACGCATCTTTTCTTTATACTGATATCTATTATTAGATACCAAACATATAGACAATTTCATCGTATCCTGCTAGCATTTGTTTAAGCATTTATCACTTCTTACATTTATTTCCTGTTAGTTGCTGGATATACAAATATTTTTATAATGAATGAAGGAGTAGTGCAAAAGGCGAATGATAGCTAATCATACAGAATTTTTCAGTAAATGACTTTGTGGAACAAACGATATTGAGAGTATTTTATGAAGCCCAAAAGAGAAAAAGGACTTTCTATTCAATGGAAAATTATCATCGGCTGCTATAATAAAAGTCCCATAGACAAGTCTATGAGACTATAAAGTATTATTTCGTTATAATAGCATTATTCAAATATTTATTTTTTCGGACTGCGCCATTTTTCAAGTGCAGTCTGTAGTACAGATGCTAAAAAAAGCGTTTCTCCAATACTGATTAAAATTCGATTCATTGGATTGTGCATATTAATCGATTCTCTATCAAGTTTACCAATTTGTTCTTTTTTTAATTGAATAATAGCTTCTTCAGCTTGCCCTTTTGAGAACCTCAAAAGCTTATTTCCCCAGTCCTGATCATCCTTCGTAAATAATACAGAGTCTTCTTCAATGATTGCAGCAAATTTTACACCGTAATTATTTTTGTAGTGATACGGAGCTTTTTCAAAGAAATCCTCAGGCGTGTCTTCTAACATTTCATGTTCAGCTTGTATAGCCTTAATCTCTTCTTCTACTTCTAAACTAGTGCTTGTAACCATAAATACCAACTCCTTCTGCTAAGTACTTAAAAGTATAAACGGTTTACCAAAAGTTGTCTTCTTATATATGGAAGGATATAAAAAGTAATTATATTTAGAATTTTCTTTTAAATATAACTATCATATCGAAATAATAATTACATTATGTAAGGAATAGTTCTACCCTTTTATATAATAGTTAATTCTAATTTTCGCCTGATCGTTTATACTCTGATTTATCACTTTAGTACCAACTATAATTAATTATTTTGTTATTTTGGAGACCTTTATGATCCCAATTGTGAATACCTATTCTATGATTATCGTACAATTATTTTATTAAAACTATTTACTCCTTATCCTCTAGACATTTTGTAACCTTAATTTATTTACATTTGTTTCCATACTTGATATTATCAAAATAAAGAGGTAAAGCTGATGAAAAAAAGAATCCATCCACCTTTTTCTCATTCCTATGAAGTAATATTGCAGGATGCCGTCCAATTGTTACTAGCTATATTCTATAAAAATCCCTCACACCGTTTAATAAAAGAAACTCTTAATGTATCCTATGATTCTATTAGTCATGTAACACAACCCATTACCCACCAACTTCAGAATCGACCTACAGAAAAATTTGAATTCCAGCTTGTTACAGGCATGATTAACGAAATTTATTACGATGAAATAGAGGACCAAAGCATTATCGATATGTATTATAAAAATCTTTCACTTAATGACTATTCCAATGACAATTTAGTTTCTAAGCTGAACGAATTGCTGACAAGAACTCATAATCCTCAGCTCTCCTATTCATCCAGCAGAAAAGCTCTCCATTCATGGGTTGATCTGCGTGAAGATGGTCAAATAAAGAGTATATATTCCGGCCAAAGCTTAAATCAAAGTGATTTGATTGAACAGGATAAACTGCTGGAAGATGCGGCAATTCAGCAAATGAAACAAGTATTGAGTGAAAATTTTGGAGTACTTCATGAACATAAGGAAATACTGATTGAGTCCGTATTACGGTCTCTCCAATTCAATATTGAACATGTCATTCCACAATCGTGGTTTGAGAAAAGACATCCCATGGTTGGTGATCTTCATCATTTATTTACATGTGAAAAAGAATGTAATTCATTCAGAAGTAATATTCCTTATTATGATTTTGAAGACTACAAACCCGGGGCTTATAAAGAAGTCATAAAATCCTTTTGCGGAAAGAGAGATGGCACTCAAAGGTTTGAACCTGAAAATGGCAAAGGTGAAATAGCACGAGCTTGCTTGTATTTTTTATTAAGGTATCCTGATGAAATTGTAGAAGAAAAAACGTCATTGCTTGATGTCAACCTTTACAAAAAATGGCACAATGACCACCCAGTCACTCTTCATGAAAAACATCGAAACTGGGCAATTTTTAAACTCCAGGGGAATCGAAATCCCTATATTGATTTTCCTGAGCTGGATTTCACATGATTATTAGTATATTCTTTCAGAGTTTGCTAACACTTGAAAACTACAGTCATATTTTTGGGGTAACTACATGATCCATACTATAAAAATGAGGGATACGAATGAAACTTAAAAACATTATTCCGCTTTCTGCTTCATTGTTATTACTATGTTTATCAACAATGGCCGCTTTCTATGAGGGAAGTGCTCTCAGAGATGACATATTCGAATGGCGGTGGTCCACTCCATTTACTATGCTGACGACAGAAAGTATTTCACATGCTGATCAAGTATCAAAATTAGATTACCTGGTTTATGCTGCAAAATTTCAACCTTTTTTTCCTGCTATTATGCTGATATGTCTCATTAGTATCCTCATCTTAGCCAGTTATATTGGTATTAAAAACCCGTGGACGCATGCTTATTATTTTTCTATCTTGACTTGTGTAATGGCGATTGCAGGTTTAATGATACTCTCTGATCATGTGGCGTCAAAATTTATTTATGCAAGCATCCTACTATCAGGTGTTATTATATCTACTCTCTTAGCCAATCAGCACTTTACTCAAACGAACACACAATCTACATTAAAGCAAAATGAAACATAAAATTATACCAATAATGAATAGAAGGAGTTGAAATTCCACTCCTTTTTTTCATTATTTTTTGTTTTAACTCCGTATCTAACATGAGTTTATCGGAATTGCAAAAGGAATCCCATGGTCGATATGTCTAATGGACTAAGTCGATGTTTTTGTCATGAATATTTAAAAGGGGAGTATTCCAAGAGGCATAGCTTCTTATGAATTCCTAGCTTCGATTTGATCTAAACACATAAAAATAAAAACAATGACCAAATTAATAATTGCCAGTATTGCAAAATGGTATCCTTCAAGGATCTTTATAAAATAAAAAAATATGGGGAAAGTAACTGTTTCAAAACCAAATAAAATTAATAGCCACCCTATTCTTTCAGCCAATTTTTTCTCATTCCTCGGAATAAAGACTTCACAACAGAAGGCACAAGCATACGTTTTTCTCCTCGCAATTTCATTAGCAAACTCTTAAAACCTTTATTCTGATTATTCAATAATTAAATCAGAAACTTATTATCAGTTTCATCACCAAAACTTACATTCATGATTTTTAGATGTTGTTTTAAAGGAGAGGATTCCAAGTGATTAAAATTTTATATACAACTGGATTTCACAAAAATTGGAGGTATACCTTTGCCAATTACTTTATAGTATAAGGTAATACCTAATGTAGGTCTCCTCCCTTATGTTATAAAAACTTCAATTGACATAGTATAAATATAAGTAATGAATACGTGGCTGAATTAAGGTATCAGTTACATTTTTATTTGAATAATGATGTTTTAAAATGTTCCCATTCCTACATCGTGAATAGACTATAAAGGAAAGGAGCGGGTTTTTTTGAACAGAGATAAGTACGATGGTCTTCATTTCTTAGCGATTATTTGTATAACCTTCTTACAGTTGAACTTTGGCTTTAATGACTGGATTTTTGGATTACTGATAACCATATACGCCTTATTTGCTATTTTAGTTATTGAAGGATTATCGAAATACTCCGTGACCAAATTTATCATTTTATTACCGATGATTTTCCTGCTAAGAATCTTCATTACTTTATACTCATGATCTCAAACGATTTATGGCGTACTAATACAGATATCAATATGACCTGCACCAAAAATATATAGTCTTAAGCTCATAATAGTGCAGGTCATATTTAAATGGATTGTTTGTTCGTTCTAATTGCTAGCAAGAATGACAGCTAGCTGATCTTCGATTTTCTTCAGTTGTTTTTCTTTCTTGGCATTGTTAATAATGATGGAGAAAACGTATTTATTCCCCTTCTTTCCATTTACATATCCCGTCAAACTACTGACAGTTGAAATCGTACCTGTTTTGGCTATAACTTTACCTTGTGCGGCTGTGCCCTTCATTCTGTTTCTTAGTGTCCCGCCTATCCTTCGATCACTATTACCTGCTACTGGTAAAGCATTCTTATACGTTTTGTACCATGGTTTGGTTTGCGCTTTATAAAGTAAATTCGTTAATGCGTTGGCTGAGATCATACTTACATGAGACAACCCCGAACCGTCTCTCATAAGTATGGCATCATTTACAATCCCCAAATTGGTAAACTGGCCCTCAATAACTGATAATCCCTTATCCCAACTTCCCACCTTTCCTTTTACCCTACCCATTTCTTTTACAAGAACCTCAGATATTGTATTATTACTAAGCTTCATATATGGTACAAGAATCGTACCCAATTTAGGTGAATAATCGGTGACAAGCTTTGTATGCTTAGCTGGTAATTTTCCGGCTGTATAATTCCCAGTAATTTTAACGCCTTGCTTTTCTAAAGATCTTTTAAATAACTCAAGGGTATATCGAGTAGGCTCCCAAACAGAAATCCATGTTTTTGTAGTTCCGGAATTTTGAGGGACATTCCCGGTGACAGTAATTCCATTGCTGCCATGTTTCCTATGTATCTTAACGGTATTTTTACTGTTAACCTTACCAACTTTGGTTTTGTTCGATATCTTCACATAACCAGTTTTAGGTGTTACCGTTATAGAGGCTGCTTTACCCACTTTATTGCCCGATTTAACTTGTATAATCACTGTACCTGCATCATAATCGGCATTAGGGGAAAAGGTTAATCCTGAAATTTGAGCTCCATAATACTCTTGCTCGTCACTCCATGGCATATCCAATGATAAACGGATTTGATCATACCATGTGTCATCCGCCACAAGATTTCCTTTAATCTTCTTTATCCCCTTCTTTTTTAGAGCTAAGGAAATATTGTCTAGGTCCTTCTCTCCCAGAGTAGGATCCCCTTTCCCCCTGATATAAACATTTCCCTTTAGGGTGCTTCCTTTTTGTTTACCATCTGTATAGATTTCTGTTTTGAAACGATAGTTTTCTCCAAGTAATTGAAGAGCAGCAGCACTGGTAACTAACTTCATACTTGAGGCCGGCCTTAATCTGGTATCCCCATTATGCTTGTAAATTATTTTTCCGTTAGATGCATTTCTCACGCTGATTCCAATACTGGCACCTTTTAAATCAGGATGGCTTAACACCTTGGCGATTTTAGAGCTTAACTGGCTTCCCCCAGCCGCATTAGAAGCCTCATCCTTTTTCAAGGGACTGACAGAGCTAAAACTAATAACCATAACAACCATTAACAGACATAACCATTTCATCTGCTTGTACAATGGACTCTCCCCTTTTATATATTTTTTCGGTATTAAACACTTTTATTAAACAGCAAAGTATATATTAGCAAGAAAGGGCATCCACGATATCAATATGAAAATGTCCTATTAATTATACATAAAAGCACCTAAAAGAGAATCACTCATAAAAAATGAACTCACGCTTCTACTAATTATCCTCTCCCTAATCACATGTACTAGTACTGCTTCTATTGTTAATAAATCTGGAGAAGAACATCTTAATCAGAAGTAGTTCGCGGTTATATTGGTTAATTCCCCTTAAAACTATATACGGTAGGATGAATAGACAGCTCAAAAAGACTGTAAAAATAGAAAAAATATATACAAACACGTTCTCAGAAACAGGACTAGTTCCCCAGTGCTTGTCTTGATGTTTGAAGAAAATTTTTGGGGTGGTCAACACTTACGAAGTCTGTGTATGTACAAGTCTGAACAAGGAGTTTACATGGGTGGAATTATTAATACGGAAAAAAGAATATAATTCATAGCGTCGTCCTGGTGCCAGCATTCAAACAGCTTGAATTACCAATCATACTATAAAAGAATAACGCCAGGCGTTAGCATCCTTTTTTTTTATGATTGGAGCAGCCAAATCCTATTTTAAAATATCTAGAACAAAATTCATGTAGTTTTACAATTTCCGATTTAATATACTAAATCTTAATGACCAATGCAGAGACAAACTGTCATCTTTTCTATGTAGTTAATTCTTATTATACTTTTGGTGGTTTTTAGATACTCTATTCAAAACTTTGACTTATATGTAATCATTCATTTTTAATCCAACTTCTAACTATGTGTTTATAGCGTGCACAACCTAAATAATCGAGGAAATCAGTTCTTCTAATATCATAAATGTGTAAATCACTAAAGCTATACCAGCTACAGCAATGAATCCAACAAATAGTGCAGAGCAAATCATCTTTATAAAAGAAATAATAATAGTGAGCATATTTTTGTTAAATAATATAATATGAGCCATCTTCTTCAACCTTTCTGGTAGTCTTCTACTTTCACTATACCGCAATCCATTACCAAATGTTAACACCTATTTTTCTTTATTTTGTAATAACATTTCCGTAGTTCCTGAGGACATCAAACAAAACAAGCCATAAATCCTTGCAGTACGAATGATTTATGTTAGCTGTAATTATAAATATAAAGTTCATATTTATATCATATGAAATCAAAATATTTTGTTTTTTTCACCATTTGTTCTATCATAGATTATTAAAAAAGGAAAGTTAGGTCATAAGATGAAAAAAAACACATATCAGACAATTATTGCAGAACTAAATCAATCAGGCCAAGTTTCTCAAAAATTATTACATTCTTTATCAGCTCCGATTATTATAAAAATGTTTTATAATTTATTCGGACCTTCCGGGACACACCAGTTAAGTGAAAATGCTTATTATAAACTTCTTACTGAATTGAAAGGCCACAAGGAAGAGCTACCAAACACTTCTGTGCCATACGCCAGTTCAACACTGATTCATTTATTTTATGACATGATTGGCCGGCACGTAACTGCTGAGACTATTTTTGAGGACGATGAAGAGAACTCCACAGAAGAAACAAGTGACTTAACTGTAGATGACCTACTGGATTTACTTAATTTCGCAAACGAAGATCATGATGAACGTTATGCAGAACATATTAAAAATCGCCTTTCTCAAATTTGTTCTTTATTACGATAAACAATATAAATGTGGGGATGCTTTATTAGAGGCATCCTTTTTATTACGTACAATTGTCAATTACAATAAAGTGACCAAAATTGACCAGCAACTATTATAAATAGATTGTTTTGCCAAGCGATCACATAAAGAAGTATGTCCAACAAAGATGTCATCTAATTACAGGGTATTCCTTCTAATAAAGGTAAATTATTTACTATATTGTGACAATTGCAATTATTCAGTTCGCTACAGTGTAAATGATATAAAGGTATATGTTATTATGGTCCCAACAAAATATTGTGCGATTATTATTTTTTGAGGGGGATTTAAATGAAGTCAACAACAAAGGAAATCATAGTATCAGAAATAAGACAGACAAAAACTGTATATGAAAAGCTATTGATATCATTAACAACACCAATCCTACTTACTATTTTCAAGCAATTATTCGGTAGGGACGGAGAGTTTTCTTTATCAGATAAAGGGTTCGATTGTGTTGTAGAAGAACTTGAGTCTCAGAATCGACTACCCGAAACAAATGGAGAAAAAATCACGGATGCTTTATTAGTTGATATTTTCACCGATTTTTATATCAATCAGAATGATGATAACCGAAGTTTAAATCAAATGCCTTCTGATGACGAACAATCAACCTCTCATCTGACACTTGATGATTTATTAGATTTACTTAATATAGCAATGAAACATAATGATATCCTATATGCCAATGAATTAAAAAGACGTTTATTGGTCCTTAACAGGAATCATAAAAATGGAATAGAAGCTTTCTGAAAGTCTGCCTTCCAAGCGAATGAAGCATCCCTTCATTCGCTTTTATTATTCCTTCACTAAGGTGAGTTTAAAAATCAGACAGTTGGATTATTTTGAACTCTAAGCTCCCCAGTTACAACATTCGACCATGTCTTCATTGACGAAATACCCCTGTTTTGGGATACTGAAATGGCTGACTCTAATGAAAAAAGGTGTATAACATGGAATTTGAGATTAAGTTTTTATCTTTCTTTGTTGTGGAAACAGAAGATAAGGAACAGCCTATAGCTAAAAATTATCAAACACTTGATACAGATGAATATGAGGAAAGTGCCCTTAAAGATTTCCTTGATGGTGAATTCAAGAAAATCGTAAAGCGTAAAGTCGATCGTCATCCCAATTCAGAACAAGTACCAACAAAACTGGGCCATTTTATAATTGAACCAGGTCATACGTTGGATTCAAATCCAAACTACAATGCATTTAACCGTACTCGCTTCGCTGATAATAAAGAAGATTTTAAAGCATTCAGTGAGGAATTCGTTCATGCCTATCTTGATACAAGTGCAGTCCGAGGCGGTGTGTTTGTAATGGCTTCAGCCGTACCGCGGAAGTTTTTCGAGCATCGATTTTTATTTTTGATGAAATGTGATTTCGAACCAAAGGTCGCTTCCATTTCTGATGAAAAAACATTAATTCGTAATGTCGAGATGGCCATTACCACTAAAAATATGAAATCCATTCTATACCCTCATATGCCTGAAGAAGGCATGATTGAGGAAAGCGAATTAAAAATTCATCAATCTTCACATGCCCGCTATTTCGAAGATTTTTTAAAATTTGTAGAGTATGGTGAATCTAAACAAGAATTAGTAAAGAATCATGTCATTGACATGGTACAGGAACATATTGGTGAAGTATATGAGCCCGAAAGTGAAGAACGTCGACAGTTTGAAGAAGCTATTGAAATCTGGGCTGACAGTCCAAAGCGTGAGCTTCAGGAACGATTAACAACTGAACAAGTTGTTGAAGCAGCAGCTCAAATTGTTGAACAAGAACCGGATATTGAACTCAAAATGAAGCTGGATAATACGAATATTAAAGGATTACTGGCCGATTTTGGTGAAACCATTCATTTAGCCAAAATTAACAATCGTTACGTATTGGTGATTGAGGCAGAGCAAATCTTATTTGAGAAGGGATTCTCCCCTATTGAATTCCACAAACCTGATGACCTTCATAGGGTTATCGATAAAATAAATAAGAAGACGTATGAAAGTAATACTTTTTAAATCATAGTATGAATTTCATAATTTAAAGAGGGTTTTTGATTTTAAAGCTATAAATTCTGATGTATCATAACCACTAGATTAGATGGTTTTTAGGCTGTCGACAGAGTCGGCAGCTTATTTTTTTATTCTCATTTTTTATAAACACAATTTATTGGTTGGAAATTAAGATAATCCATTTTTCTGCAAATCTTTTCTGGTAAAGAAATTTTATCTTCATTCTGTCAAAACCAGCTATATATGATGAGTCTGAATCCTTTCCATTTATCCAATTACTCTTTGGGTACTTTTAGAATATCATTTATACTATTAAAATTTAGATCCAATGTAGATGTATCCTCCATTCAGAATTCTCAACAGCTTTTGCCCCCTTCTCTTGTATTTTGTTTAGATCGCTTATATAACTATGAATTCTGTTGCTAAAATTATATTCAAACAAAATATTAATTATTTTTATAAAGATGCATTTTTTACAAATTTTAGGGTATTGTGTTATTATTGATTTGATCATTACCCGTATGAATAACCTCCATATGCTCTCTTCATTATGTATCATCTCCGACATAAAAAATTCATTTCCTGATCATAAGTCCGATTGACCATTCAGATAAGCACTTGCAAACTTGCAATTAATTTATACATAAAATGCTTTGCTTAGTATGCTGAGAATGTACTTTGTTTTCAGTAATTCATTATCAAGGAGGAACATATGTTGAAGAAGTCAGTATCTATTTTGGGAAGTATTATTTTGATTTTATTTTTAACTGCTTGTAATCAGGAAGCTGCACCGGTATCTAAAGATGGCAATGAGGTAGCAAAGGCAGAGGAAACCAAAAATGGTGAATCTGAGCTAACAGCCAAGGAAGTATATAAAAAAATGGTTGTGGCTTCTTCTGAAGTTAAAAGTCTTGGTCTTAAATTAGATATAGAGCAAGAGATATCTACTGAAGCAGATGGAATTGTTATGACCACAGAAACAAGGACAGACTCTAAAATGATCCAGGAACCTCTATCCTTACACCAACAGATTGAAGTTTATTATAATAATCCGGCAACCGGAGAACATGAAGGTAAAATCGAACAATATTTAACTAATGAAGGATTTTTCATGTATGATGTCGAGGGAGATAAGTGGGGAAAATATAATGCAGACTATGAAGAAGTGGCAAAAGCACTTAATTTACAGCCGGGCACGAATCAATTAGATTCTCTGAAAGATCTAGAATCATTTGCAGATGATTTTACCTTTGAGCAGGAAGCTGATCAATATGTTTTAACTTTAGCAGGAAATGATGAAAAATTAAATGAATATGTAAAAGGATCATTACCTACTAATATACCTGAATTAGAAAAGGCCATGAAATCTATGACACTAGAAGAAGTCGAATATGAAATATTTATTGATAAAAAAACCTTTTTGCCATCGGCCATGAATGTTGATATGAATATAGGTGTGTCAGAAAACGGAAATTCCCTTGTTTTAGAACAAAGTATTGATTCTAGCTACTATGACTATAATAAAATTGATAAAATAGTACTTCCTAAGGAAGCATTGGATAATCCAAGCGAAATAAATTTAAATGATCCAACCAGTATGTAACTATTAAAAAAACTAAAGCTCCGTGATAAGGAGCTTTAGTTTTTTAAGTTTATTATTTATTCACATACCCATGAAACGCCGATTGTTCCTACTCCTGTATGGACTCCAGCAACAGGAACTAATAGCATTCGTTCAGTAGGGATGGAGTTAAATTCTTCATTTATTTGCTTTTCCAATTTACGCGCATTTTCTTCGTCATCAGCATGGATAACTACTATTTTACTAACTTTAGATACTTTTATATCTTCTCTTAATAAATCTAAAATATAATGAATGGCTCTCTTTTCAGTTCTAACTTTTTCTCTAATTTTAGCCCCTTCTGTTTCTATAGAAAGAATAGGCTTAATATTAAACAAGTTAGCAATGAGCCTTTGGCTTCCAGAAACTCGGCCGCTTTTATGGAGCTGATTAAGATTGGACGGGATAAGAAAAAGCCTTGCATTCATTTTGATTTCCTCAATTTGTCTGACAATTTCTTCAGCATCAAAGCCCTGTTCGAATAACTCTATACCTTTTTTCATCAAATAAGAAAGAGGGTAAGATCCAGTACGTGAATCAATTGCAAACAATTTAAAACCTACTTGCTCAGCAGCCATTACAGATGTAGAAAAAGTACCTGATAGTTTACCCGAGCAATGGAACGCTATTCCATAATCATACTCTTCTTTCAGTTTTTCATATAATTCAACAAATTCACCAATTGATGGTTGTGATGATTGGAAAGTGGTATTTTCACTTGCCATTCTTTCGTAAAATTCTTTTTCTGTAATATCAATGGTTTCTTTGTATGAAACTCCATCGATAACAATTTGTAAAGGAATAATATTTATTCGATACTTTTTAATAAAATCCTCGTTTAATGTGCATGTCGTGTCTGTAATCCAAGCAATTCTTGGTGGCTCTTGTTTCATTCCCTCTTCCCCTTTTAAACAAAATGGTATGACCAATTTTATATTAAAAATAGTATGTAGTAATCATTACTACATACTTAATATAATTTAACTACTTACTATAGTCAAACGTTTTCTTGGAAATTCGACTTTATTATTATTTATTCAACAAATTTTGCAGCCAAGGCTCAAATTACCTTAACTGTTTCTTCCTCTTTTGAAAGATAAGCTAATGTATCTATGTCGGAATTAGTCGGTAAAAGATACGTATTTTTATACACTTCATTACCTTTTCCCGTAATAAAAATCCAGTCGCCCTCTTTTGCGATTTTCCAGGCATATTCGATTGCCGACGTACGATCCGGTATGACCTTCCCTTTAGCAGCCGGCTTTAAATCATGGAGTGCTTCTATCATCCCCTCAAAAGATTCCGTCCCTAAATCATCCAACGTTAAAATACATAAATCACTGTGCTTTTCCGAGATTTCAACCATACCACGTCTCTTTGTCACATCGCGATTTCCCCTAAATCCAAATATATGAATGATGCGCTTTGCCCCCATTTCTCTTCCGGTTTTAAGACATTGTGCAAAAGCATCGCAAGTATGAGCATAATCTACAATTAACTGTGCACCTGTCGGATGATTCACTACTTCAAATCTTCCCGGCACGCCAGGAAATGATTGCAGTGCATCAATTATTACTTCACCTGGTACACCCATATTTCTTGCTGTTAGAAATGCAAGCGCCGCATTTTGGATATTATGTTTTCCCTTAATAGAAAGCCTTATAGGATAGATTTCTTTATTTTTATATACAAAATGTATATCACCCGTTTTATTTTGTTGGATATATAAATCAGTTCCTTTATTTCCTACACAAGAAATTTGGTTAGCACCGCACAACCGTCTTTCCAGTTTACTGCCCCATTTATTATTCGTATTAATTACAGCAGTACCATCTGGCTTTAATTGAGCGAAAAGCTGTGCTTTTACGGAAAAATAATCGTCCATATCCTTATGATAATCCAAATGATCATGGTCTAAGTTCGTAAAGAGGGCATAATCATAGCTAATCCCTTTCACCCTAAATTGAGACAGTGCGTGTGAAGACACTTCCATAATGACAATTTCATCTTTACTTCTTGATAATTCTTTTTGTAATTGCAATGCATCCATCGTTGTATTTACAGATGGTGTAGATTTTTCACCATTTATATAATTATAAACCGAACCAAATAAAGAACAGGATTTACCATAGGCTTCAAGGATATGTTTCAACATAAAAGAAGTAGTGGTTTTTCCATTTGTACCTGTTATTCCAATGATTGTTCGATTTGCTTGCATTGGATAAAAACGTTTAGCCAAATCAGCCAGGATAGCACGGCTGTTTTCAACCCTAATATATGGGACGGATAGACCAGTGATTTCTTTTTCGCCGATTATAACTCTTGCTCCTGCTTCAATTGCCTTCTCAATATATGTATGCCCATCCACCTGAAATCCTGTAATGGCTACAAATATGAACCCCTCTTTTACATCCAACGAATTATTAGCAATCCCTGTAATATCTATTTCTCTATCCTTATCTGACACGTTAGCGATATCACTCAACAAATATTTAAGCTTCAAGTCTTAGCAACCCCTTATGTTCTTCTGTTTCTTTTTATATTTTCTGTGGTATTATATGGTAATTCATTATCTTTTCCGAATGCTATCTGTATAAAAGATAGTTAGTTATATGTTTTGTATTAGCTTTCATATTATACAAACAGAACAATACCTATACCTAAATTCCTCTATTTACAAACTTATAAACCTTTTTACACTTTTTGATTATTTTTACTTAAATATATACAGTTATTTCAAAAAAACAGGCCTATTTACCCAAAAAGAAAACTCCTTAATCAACTAAGGAGTTTTTTATACTTTCACTCTTTTCAGAAATAAAGACAATAATAACCCGGTAAATGACGCAACCATTATCAGAATATACCCTTTTTTCACACCGTAAATGAGAGCTTCCATAAGAACCTCTGAATTAGGATTACTCCCTACTTCATTTAAATATGAATTTTGCCCCATTGTCATAAAGGTAATAGCCAATGCAGTTCCAATAGCTCCAGCAATTTGCTGAAGCGTGCTCATGACAGCGGTCCCATCAGGATAATATTTTTTGGGTAATTGATTTAAGCCATTTGTCTGTGAAGGCATCATGATAAAGGCAATGCCAATTGATAAGCAAACGTGCATTATAATAATTGTCGACAAAGGAGTATCAGCTGTGATTTGTAAAAATAAAATACTCGCTATACTAGTTAATACAAACCCAATAACCACCAACCACCTCGCCCCATATTTATCCATTAATTTTCCGTTAATTGGGGACATAATCCCATTCATTACCCCACCAGGCAAAAGCGTTAAACCAGCTGTAAATGCCGATAATAGTAGTCCTCCTTTTAAATACATCGGTAATAAAATGGCATTCGATAAAATCATTAACATAGCTAAAAAAACCAATGATACACCAAGGGAAAACATCGGGTAAGTGAAGACGCGCAAATTAATCATTGGATTGTCAGTATAAATTTGACGGAAGGAGAACAATATCAAGAAAAATAGACCGATTCCAATAGGGAGTAACACATGCGCTTCTCCCCATCCACCCCCGCCCTCTCCGGCAGCACTAAATCCGAAAACAATCCCGCCAAACCCAATTGAGGAAAGTATTACTGACCTTATATCGATTTTTGGCTTGGTTAGTTTTGTAACATTTTTCATAAAAAATATCCCAGCACCCAAGGAAAGCAATAATATTGGCAAACATGTCCAAAAAATCCAGTGCCAACTTAACTGGTCTACAATGATTCCAGAGAAGGTTGGTCCAAATGCAGGAGCAGACATGATAACAAGCCCCATTAATCCCATCACTAACCCACGTTTATGCGGAGGAAAAATAATAAGCGTGCAATTAGTCATTAAGGGTAAAAGAATAGCTGTTCCAATGGCCTGGATGACTCGCGCCGAAACCAAAATAGGAAATGAAGGAGCAAGTCCACCGATTAATGTGCCCAAAATCCCCATAGCCAGAGAGAAAAAAAACAGTTGCCTGGTCGTAAACGTTTGGATTAAGATGGCCGAAACTGGTACCAAAATTCCCAATGTCAATAAATATCCTGTGGTTAGCCATTGTGCTGTTGAAGCTTCTATATTAAAGTCATGCATAATATTAATTAGAGCCAAATTTAACGCTGTTTCACTGAATAAACCAATGAATGCTGCAACTGCCAATACTGCCATCATTGGTACAGCTCTGAACGCCTTTTTCTCTTCTAAGTTCACTTTTCCAACATTCAATGAAATACCTCCTATAACTTCACATCAAAAAGCTTCTAATTCACCTATACTTAGTTCATCTGCTAGATCATCTATATGTCTATATAGATACTCCTATATTTTTCTGATATATCATGCCTTATATAAAGCAGATTATAGGTGGTATTTTTTTCTTGAATTAAAAGACAACCTGCTTATACAGGTTGCCAAAGTTAAAGACCCTACTAAATTCGAATAAAACAAGTAGTAATTAGATAAGTAAAAGCTCATTTAACCCTATAATTAACTACCCTGAACATCTTTTCCTTACATATCCAAGGATTCACCGATCGCCTGTCCGCTTCATAGGTATGAATACTATAGACCATCCAGACATTTATAATTTATTTAATAAAAGGAGATAGGAATATGAATAATCCATATGACATGAATAACATGCACCCTGGTTACCATAATAATTACCAAAATTATGATCGTCAGCTTCCTCCAGTACAACCAGTAATATTTATTAATTCAGCTGGCGTCGCCAAGGAGCTTATAAATGATGCCTACACCATAACTAACCACATCCAAAACAACCCTCAGTTTTCAAGACAAATAATGACGTATGCTCAGCAAGGGCAAAAAAATGAAATCTTAAGAATGCTGAACAGTTTACCTTTAAAGCATCGCCCAGAGGTAGTCTTTACACCAGGAGCCATATTAATTAAATTATTCCCAGGCAACCCAAATGACTCGAGCAGCGCCTTAACCATAACCATGCTGTGGCATGAAGCATTTTAAGTCATTAGACAACATAAAAAATCCGAAGAAATGCTGATTTAACAACATTTCTTCGGATTTTTTGTAATTCATTATCATACGGATAGTTCTATGCTACTATTATTTTATACTATATTCCTAAAGGAGAAATCTTGTATGTTCACTTTTTTTAATAAATGCTCCATTTGCAAAAAGAAAGATAAAGATTTGCGCAAATATCAAAATGATAAAGGCAAAAAAATGAAAATATGCAAAGCTTGCACCTTTTATGCCGAAAGAAGGGCATTCCGCAAGATCTGACATCATTTATTACAGCTTTTTACGAAAGGAGTAACACCATTTATCGTAGCCCAACTTTTCTTCATAGAAACGATGAGCATCCGTGCGTGGAAGAGCAGATTCCAACGCTACATAATTCGCACCATTTTGCTTAGCCCATTCATGGATAAAAACAAGCAGCTTTTCCCCATATCCTCTCGAACGTTTACTTTCAGTTGTTACCAAATCATGAACAATGATATGACGTTTATTATAGAAGTTTACACGAGAACTAACACCAATTACAGCTACCACTTCTTCACCTAAAAACAATGCAAAAAGCCTGTACCCTTCTTTATGCATTTGATTCATTAATTCTAAATACGAATGCTTATCCAAATCAGTACGTAATTGCTTCATAATTGAATAGGCATCATCCCACTGGTCAACCGTAATCAATTCCATAATATTTTCTGTGATTATCGTCATGTTTTTCCTCCTGAGGTTATAACTAAATCAATTATAACCCTGCAAAATTTTACGGAGTCAGCTCCGTTACCATTATACACCAACCATTCCATTTCGCTATTGTTTTACATATTTCTATAAATGAAATGAATGTATATACGGATGTTAACAACTAAAAATTAATAGACCTATCACGTTAGAATCAGCAGAGAATCATGTATCACATATAAAGTGTGAGCTGGTTAGAATTAAACTCATTAATGGTGAAGCAAATATCTTACCTTGATTTAAGCGGTAATCAAACATTAACTACCTTAACCTTGCCGTATTGCAAGGACTTCTTCAATCGCACAAGCAACACCATGTTCCACATTCGTTTTAGTATGATAGTGGCAAAGTTCTTTCACCTCATTAGAAGCATTTCCCATGGCTACTCCACGTCCAGCCAGCTGAAGCATGGAAACATCATTTAAATGGTCACCAAGTGCCATAACATCCTTCATCTCAATATTAAATTGATCAGCCAATATCTTTAAGGATGTTCCTTTCTGGGCTTTTGGATGATTAAATTCTATGTTTCCGCGCTCCGAAGAGGTAATGATATACTCTGTTTGACCGGCTAACTCGCTATTTATACGTGCCAATGCATCCATATCAGCTGATAATACTAAAATCTTATAGATAATCAATTCTTCATTCTGGTATATACCATCAAAGTTATCTACAAATTGGCAATGTTCAAATTTAAATCGTTCCTCCGCTCTTCTTCTAACATCCTCTAGCATTAGAGCCTCATCGGCATTTGGGAATCTCTCCATTTTTAATTGCATTCTAATATCAATATACTGTTCCATACTTTTAGAAAAAACTCCAACATTAGTAAAAAACTCGATATATACGTTTTTATTTTCCAGTACATTTTGAATAGAGCGGCACCATTCTTTTTGTAATGGGAGTTTATTTAATACTTCTCCCTGTTCTTCTCTTATTTCAGCTCCGTTTAATGCAATGATTGGACAAGACAATCCAGCTAATTCCAATGGCATTAAAGCATAACTGTATGGTCTTCCCGTAACAATTACTACCTGAATCCCTTCCTCTTGGGCTTTCTCAATTGCAATAATATTCTCGTTACTGATACGACCCTTTTCATTCAACAAAGTCCCATCCATGTCTGTTGCGATTAATTTCAATGTCTATCATTCCTTTTACTATAACCTAATTAAATACCATACTAGTATACTATTATATTCATCAAATTCGTAGAAGGCACCCATTTTTATAATTGTAAAAATAAAGATTTCTATCGAATAATTAAGCAACAAGCATTAGAAGAAATAATGTGAGTTTTGGTATGCAAAATCTATCTTTTAACAAGCCTACGTAAATAAATTTAGAAAAAAGGAAACCTCGATAACTGATTTCCTTTTCTTGATCAAATGTAAATTTACAAATAAACTTTTATATAATCTGTCAATATAGCCTTTTCTATTCTCTCTACATAAAAAACACAAAAAGGATATTAAGTAGTTATTAAAACTATATAACATAATATTATAACAACAATATAGAGTGTTAATATTTACAAACTAATGATATTGCATTATACTAATGATAATAATTCATATTGTACTAGAAAGAAGGAAATTTAATGAAGGACATTCATGTTTATAGTAAAGGGGAAGAGATCGCAAATGCAATTACCCATGGCTTAGGTGTAATTTTAAGCATAGCAGCCCTGGTTCTGCTGGTTTTCTATTCTTCTATATATGGTACCGCTTGGCATATCGTCAGTTTTACTATATTTGGGATAACCATGCTTCTTATGTATCTGTGTTCCACTCTTTTGCACAGCTTGCCTCATGGCAAAGCTAAAAATGTATTTGAAATATTCGACCATTCAGCTATCTATTTTTTTATAGCAGGTACGTACACACCATTTTGTTTTATTGTATTGGACGGTTGGACACGTTGGACTTTATTCGGTATTGTCTGGGGAATCGCTGTTGGGGGAACAATTTTTAAATCATTTTTTGTTAAAAAATATATGATTGTATCAACACTCCTATACATAGTTATGGGTTGGATGATTGTCTTCGCATGGAAACCATTGGTCAACTTTCTTGAGCCAAATGGAATGATTTTATTAGTTACTGGAGGTATTCTATATACGGTGGGTGCTATCTTTTATGTATGGAGAGGCTTCAAATTCCATCATGCCGTTTGGCATCTTTTCGTTATCGCCGGGAGTGTTATGCTTTTCTTCTGTATACTCTTCTATTTACTCCCATGGGATAAATAATCACATATTCAAGGCAGCTTTCCCTATTCGGAAGCTGTCTTTTTTATCTTTAACGAATGTTCTATTTAGCCTAAAGTCTCTTCTTTTATCCAAACCTGCCTCGAAGTTTTTTTAAAACCCTAATGGCTTCTTGATTCATTTTACTAACTCGTAATGCCTTATTACCCAAAACTGTGTACCTTCTATTTTTTCCTGATTGTTCTGTTACATTCTTAGATGTCATATTTTTCGCTCCCTAACATGTGCTTATTGTTATAGCTTATGTTATAAAACGAAAAAGCAATACAAAAAAAATAACAAAGTTCCATAACTTTGTTATTTTACCGAGTATATATAAGCCAATGCCTTTTTATTCATTTCTTTTACTTTCTTTGTCTGCTTACTGACTGATTTATCAGAGAGATGGGTGATTTTTGGACCTGCCTGAGAGTTTTTCTCCATTATTTCAGCGGATTCTTCAGACTGAATGTTATTTCTCCTACGCCTCATAGCCATCTTACTCCTCTCTTCCTTATCTTTTATACCCTTATTATACCAAAGTTTTACATAAACGAATCATAAATGTGAACTAAATTAGCAATATGAACACCATCCACTTCAATGGGGATGCCCTTGTCTTTCTTTAAAACAATAATAAAATTATACATTTGTAAATGGATAGGAATTAACAAAGCATCGTGATCTTCGAGAGTGATAACCTCTAAATTGAAAATCGAATCCGTAAAGCTCTGTAAAAGCTGCTGATTAAAATCGAAATTATGTATATGATCAATCCTGATAAGCTTCTGTTTAATTCTCTCCCTGACGGATATATCTAAGTCCATCGATTCGTCCGCTTCGTATTGATTGATATCTACTGACAAACCAAATTCATCACCATACAGGGCAAGATATTTCTTTAATTCACTCTCATATTCTTCTCCGTTTTCAGGAACAGGCTTTTGCTCAAAATAATAGATAGCATCCTGTACTAATACGGACATATGCTCTACCTTTGTTACCGTCGCTCGTTGAATCTTTTCATTTTCCTTTATAGTAGCTTCAAGAAATTCAGACCCTGTTATAAACTCTGCCTGCCATATCTTTAAAATGCTTGGTGTTAAAAGAACAGATAAATCGATAAAAACCACGATTGCAGTTAAGCTTAATATATATGTCCAGTTGGTTATATTTATTCCGCCTGCAATAATGCCGATCCCGAGGCAAATCACAAATAACGTATAAAGGCTTCGGCGGAAATTTTTTAAATGCAAGTCAAATATGGAAGGTTTTACGATGGCCATCATACAAGAAACGAGAGAAAAACATACTAGAATAGCAATATAAATTTTTCCAAACATTTCATCCTCCATCGATAATCGTTTATATGAATAATCATACCATTTAATCCCATATTACCATATAGGTATATCTTCTGAATTGTCGGATGAATGTTTGTGATCTATTTCACCTTTAGTTTATAGTGATAGGCAATCTCCTTACCGTTATACATTAGTACTTTATGATTATTGGTATTTAACGTAACCTTCACCTTGTACACCCCTGGTTTAAGTGTTCCTAAATCATAATATTGACCATAAATTCTATTCTTTTTATCTCCATTTATATATAGATGAGCATGTCCCTCGTTGATTTGTTGGTCATTTGAACCAAGTTTTTCAGGTTTAAAGGAAAAGTCTTTTGTGTTTATTTTCAGCATCCAACTCCCTGTTTGATCCTGCTTGATCCACCCATTGATTTCCGGGATTTCCCCTTCACTTATATTGCTTATTTCTAATCCATCATGTTTTCCGGTATGCCCCGCATGAGCATCTTTGCCGAAATGGCTGCTTTGTTGATGAAAATACAGCATGATGGATACAAAACCAGCGATAATAATAAAGCTAATTATTCTATACATGAATCTCTTCCCCACCCTTATTTCTGGAGGCACTTTTTTTCAATAAAAGACCAATAAAAAATAAAATACCTCCCACTATCAGAAACGCTATATCATAAAATAAAGCATTTGGATCACCTGGTTTTACCCTATGAATCTGAAGGATATGATGATTAATAATTCCTTCCAACACATTGAATAAACCTGAGCCAATTAAAAACCAACCAATAACCTTTTTGATGCCCCGATTTTGGTCTGATGGGTTACCTGCAAGCCATAAAATAAAGCCCCCTGCAACCAAAGCGATCGTCACCGCAAAATGAAAGATTCCATCACTCATGATTTGGCCTGAGCGACTCGTTTCCATCACCACACTATGCCATTGTAAAAGTTGATGAAAAATAATCCCATCCATAGCCCCCATGAAGCCGAATCCCAGCAGAAAGCTCCCTATTACTAATAATTTCTTTTTAGTTTGATTCCTCAATCAAAATCCCCTCCAGCACCCATTTTTTTACTTAATATCCAATCAGTCTTCTTCGTAAACAACTCGTTTATCATGATTAGCTGATTTTTTTAACAAAACATGGGTATCTATATACTATATTGGAAAAACCGGAGGGGTTAAAATGAATCAATTACCAAATCAATCGAGTTCATATTGGACGAAGTTCATGCAGAATCATGAAGAACTAAAATTTAATAAGCTACAAAATGATTTAGAAACAGATGTTGTTATAGTTGGAGCTGGAATAGTCGGTATCTTAACGGCTTATCAATTGGCCAGCAAAGGAGTAAAGGTTGCATTAGTTGAGGCAAGCGAAGTGATGAATGGAACAACAGGCCATACAACAGCAAAAATAACCGCCCAGCATGGTTTGATTTATGACAAACTGATTAGCACGGTAGGTGAAGAAAAAGCAAAGCTATACTATCAGGCAAATATGGATGGCCTTGAATTTATCCATTCTCTCTACAAAGAAGAAGAGATTGATTGTGATTATGAAGAGCAGGATGCCATCCTTTACGCAGAAACTGAAACATTTGAAAAGAAAATCAAGTCAGAGTTCGAAGCTTATCAAAAACTAGACATTCCAGGTAAACTTGTCGAACAATTACCTTTGCCTTATCCAATCAAAAATGCCATTATTATGCCTAATCAAGCACAATTTCATCCAGTTAAATTTTTAGGCCATATTTTAAACCTGATTATAAAAAAAGGCGGACAAGTATTTGAACAATCGCCAGTAGAAGCTATTGAAGATGACGATAAAGGACCTGTTCAGGTTAAAGTGAAGAATGGACATACCATTTATTGCAATAAAGTTGTGATTGCTTCCCATTATCCATTCTATGATATGCAGGGACTGTACTTCTCTCGCCTGAGCCCTAAACGTTCTTACATTGTTGCCGCTGAAATCAAGGAAGACCTTCCAGATGGAATGTATATTAGTGCGGACCAGCCTACACGCTCTATCCGCCATACAAAAGATGGGGATAAAACTCTGGTATTATTCGGCGGAGAAAGTCATAAAACCGGTCAAAGTGAAAATCCATTTAAGCATTATGAAGCACTAAAGGATTTTGCCGAAAAGTATTACACAGTCAATGACCTTCCATACAGATGGTCAGCACAGGATTTAGAAACATTGGATCATGTCCCTTATATTGGTCCATATTCTTCTATGAAGGATCATATTTTTGTTGCAACTGGTTTTGGGAAATGGGGAATGTCGAACGGAGCTGTCGCTGCTCTAATTTTAACTGATTTAGTACGTGGAAAAGAAAATCCATATTTTGATCTGTTTACCCCTACTCGTTCAGAAACAAATATACAATCTGCCGGTAAATTCATAAAAGAAAATATAAATGTAGCAAAAGAATTAATTAAAGGAAAACTTGCTGATAAAGATATCAGTCCTGATGAACTTAAACCCGATGAAGGCAGTATCGTTACCTTTAATGGTAAAAGAGCCGGTGCCTATCGCGACCATACAGGTAACGTTTGTGTAGTAGATACTACCTGCACCCATATGGGGTGTGAAGTGAAATGGAATAATGGAGAACGCTCCTGGGATTGCCCATGTCATGGATCCCGCTTTGCATCCAACGGGGAAGTCATAGAAGGCCCAGCAGTTAAACCGTTGGAACGGTTGAATTAATAGATTGGGAAACGAGATCCTAAATTCCATCTATACTTCCTTTGAGTTTTAAAACTAAATACACTTTTTATGCCGGATAGACGTTCTATGTGACATAAAAAGTGTATTTTTTATGATTTTAATAAAGGTTTATATGCTGCTTAAGAACTTAATCCTTTAAACTATTACTGGGACATCAAAAATGGCGAAATAAGTTCTCCATAAGTATATGAAACCAAATGACTTTTTAAATAGAATTGAGTTATATTGAAAGGTAGATACTACCAGAGGAACAATCCGAATCTAAGTACATAAATAAGCGAGGATTTTCATGAGCATACTGTTAGCTTTACTGGCTGCTTTATTTGCAGCCTTAACGTCCATATTAGCAAAAATCGGTATTAATAATGTGAATTCAAATTTGGCCACTGCGATTCGAACGTTTGTAGTCCTAATTATGGCTTATGCCGTTGTTCGAATAACCGGGCAATGGGATGAGCTTTATACTATCCAACCTAAGGCATGGATTTTCATTATCTTATCAGGTATAACCACCGGCCTATCGTGGCTATGTTTTTTTAAGGCTATACAAATTGGTGACGTGTCAAAAGTGGTGCCCATTGATAAGTCGAGCGTCGTTATTACGATTATTTTATCCTTTATTATCCTTCAGGAACCCATGACTCCGTTAGTGATTGCAGGAGGGATTATCATTACGATTGGTACCTTTATTCTGATCGGTAAAAGAGAAAAAAAGAAGAAAGAAGGCTTTTTTCAATCGTATATTTTCCTGGCTGTCTTATCAGCTGTTTTTGCAGCACTAACCAGTATATTGGCGAAAATCGGCATCGAGGATGTTGACTCAAATGTCGCAACCTTCATTCGTACTGTCGTCATCTTAATTTTTGCATGGAGTATTGTATTTTTCCAAAGGACGCAAAAAGATCTTAAAACAATCTCTAATAGGTCCTATCTCTTTTTAATCCTATCGGGTATCGCAACAGGCCTATCTTGGTTGTGTTACTTTGCTGCCATACAAATCGGAAAGGTTTCCATCGTCGCTCCTATCGATAAATTCAGCGTAGTCATTACAATGGTTTTAAGCTTTATCATTCTAAAAGAAAAACCAAATAAAAATACGATTATTGGTGGTATTGCGATCACGATTGGTACAATTCTGCTTATTTTTTAGTCAAAGCGGTATTATATCAAAAAATAAAAACAGTGGGAATCCTTAAGTGATTCCCACTGTTTTTATTAATTATATATAGTAAAGTACATGGCTATCCATGCAGTATTGATATTTCTAAATTAGAAGCGGGCAGCAAGTTTAGCTGTATTCTCAAGACCTTCTGCAACAATTTCAACCGTACGGTCTGGGTATTGATTATGTCCTTCAATAACCATAACTTCTGGGTTAGTAATTCCCCAAAGGCTAATAGCAGATTTAATTAAATTAACTGCCATTTCCGCTCCTGGTATAGCTGAGTAATCAGAGCCTCTGGCAGACAATAGCGCAACCTTTTTATCAGCTGCATACCCTATCGGACCTTCAGCTGTATACTTAAACATTTTTCCGGCTTGAGCCAAATACGAAATATACGTAATTAATGGTGCAGGAACAGTTGAATTCCAAAGAGGGAAAGCAAATACAATTTTATCCATAGATAAGAATTGATCGATATATTGATTTGCCAAATTAACATATTTAGTTTCTTCTTCTGTTAATTCGATTCCTTGATTGTTTTTATAAAGAGCGGTAATCGCCGCATTCCCATAGTAAGGGAGTTCTGCTTGAAATAAATCCAACTCTGTAATTTCATCAGTTGGATTTGCTTCTTTATATGCATGTAAAAATGCATTGTACATTTGAACAGAAACAGCTTGGTCTGCTGGTCGATCGTTTACTTTAACAAATAAAACTTTAGTCATATGTATACCTCCATGTAAGTTATATGATTTGTAAATTTATTTTAATATAGTTTGAATTCAAAGCAAAATAATATGCCTATGTTTTACCATTATTTAAAGACTGGACATCTCCTCCCCTTCTCTGCCATAATAAAAAATTGAATTGGTTAACTAAAGTAACTATTCAACAGGGAGGAAAAATGGAAAGACATCAACAATTATTCCACGAGTTGTCTATGGTGCATAAGCCTTATATTGACCAGTTAAATGAAATTCTAATTAGATACGCTTTGAACAGACCACAATGGACAATTATGTATATCCTTTTTAATTATGGGCCACATACCCTTGTTGAGATATCTAAATATCAAAGTATCGAAAAGCCAGCGATAACCCGCACAGTCAACAGCCTCGAGCAGCAAGGGTATATTCAGTCATTTTCAAGCTCAGATAAAAGGAAGAAAAATATTCAACTGACTGCTAAAGGAAAGGAACAATATATAGTTGTAAGAAGTGAGATTGATGAATTTCAGAATGGAAAGTTAATAGGTATTACGGCAGATGAACAAGAACAATTCCTAAATATTATAGAAAGGATTAAGCAAAATTTTAATGAGTAAGGAGATAACTATGCAAACGGAACGAGCAAAATTATGGACAAAGGATTTTATTATTGTATCCGCCATTAATTTTTTATTAACACTTGTTTTTTATTTATTAATGGTTTCTATTTCTGTATATGCTGTTGAACAATTCAGTGCTTCAACGAGTGAAGCAGGACTGGTTACCGGAATTTTTATTATTGGAGCACTTATTGGCCGACTGCTGACAGGTAGAATTATCGATAAATACGGCAGAAAAAGAATATTATTATTCGGACTTGTCGTTTTTACATTAACAACTATTTTATATTTTGGGATTAATAGCTTATCATTTTTGATGGTTAACCGCTTATTACATGGAATCGGATTAGGAATTGCAAGTACGGCTACCGGTACCATTGTGGCGCAAATCATACCAGCAGAACGACGGGGTGAAGGGGTTGGGTATTTTAGCCTTAGTGCCACTCTTGCTACTGCGATTGGTCCTTTTTTAGGTATTTATTTAAAACAGCATACAACATTTGAAGTCATTTTCAGCTTTTGTATAGCATTGGGAGCTGTTAGCTTTTTAACTGCCTTTCTATTAAAAATACAAAATGAACAATCTCACACTTCTGTTGAATCAGAAAACAATAAAGCTAAAATCTCCAGTTTTATTGAACCAAAGGCTATCCCCATTGCCATTGTTATGATGCTGGGAGCCCTATGCTATTCAAGCGTCTTATCATTTATTACTTTCTATTCAGAAGAGATTCAATTAGTTGAAGCAGCAAGTTTCTTTTTTGTCGTTTATGCAGCAGCGGTTTTAGTGTCAAGACCTTTTACTGGCCGCCTATTAGATTTAAAAGGGTCTAATATTATTATGTATCCCTGCTTACTTGTTTTTGCCCTTGGACTTCTTCTATTAAGCTATGCTAATAACGGATTTATTTTGCTTTTAGCCGGCGCCATTATTGGACTCGGTTTTGGGAATATCCAATCTACAACTCAGGCTATTGCCGTAAAAGTGACTCCTCCTCACCGAATCGGTTTAGCAACAGCAACCTTTTTTATCTTTTTGGATGTAGGCTTCGGAATTGGCCCATATGTACTTGGAATGATTATTCCTTTCACTGGCTATCGAAATCTCTATCTAATCATGTCGATTCTCGTATTGACCTTAATCATAGTCTACTATTTTATGCATGGAAAAAAGGATTCTTTAGAGATGCGCAATAAATTAATAAAGCTAGAGCAAACAAAATCAAATTAAAGATCACCATTAAGGAAAAAAGCGGAAGGTCCGAGATTGGATATTCCGCTTTTTTCTATTAATTCGATTTCCATTCAGCATAATAGCATTCACATTCTCCAAGAAATATTCTGTAATGTAAAAAAGAGTGAGGCATGCATAAAATTGATGCCCCACTCTTCCCTGCGCTATTCTTCTATATTTCCCTGTTTAATATGCCTGAACTTCAGCGAAAAGGTTGCTGATTGATCTGTACTACTTACATCAATATTTATATCATAAATTTCAGAGACCCTTTTAACAATCCATAATCCAATACCTGATCCTGACGTAATCTTCTTAGCTTTACTTAGGCGCACATACTTATCAAAAATCTTATTAATATTGGAATAAAGTATAGTTGAGCCAGTGTTAGTTACATCAATATTAATCGTATTATCAAGCTTGTTCTCTCTAATTCCCACAAAAATGGTTGATCCACTTGTTGAATATTTCACAGCATTATTCAATAAATTCTGTAGGACTAATTCAAATGAATACTCATCTATCCATATTTTAGCAGTTGTACTTATGTTATCGTTTAAAATAAATGTATAGGAGGGGTAATTCCTCATATAGGCAGCCATTAATGGTTCAATACAATCTTTTGGTTCTATCCAGCTATCGGGAGGATTTCCTCCTAAATAATAAAGTTCATGCGATAATTTAATACCTGTTAATAACGAATCTATATTACTAGATTCGTTTTTAATATGAAACAATCCTTCTTTAATCTCAGGATGAGTTTCGTTATCAATCAGGTCCTCCAAATATTCAATGGTATTCTTAATATTATGTGCAGGATTACGAACCTCATGGACAATCTCTTCCAAGAAAGCGTGTGTCTCGTCTGTTACAGCCAGCATTTTTTCAACACTACGATTCGTAACATCGTTTAACTCTTTCATCTCTCTTAACATAAAGTCATTCATAAAATGAGGTGTAATATTAAACTTGTTTTTCAGCTTGTAATGATTGGTCATCTTTGATAAAGGTTTAAAGATAGTTTCAAATAATAAAGCTTGGAATAAATAGAAAAAGATGAATATGATTAAATATAAATAAGCATTCGTAATGAGTATTTCCTTAAAATCTTCAATAAGCAGAGCTGAGAGATTTATCTTCGTATATAACTGACCATTGAATGCTTCCGTTTGAATGGCATGCTCAATTTCCGCTATTACAGACCCGTTAACCTCATAAAGTTCAACCTTTATTTTTTTATCACTCAACCCATCTTTTACAAAAAACTCATCTTGATTTTGATTTAATAACCACTTAATAATTGGTAAATATTTTTTATCTTTTCCTTCATAAATATTGATATTCTTTGTTGTTTGGTTATAGGCAATATTTTGATAACTTGAGTCATTATCCAAAATCATCATATACTCATACGCACCAGCTAGCTTACCGAACTTATCATTCAAAAAATCTTCCTGTAAACCGTATTCAGCTAAATGAGTTTCAACTAAATAGAAGTTCGGCAATACTTCATTAATCCGTTGTTTTGCAGAATCGCTTACCCGATTAATATTTTGCAGTATTACTATGGATGTAAATATTAAGAACAAAAGAATATTTGACAAAATGGTAAAACGCTTAATGGTTAGCCAATTATTAATCATTGATTTCATATCCAACATTTTTAATCGTATTAATACTATTCTTACCTATCTTTCGCCTAATCCGATTTATCGTTGTATTAATAATGTCATCACTCATATCCCCATGCTCAGTCCAAATTTTTTCCCATAATTCTTGTTTACTGATAACTTGATTTTTATGTTCTAATAAATATGTATACACCTGCATTGGAATTTTTGATAGCGTCTCTACACTGCCATCTTCTTTTGTAATCGTCCCACGAAGAGGCTCAATTTTTAATCCTCTATGTATATAATACGAATTATTTTTTACTGCTGTACTTTCCATAATATTCTTTATATTAAGGACAAGTTCTTTGTAGCTGAAAGGCTTTGTAAAATATAAAAGAGCTCCTTCCTGTAATCCTCGCAATCTTGCATCTGACGAATCAGCTCCGGTTACTAGGACAAAGGGAATATTATGTTTTTTCCTTATGATAGAAGCAGCTTCCAACCCATCAATAATTGCACCATGAATGGTAATATCAAAAATTAATAAATCGTATTTCACTTTGTCACAAGCTATAATTGCATCCTCTGGATCGTCAAAATCATCTACTGTATATCCCTGTAATTCAAGCCTTTTCCTTAGTACTTTTCTCGCAACAGGCTCATCTTCTAAAATTAACATTCTAATGGGAATCACCCTCTTAAAAAATATCATTGAAATTATATCACCATAATTTTTCTAGGTAAATACTTACTTGTATTTTTATACATGAAATTGTCATTCTTAATTCAGGTAATGGTCAAAGCAAAAAGAGTGATTTCTTTAATAGCAGAAACCACTCTTTATAAATTGATCTTTTTAAACACATAAAGCGCTTATCAGACTATGGGCTTGTTAACAACACTATAGTAAAGCTCCATTAAATGTATTACAAGAAACTCACTTTATTAAATGATAAGGTACAGTAGTTATAACTACATTGCGTTTATAAAGCAAAAAAGCACGTATCAATAAGCTTGATTGGTTATGAAGGATATTGTGCCATCCTTTTTTCGGAATAAACTGAGGTATCATAACAGTAACCTGATAATTGGATCACTCGCTTTATGCTCTACTATATCGACAAATTTAGTAAGTGGCTGAATTAAGCTTCGATATTGCGAATGGAAACTAACCAAACGAATATCCGGTTGCCATGCCTTCCATTTTTGTACAAACTTCTTTTCTTCTTCCCGATCAAAGGATACATAAACAGCAATGATTTGTTGGGCTGATAAAGATTTTGCATAATTTAGTGTATTTTCAACCACTCTTGTAATCCCTGCTACCGGTACAATGATTATATTTCCTTCTATAGGAATATTCTTAACTTCTGCAGAAATACGTAATTGTTCTCCTACACCTTCATAATGATTATGAATTTTATGAAAAACAAAAATGATAATCGGTAAGAATACTAGAATAGACCAAACTTGTGAAAATTTCGTGAAAAAGAAAATCATCGTTACAATAAAACTAATAAACGCACCACTTGCGTTAATAGCCAGTTTCTTCATCCACCCTTTTGGTCGTTCACGAAACCATTTAATTGTCATTCCGGATTGTGAGAGCGTAAACGGAATAAATACCCCTACCGCATATAAAGGAATGAGCTGTTCTGTTTCCCCATGAAAAACTAGAATTAATACAATTGAAAGTAATCCTAAAATGATAATTCCATTCGAATAACCCAAACGGTCACCTCGTACCGTAAACATTCTCGGAATGTATTTATCCTTAGCCAAATTAACAGCCAATAAAGGAAAAGCCGTATAACCTGTGTTAGCTGCCAAAATCAAAATAAGTGCTGTTGTACCCTGCAAAAAATACGACAGTCACTTCATGCCTTGGCGATATACCATAATAAAAGGCTAGAAAAACAATTCCAGAAAATAAGGCGCCAAGTAAGCATCCCATACTAACCAATGTTTTGGATGCATTAAGGGGGGCAGGATCTTTAAAATTCGGGATTACATTCGATATGGCTTCCACACCAGTCAATGCTGAACTTCCTGATGTGAATGCTTTTAACAATAGAAAAAAGCTTATGCCAGCCACTGGTGTTCCAATTGATGTATGTAAATCGGCGGGGACTTGCCCAGTTATGATTTTAACTATTCCGGATCCAATTAAAAGAAATAACGAAAAGACAAATAGATATACTGGATAAGCTAATATACTGGCAGATTCAGTAATCCCCCTTAAATTCAAAATCGTTATTAACACAACAAATAACATAGCTATTTCAACTTTATATGAATGCAATACAGGAATTGCTGACGTAATCGCATCAGAACCAGCCGAGACACTTACTGCTACGGTTAATATATAATCCACAAGTAAGGAACCACCTGCTATCAACCCAAAATTCACACCCAGGTTATTTTTTGAAACGAGATAAGCCCCTCCACCATTTGGATAAGCAAAGATAATTTGTCTATAGGAAGAAATCAAGATGGTTAAAAGCAGTAATACTCCAACAGCAATCGGGATGGAATACCAAAAGGCAGCCGCTCCGAGAGTAACTAAAACAATTAAGATTTGTTCAGGTCCATATGCGACCGATGATAAAGCATCGGATGACAATATGGCCAACGCTTTTCTTTTATGAAGCTTTTGTTCTCCAGCATCCGCTGACTTTAATGGACGACCAATGAGTATACGTTTAAATGATGAAACCACTCTGTTCACCCGCTTTTAATAAAGTATGAATGTGTGCTTATTAACGTCTTAATCAACAAAAAACGCCTGCAAGTCATCGATAAATAGATCTGCAGACGTTATATTAGTTTCGTCTCACAAGTTCCACCTTCCTTCTCATAAAACGCTGACGAGGTTAGCTGTCGGATTCGGGCCTTCTGAGTAGCCCTACCATAAAGGATTCACCCCAGAAACAATGGGTCCCCCGCGCAATAATGCTTAAGCGATTTAGAAATTAGAAACTGTGATAATAATACTCCCGATATGAGAAATGTAAATATTTTCATCCGTTAATTTTTATATAATTATTAATTTATTCACATAAATTTCTTTTTGTTTTTGGTCACAGTCTACTCTGCTTTCAACCTATACATAAAGGAAAAAATCCCACAAGCAAATCAAGCCTTATAAGGTTGATATGAAATTCAAAATGATTCCTAATACTAACAATCCGTTTTAGTATGATAAGAATTTAAATATCAACCTCTTAACTAGGATAAATCCCCTCTTTAATCCTCATATTATAAGTAGTTATCGCAAATAAATAATATAATTATTAATTTGTGGTTGAAAAATGACCGAAAAACGAATATTATATTAAATGTCGTCAAAAACGTTCGCTTTTTCAAGGTGAATAGATGGAGGTATACGAATTGTTAGACAAATTTTTCTCTATAAGCCAAAACGGCTCTACTGTTAAAACGGAAGTTTTAGCAGGTATAACTACTTTCTTTACGATGGTGTACATTGTAATAGTTAACCCGGCAATCCTTTCCGCTTCAGGAATTCCCTTTAATCAGGTATTTATTGCTACCATTATCTCGGCAGTAATTGGTACGTTAATTATGGGATTATATGCAAAATATCCAATCGCTGTTGCGCCAGGTATGGGAATAAACGCTTACTTTACGAGTGTAGTTGCCACACAAGGTCTTAGCTATCAGGTTGTCCTGGGCGCAGTATTTATAGCTGGTCTCTTATTTATTTTATTAAGTTTTACTGATTTAAGAGAAAAGATCATTAATTCCATCCCACTTTCGATTAAATATGGAATTACTTCTGGTATTGGTTTATTCATAGCATTTCTTGGTTTCAGGCAATCACAAATCTTTATTGCCAATGAAAGCAATCTTGTTGGTTTAGGTGATTTAACTGCTCCAGTTCCTTTATTAACAATTGCAGGCCTATTCATCACACTTATCCTGATGGTTAGAAAAGTTCCAGGTGCCCTGTTCATCGGGATGATTATTACAGCCATCATTGGCTATTTTACTGGTATGTTAGATATCACTGCCAAAGAATTTCTTCCTTCATTACCAGAAGGAATGGCATTCTTTGATTTAGATCTTGCAGGTGTCTTCACTAACGGTTTATACTCAGTTGTGTTTTCATTTTTACTTGTAACTATCTTTGATACAACAGGTACAATGGTGGCTGTGTCCGACCAGGCTGGATTGTTAAAAGACGGCAAGTTCCCTCGAGCTAAACAGGCTTTCCTGGGTGATTCTATCGCTACTACAGTTGGTGCCGCTTTTGGTACAAGCCCGACAACTGCTTATGTGGAATCAACAGCAGGTGTTGCTGCAGGCGGACGCACAGGTTTGACATCCGTTGTTGTAGCTCTATTGTTTGTTGTTGCATTGTTCTTTTCACCATTTATCGCAGCTATATCTAACTTGTCAGCTATAACTGCTCCTGTTTTAATCATCGTTGGTTGCTTTATGATGGAAGGTTTAGCAAAGATTACATGGTCAAAATTTGATGAAGCATTTACAGCATTTGTTATCATCCTTGCAATGCCATTAACATCAAGTATCTCTACTGGTATTGCGTTTGGATTTATTATTTATCCAATCTTAAAATTAGCAGGTGGCAAAGGTAAAGAAGTTCCACCTCTCGTTTACATCTTTGGAGTACTATTCCTTATTCAATTAGTCTTCTTAGGAGGACATTAAAAAATATAGAGCTGGATTTCTTTATAAATCCAGCTCTATATTTTTACCCCCGATAAATTATTGATATTTTCTGATATCTAGATGATATACTTTTATAGTAAATAATATTGTATGGGGAGGATTAATCCATGAATAATTTTGAAGAAAAATTAGATCGTTATGCTGACTTGACTGTTAAGAAAGCCGCTAATGTACAAAAGGACCAAATTGTATTCATCATATCCACTATTGAAACTGCACCATTTACACGTAAACTTGTTAAAAAAGCCTATGAAGCAGGTGCAAAGCAGGTTTTTGTGGAATGGAGTGATGAAGAAATTAACCGAACGAAATATTTGCTGGCACCTGACGAGGCATTTACTGAATTTCCTTCATGGATGGCTGCCTCCAGAAACGAAATGGTTGAAAGAGGCGCAACTTTTATAACGGTTGTCTCTCAAGATCCGGATTTACTGAATGGGATCGCTTCAAATCGGATCGCTAATTTTCAAAAGGCTACAGGTAAGGCTCTCAATAATTTACGCGAAGCAATGCAGTCCAATAAGATCAGCTGGACAGTCGTTGCTGCTGCAGGTGAGGGTTGGTCCAAAAAAATATTCCCCGGACAAGAAAACAGCTTAGATTTACTTTGGGATGCCATCTTTTCTTCAGTCCGTGTTGATCAGGAAGATGTTATTCAAGCATGGGAGGATCATCTAGATACATTAATCAGTAAAGCTGATTATTTAAATAACAAAAAATATAAATACATACACTATAAAGCACCCGGTACGGATTTAAGAATTGAACTTTCCGAGAAACATAAATGGTGTGCAGCAGGAGCTAAAGACTCGACCGGCAAAGAATTCATAGCCAATATGCCTACTGAAGAAGTATTTACGATTCCCTTGAAAAATGGAGTAAATGGCACGGTTTCAAGCACAAAACCGTTAGCTTATGGCGGCAATGTTATTGATGAATTTACGTTAACGTTTGAAGATGGAAAAATCGTAAATGCCGAGGCGAAAAAAGGAAATGATATTTTAAATCATCTCATCAATGTTGATGAAGGAGCTAAATACTTAGGTGAAGTTGCACTGGTACCTCACCATTCACCAATATCTGAATCTAATATCTTATTCTATAATACGTTATTTGATGAAAATGCTTCTAACCACCTCGCCATTGGAGCTGGATATCCATTCTGCCTCGAAGGTGGAGAAGAAATGAATGTCGAACAATTGCATAAGTACGGGGTAAATATCAGCCAAGTGCATGAGGACTTCATGATTGGCTCAGCTGATATGGATATTGATGGAGAATTGCCTGATGGTACAAGTGAAGCCATATTCCGTAATGGGAATTGGGCGTTTTGATTAAGGGTTGAATTGGTTATATTTAATGGATGAATCGAAGAGCTGTAATAGGACTGACTATATTTACTTTGACACTTTTCATCTATATCTTCAGCCACATGTTTATTCATTTTATATACACGTGGTTATTTTTGGTGAATATTAATTGTGTTTAAAAATCAATTACAATTGTATATTTTCCCCTCCATTTAACCCAATAGCTTGTGTCAACACATATAGAAAGCTCTCAAATAAATGTACATTTATTTGAGAGCTTTCATTACATTACTTATATAAGGGTCCAAAGTTCGAGCAAGCACGAAAATCAGCTGACTCTTGATTTTGTGTTCCAAATAATCCCCATACACGAGGACGGAATATCCGAGATTCTTCAACGTTATGCATATTGACTGGAATACGTAGCATTGAAGCTAAGGTAATCAAATCCGCACCTATATGTCCGTAAGAAATCGCTCCGTGGTTTGATCCCCAGTTATTCATTACTTCATATACATCCGTGAATGCACCCTCACCTGTAATATTGGGCACAAACCATGTATTTGGCCAAGTTGGATCTGTTCGCATATCTAAAGTTTTATGGACTTCTTCGGGTAATTCTATAGAATAGCCTTCAGCGATTTGTAAAACTGGCCCCAATCCTTTAACATAATTGATTCGAGACATTGTTAACGGCATGTCTGCCTTTGTAATGAAGTTTGTCGAGAAGCCGCCTCCACGGAAATACTGACGATCTGCTGGACAGAATAGGGTATTTTCAATCATCTTGTCCACTTCTTCATCCGTGATTTCCCAGTATGGTTTTATTACTGGTTTACCATCTTTTCTTTGTTGTCCTGTACCGTCTAATGCTGCGGATCCAGAGTTTTTCAAATGGATTAGACCATTTTCCCCCATTCCTTCCAACGTATAGCCTGTTACACGTTTCACTGCATCTGGACTCCAATACGTACGAACATCGGCAAATATTTGTGCTGTATTGGTTAATAGATAGTTAAATAGCATAGCTACTCCATTTAAGCTATCATTTTCGGTTGCCATTATATATGGAGCGCGTCTGCCATTCCAATCGAATGAGCTATTTAAAATCGTTTCCATGAAATCTCCGTTCGGGAAATGATCCGTCCATTGGCGTTGCCCTTGGAAACCGGATAAAATCGCGTTATGACCATCTGCTTCTTCTACATAACCCATTTCCGCTAATTTTCTGTTACCGACCATTAAGTCACGGCCAATTAACGTCATTTTGACAACCGTTTCCCAATCACTTGCACGTTTTTCATCAGTAAATTTCAAATGATCAGGATTTTTATCAAATCCTTCTCTTATATTCTCTTTTATCCATTTTAATGCTTTTCCGTACTCTTCTTTATCGTATATTTCTTCTTCCAAGCGACGAGTGAATTCAGACATATCAATATATTCATTTCTCATGCCAAGATATTCTTGGAAGAAGTCATCTTTCACAATTGAACTCGCAATTCCCATTGATACGCTACCCATCGAAAGATATGCTTGATTTTTTATCAATGCAACAGAAAGTCCTGCCTTTGTAAACTGAAGCAATTTTTCCACAATATCTTCTGGAATCTCATCTGTACCTGAATCTTGAACATCATGTCCATATATACCAAAAGCAGGAACACCCTTTTGAGCGTAAGCTGATAGTACAGCTGCAAGATATACAGCACCGGGACGCTCTGTTCCATTAAATCCCCAAACAGCGTGAGGCATGTGGGCATCTAAATCCATTGTTTCTGTTCCGTAGCACCAGCATGGAGTAACAGTAATGGTTAAACCAACATTCTCTGAACTAAATTTCTCTTTACAATCAGATGCTTCTTTCACGCCGCCAATTGTCGAATCAGCAATCACACAGCGAACCTTTTCTCCATTAGGATAATACAATGTTGATTCTAATAATTCTGCTACTTTTCTTGCCATAAGCATTGTTTGCTCTTCAAGTGATTCCCTAACACCATTCCTTCTACCATCAATCGTTGGTCTAATTCCAATTTTGGGTAATCTATTCATTATTGTATTCCTCCTATACCACACTTTTTAATCGTCTTTTTAATGATTGCTTGGCAGCTGCAGTCCCAAAAAGCGAATGTCTGCCAAACAATCTAGTAATCTAATGGACCAGTAGAAATTTTATTCGTATAATAACGGAGCTATTTCCTCAGAATCTATGTTTGAAGAATCGTACCATTTAGCTCCAGTATCAACATCTGCAACTTCTTCACCTTTTGCTGCTGCAATCGAAAGTTTAACTGCTTGATAACCAATTGAGATTGGATCTTGAGTCACAGAGCCATAAAAACGTTCTTTTTTTACAGCATCTAATTGAAGAGAACCGGAGTCAAATCCTACAGCGATGACTTTATCTGGACCAATTTTCCCACCAGAAATAGCATTATCTGCATTAACAATCGCTTTTGCAGCAAATTCATTTGAGCCATAAATACCAATTAAGTCTGATTTTTCAAGCAAAGTTTGCGCTTCTGTTTGACCAGCTGCATCTGTTAATTGTGCTGGTACTCTTGTTTCTATCACAACAGGTGCACCACTGACTTTTACATCATTTTTAAGCTTTGTATGTCCTGAAACTGCCACTTTACCTTCACCAACAACACCTTCTACTAACTCAACCATTTTGTCGATAAAGCCTTCCGTACGAGCGGTGATTGACATTGAATTTACTTCTTGGGCAACAACACCAATACGTACGACATCTCCATTTGCTGAAGCTACCTTCTCTTCAATACCTTTGTACATTCCTTCTGCGGCAAGCTCACCTGCAGCATAATTATCTGTTGAAGCATTTGCTAATACAGCTCCCTCCGGCGCATCAGGAACACCAGAGTCAAACCCAATAATTGGAATCTTGTTGTTCATTGCCTTTTGAATTGCATCTAGAGATGCATTTGTATCAAGTGCAGCTAATGCGATTGCTGATGGTTTTTTGTTAATTGCGTTATTAATCATTTCTACTTGCTCTGCAATTGCGGACTCGTTCTTTGGCCCAACGAACTGAATCTCTGCACCATTTTCTTCAGCTGCCTTTTCAGCACCTGTTTTTACAGCTCTCCAGAAGTCGTGTTGAAACCCCTTTGCTACAACCTCAATTTTCATTTTCCCATCAGAAGCTTTGCCTGATCCACTAGACTCTTCACTTCCACAAGCTGTAAGTAAACCTAATGAAACAATTGATGATAATAAAACCAGTCCCATTTTATTCTTGACTTTTATCATTAATATAACCTCCCTCTCTATTAACCTCGTTTATTTCTGCGGCGCACATCGAAGTAAACTGCAATGATCACAACGATACCTGTAATAAATAATTGATAGTGTGGCTGTAAATCGATGTATGGTAAACCGACTTTTAGAACACTCATGATGAATACACCGATGATTGTTCCAAAGATGGTTCCTACTCCACCAGAAAGGGACGTACCACCTATAACAACGCCCGCAATAGCATCCAATTCGAACCCAGCACCCTCACCTGGAAGAATAGTTGTATATGTAGCCGCGTAAGCGATGCCAGCCACTCCAGCACAAATCCCACTAATTACATAAGCAATGGTTTCCCATTTGTTTACATTAACACCTGATAATCTAGTTGCCTCTCGATTACTTCCAATTGCAAAGATATAGCGACCAATTTTTGTTTTATTTAGGATAATCGCTGCTATGATGGTAAAGATAAGAAGCACAATGATTCCCATAGGAAAGTTATTTTCCAAGCGAAAAATACTCTTATACCAACCATCTTCTGAACCTCTTAATGGGAAAGTTATACTTTGAACATTCGAAACAATAGATCCTAAACCTCTAGCGACCATCATCGTACCTAACGTTGCAATAAACGCAGGTAACTTAAAGCGGGCAACCAATACACCGTTTAACAATCCAAATAATGCACCAACAGCGATAATACAAATTAAAGCAAGCCATAAAGGTAGTCCTAAATCCGTATATAAAACACCTCCTATGATTGCGGCGCACATCATTACAGTTCCAATTGAAAGATCAATTCCACCGGTGATAATAACAAACGTAACACCAATAGCTAGGAAGCCAATATAATAAGATGCGTCAAATATACTAGTTAACGTGTCAGTAGAGCTAAACGCTGGACTTGATACAAAAAAGAATAAATAGATGACAACCAATGCTATGGTAGCAATGAACTTTTGATCCTTCGTGATTCTCAATAAGATACTACTAGAATTCGCTTTTTCTATCTTATTACTCACTTATTCTCCCTCATTTCTTAAGGTTGCATAGTGTAATATTTTTTCTTGAGTTGATTCCTCAATTGATAGTTCTCCTGTTTTTCTCCCTTCACACATTACAGCGATACGGTCACTCATACGCAACACTTCCGTCATGTCAGAGGAGATCATTATAATCGACTTCCCTTTTTTTGTTAACTCATTCATTAGACTGTATATCTCACTTTTAGCCCCAACATCTATCCCCTTTGTGGGTTCATCAAAGATCAAAATATCACAGTCTCTAGCTAACCATTTAGCAATGACTACTTTTTGCTGATTCCCGCCAGACAGGTTACGTAAAATCTGCTTTGTTGAAGGAGTTTTTGTTTTTAAATCATTTATATAGCGATTACTTACCTCATCAATCCGTTTATCCTCAATAATGCCATTTTTAATATAGTTATCTAATGATGGCATTATTGTATTATTTGAAATATCCATATCTAAAAGAATCCCATACTGCTTACGGTCTTCAGACAAGTAACCGATTCCATTTGTAACTGCATCTTTTGGACTGTTAATATTAGTCTGTTTCCCTTTAATATAAATCTCTCCACTATCTTTCTTATCAGCACCAAAAATCAATCTGGCCACTTCGGTTCGACCTGCACCCATTAATCCTGCAAAACCTAATATTTCCCCTCTTCGCAACTCAAAGCTAACACCTTTTACAGCCCTTCCTACGGAAAGATTCTTTACAGATAATACAACTTCGGCATCTGGATTTACATTCGATTCTTGTTTTGGATCTTCATAAATGACACGGCCAACCATCATACTGATGATTTCGTCCTTTGTAGTCTTTTTCGTTTCTAATTGACCAACGTATTCACCATCACGCATCACTGTTACTTTATCAGTAATTTTAAAGATTTCTTCCATTCGGTGCGTTATATAAACGATTGCAATTCCCTTACTCTTTAAATCCTCAATAATTTTAAATAGCTCTTCCGTTTCCTTTCTTGTAAGAGCTGTAGTCGGTTCATCAAACACGACAACTTTTGCATTCATAGATATTGCCTTAATGATTTCAACCATTTGCTGCTTTCCGACTGTTAAATTCCCGACCACTTCCTTTGGATTTACATCCAGATTTAAAAGCTTAAAATACTCTTTAGCTCTGCTGTTAATGTCGGCATCATTCGTGAAAAACTTCATTTTCATGCTTTCACGGCCAATAAAAATATTTTGAGCCACTGTTAAATGGTTCATCATATTTAACTCTTGATGGACGATTGATATTCCAGCTTCCTGTGACTCTTTTGGACTTGTAAATTCAACTTCTTTACCGTCAAAAACAATGTTTCCAGAATCTTTCGCATAGATTCCTGTCAGCACTTTCATTAATGTTGATTTTCCAGCGCCATTTTCACCCATTAAAGCATGAACTTCACCTTTTCTTAATTCTAAGTTTGCATTCTTCAAGGCATGTACCGGTCCAAAAGCTTTAGATACATTGGTCATTGATAAAATTAAATCATTCACGTATTCCACCTCCTGTCATCAAACTACTCCCTTTTTCAAAATAACATTTGCATATAAAGAGTTTTCACTCGTTGAGACAATGGCATAAGCTTGCTTACTTCTTTCGTAAAAAGCAAAGCGTTCGATGTGCTCGATACTTGTATTCTCTTCCTTTGATGCTCCTAAAATCTTTTTATACGTATCCCATATTTCTGGTTGATACGGATCACCATCTACAACCTTCATTAGTGATACGGAATTTTCTGAATATGTATCCAATGGAAATAATTCTAAGATGGCTTCTAATAGCTCGGGAACGTTTAACCCTTCACATCTAACCAAATTTCTTGCATGGGAAGCTCCTGGGAAGTTGCCATCTGCTATGACAATTTCATCGCCATGCCCCATTTCCATTAAAATTTTTACTAAGTCTGGTGATAAAATCGGAGGTATCTTTTTTAACATGTTAAAAACTCCTCACTTGTTTAATATCTTTCATCACTTTTATATATCGAGCATATTGTTTTTCCCATATTTTTGCGTCCGTAGGCTCATAGGTTAGAACCTCAAATGAGGATTGGACCAACTCTCTTCCTTGATTCAAATCCTTGATTTCGTTTTGGGCAATCAATTGCACGATACAGTTCCCGATTGCTGTTGCCTCAACAGGCCCAGCAATCACTTTTAATTGAGCAGCATCTGCAACCATTTGACAGAGGATAGACGCTTGAGAACCACCACCCACAATATGAACCGTTTCGTATTCCTTTCCCACACATTCTTCAATTTCATTGAATACCAATCTGAATTTAAGCGCTAAACTTTCATAGATGCAGCGAATCAATTCACCATCTGTTTGCGGCACAGTCTGCTTTGTAACTCGCGCATATTTTCGAATTCGAGAAGGAATGTCTCCAGGAATTTGAAAGTCATTAAAATCTGTGTCGATAAAGCACTTAAATGGAGGTGCCTCTTCGGCAATCTTGATAATATCACTATAAGAATAGTATCTTCCTTCTCTTTCAAATTGCCGTTTAGTTTCCTGGATAAGCCATAGTCCAGTTATATTTTTCAAAAATCTCGTCGTACCACCGAAACCGCTTTCATTTGTAAGGTTGTACTTTTCTGACTTTTCATTAATGATTGGCTCTGGTAATTCTGTCCCTACTAATGCCCAAGTGCCGCAAGAAATAAATAGGAAATCTTCTTTTGCCGGTACACTAACGACTGCACTTGCTGTATCATGGGAGCAAACCGCCATAACAGGTGTTTCAGGAATCGATAATTCTTCCATTAATAATTTTGATACTTTTCCAACTTCCGTTCCAGGTTTGATCACTTCTGTGAACATTTTCGTTGGAAAACCTAGCTTTCTCATTAATTGTTCATTCCAGTTCTTTTCATATGGATCAAAAAGCTGAGTGGTAGAGGCAATGGTTTCTTCAGACTTCATTTCACCTGTCAGTAGATAATTGAACAAGTCAGGCATTAACAACAAGGTATTATTTTCACTTAACACATCATGATACTTCTTCAGGAAGACAAGTTGAAAAATTGTATTGATATTCATAATTTGATTACCGGTCAACTCATAAAGCTCTTTATTTGTACAAAATTTCAATGCTTCCTCAACCATACCGTCAGTGCGCTTATCTCTATAATGAACCGGGCCACTAATCAAGAGACCTGTAGGGTCAAAAATAGCGAAATCAACACCCCATGTATCAATGCCGATACTACTTACTAGTTCTTTATCAAAAGCCAACTGAAGCGATTTTTTCATTTCAGAGAATAACGTATAGATATCCCAATGAAGTGTTTCATTTTTATATATCGGCTTGTTTTCGAACCGGTGAATTTCTAGTAAAGATAGTTTATTGTCTACTATTGACCCTAATATCGCTCTCCCACTCGAAGCTCCAAAGTCAAAAGCTAGAACGTGTTTCTCCATAATCATTCACCTAGCTTCCAAGTTTTGTTTAATCGTTATATTTTTTATATCCTGGATGTTTGCCTGTAAATTTATAATAATCAGATCGCAGGTTCATTAATTGATCTAGCTTCCCTCGTTCAATTTCTGGTTCAGGTCCACCGTTCAATATTCTCGCTACCAAACTCGTTTTCGCCCATAGTTCTAAAGATTCCATACGATAGTAGGCAGTGATTAAATCTGCGCCTACAGTTAGTGCACCGTGATTTTCAAGAAGCAACACATCATGGTCAGATAAATATGGTGTAATCGCTTCTGGAACTTCGTCAGTAGAAGGTGTTCCATAAGGGGTAATTGGAACCGACCCAACTACTAAAGAAGGTTCAACTAACGAATAATTATCCATGTGAACTTTCGCTAAAGCAAAACCAGTGGCAGTTGGTGGATGTGCATGAACAACAGCACCGATATCTTCGCGTTCCTGGTAACAACGCATATGCATCTTAATTTCACTGGAAGGGCGATAGTTTCCGTTTGGTTCAATTAATTCGCCTTTACCATTGATTTTCACAATTTTATCTGGAGTCATAAAACTTTTGCTTATTTGAGTAGGGGTTGCCAGATAGACATCCTCAGCTATCTTCACTGTGACATTACCATCATTAGCAGCAACCCAGCCTAATTGCCATGTTTTATAACAAACATCACAAATTTGTTCTCTTATTGATTGTTCGTCCATAATTATCTCCTCGTTCATGTTTGTTCCCCCTGTATTGTTTTGAAATCTTGATGGTTTTATTGTATATTTTTTCATTAATATTTTGTATATTTGAATAGGAAGTTGAAAATAAAGCGCTTCCAGTGTAAAGTTTTAATCAAATATGTTCAAAATTCGTCAAAAAGGGGGATGAAGTATTGCCAGTTCGTGAAAGGATAGAATCAATATTAGAAATTCTAGATAAGAGAAAAAATGTACCAACATCCTATATATGTGAAGAGCTTTATTGTAGTCCAGCCACGATACGAAGAGATTTAATCGAAATGGAGAAACAAGGTTTAATAGAACGGCGCCACGGCGAAGTTTCCCTTATCCCTAGATCAAAAGTTGAGTTTTCCTATCTTTATAGAGAAACAAAGAACCTGAACGAAAAAAAATACATTAGCAAGTTGGCAAGAGATTTTATTTCAAATGGACAAACTATTTTTCTTGATGCGAGTAGTACCGTGATTAACCTTTGCCCACTCCTAGAGGAATATAAAAATCTAACTGTCTTAACGAATGGAATCAAAACATCTATGGAACTAAGTTTGCTTACGAGTATTGATGCCTTTTTAACTGGGGGAGAAATTAAACAGGGTTCTTCTGCCATCGTAGGGGAATTTTCAAAAGAGTTTTTAAACAATTTCAAAGCGGATATTTGCTTTATCTCTTGTCGTTCACTCAATAAAAATGGGATTTTTGAAGTAAATCATCACCAACCTTTAGTCAAAAGACATATGATGAAGAACTCTGATATGACTGTTTTATTATGTGACAGCAGTAAATTTGACCAAGATGGGTTCTTCAAACTTGCTGATTTTACTCAGATACATACGATCATAACTAATGAAAAACCGTCAGAAGATATCATTCAAATTGTTAATTCTGCAGGAAGCGAGATTATCTGGTAGTAGTTACCTAATGTCTTTAAGCTATTTAACCATTTCTATTTAAAAGAATGCTCTTGATGAAAAAGATTCTTTACCTACTCAATGGATTTTCTTTCTTAGGTAAACATTTACTTTAATAAGATTTTTTATAGTTTTCAGAAAGATATACTTCCCCAGAAGAAAGTTAGAGTTGCAATCTAACTTTCCGGGGTCACTGCCTTCTCTTTTAAATTCTCATTAATTTTTAATTGCTGTGTTGCAAATTTATGGTAGAGTTCATGAGTTTTCATTAATTCTTCATGTGTGCCTTTGCCTGTAATTTCACCCTTTTCAATAAATAACAACTGGTCGGCATTGACGACAGTTGATAATCGATGGGCAATAACGATTGTCGTCCTCCCTACCATTAGTTTATTTAATGCAGCCTGTACGATTTGTTCAGACTGGCTGTCTAAACTTGATGTGGCCTCGTCTAGCATTAGAATACTTGGATTTCTCAATAACGCTCTTGCTATCGCAATTCGTTGGCGCTGTCCTCCTGACAGCTTCAATCCCCTCTCCCCTACATCCGTTTGGAATCCTTCTGGAAGCTGCTGAATGAATTCAAGTGCATGAGCCATTTTAGCTGCTTGCTCCAGTTCAATGGAGGTGACTTCCCTTTCCAGACCATAACATATATTATCCTGGATCGTACCTGCCAAAAGCGGGCTTTCTTGAGATACATACCCAATATGCTTCCGCCACGATTGCAAATTGTATTCACCGATAGGAATTCCCCCTATCCTGATTGATCCCTCACTTGGTTCGTAAAAGCGTTCAAGCAATTTAAACAGAGTCGTTTTCCCGCCACCGCTTGGTCCAACAATCGCTGTTACTTTTCCCGCTTCAATCGTTGCATTTAAATGACGAAGAATCAAAGACTCCTCTGCATATCCAAATGATAAATCATCGATAACGATATCGACATTTGCTTTTACTAGTTCTTTCCCTCTGAGTAAATCCTCTTCTTTTTCATTCAGGATTTCAATTATTCTCATGGTTGCCCCCATCGAACGCTGCAATTGAGTGAAAAATGTCGTGATTTGTCCCATAGGCATAATAATTTGAAAAATATAAAGAATAAAAGCTACAAGCGAACCTGCTGTAATTATTCCGCTTGCTACCTGCATACCGCCATACCCGATAATTCCTACTAGAGCAGCCATTAGCACTAATGTGATAATTGGTGAAACAAGAGACTGGGTCTTCGCTTCTTTTAAACCGAGAGCGAACAACCGTTTTACACCTGACATTCCCCTATTATATTCAATTTCTTCTGCATTGGATGCCTTGACTAAGCGGATTTCAGGTAGGACCTGATTTAATACTCCTGTAAATCTACCAGTTTCAGCTTGGGTCTCCTTCGAGATATTAAGCATTATTCGGCCAATTGGTATTAAAATCATGGCTGCTATTGGGAATACAATAAATATTAACAGGGTTAATTTCCAGTTCATGATAAATAATATCGTTATAGACCCAATAACTGAAATCATTCCAGTAATAGCCCCAACTAAATGGGTAGTTATTAATTCTTTGACGACCATCGTGTCATTTGTTAACCTGCTAATCATTTCACCTGAACCATATTTGTCAGAGTACGAAACAGGCAGCTTAATCAACTTTTTCCATAATAAATCCCGCAAGCCTGCAATGATTTTTTGACCATTATATCCAAGTGCATAGGTCGCGTATGCACTTAAACCAGCTTGAGCAATAAACACCAATACAATTATAAGAATCTGACTTTTAGATAAAGAAGACATACTGAAGCCATCTACCAATTCCTTTGTTAACAATGGAATGAGCAACCCAATAAGGGTAGTAATAATACTCAGACCGAGTGCAAAACCAAGTCTTCCATATGAAGGGTTAGTTGCATGCAATAACCGAAAAAAGCGTTTATAACTCCCCTTCTGTTTTCTTTCATTCATAAACTTTCTTCCTCCTGAGTTTAGCTTCTATATTAACGTTACCGAAGAACTGATATAAAGACAATCCTAATTATGTAAAACATTGGGATTTTAAACTGAATTTAATATGTTTTATACATTATACATTTTTTCAAGTCCTATTTCTTTTTTTAAGGGACCTACAAAACCATCGTATATAAACTGTCATATTTTACACTTTCCGAAACTGTATAGCTATATTGACTTGTATATATTATATAAATATAATTTTATTTGCTTTTAATTTGGTTACTTAACTATTAGGAAGGCATTATTTTAGTAGTGGAGGTATGACAGTAAACAAAGACCAATCAGTTGGAAAATTGAACAGGGCTTTTACACAGTTTGACAAATTGGATTGGGAAAAGAAAACAATAAAAGGATATAAACCAAGTGAAATAAGAGTTTTGACATGTATCAAGAAAAAAACTCAACATATTACCGAGATTAAGGTATCCGAGATCAGCAAGCAGTTAAATGTTAAATTACCATCTGTTACCCCAATTTTAAATAAGCTGGAACAGCATAACCTAATTACCCGCAGAATTGATAAAAATGATCGCAGGGTGGTACTGGTTACATTAACATGTGAGGGAGAATCTGTAGCAGATGCAGCACTTGCTAAATTACATCATACTTTTACCCTTCTAGAGGAATATATCGGATTAGATGATAGTAAAGAACTTACCCGATATTAACAAAAGTACATGAATTTTTTGATGAAAATCAATATTAAGGAGTTGTATTAATTTTTGAGGAAATTGTTTCGCTATTTAGCACCGTATAAATTACCGATTGTTTTTATATTCGCATTGGTATTTATACAGTCATTATCAGAATTATTCTTACCCACATTGATGTCTGACATCATCGACACAGGCGTCATTAATCAAAACATACCATACATATGGAAAATTGGCGGATTTATGCTTTTGGTTGCTGCGGTTGGTACGCTTTGCTCTGTTACGGCAAGTTACTTTAGCGCAAAAGTATCCATGTCATTTGGCAAAAATCTTCGCTCCAGAGTATTCTCCCATGTTGAGAATTTTTCACTTCATGAATTTGAACAAGTTGGTACTGCTTCCTTAATTACAAGAACAACCAATGATATAACACAGGTGCAATTGGTTCTGAACATGATTCTTAGAATGATGATAATGGCACCATTAATGGCTATTGGTGGCATTATTATGGCCTTTTCAAAAGATCCTGAACTTTCCTGGGTTATCATTCTTGCGATTCCAGTCCTAGTCGGAGTTATACTTTTTGTCATCTGGAAAGGCGTCCCTCTATTTAAACTGGTTCAACGCAGATTGGATGCTGTAAACCGTGTCATTCGTGAAAATTTGACTGGTGTCCGTGTCATTCGTTCCTTTAATCGGATCCATTTTGAAAAGGAACGTTTTAAGAAGGCAAACACTGACTTAAGAGACACTACTATCAAGGTAAATAAATTAATGGCTACACTTATGCCGCTCATGATGCTGATTATGAACTATACAACGATTGCGGTTGTTTGGTTTGGTGCAATCAGGATTGATCATGGAGATATGCAGGTCGGTGATTTAATGGCCTTTATGCAATATGCCATGCAAATTATGTTTTCCATGGTTATGCTTTCCATGATGTTTGTCATGATTCCTCGTGCTTCTGCTTCAGCAGCTCGTATTAATGAAGTATTGGCGATTAAGCCTACTATTAAAGATGAGCCAATTAAGCATGAAGCTAAACCAACTAAAACTGGCTACCTGGAATTTAAGGATGTTACATTCAGCTATCCAGGTGCCGAAGAACCTGCCTTAAAAGGCCTTTCATTCAGCGCTGGTCCTGGTGAGGTTACAGCCATTATCGGTGGAACTGGTTCCGGGAAATCTACATTATTAAAATTGATTCCTCGTTTTTATGAACCGACTGAAGGCAGTATTTATGTAAATGGAATCAATATTAAGGAATTGGAATTAATGGATTTACGTAACCGAATTGGTCTAGTTCCTCAGAAAGCTGTTCTATTCACCGGTACCGTAAAGGAAAATATCCTCTACGGAAATGAGAATGCCAGTGATGAAGAAGTCATCCATGCTGCAAAAATCGCACAAGCCTATGATTTTGTTTCTAATATGAAGGAAGGCTTTGACTCTCCAATCTCTCAAGGTGGGACAAATATTTCCGGCGGACAAAAACAGCGTCTATCGATCGCGAGAGCCTTGGTTCGAAAACCGGAAATCTATATGTTTGATGACAGCTTTTCTGCACTGGATTTCAAAACGGACGCTAAGCTGCGGAAAGCTTTAAAAAGTGAAACCACGGAAGGAACGGTTTTATTGGTTGCCCAACGTGTATCTACAGTTATGGATGCCGATCGTATCATTGTGTTGGATGAAGGAAATATTATGGGAATTGGTACACATGAAGAATTACTAAAATCATGTGAAACCTATCAAGAAATCGTGAAGTCACAGCTTTCTGAGGAGGAGATTGCATGAGCAGAATGACAAGAAGACAATCAAATCCGGGATTTGGTCCTCCAGGCGGTCCAGGAGCACCGATACAAAAAGCAAAAGATTTTAAGGGAACGTTAAAACGATTAATTCGTTATTTAGCGCCTTATAAATTTCGCCTTTTAACTGTTTTGCTGGCTGCTATCCTCAGTACGGTTTTTACCATTGTCGGCCCAAAAATTTTAGGTAAAGCGACAACCAAAATATTTGAAGGCATTATGGAAAAAATGTCAGGTATTCCTGGTGCAGGCATCGATTTTGAGTATATCATTCGAATTCTCTTCCTACTTGGCGGTTTATACTTGTTTAGCTCACTCTTCGCCTTTATCCAGCAATATATTATGGCAAGCGTTGCTCAAAATACGGTATTTACATTAAGAGAAGAAGCTGAAGCTAAGGTATCTCGGCTCCCTTTAAAGTATTTTGATGGAACAACAACGGGTGAAACTTTAAGCAGGATTGTAAATGATATTGATAATATCAGCACTACCTTACAACAAAGCTTAACACAGCTTATTACCAGTGTAGTAACAATTATTGGTGTTATTATTATGATGCTGTCAATCAGTCCGGTTATGACAGGAATTCTTCTGTTAACATTACCTTTAAGCGGAGTTGTCGCTGTATTTGTAGCCAAAAAATCTCAAACATACTTTGCTGGCCAACAAAAATCACTTGGAAATTTGAGCGGCCATGTTGAAGAAATCTATACTGGTCATGAAGTCGTGAAAGCCTTTGGCCAAGAGGAAAAAGCTTTAGAAGAGTTTGAGGTAATAAATGAAAAATTATACGAATCTTCCTGGAAAGCACAATTTATTTCAGGTGTAATCATGCCTTTCATGCAATTTATCGGAAATATCGGATACGTACTCATTTGTGTAGTTGGCGGTATTTTTGTTACAAACGGAAGAATAACAGTTGGTGATATTCAGGCTTTTATACAATATGCACGTCAATTTACACAACCGATTACTCAAACGGCGAATATCGCTAACATTATTCAATCTACTGTTGCTTCTGCAGAACGTGTATTTGAACTGCTAGATGAGGAAGAGGAAGAAGCAGAAACTCAGAATCCACAAGTGATTTCTAATCCAAAAGGACAAGTTGTTTTTGATCATGTTGCATTCGGATATAAGCAGGATCAGCTATTGATCAAAGATATGAATCTTGAAGTCAAACCAGGGCAAAAAGTGGCCATAGTAGGTCCAACCGGTGCAGGTAAAACAACAATGATTAACCTGTTAATGCGTTTTTACGAATTAAATGGCGGTAGCATCAAAATTGATGGTGTCGATATTAAAGAAATGAAACGCGGAGATCTCCATGGATTATTCGGTATGGTTCTTCAGGATACATGGCTCTTTAATGGTACCATTGCAGATAATATTGGCTATGGTCGTGAAGGTGCCACTCGTGAAGAAATTATTGAAGCGGCCCAAGCAGCTCATGCCGATCATTTTATTCGTACATTGCCAGAAGGATATGAAACTGAATTAAATGAAGAAGCATCTAATATATCACAGGGTCAAAAACAATTGCTTACAATAGCTCGTGCCATTTTAGCAAACCCTTCTATTCTAATCTTGGATGAAGCAACAAGCAGTGTGGATACACGAACTGAAATCTTTATTCAGAAAGCGATGAATCGCTTAATGGAAAACCGTACAAGCTTTGTGATCGCTCACCGTTTATCCACGATTAAAGATGCAGATTTAATTTTAGTAATGAATAAAGGAACCGTTATTGAACAAGGCACTCATGACGAGTTACTGAGTCAAAATGGTTTCTATGCGGATCTTTATAACAGCCAGTTTGCAGATGAAGCCGTATAAAACACAACAGATGTGCCGGGAAAGAAAACTTCCCGGCACATTTGATACCGCTAAATAATATTTCCGGAGCCCCACTCTCTGACCAATCACCCCCCCTTGTCCTTTTGTTTTTAGATGTTTTCGTTAACTATAATCCTTTAATTCAGACTAAATTCCCCTGTCATAAGTATTTGTCTGATGTTTTAAAAGAACTACTTAGGGATAAATGATAAGAAAGTCGCAAAACCTGAGGTGTATGATATGGAGAAAACGAAAGCCGAAAAAGACATTAGCAGTTATATAGGACGAATGCTAAGAGAAACCTTCGGACGAGGCCCCAGCCACGTTATTTGTACGTTATCGTCTCCTACTCTTGCTGTGCATCTTACCGATTTCCTATCCCCTATGGAGAAATCCTTATTGGCGAATCAAGATGGTGAAGTTTACGTGCAAAAGAACCGGGACCTTCTCATGGAAACCATAATCAAAGACATCACCTCCTATATTGAAGCAGTATTAGGAACAAAAGTTGATGAATTCTTTTATGATTGGAATTTGAAAACTTCGACCGGCATGTTTATTATTACATTATTAAAAACAGCGACGAGCATCAGTGAATATAGAAATAGAGAGAAAGTCGAGCGAGAGTTAGCAAAGGTTACCGAGCTCGCTCAAAAAGAACCAGAAGAAATCTATTCAACAATGCTCAATAAGCGGCAACTGATGATTGTCCGAAAAGGTATAATGGTCCCGATCGAAAAGGAATTCATAAAATTCGGATTTACAGAACAACTAACGATCGCGAAAAGAGATTTGGAGAAACGTCTGATAAAAGAGCATAAAGGCAATTTCGAGAACTATTTAAACACCAAAATAATTGAAGTTTACGTTTTGGAATTTCGAGAAAGATACCAGCTATATTATTTTCATTTTACAAAGTTGATTGGTCGATTGACAATAACCCCCATCTGCGATAAAGTTAGCTGTAAATCTAAATAAAATAACTGATAGCAATGAATGGGCATAGAACCATACATAAGTCAGAAAAGGATCCTTTTCTGGCTTTTTTTATGAATAAATTCAAAAAAACAGGGGATGATTACCTATAAATATGGAAGAATGTATACAAATAAAGAAGGAACTGTTAGACAAGCTAGAATCATTTAAGAAACAGAAATTATTAAGCTGCCATCTAATCAAACGGATGGAAATGGAACATTATTTCGAAGAAGTCGCAAGCTCTTTATCAATTGATTATAAAAAAGAGCTAAATTCGACTAACACTGTTTATTATTTCTGTATCAAAGAGTGTCAATTACAATTGAAATTTTTATTTCGCTACGGTACATATTATACACGACACCAAATTATTAACCGATATGAATAGAGAAAGATTTTATCGGGTGATCCTTTTATTAAATATACTGACTATCCAGCCATCAGCTGCCTTTATGAAATGTCAATTCATTCATATGAAATGTACATATAGACAAAAGAAACCTGGTTTTTGTGTACAGCTCCAGATTAATCTTTAGGTTTAACCAGCTGAGATAGTTGTGTCACTAAACATACCGATTTAAGGCAAGAAGTATTAGATTAATCCTTAGGCACTTCATTTGAATGTCTTTCTCTAAACAAATGACAGTAATTAATACCTGATCAACAAACGCACTAAAGGTGCTTGAGGAATTCTTCTTATTGTTTTTTATAATCTTTATCTCTGTATATTCCTTTACCATCCTCCCCTCTTTTAATCTATTAAACCAATCAATTCAGCGCACACTTTTGTAATGTTTGGTATCGTTATAGAATCAGAAAATCATGTCGAGTTACGGAGACAAAACATATTCTATGCTGATTTTCACAACAGAAGTTTAACAGACGAAGTATGTATATAAAAAAATATGCCAGGAATAAACTTCCCAGCATGTTTTTTTACACGTTCTCTGCTACTGTTTCTATTATCATGGAGGGTCCAAAAAATTCATACCGTACTTTATCTTGCGGTACTCCTAGTTTATAAAGCATTTGAATAACTACCTGCATAAATTCAACTGGTCCACAAACATAGAAAATTCCATTCTGATCTAATTGCCTCAATACATCTTCATTGATTCTGCCTGTTTTATAATTCTCCTCGATTACATCAGCTTCTTCATTATAAAAGTTGATTGTCATATCATGCATTTGCTTGCTTAAAATGGATAGCTCATCAGCAAATGCTTGAAGCTTCCTATTTTTGAATGCGTGTATCAAAGTTATTTTTCTTAATGATTCCTGTTTATACAGTGTATTCAACATACTCATAAATGGCGTTATCCCCACTCCGGCTGCTATAAAAGTGATTGGCTCGGTGTCCTCTTCTAAAGTAAAATCACCCGCCGGTACCGTTAGTTGCAATATATCATCCACATAAACTTCCTTATGCAGGTAATTAGATACTTTACCATCAGGATTGTCATGCATACTTTCACTTTTAACAGAAATTCGATAGTATTCACCGTTGGATACATTAGTTAAGCTATATTGGCGATTCATCATAAACTGTTCTCCTGGAATCTGAACCCGCACAGTTATATATTGGCCTGGTTCAAATTCTGGCACTGCCAGCCCATCAGTTGGTTTTAAATAGAAGGAAGTAATAACGTCACTTTCCTTCACTTTCTTTATGACTGTAAATTCCCGATAGTCTCTCCAACCACCAACCTTATTTTCCGCTTCTTCATACATTTCACGTTCAACCTCTATGAAGATATCAGCTATTGCCCCATAGGCCTCTTCCCAAGCTTTTAAAATATCATCTGTAGCCGCATCACCCAATACTTTTTTAATGGCCTGCAATAAATATTTTCCTACAATCGGATAATGCTCAGGTTTAATCACTAAACTACGGTGTTTATGTGCGATTTGTTTTACAACCGGCAGAAGAACTTCCAATTGATCGATATAATAGGCCGCAGCTGTTACCGTATTTGCTAATGCAGTCTGCTGTCTTCCCCTTTTTTGATTTGCATGGTTAAAGATATTCAAAAGTTCAGGATGTGCTTCAAACATCGTTTTATAAAAAACTGTAGTTATTTCCTTACCTCTTGTTTCTAATATCGGTGCAGTTGATTTTACAATTTCAATTGTTTGAGTAGACAACATAAAAAAGTCCCCTTTTAAAGATGTATTTAGAATACATCTTTAATTTTACTCTATTGGAAAGTAAAAGCAATATTTCAAATACATCTTTTCTGTGAAGTTTCTTTGGCAGCCAATTTATGTATGGTAGTATTATAGATGAGTAGATAATCTGAAGCGGGGCGTGACTATGCGATTAACAAATTTCAGTGACTATTCCATCAGGGTGCTTATGTACTTAGCAAGTCATCCCGATCGACTAGTAAATATAAAAGAAATTGCTGATGCCTATGGCATTTCCAAAAATCATTTGATGAAAATCATATACCAGTTGGGCAAGTTAGGTTATATAGAAACCATACGTGGGCGTAATGGTGGCATGAGACTGGCAATGGACCCTCGTGAAATCAATATCGGTGGTTTAGTAAGAAAAACTGAAGAGGATTTTAACATAGTGGAGTGTTTTTCTGATCATAATACATGTCCCATCTCTCCTGTTTGTACGTTGAGAGGTGTATTAAATAAAGCATTGTATGCTTTTCTAAACGTATTGGATGGCTATACACTCGCAGATATATCACAAAACAAAGAAGTGTTAGCCCAATTTCTAGGAGCATATTCCGAAGTAAACAGTGATTCGAGAAATCCAGGTTAGAAACAACAATTATATACTAATATATTTAATAGGCAGTACGGCAGTCATTCATGGACTGTTGCACTGCCTATCTTTCTTTATAACAAAGGTGGAAATTCGCACTTTTATACACACTTACTTAACTCCAAATATTCCGTATCTCCTATAGAAAGTATCATCCTCTAAATGCCTTAATGGTTCAAGATACTGAATCTTTTTCTTTTTGAATATCTTTCAATGCGAAGGCTGGAAACCTACGGGAAAGAAAATCGACAAGACATTATCTTGTCAAAACAGTAAAGATCCAGTTCCAAAATTGGTTCATTCATTTCTGAGAGTTGACTCTAGACAATAGTTTTTAAGGAATTTGCTCAAAATTTACATAATATTTTGAATGTGGAAAAATTTTAAGATGAATTAACAGAATCTTTTGTGATATTATTTAAATATAACATCAAGAGTAAAGAAGGTGATATAGTGTGCGCTCAGAAAAAATATAATGATTTATTAAATGAGTTACGAAAAAATTATCAAATGTACTATGATAACCGGACAATATCACATAAGGATTTTTATAAACGCCGTGTACATTTAATTATGAAACTTCGTACATTGGATATCAATGAAGATAAATCATTATTAAGCGATATTTCAACCTATTCATCAGATTCCAATAAACACAATTAACCTTTCATATAAATTGAGTTAAAAAGAGATTGAGCAGTTTAAAAATCCATTCAATCTCTTCATGCAATTCTCTGTAGGAAGCAAATTCCTTATTTTTTATATCTTAGTAAGCCGCCTACTCCTATCGTTAGGATATCCCTTGAATGCTCCATATTCTAATGAAATACTAGGAATGCAGACACTATTTTTCTCGTTCACATTTAGAGGATCTGACAAAATTTTAGTGAATCTTCTTTAAATCAATAACCTCCTGAGCCAATGCCTGGATTCTATTATTCTCTTCTTCATTTACAATTTTATTGCCAGGTCCAAAGCAGTTTGTATGTAAAAATACATTATTAAATGGTATTATCGCTTTAAAATAAGATAATATCGGCTTTAATTGGTACTCAGTTACTAAAAAGTGTTTTTCAGATCCTCCATTCGTAACAATTCCCACCACTTTTCCCTTAAAACAATCCGGAGCTAAATGATCAAATAGATTCTTAAGTACGCCCGGTATCGACGCCTGATATATAGGTGTACCAATTATTATAATATCCGCATCATTTAGTTTATTGACTACCGTTTGGGTATCCTGATTATAGGAAGTAAAAGGAATACCTCTTACAAATTCCACATTATAATTTCTAAGATCTATTAATTCTGTATCTAGTTGATTATCTATATTGTTTATAGCTGCCAATACCTCTTCTACTGATTTAGGTGTTTTTTCACCAATAATGGAACCTGATAAACCTATAACTTTCATTACTTATTCACACTCCCACTCTATGCATCTCCATATTTTGTTAGTTCTATACTTTTATCATACTTTTTGGAGAACAGAATATCTACTATTTCTGCTTTTTGTAAAAAGCTTTATTCCAATAAATTGTGAAATCCTCATTTACGCCAGCAAAACAAGACGTAACTCGAAAGTAGATTCTGAATAAACATTCTATTTTAAAAACAAAAAGCCTTATTTTTTGCAAATAAGGTGATGAAATAGGCTTATAGAATTTGAATAAATGAATTACATTAAAACATCCTGATATTCTTTTTTATTTTCAAGTACCATTTTGGCAAATGGACAGACGGGCTTAATATATTTATTTTCATTTCTGGCATGCAACACTACACGGTTTACTAATGCTTTGCCTAAGCCTTTCCCCCTGTAGCTATTTGCAACCAATGTATGATTTATGATGATACTGCCTTGGTCAGATACCTCTTGCTCATTTGCCACAAATTCTATCTGAGCAACAATATTCCCGCCAACTGCTATATAAAAATCGTTACTATAGCCAGGCACAATAACCCTCTCCCATCTTTCATTATTTATGACATCTGTAAGTAAACAGTAAACGCACTGTTTTAGAAGTAATGATCATAAGGACTATTGAAGAAATAATTGAATACAAATTTTATATTAAAGTGTTAAACTTCGTGAAAGTTAACGTTTCTTTATCATTAAAAGTATATGAATAGTATCTTTTTTTATGGCTGTTGTTTTTCACGTAATAATACTGATTTTATTTTGAGAATTTTCTGTTAAAATAGTTAAAACTGGAAATAAAGGAGTAAAGAAGAATGAATGTGGAGTATTTTATAGGAATTGTTCCACCTGAAGAATATTTGGAACGAATTGAGCATTTTCAAAGTTTATGGATTAATCAATCGGGTGTAGAGCCTCACATAACATTGAAAGCACAAGGAGGACTAACTCCAGATAAACAGTGGATTGATAAGGTACAAACAGTATGCGATACCTTCAAACCTTTTCAAGTATCATTAGATAAGCCTAACTATTTTGGAGATAGCGTTTTATATTTGAGTGTTAACTCAAATAATTTACACAAATTGCATCATAAAATAGTAAAAAAGATTTCACCGTCAGAAGATTTAATAAAACAGTATTTTGAACTCGAGGCCTTTGTACCTCACTTAACACTGGGGAAAGAACAATACAGTGGAAACATTTCTACTGGACTCTCTAAAAAAGAACTAAAAGAAATGGAAATAATAGCAGATAAAGAGTTGAAACCATACCCTGATTTTGAAGTAGATTTCATTAGAGTATATGAACTAAACATTGAAAAGCAAAAATATGAAAGATATTTAGATATCTCTTTAAGCAATTGACCTCACATATCGCGGTCTTTTTATACATTTCTAAACATTACAACAGTTTTATAATTAGATTTTTGCTGAAATAAACATTTGCTCCATGCGTTTATCAAATGCTAAATCTTTTCCTAATTCAAGACAATGGAACCAACAGAGATAGATTTCCAATATTATCCTTAAATCAATTATACCCATTTATACAGGGCACAAACTATACAAAAACAGCCTTATTATTAATAAAATCCATCATTCATGTATATATATCCTTTTAATAACATTAATATGAACTTTTTTAATAAATATGTTATAGGATATATGATTATAAAAAGCAGCAGTCCAACTCTAAATGAATTGAACTGCCATTGTTTTTATACTTATTTATAAAGATTATTCAAAAGTCATGAGGCCAAAGTACGCCAGGCATTAATCGAGGAAAAAGGCCTCTTTTAATTCATCACTAATTAAATGCCACGCCTCTTCAGCCTGTTTCAATTCCCCTGTATGGGTAAACGCATGGGCAGCTTCCATGTACCTTTTCTTCTTAACAGTGACCCCAGCTTCTTCAAGCTGACTTGCATAGTAGTCTGCTTCATCTGCAAGAGAGTCATATTCAGCAGTAATGATTAAAGCAGGCGGCAGATCTTCTAAATCCTCAGCATATACAGGTGAGACCAATGGGTTTTCCGCATCTTTCATTGATTTTAAATAGGATTCATTAAACAGTTTTGCCATTCTGGGTGGTATGGCTTTTTTATGCTTGAATTTCAGGTCCGGATCAGTAGCAAGGTCAAGCGGTGGATAATTAAGGATTTGCTTCACTATAGGGATCTGCTCTCTCTCCTTGTTCAGCAAACAAAGAGCAGCTGCTAAATTCCCACCTGCACTATGTCCCCCAACTGCTATTCGCTTATTGTCTACCTGAAGGACATTGGGGTTCTCATAAAGCCATTTCAGAATATCATAGCATTCGTATAATGCAGCAGGAAATTTGTATTCAGGCGCCAGATGGTAATCAATATTCACGACTAAACAACTGGCTCGGTCCGCAATTACAGGGCACCACGCATCATCCAATTCAGCACTTCCCATCACAAATCCACCGCCATGCATATTCACAAAAACGGGTAATGGTCCCCTTGTTTCAAGTTTTGGCCGATATGTAATGACGCGTGTACTTCCCAAACCTGTTTCAATTAACCGCTCCTCTCTTTCAATGTCAGGTTTTATGCTAGGTTTCAGAGAGGAGGCCTGTACCATCTTACGTTCCATCATACGAATGGTCTTTACGAGTACTTTTTGATTTAGAACAAGCAATATACACACTCCTTTATCCGAGACTGTAACAATTAAGTCAAATAGTACGTTTTTGTACAAAAAGTTTTTGTGATATAAATTATCTATATATTAAAATAATAATAACAATATTCTTTTACGACAGGAGAATGGTGATGGAAAAGACAGCGATTCTTTTAGTTAACTTGGGTACACCTGATCAACCAACCACGACCTCTGTTCGTTCGTATTTAAAAGAATTTCTAAGTGACAGTAGAGTAATTGATTTACCTAGGTGGAAATGGATGCCTGTCCTGCACGGAATTATCCTGAAAACCCGGCCGCCGAAAACAGCAAAGCTCTACCAATCTATATGGACGAATGAAGGATCACCTTTATTAACCATTTCTATTAAACAAAAACAAGAATTAGAGAAGAAATTCGCACATTCTAATGTTAAAGTATCACTTGCTATGAATTATGGTAACCCCTCTATAAACGATGAATTAGAAAAGCTACATAAATGGGGAATGCGCCGATTAATTGTCGTGCCCTTATTTCCGCAATATTCTTCCACTACTACAGGATCTGTTTGGGATCATTTGAACCAAACATTATCTAAATGGAAAGATATCCCGGAAGTGATATTTATACGTGATTATCCTGATCATCCAATATGGATTAAATTATTAAAAACACGTATTGAACTATGCACAAAAGAACATGGACATCCTGATGCAGTAGTCCTGTCTTATCATGGCATTCCTAAAAGATATGTATCAAATGGGGACGATTATCCATACCAATGCTTAAAAACCACTCAGGCTCTAAAAAAAGAATTGCCAGCTCACACTATCATTACATGCTATCAATCTAAATTTGGAAAGGAACCTTGGCTTGAACCATCAACCAGTGAAACATTGCGTCATCTTGCCAAAAGCGGTTCTAAACATATTCACATTCTCGCTCCCAGTTTTACAGTCGATTGCCTGGAAACATTGGAAGAACTTCAGGTTGAGAATCATACTATTTTTATGGAAAACGGCGGTGAAAAATATCATTATATAGAAGCCGCCAATGATGATCCTTTATTTATTCAATGCCTGGTGGATATCATTAAGCCCTATTTGGTTCCCATTAAAAATTTCATGTAGAGATATTGAAAAATATCCCAATTTAATCTTATCATAACCAGCAAAAAAATAAACAATAAAGAACCAATCCTTTTCCTGGAACGTCCTTTATTGTTTATTTAGCTTGGTTCATGAAGTTCTACTATCACCTCATAACTTCCATTTTTATCATCTATTCATTTCAAGGACCCTTTTTCACTTCGTAAAATAACCTCTAAATAAAAACAGTATGATTTTTATCATACTGCCCTAACGAACTATCTTGAAATTTTTAATTATGTATAAACTGCTCTTAAATAGGATATCTGATACAACAAGTCCGATTGCAATCCCAACTGCACAGTAACCAACATTTAAAAATCCGATTAACGCACCATCATAGTCCTGTAATGTTAATAAACGAAATGCCTGAAAAGCTGTTATTCCCGGAACGATTGGCACCAGCCCCGGTACATAAAAGACAGTCAGCGGCATCTTAAAGATTCGTGCAGAAATTTGTCCGGCAAAGGCTAATAATAACGAACACACTATACTGGATAGAAATACCCCGTATCCTTCTGTGCTTAAAATCCAGTATCCCATCCAACCGCACATCCCTACAAGTCCTCCTATTGGTATAGACCTGCGCGGAACATTACAAATAACGGCGAAGGATATCGATGATAGAAAGCTAAAAACCATATGAATAAGGATCTGATTCACTTTACCCGCCTCCTAATTGATAAATAAATAATAGACGGTAGCAATTCCCGTACCAATCGCTCCTGCAATGAAGACAGCCTCCACTAATCGGATTGTCCCTGAGAGATAATGCTTTGCCATCATATCGCGAATTGCATTGGTCATCGCAATACCGGGTACAAGCGGTGCAACCGTCCCTATCATGACGGAATTTAAATGACTTCCCATTATACTGTTAATATAATAGGCAACAATCCCTCCCAAAAATGCAGCGATATATTCCACTATGAATGGTGTTTTCATAATTTTAAAGCCAATCAAATAGGTTATATAACACAAAAGGCCCCCGATCATACTCGCCGGTAAATCTACAAATGTTCCATTCATAATCAGCATAACGCTTCCACTCAATACAGCTGTACAAATAAGTCTGAACCATAAGGGATAGTCAAGCGGGTCCTGATCAATTGCTTTCAGTTCCGAAAGAACTTCCTCAATTGTCAGACGGCCTTCCGAGTACATTCTTGATATTTGGTTGACCTTCGTTACCTTTTCAAGATTATGATCCCGATTATCGATTCTAACGAAATTCGTATTGTCCAAGCCTATATTCACGAAAATCCCATTAACTGTCACATATGTAAATGCATTTGTTCCATGCTTTATTCCTAGTGAAGTACTAATCATTCTTTCCATGGTATCCTCTACCCGGCTCGTTTCCGCTCCATTTTCCAGCATAATACGCCCGGCCAGAAGACTGGCATCAATAATAATTTTATTCTTGTCTACTGCCACTTTCGTCAACTCACTTCACATTTAATATCAGTCAATGCTAATATATTGTACAATAATTATTCTGAAAAGATAGAGGTAAAATGAGTGGAAACTAAAACTTTGTTAGTATAGAGGAAAAGAATACTAATCTAACCCTATAATTCACTATTTCGCAATGATTATGTCAATGTTCTCGTTATGAATTAACTAATTATCAGGAAATCCATTCATTACGCTAAATTACTTAAAAACTATTATAGCGCCTCCCCATAATGTACTATGATAAGTCAGCTTAAATAACAGGGCTCTGTTCAGGAGTTTGTTGCTAATAAATATTGGAGGCAGCCGAAAAAAGCTGTCTCCATTATTGATCTAACGCCTGAATTTATATATTTAGGATTACTCAATTGAATTTAGTTCATCAATTGTCTTAAAAATTCTCTACACATCTTTTATATGTAGATCATTTTTCTCATCATTATATAAACCATATTCCCAAGTTTTTAATGTATCATCTTCTAATGTAAGAATTCCGACAGCATAACTATTGCAATTCATTGTTTTGTCGTATTCCAAATCTTTTTCAGTAAAAGGGGCATATTGATTTGTTCCCATAAAAAAGAAAGGGACGGCTGAATTAAAGTAAATAGCTGCATATTGACTTTCAGCGGCTCAAATGGTTATTTTCCGCAAGAGTTCAATTCTTTGTTTTCATTTCACCAAATGAAATTTGAAGAAAACTAATTAGAATAAGTGCAAAAGCAACCATATCTACGAACAAAGCCAAAAATAAAGAACATAACAAATATGACTAATCTGTTATGCTCTTTATTTAATCTGCTTTTAGTCAATTTATACCCGGATAATTTTTCTCAGCAATAGAGATGATTGGTTACCCTCTTATTTTTATAGATTGCTTAAAAAATCTCTGACTTGATCGGGCGTCTTAGCATTAGCACTATGTAAATGAGCTATTTTTTCTCCATTTTTATAAACTAATAAGGACGGAATTCCCATAACATTTTCTTTTTCTGCTAATTCGGGGAATTCATCTTTATCAATTGTAAACCATTGTTTATCTTCATGCTCCGCAATAATTTCGTCAATAAATATATCCAGTCGTTTGCAATCCGGACACCAAGTAGTCGTAAATATATTTACGGTTAGTTTATCGCTTTTTATTTGATTATCAAATTCTTCTACAGATGTAACTTGTTGCATTCTCTAAATCTCCCTTCCCTTCTCTATTACTATAATAAACATTTTAAATACTTTACACATTTTAAATGCATATAATGATGTTTACAATAATATTTTCATTAATCTATGCTACACCCGCCAAAAATTGGTACAATAGTCTTATATAAGGAGATTACTGTAATGGAGGTTTTTTATGCTATTGTTACATCTAATGTCTAAAGAAGAAACAGAAGAAGCGATTGAACTATTAAAAAACAAACTGCAGGAATCCGTAGAGAAATACGGACAATACGATTATCGGACTATTGAATTAAATAAACAGCTCACATTATATATCAATCACTACAAAAAACTAAAAAAGCAGAATTAAATGTTCCTGGCTATGATCAACAAATTAAAGTACAGCAAAAAAAGATGAACCTTGTGTTCAACAAAGCCCATCTCTACGTTTTATTCATCTGTTTCCATCTCTGAAAGTGGTAATCCTGTTGTTTTTTCCATTTCAGTAAGAACTTTGGTAACCATTTCATCTGACCATCCATTTGACCACTTTGTTAATTCAATGCTGCCCTCTTCATCAGGATTGCCAAAGTAAACTTGAATTGGCGCTCCCTTATACTCCACTGTACGCTCTGGTAATTCACTGGCTTGTTCATCACTTCGACTGGCACCTATAGATACTCCAGCAGCATAAACTATCGAAAATACAGTCATTAAACCAATTGTCACTTTTCCAAATTTCCTCATTCATTCCACCCCGTTCTTCAAACATTCTTTTATGCCTAATCCTCATCTTATAATCCTATTTTTACCAAATTTACAAACATCAAACATTAATTAAAGGCAAAGACTCATGTTTATTATGTTTTAAATAATTGCCATTTGAAGGAAATAATAAAGAAATACACGTAATAACCTATTCTCCTAATATTGGCTTTCATGATAAACCCATCATTTTAAAAGACATGAGTCGTGAATTTTAATGATATGGTAACACAATAAAATTCTATTTATATTGGAATAAGTGTGTTTTGGCCCTTCTCTTATCCGAATTATTCGAATCACACACTTGAATAATTGTAGTTCTATAAGTTCTATTCGAATTCGAATAACAGATTTATCGGTTCCTCTTTGCTACTGCCTTTTCTATAAATCCTTTTTCTTTGCTAAAGATCGATATGGTCATTGCCAGCAGGTCCTTTATTCTAGTGTATATCCGTAAAAGCCAGGTTTGTTCTTTTTCTAAGATATTCATCTATTACTACATACATTATTGCTGCTACAATCCCAAGATAAGCAAAAAATATAGTCTCCATTGCTACAAATAAAAATCTTGAGAGGAACATTCCATATATCATAATTTTTATTAGAAGTCGTGCTTTTTTATGTTGTACTAGACCCGCAATTATTTCTCCGATGATTGATGCTATAAATCCATAAAGAAAAACAAACAGGAATGAATATGGAAATGCAAAGAATAAAAAAGATTCAAATAAATGATCACTTTGTTCTCCTAAGATGTATGAAGTAACCATAAGAAATAAAGATGTTAAGACAGAAACGATAATAACCGATTGCAAATTTCTGATGATTATCCTAATGTTTATTCCCCCCAGTACGTTAAACTATACCGTTATATTCTAGATACTAATTTTCTAATCCATATTGAATTACCACTTTCACGAAATATAAGTTAAACGCATACCTCAAAATAAAATTAGCATATCCAATATTCAATTTCCACTTTTTTCTAAATAATTCGTATAAGGGGTATAAAGTTCTACACCCTGTCCATTCTATTTTCTATTGACTGAAAAATTATAGATGTTCTTATGCCGCTTATCTATCGTCCGGGTCATCTTCCTTATTGAGTTTTAATAATTTTATAGACTCCCAATTATAAGAATGTTGACATACTTCCAAATTAATGACCATAATATGGGATATGAATTTTTTATGAGGAGTAATAGGATGATCACGAAAAACACACAAAAAGTAATGCCATTAAGCCCTGATTATGACCCATGGGAAACCTATATGGATATAGAACAATATGGAAATCTAACCCTTTCTAATATAGAATTTACAACCACAACATTATGTAACATGCGTTGTGAGCACTGTGCTGTTGGCTATACCCTGCAACCGAAGGATCCTGATGCACTGCCTTTGGAACTAATCTTACACCGGTTGGAGGAAATCCCTAATTTACGTTCCATTAGTATAACCGGCGGTGAACCTATGCTCTCGAAAAAGAGTGTTGAAAATTATGTTCAGCCTCTATTAAAATATGCACACTCACGTGGAGTGCGAACACAAATAAATTCTAATTTAACACTTCCGCTAGAGAGATATGAAACAATTATTCCTTATTTAGATGTTTTGCATATTTCACATAACTGGGGAACCATCGATGATTTTATAGATGGCGGTTTTGCTATGATGGAGAGAAAACCAACTCGTGAGCAGCGCGAAGTCTTATTTAATAGAATTATTACCAATTCCCAGGCATTAACGAAAGCGGGAGTACTCGTATCTGCTGAAACCATGCTTAATAAAAGGACGCTTCCCCATTTAGAACATATACACAAACAAATTGTTGAAGAAATGGGCTGCCAAAGGCATGAGGTGCATCCTATGTACCCTAGTTCTTTTGCTTCTGCTTTAGAAACACTTTCATTGGATGAAACAAGGAAAGCCATTCACCATCTTCTGGATATTCGTAATGAAAACATTTGGATGCTGTTTGGAACATTGCCTTTTTATCCATGCAGCCCAAAAAAAGAAGACCTTGAATTACTGCAAAGATTATATTCAAGCAAAAACGTGACTGTTCGGAATGACCCTGATGGCCGATCTCGTTTAAATGTAAATATCTTTAGTGGGGATGTAATCGTAACTGACTTTGGAGATACCCCACCACTTGGCAATATTAAGGAGCAATCATTGCCTGCAGCCTATAATAATTGGATGAAATCCAGTCTGGCTGATTCATTAAACTGTCATTGTCCGGCAGTAAAATGCCTAGGTCCAAATGTATTGGTTAAAAACGCTTATTATCCAGAAATGAATTTCAAATTAAATACAACTAATTTATAACAGTTCAGATTAAGAATATTATTTTAAAGAGGGATGGTCGATTTTAAGAAATCGGCCTATTTTTTTTGTCTATATAGGGAAAATTGATCAATTAACTTATTGAAAAAATCTCGACCCTGTCAATAAGTTAAAATATAAAAGTTATAGCGATGAGGGCCATATAAACTACCAAACACTTTATTTAATCACCGAAATATCCGTCATTTCTTCTCCATTCTTTTATGTCTTTTTAATCACTCAGGTTTATCCAATTTAGTTTTGTAACCTTTTTACATTTTAAGGTAAAATTAAGTGTAATACCAATAGTTATTAAAGAATGGAGATTGGGGTGAATTAGATGGGGGAATCTATTCATTACAAATTTTGGACTGTTTGTATGGTTCAGAACGGAGATTATGTCCTGTTATTAAACAGACAGCACGATCATTTCAAGGGATTTATACCACCAGGAGGTAAAGTAGAGTTTCCAGAAAGTTTTACAGAGTCCGCTATTAGAGAAGTGAAAGAAGAGACAGGATTAAGTGTAAGTAATCTTGCCTATAAAGGGCTTTATGAGTATGTCAATCCCGAAAAACATGACAGACATATGATCTTTAACTATTTAACCACAAGTTTTAGCGGAACATTGTTGCAAAACTCACCAGAGGGTAAACCTATATGGGTTCATATAAATGAAGCTTCCAATCTCCCAATGCAGGAATCTATAAGAAGAAGATTTCCCTTGTTTTTTGAAGAAGGAACATTTGAGATTCAGGTCGAATGGGATAATGAGAGAAATCAAGAAGGTAAAGTTTCTATAAGGAAGACCTAAGCTAGTTTACAGGAAATACTAGATACTTCTTTTTAAATGCTTATTAAATAAAGTTCTTCTGATAAGACTTAATCATTAAAGTACTGTTCCTTATAATTATAGATATCTATTAGACGCACTTTCATTAATCAATCAAACAAAAACAGCGTCCGATAAACGAACGCTGTTGTTAATTAGAACCATTTTTTAACTTTCGCAAGACATTGATTATGCTTTTTTATGTAGGCTTTGGCTTTACCATACTTCTTAAATCCACCTTCACCTTTGTTATAAGCACTCAAGGTAGCCTCTTTTAAAGCAGTACCTTTATAACCTTTTTTCTTATATTTCTTTTGTAAATCGGATAGCATGTATGTTCCCCAATTCATATTTACATATGGATCATAGGGTTTATTCTTTGTCTTTGTAATTTTAGCTAAATTTTTATGGTTAATTTTATTAATTTGGAAATATCCGTAATTGCTTCCACCTTTTGCTTTTACTTTCATATTGCTTTCATGCAGCATTACTGCAAGCGTTTCTTTATAATCTAATCCTCTTTGTTTAGTCATTTTAAACAGATATTGTTGTTGGGCTTTTGGCAAAGGAACTTTTTTAGAATATTTAAATCCAGCTAAACTGCTACTTGCTGCATCAGCTTTTTGTCCCGGTATAGTGGTACTTGCGATTAACGCAAAGATGAATAATAAACTGATAGCAATTTTTCCAAATAGTTTAGGTTGTAATTTAATCATATAAACTCCTTTTCACTAGCAACTTTTTTTTACGTTTTGTTACTCTTGTACTATATCAAAAGTCTTTGCTAGAAATATAGGAATTCATCAGATTATAACCTTATTGTAAGGATGATGTCTTCTATGTAATCTGTTTGTAAAATAAGTAGACTAATTTCAATATAAAATTGAGTGATTCTTATAAAAAGATTTACTTTTTCTAGGAAAATCTGTTTTTAGTATGGTTACAATATAAGTCGTTCTACTAGTGCTATTGGAAAATAAATGAAGAATTGTACAATCTCTTCTTTTCTAAAACAAAGTGTCACAAAAAGGCTATACTTCAATTTAATTTAATCCATGAATAGAAGGTGAATCTATGTTTTTACCCGAGTTAGAAAGATACAGAGAAATAGAAATTCTTCAAGCTGCTACTTTTGCTGCCAGCCTTAAACTAAGAAATGAAGAAACTAAATTGATTGATAATTGGGTGGAGTCGTTGATCGAACTCAATATAAAGAAAGAATATGGGGGCAAACAACCAGAGGATTTTTTTCGATTTATCATACTCTAAAGGAAGCATCAGGTTCTTTAGATAGTAGTTTTTTAAAATATATTTTAGGTCGACTTATTAAGATTTACGACTCTATGTGGGGCAACGTTTTTTCATCCTTTATAGATCGTTCTACCTGGAGGATTAAACAGTATAGAGATGAAGCATTTTCTTTAATAGATGGTTTCAACCAAATTGAGTTCACATCTTTTTTGGCCTATCTTAAAGGAACACCAATTGATCCTAACTCGGAAATTTTTGATTATATTTGGAAAATAGAAAAACAAAGTAAGTTCTTTCATTCTGCTGATTTTTTTATGCGTAATAAAGCTCTAAGATACTTGCTGGACCTAAATGGGGTTAGAGGATTCCATCATACTATCAAGGATTTTAAGAAAATTATAGGATTTATAAAATCAGATAATACGGATATCATACATTACCTTGTTAATTACAAAGTAAATAACAATCAGGGATGTTATCAAGTTATTAGCTTCATTTTTAGTGATCTGAAAAATAGTTATAAGACATTCCAAATAAAAAGAGATTGTATAATATGGTTAGATAATGCTGTTGGCAGTTCACCAAAAAAGCCTTGGATGAACAAATTAACAGCTATTCAGAAAGAACTTAAAGAAGAGGAACTACTAAAAATAGCTCGTTGGATTTTGAATAATAGAGATTTTGAAAGGGAGGAAAGTACAGGGTGGACTGATAGCGTTTGTAAAAAATTCCAAAAATCTTCATCATGGTATCTAGATATCCGAAGTAATGAAATTTAAGGGCGCGTCTGCCATTCAACAGTATCATTAAAACAACAGCAGGAATTCTGCTGCCTTTAGAAATAGTATATATTACTGTTTCAAATCACTTTATGGATTCCATCATCGCTTTACGTGCACTTCGTCATATTTTTTTAACCAAGATAATCTTTACAATTACTTATTAGCAGGATTTATATCATTTAATTGATTAGCAAAAAGTGCTACTAATTAAAGAGGAAAACAAATAAATGGAGTTGAATGGTTATTTTATTTTATCAGCATCTATAATAGGAGTTCATTCAGCTTTTTTACTTGTCTTCCTATAAGGATTAAATTATTTTAACTTAATACCTCTTGAGATGTAACAAGCTTTTTCAATGCAAGAATATTCCCCAAATGGATGCCTTCATGAAAAATAGTTCTAACGAGGACTTGTTCCACTGTAAACATTCCAGATTCCGTTACAGAATATTCTTCTTCCAGTCTTTCTCCATATAAATCTCGAATCATAAAAGGCTGTACAGCAAGCAGTCTTTTTAAATAATCTAATTTAGGAACCTCTCCCATCCAATCTTCTGGGCTCGTACCATAACCAAACCATTCATTAAAATGATTAGGGAGGATGATTTGTTCCTTAGTCAAATGTTGAATCCACAAATATTGATCTAAGTATACATGTCCCAGGTTCCATCGTATATTATTTCGAAATCCCTCAGGTACAATATTCACCTCATCCTCATTCATCGAATCAACCGCCACTAACAATTCATGTCGATAATCAGCCAATTGCTTAAAGAGTACTTCATGTCTTTTTAACATATTCAACCCTCCTAATTGTGGTATACCCATTTATTTCGGGTTGTGATTGGCAATTCCCTTCCTACTTTGTAACCAATTAGAATAACTATTTAATTGAAACGAAAAATCAACTAAATCCTACTCGATAGTATGAGACCACTTAAAGTAAGAGATTCAATTCAATAATCAAAAAAACATCCAATCTGGCTTGGATGTTTTCTTCTTATCAAGTAGATTTTAGACACTTGAGTATAGTAAGCTGCATCGATATACCGTCTGTTATGATTTTTTCCGTTCCTTTATCTTGTAATTCATTCCATCAACGATAAAATGTCCATTGCCGGAGTAGACAACATATTTTCCCTGTTTCTCCAACTCATATTTAATGGCAACTACATATTCATTAGCATTTGGATACGTTTCATTCATCCTTAGTATAATTGTATTTCTCTCATCCTGTTTATATTTAATAAACAATAAAAAAGCAATCATAACAATCAATAAAGTTAATATATACACCATGCAGACTACCTCCGCCTCCATATATTAACTTTATTTTATAACAAAATATGACAATACTCCACATACTTTAATATAATTAATAAATTCACTTTTAAAGAACTACTACATGTACATAAAATAGAATCATTTTCACTGTTTTAAAAAGACCTCAGTCCAGTTTTCTTAAATCAGTAAATGGATAAAAGACATATATACCCTGGCCTATAACCTGCTCCTGTTTAATTAACCCTAATCCATTGCGACTATCCATACTTACAAGGCGATTATCACCCATAACAAAATATTCATTTTCAGGAATAAGGATTGCTTCGAAATCTCCATTTGATTTTCCGCCTTCATGAGCTTCTTGGTGATTTTTTCCAGATATCTTTCTTTTTTCGGAACATCATTAATATAGAGGATATTATTTTTGACTTCCACCTTATCCCCTGCCACACCAATTATTCTCTTAATGAACATCTCATTGTTATAACCCTTAATGATGACAATATCTCCTGTATTATATCTCTTTTCTTTTAATGATTTACTGACCAGTATTCTCTCTTGATTGCGGAGAGTGGGTTCCATCGATACTCCTTCCACTTTATACGGAGTAAATAAGAAAGTCCTAATTAACATAATGGCAACAACAATGATGAAAATGGACTTTATCCAATCAAATGTATCCTTTTTAAAATTTCTTTCAGGGATCAAATAATACACCTCATCTTTCCAAAAAGGGTTGGAAGTCAGTCAATAAATACTCTTTTCAATCCTTCAAGCATATAAGGCTTTAGGTTCTTATGTATCCAATAATTTGTTTATTACATACTATCCAAATCTAGCGGCATCTCTCTATACTTTTCTTATCTTTTCTCCTCCTCATTTTTATTAGCTCGACATACCGCAATTTAAGTGTTCAAAAGCAGATTCCCAGCAAATAATTACCGTGTTTCTTCTATTATAATGATTCTTTCAGGAACTAATTAATTATCTTTTTTGACGAATAACGTCTGTTAAACTAATTTATTTAAAAAAACCTTAGAACTATGTCATATTTTAGGTTATAATAGGAATAGATTATTTTATAACAACCAAAGAATGAAAATCGGCCAGCTTCTATGGTTTCCTTTCATAGTAGTTAGTCAGAAAAACAAATTTACTAAAGTGGTCTTTCATTGATAATTTTCATTCTCTTAAAAACTAAAATTTCATCTTTTTTTTAACTACGAACTATATAATTTTTGATATTTTCATCTTTTACTTTATAGCAATCACATCCATTCATTACCCTTTTCTCCCAATTTTAAGCGCAGTTTTTTGTATGTTTGATATTTTTTCTAAGTTTTTTTAATTCCTTTTTTTACCATTAATTCAAAATAACGGATATTTTTGTGACAATTATGACAAAAACTCCTCTTTTTAAATTTACTAGAAAAATATATTAATACCATGGTTTATTAAGTTTTTTTACCTAAAGTTTTCTGAATATTCAAATTATTAGACATATATTTGACATATTCACGTTATATCAGTAATGGATTTAACATCTCCTCGTTATTACTTCTTTCTCGTAAACCTGATAAGATTGTCAATGTTAGCTCAAAACAAACAATTTTAGGAGGTTCAAACTACATGAAGAAAACTTTGTTATCATTCGTAGCGGTAGCTTCCATCGCCGTTGCTATGGGCGGACCCCAAGCATCTGCCCAAGAAATCACAATCAAAAAAGGTGATACACTATGGGGTATCTCAAATAAATACGACACTACTGTTGATCATATTAAAGAACTCAATAATTTAGATTCCGATATCATTATTGAGAATACTAAATTGATCGTAAAGGAAGACCAACCAAAAACTTATACCGTTAAAAAAGGTGATAGTCTTTGGAAGATAGCTGTTAAAAATAAAATCTCTATTAATCAGCTAAAAAGTTGGAATAGCTTAAATTCAGAAATTATTCAACCAGGTCAAGTCCTTAATTTGTCTGGTGTTGGCCAACCGGCAAAAAATAATACTGAAGCTGTTCAACAAAAAACAACAACTACATCAACAACTACTAAAACTGAAACAAAAACAGAGACAACTACTACTACTGCAAAGTCTACTGGACAAAAAGCAGGAAAAACTCTCTCTGTTTCAGCCACAGCTTATACAGCTAGTTGTAACGGTTGTTCTGGCGTCACTGCTACCGGAGTCGATTTAAATGCGAATCCAAATGCTAAAGTTATCGCAGTTGACCCTAGTGTAATTCCATTAGGTTCAAAAGTTTATGTTGAAGGTTATGGATATGCTACTGCTGCTGATACCGGTGGTGCTATTAAAGGGAACAAAATAGATGTTTTCATCCCTACACAAGATGCTGCTCTTAATTGGGGACGTAAACAAGTTAACATTCAAATTTTAAACTAACACATTTCGCTTTAAACGACACCTTCGAGTTTACATCCAGTTCTCGAAGGTGTTTTATATATATCTTTTTCACTCCACTTTATCTCCTAAAAGAGCATCTGACATACATTCTTATCCATCCAGTCTAAAACTGCATAAATACAATTAATATATCAAAAACAATTACATTCATTTAATTTTTATTTAATGATCTGTTCATCCTCATGATTTCTTGAAGAAATTGGAGGATTTTATATAGCATAACCTCTTTAAAATCAGGTTCTCGCTCAATTTTCAATTAATGATAAAGATAGAACTTAGTGATGCTTCTGATAAAAGCGGTATCTCGCATCTTTATTAGCTTATTAAACTCACATATTTATTTTCGAATCATAAATTGAGAATCATCGCTCACTACCAATCATATATAGTCTCCACTCACTATTTAAACTTTCTTTCCGTATCATGACTTACTAATTAACCTTCTTGAATGCTTTTATAAAAAGGCTATTTTCGTATTATTACACGTTAAATTACTATTTTGCAGTGCTATTTTATGAGGGTAGCTGCGGAAAAAGTATATGTCATATCAAATAAACGTTTTAGGATATTCCTACTAAGAGAGTTTCTAAAATTATTTGTGATAACGAAACAGGATTCCTATGTATTTTTTTAAAATAGTACTTCTGCCGGGTTAATTTTTTACAGTTTACATGGATGAAAAGCCTTTAATATAGTGGTCTCCCATTCCGTCATCTTTAGTTAATGATCTTATTGTCCATTTCCTTTTATATTTTTTTACACTAGCGTAAATGGTTTTCTAAGATTAAATTTACAACCTTAGTTAAAATCATTTGATTCACTGGTCTTTAGTCATAAGAAATTGATTAAATAGCGAAAATTTATGTAAATTGCTCTAAAAAAAGCATACCTGCATTAGGTATACTTTTTATCGATCCTCTAATCATGTACTACTTGTATTTATTCATTTTTTTCGACTTTATGGCCGCCAAACTCATTCCGTAAAGCAGCTACAACTTTGCCGTTAAATGTATCATTTTCTTGCGAACGATAACGCATTAATAGAGCCAGTGCCATTACTGGTGTCGAGGCTTGGAGGTCTAAAGCCGTTTCTAGTGCCCATTTTCCTTCACCGGACGAATGCATAACTCCCTTAATTCCTTCCAAACGAGCATCTTTAGCAAAAGCTTGTTCCGTTAATTCCATTAACCAGGAGCGCACAACCGATCCATTATTCCAGACTCTCGCTACTTGTTCATAATCAAAATTAAACTCACTTTTTTCGAGAATCTCAAAACCTTCTCCAATCGCTGCCATCATTCCATACTCAATTCCGTTGTGAACCATTTTTAAATAATGTCCGCTCCCCGAATCACCTGCATATAAATACCCATTTGGTACAGAAGTGGCTGCAAATAATGGCTCAATCACTTTCCATGCCTTTTGATCGCCACCAATCATATAACAAGCCCCATTTCTTGCTCCTTCCATTCCCCCGGAAGTACCGACATCCATAAAATAGATTCCAGCTTCTTTTAATACCCTGCTTCGTCGCATTGATTCCTTATAATTCGAATTTCCCCCATCTATTAAAATATCTCCAGGACTTAATAGCGGAAAAAGCTCTTCTATAACGTTATCAACAACAGTATGTGGTACCATCAGCCATATGACTCTGGGTTGCTCCAGTTTATTCACGATTTCTTTCATATTAAGGCTGCCAATGGCTCCATATTTTTGAATGCTCTCAACCGAAGCTGAATTTACATCATAAGCATGCACCATAATTTGGTGGTCTATTAAATTTTCAGCCAAATTCATCCCCATCTTGCCAAGACCAATCAAACCTACTTTCATCAGGTCTCCTCCTTATTAATATCTTTACTAGTTACATACCGTTATTTCCAACAAATAAACATTTCAACCCATTCCATCTTGTCAAATATTCTAATACTAAACTTTCGAAGCCTAAAATGTGCAGTGAATTTTCCAATTCTTTGCCTAATCAACAAAAATTAGTTAAAATTCTATATAGATAAAGAACGGAGGAGAGAAATAAGATGGCAATTTGCAAAGAATGCTTTGATGGGAATATAGTTGATGAACAACATGAGCAATATGAAAATCTAGATCGTGAGTTAGTTCGCCTTATTGAAGTAAGCCGTTTTTCCTATGACGAAGCCTTTAAAAGGGCAACCAGATTATACCCTGCCATAAAGAAATGTCCTGAGTGCAATGGCAATGGAAAAATATAATAGCTTAATAATCAAATTTTGTAGTAGTCCTTGAACAAACCATCCATCAATCAATCGTGTATATAAAAATGAGGTATTTTTATGGTTAAATTAAAAGATTCTCAGCAGGAAAAACAAGATATAAAGGTATATATCGGTGATCATTATCATTCATTTTTAAATGAGAATCATAGAATTAAAAGATGGAATTTTTTCGGTTTAGTCTTTGGGATGTTCTGGCTTGCGTATCGAAAGAGATATCTGATTGTCGGTATTTTCATCCTGATTGATATTTTGGTATCTATCCTATTCCGCAACCACTTGTTTTATTGGTTAGTTTTTGCTGCATTAATGCACCTTTATATAGGCAGAAGCGGTAATCTTTTATATTTAGCCGGTACGAAAAAACATGTACAACAGATAAGACATAAACATTCTCATCTCAATGAAAAAGAGATGAAACGCTTACTAATAAAAAAAGGGCGAACCAGCTGGTGTCTTATTCTACCATTACTTATCTATTTTGTTCTTATTCATACCTATCTGTTTATCGATGATATTAAAATTATAGTAGCCACCTATTTTTAAATGTTATTTAACAAAAAAATTAGAGTGATTATCAAAATCACTCTAACACTATTGACCTATATTGTTTTCAATTTAAATCAGATGATTCCTATCTTTCAGCAAGTATGCACATGTTTTCCTTCTGGCTATCATAATTAGACACCAAAATTACTTCAAGCGGAAATTCAATAATGAATATCCTTACATAGGTTTATTATTCTTCGTTCTTCTTTTGTTCTTCTTCAGATTAGATAGGAGCGGATTTTCGTCCAAGGGTTCCTCTAATAATGGTTCCTCTTGTTTGTTGTCTAAAAGATTTTCTTCAATAACATCCTCTTTTTCAGCCTCAGGTTGATCATTATATTCCTCATCTACCTCATACCAGTCTTCAGGAATTTCGTAATAAACTCCTGGTTCATCAGTTGTAACTCCGCCTTCAAAATATCCTTCGTCAATCTCTTCTTCTTCCTCAAAATGATAATCTCCAGTATCCGTATAAAACAAGCCTGTTATATCACCCTCCGATAATGGATTGGAAACCCAACCACTGATTAACGAATAAACATCTTTAAGGGGAATGCTAAACCCAATGTATTCATCCTCAATTGATCTCGCTGAATTGATTCCAATTACTTTGCCTGATTTTACAGAGACCAATGGACCGCCACTGCTTCCAGGAGATATCCGAGCAGTCATCTGATAAATATTTTCATAAATACGCTCCCCAATATAAAAACTCCGATTAATCGCTGCAATTGTTCCCAAAGTTGCTGTATTAGTCTTTCCGAGCGGACTCCCCAATGCTATTACTTCCTCACCTCTCGAAGCATACTCGTCGGTTGCTATCCCCAAGGATTGATGATTCGCCAATTCAGGTATCCTGATAATTGCGACATCATGGATATTTGAATACCCAATGACTTTTCCTGTAAAGGATTGACTTGTATAATCTATTGCTGTTATATCAACAGAGCCCTCTACTACATGAGCATTAGTAAGGATATCTCCTTGATTGTTAATGATAAATCCAGTACCTTGATTATCCTCAGTGAAAATAGTATAAACTTTTGCAAGTGATTCCGTTATAATCTCAGAAACTTCTTTTTTGGTATCTACTTTTATATCAGTTACCGGTTTAGGAGTTGTTTTAATTTCCTCTGCTTGATTCTTTTTTCCATTCTCTTTATGTACCAATTTTATTTCTTTTATGCTTCCATATTCGACCCGCTTATGATTATCCGTTTGATTTGCAGCTAATAAATAGATGCTTGCTGAAAGAATAGCGATGATACTAAAAGAAACCAAGACAATTTTTGATCTATTTCTTTTTGGTCCATTCTTCAATTCACCACAATGCAAACAGTACTTACCTCGGGTTTTTATTTCATTCTGACAATAGCGACATTTCATTCCTTACACCTGCTTCTTCATTGACAGCTAAATGACCTTCATCTCTTATTCATTATTTCGTCATTCAAGCCATAAAAATGAAGTATGGTCATAAAATTTTCTATAATTCAACATAGAACAGCCTCAAAAAAGCTAAACTGAAAAAGAAAAGCGATATTCACGGCGTTTCCTATAGCTAATCTCTTATGTTTTGAACGTATATGTTCTATACACGTTACCAGAAACATCGATCCTATCGAAATATGCAAGTACGGATAAAGCCAGACACTATCTTTCACGATAATAAAATAAGCAATTACAATTACAAATGAAGAACTGATAAACTTAAAAACTTTCATATATCCACCCTTTATCTTTTATCCACTAAAATGATTTATTATATATCCATATTTACTATATCAAAATGAATGAACAGCATAAATAAAACAAACAAGGATTGTCAATAAACTGCTTCAGATCAGTTTATTGACAATCCTTTCATTTACCTGCGGGACACTTTAAATATTAGAATTTCTTAATTTTCTATGCTGGAAATTTTTAAACACGATTCCATGGGTAGGTGAGAACAAAAACACGATGGCAAAAATCAAGCCAGACACTAACAGATTTTCTATGATTATATGAAACTGTTACTAATTAATTAAAATAATTATAAATAAAATAATATCTCAGTTTTGGTCATTAAATAAAATATTCCTCTATGTAAAATTTTGGTCAACAATATTTAAATCTCGCTATGGTGAAAATTCAGATAAAATTATATAATTAAATCTTATAGGACAGCATACACATATGTTTCTTATAAAAACTCATGCTAAGAGTAGAAAAATAAATTAGGAGGGAACTTGTATGAAGGTCATTGTGTATAAAAAAGATATCGATCAATTCCTGGCTGATTTTAAATCTATCTCTTCTTATGATGAAGTTGGTAAGAAGTATTACTTTATCTTTGAAGACCATATTAGAGGTGGCCACTGGACCTTAATGTTTTATGATAAAGAAGGAAAATGGACTGCGCATGGTAAGGGAGAGTTTTATAGCGACATAGATGAATTACAGCTTTCAGGTGATCAATTAAAACTTTTCATTTACAAAAACAGAAAATATATTAATAATGTGATTCGACAATTAAAAGTAGCTATTTAATTCTTAGGATCACAGACAATATAAAGAAGCCAGTGTCTAAAACAGAACACTGGCTTCTTTATTAGTTCTCTAGCACCTTAATAAATTCACGCATGTAATCCGGTAAATCCGGTGGGCGTCGACTTGAAACAATATGTCCGTCTACGATAACTGCCTCATCATACCAGGAAGCCCCTGCATTTACCATATCATCTCGTATTCCAGGTGTACTTGTTACCTTTCTTCCCTTTAAAATATCAGCTGATATCAATACCCAGCCTGCATGGCAGATTTGTCCGATTGGTTTTTGCTGTTCATCCATTTTTTGAATAAACGCTAATATTTCTGGAAATCTGCGAAGTTTATCAGGAGCCCAGCCCCCAGGAACTAAAACTGCATCATAATCATCCGGATTTACCTCTGCAAAGCTATACTCACTTTCTGCAGGTACACCATACTTGCCAATATACTTGACTTTTTCCTGTTCACCTGCCAGATGGACTATGGCTCCTTCTTCACGCAGTCGATGAATTGGATACCACAATTCAAGGTCCTCAAATTCATGATGTACAAAACTTAAAATTTTCTTATCCTTTAACCTCATACTGTCACTCCCTATCTATCATTTCTTATGTACCTATTCCCTATTCTTTTAAAACTATTCTTCAAAAGAATATCAATCATTTATGTTTTTACTAAATCTTTTGTATCAATCCACTGCTTAGCGTTTCAAAATAAAACGGAATATTCATATTTTAGACTACACAGACAGCCTGTTTATTTATAAAATTATATTAAAATAACAAAAGGGGGATTCATATGAGAAAGTTAAACACAAGAAAAATAGTCCTTTTATTTGTTTTGGCAGGTATGTTTAGTCTAGGATTAATTACTCAATATTACTTTCAGCATTCTAAAGCTTCCGCAGAGCTGGAACAATTAAATAAAGAGATTAATCTTGCCAAAGAAAACAATAAACAATTGGAAATGGAAATTGTAAATTTACACAAAGAAATCGAAAAATATGCCGAAGAGGAATCATCCAGTACCGATAGTGTTGATTCAAATACAATCTCCACAGATGATAAAACAAACACAGCTGAAACAACGAACGCGGTTGAGGATGATGCAACTAAGATTGCGTCCGATGAAGAAAATGAAGAACAACAGGGCACTTCTGATCTCCAAACCGCTCATGATCAGGCAATCAATCTCGTAAAGGGTCATATTGGTTATACCAATGAATCAAATGTTCATTTTGAAGTGCAAGGGAAGATATCAGGCACTGAGGACTTATCTATACATGTTTATGAAGTAGTAGTTGATGAGGGAGAAAGCCAGCATACCGCAACCTGGGGATGGTATGGAGTAAACGTTACAGCAGGTAAAGTTTACGAAATAAATGGTTAAGCCACAGCGATAAGCAACTCTCCACTATGGATAACGTTCTTGCTTATACAGCAAGAAGTATAAAAGAGATTATTGACACATTTTGGATGAATTCTAATTTAGCACGATAAATAGTTATATAAAATGTGCTATAAAGAGACATTTTACACCTTTTCACTCGCTCATTTGTAACTTTTGTCCTATAATATATATATACAATACGTTTCGTAAAAGGTGGGAGCAACCATGAAATCCTCTTTTGGAAGCAGGTTAAAAGAGTTGCGTAAAGAGAAGCGTTTGTCACAAGAAGAACTAGGAGCTATTATAGGGGTCGCACAATCAACCATGGGATCTTACGAACGGGAAACACGCGAACCAAGTATTGACGGAATATTGGAACTTGCCCATTATTTTGATGTATCTGTCGATTATTTATTGGGTAATTCTAATGAACGAAAAATACCTGAATTAACACATTTACAAGGATCCTATGACTTGCATAAATTCATGCATGAAAATGAGATTGTGCTATATGGCAGAACCTTAACAGAGGATGAAAAACAGCGTCTGTTAGATATCTCATTAGGCCTCTTCTATCGTTAATCATTTACCGGATACAGGCAGCTTGAAAGCTGCCTGTATTTAACTAGTTTCGTATAAATAGTACACTACTGTACCTTTCAGTACCTCAATTTCTTTTTGATTAATAGCAGACACGATAAAATGTAACTCATTTTCCAATTTTGTTTCAAGCTTTGCCTTTAATCTTATTGAATCGTTCAAAAAGACCATGTCGCGAAAACGAATTGTATAATCTTTTATAAATCCCTCCTCATAATAAGGGGTAAACAGTTTTGACAGATTTCCCATTGTCCACATTCCATGTGCTATAATACCCGGAAGCCCTAATCTTTTCGCTTGCTCCTCATCCTTATGGATAGGATTATGATCCCCTGAAGCATTAGCATACGCAACCAGTACTTCTCTAGAAACAGGTTCCAATCTAATTTCTTCCAATTCATCACCAACCTGCATATCAAGCAAACATGTCATGCTTTCAACTCCTTTTGCACAACTTCATTTATAATAATTACAATGGTAGAAGTAAATATCGCGTTTCCTTCTTTATCCTCACCATTGTTTTCAATCCGAAGAATACCCATCTTTCCGTTACTTCCGATTCTCTCTTTATAATCTTTAACTTTTGCAAAACAATAGACTTCTTCATCTACTAATAAAGGTCTCTCATAATGATAGATTTGCTCTCCATGGATTAATCCTTTAGATGGCAAATCCAGACCTTCTAACTCTCCATAATTGAATACTCTTGGGTATGTTGGTGGAGCGATATTATCCCCGTATCTGGATTTCTTGCCATATTCCTGATCAACAAATATAGGATGCTCATCTCCAATTGCTTTGGCAAATTGTATAACACGTTCTCTATCCACTCTATTTAAAACTCGATTGGAGCTCTTGCCTACCGCTTGAGCAAACATTCATTTCACCTCACTTAATTTTTAGGTCCCCCTGCCACATATAAAACCTGGCCATTTACAAACGATGACTTTTCATCTGCAAAAAATGAAACAGCGTTCGCAATATCTTCGGGTTTACCACTGCGTCCAACAGGAATGATTGAAACGCTTGCTTCAATTAACTGTTCAAATGATATCCCGATTCGAGCTGCTGTCTCCTTTGTCATATCCGTTTCGATGAATCCAGGAGCCACTGAGTTGGCCGTAATACCAAACCCACCCAGTTCAACAGCCAATGTTTTAGTAAACCCCTGTAAACCGGCTTTTGCTGCAGAATAATTCACTTGCCCTCTGTTCCCAAGCGCCGAGGTAGAAGAGATATTAATAATGCGCCCATACTTTTGCTTAACCATATATTTTTGCACGGCTCTAGTCATATTAAAGGAGCCCTTCAAGTGAACATCCATTACCAATTGCCAATCTGAATCTGTCATTTTAAAAATAAGGTTATCCCGGATAACTCCTGCATTATTAACCAGAATATCAATAGCACCATAGTGTTCATATACTTCCTTTACAGCTTGTTCCACTTCCTCTGATGAAGTAACATCTGCTACAAGAGTCAAACAATCTAATTCTTTCTGTTTAAAGTGTTCCGCAGTTGCTTGCAGAGCTTCTTGATTTACATCAAAAAGGGCAACCTTAGCTCCTTGTACCGCTAAATTTTCTGCGATTCCTTTCCCTATCCCTCTGCTTCCCCCGGTAATAATGGCCACTCTATTTTCAAATCTCCCAGTCATTCTACGTCCACATCCCTTTCAAATAAGATAAACGTTAACTAATTCTACAAAAATCTTAAAATTCCTTTTATTGGAAGTGAATTCAACTAAATTCTCCAATTTTCACATGACCTTTTATAAGATTACGGGCGATGATCATTCGCTGGATTTCATCAGTTCCGTCATAAATTCTCCAAAGTCTTGCTTCACGGTACCATCGCTCAATCGGTAATTCTCTCGTATAACCCATACCACCATGAATTTGTAAAACGCGATCGACCACCCTATTTCCCATATTGGCTCCATACAATTTTGCAATCGACGCTACATGCCGGTTATCTTCTCCATGATCAAGAGTAAATGCAGCATTTAATGTAAGCCACCTTGCTGCTTCAATCTCAACCGCAGAATCAGCTATCTGCCATTGAATGGCTTGTCGCTCGACGATTGGTTTACCGAATGTGATACGTTCCTTTGCATAATCAATTGCCATCTGCAATAACCGCTCAGCTGCACCAACAGCACGTGCTCCAACAATCCACCTTGCAAAGCCGATCCACTCAAGTCCCAAATTATATCCTTTATGCAATTCACCTAAAATATTTTCCTCAGGAACTCGAACATTATCAAATACTAATCCGGCTGGACCTCCTTCCCCCATCGTTTGGATAAACTCAGAACGCCATCCCATATCACGATCTACAATAAAACAAGTTACTCCTTCGCGACCTCTTGATTCGATATGCCGCTGTTTATCTGTAATTGCCATAGCCATAACAAAATCAGCATCATTTCCTCCCGTAATAAAGGTTTTCTCTCCATTAAGAACCCATTCTGATCCATCCTTAACAGCTGTCATTTTTATATTTTGCGTATCTGATCCTGCACCTGGTTCTGTCATAGCAAAACAGGACTTCTTGTCACCGTTTATTGTAGGGATCAAGTATTTTTTCTTTTGTTCTTCATTTGCATAGTACAGAATATTATCTGCTGAACCGCCAAAGGTGAATGGGACAAATGTTTTGGCTACCTCAATAGCTACAATAGCCATCATCATTTGACCTAAGTCAGCGCCCCCATATTCTGTAGGTGTGTTAATGCCCCAAAATCCAGCTTCCTTTGCTTTTAATTGTAATTCCTTAAGCTTACCGGGAGGGAGGCTTGGTTTCCCTTCTCGTTCATTTCGCAACACTTCATTTTCTAATGGCATTAATTCCTTTTCTACAAATCTACGAATTGTTTTTTGAACCATTTTTTGCTCATCAGTCAAACGTAAATACATACTAATCCTCCTTTTCACTTAAATACTAACCAGTCGGTATGTTTTATTTGCAGATGCTCCATAGAAGCACCTGATTATATTCACTGGATTTATAGAGTCGAGTGTCCTTTCTTAAATCATGCCAACTTCACTTTCAGACGTTCTATAGATCTCTTCAATTTTCTTCCCTCTCGCCCGTGATAGAATATCCATCCTTATTTGAAGCTGCTTTATGGCAAAGTTAACAACCTCTTCAGGGCTTGTCCCAAATGCATCTAAATCTGCATCTGTTAACCCCTCTTCTACAATTGTTAGAGCCAGCGGGGTTAACTCCGCCATCCGTTTCATGACAACACCCTCATATATATGAGGATGTTCACAAATCAAACGCTGAAGCAAGTACGTACCATAACCGATATGGCGAGATTCATCCCTCTTCAAATTGCCAATTCCCTCAAGTAATCCTGGCATTAAATTTGATTTCTCCAGTGATTGATAAAACGAAAAATACCCCGTTTCAGCAAGTACCCCTTCCACAAACATGTTATATACCGTTGAGGCGTCTGCTATCGCCTCAGGTGATTGATCTGTAAGCAGGCGATCCATTGTATTTGGTAATATTACATGGAAAACTTGCTTATACGTATCTGTTAATAAGGGATTTAACTCCCCCTTTTCTCCAATTGCGTCCAGGACGGCTCTAAAGAATTCAGTATGCTTTGCTTCTTCAAACAGGAAGGTAGTCAGGAACATTTCCTCTTCAATCCGTCCATCCTTCGCAATCGCCATCATGAGCGGTAATAAATCGAGTGTGACAGCTTCTTCTCCTGCCTGAAATTGTGAAAGAAGACGAAGAATGCTGTGCCTTTGTCCCGGTGTAGCCTGCTTCCAATCAACAGCATCCTTTGTAAAATCAATATCTGCTGGATTCCATGTTCCCACCCTTTTTGCTTTTTGATACAAACGATAAGGAAAAGAATCTACTAAGAGGCCTCTTGAAGTTGCCGTAATGGTTTCTCTCATATTCATAAAACTCCCTTCATTTTAAAAATTATTTATAGTCTCGTTCTACTATTCTCTCGGATGCGGCAGTTCGGAGATGAGTCTTTAAAATTTTCCCAACACCATTCCGCGGCAATGACTCAAAGAATAATATTTTTCTTGGCGTTTTATTTTTTGCAAGATGTTCCTGGCAATATGCAATCAATTCCTCTTCCTGAACATCTATTTTTGATTCCCTAACAATGCATGCCACCAATTCTTCACCCATACTGGCATCTGGTATTCCTATGACAGCCACTTCAGATACCGCATAATGCTGACTTAATATCTCCTCTACATCACGTGGATAAATATTGAACCCTCCACGGATGACTAAATCTTTTTTTCGGTCGATAATATATAAATAGCCATCTTCGTCGATACGTCCTAAATCCCCTGTATGCAACCAACCGTCTATTAATACGTTGTTTGTTTCACTTTCATTTTGAAAATAACCAGGTGTTACATTATCACCCCTCACTACCACTTCTCCAATCTCTCCGATCGGAAGCTCTAGAGCAGATCTATCCACAATTTTAATTTGTACCCCCGGTATAGGAGGTCCAACAGATCCGGGTTTAACCGGCTGATCCTTTTTATGAGCCGTGACAATAGGTGCTGCCTCAGATAATCCATAACCTTCATAAACCTTCGCCCCAAACTTCTGTTCAAATGCTCTCAGCAATGCAGTGGGTAATGGGGCAGAACCTGAACTTATAGATTCCAAGCTTCGAAGATCGTATTGATTGTAATCGGGGTATGAGACCAAGGCATGAATCATGGCAGGGACACTCGCAAACGATTTAATTCTGTGCTTTTCTATTGCTGCTAATGTTTCTGCAGGGTCAAACCTGGAGAAGATAACGATTGAACTTCCCACTATGTAACATGTATTGGATATGGTTAACCCATAAACGTGAGCAAGCGGAAGAATTCCGAGCGTTGTACCTCTCTCTGTATTAGCATGTTTAGCAGAGTTAACAGCATTTGAATAGAGGTTTAAATGTGTCAGCATAACTCCCTTTGGGTTACCTGTAGTACCTGAGGTATAGAGAATAACAGCAGTATCTTTTGAATCGATATCTTCATAGAATCGCTCATCCAAATCCTCATTGGAATCCATAAATTCATATATATTAATCGCATTACTGACATTATTTTCATCTGTAATTATTATGGTGGGTTTTATGTTTAATAAATCAATTGCTTGTTGGATAGAGTCGAGTATGATGTTAGAGGTGATAATCAGTTTGGCTCCGCAATTTGCGGCAATATAGGCAATTTCCTTCGGATGGAGTGAAAACATAACAGGCACAATGATAGCACCGGCTCTTGTTATCCCTTGATACGCAATTAATACTTCGGGCATATTTGGCATTATGACAAGTATTCTGTCTCCTGGCTGAATTCCTCTATTTCTAAATCCATTGGCCAATCGGTTGGCATATCTCCTTGTCTCCACATTTGTAAATTGCTTGTTTCCGTAGAATAAAAAAGAGTACTCATCAAATGTTTCGATATTCGAATCAAGCAATTGTGATAGCTTCACTTTTTTCTCCTCCAATTCGCGGAATTTTTCACAAAAAATAAATTCCCCTTCTCCAGGTTTGAAGCTTCCTAAAAGAACCTACCATATACCGCTAACGGGTTTATCAAACTAAACATTGCTAAAGCATGCAGTGTTATTCCTTATGTTGATTTAAAACGTTACGACTCTCTCAGATATTTATAAATTTAACAATGGAAATTTGGACGTACCAGATAACCCTACTCATGCATATTAGATAAAAGTAAGCTTATCCGGTCTATTTTATTCCTCATTTAAGCTTCCAGATTAAATACAAATGATTAAACAAAGTCTATTAACCACCTCCTTTATTGTAAGCGTTTTCAAATAAAGCTTTATAAATTCGTTCATTCTGTGCAAAGCTATCTTCTCCATTCATTGAGATTGGATAACTTTCAGATTATGCTTCTTAAATATGTTCTTTACATGACGCTAAAATTCCTACCTAACATTTTAAAATATTCAGAAAAATTATTATATCAATTTATTTGGGAAAAAAATTATGTTTTTGTTGGGGAAATAGCCAGCTTCTTATAAAGATTGATGAACCAAGTGCATGGTTGAAAGTAGAATGAACAGATAAAGGCACTCAGCATAAATGATCTAAACAAAGAAAGCTAGATTAGCAGCTAACTTTTAGGTGCAGTTCATAAACCGAGTGCTTTTATCTATAAATATGTTTCAAATTATTAAATCTATTTTGTTTAGTTTAAGTACTAGTTTTATAGACTGATACAGGTTATATGGACGACGATCTAACTACTTTATAATTATTATGGCGAACGACAGTCCTCGGTGTTTCATAACAAAAATGCTCTGCTACTTCTTCATCTATTTCAACAATACATGATAGCTCACGCACAATTGATACTTTTCCTAAAATAGAAAGACCACGTCGCTCAAATTCAACGATATCTCCTACTTTACCTTTATCTTCTATAGAAACCTCGTTTAGTAGCATATTATCCACTTCTTTTCCTCCTCATCAGACTAATATATGATGTTTTATGCATAATTTAGTAATTAATTCGATAAATCAGTGTAATTTGTGACCATTTACATAGAATTTAACACAAAAAGTATTAAGAATCAATTGAGTTTTCAAAAAAAAGAGTCTATTTTATCATTTTACTCACCAAAATAAATACTATTCTGATTTTTTACCTATTATGATTATTTACGGTGTATTCCTAAATTGTAGAAGCATGTAGTCCGCCTCTCTATTTCACTCGGTAACCTAACAAAAAAGAATCCAGTCTAATGCTGAATTCTTTTTAATCCATCTTATAAGAAACCTTTTTCGAAAATTACGATATCTTCTATTAAACAGCCTTCATGATTTCAAAAAAGAATCATTAAGTGAGACTGAATTTTTCTATTCTATCTTTTAGCTTTAATGCGTTATTATAGCGTTTCATTAGTATGGAAGCTTTACAATTAATGTTTATAGTTGTTTGATTGGAAAGATGTACGTCACACTCTCTACTATCAATCGGGTCGCATCCTCTATAGTGATCTAGTGCTATCCAGGCACATTTTTCATCACGACAGGAATGAGTGGGAAACATATAAATACTGTGCTGGCCGCTAATCTGCAGAGGCAAAATATACCTTCCTCCCAGATATGATTTTGAACTGTTTTTTGCACCTGATAATCAGCTCCGTATCCAATGATACTTTCTTTTAAAATAGTAAGCGGAGATTTTTCCACCATATAAAAAGTATCCTGAAAGTATAGCTGAGTATACAAATAACCTTCCACAAAAACGGGTAATAAAATTTTTGTATCTATCCCAATATACGGTCTATTTTCTACTTTCATATAGCCACCCTTTTCGAATATATTTGCTTTCTATTCAATAATGGGTATACTACTAATATGTTGGTATACCCAGCAACAGATTATTGGGCCCGGTCCCCCAGACTGCAGGCCCAATTTCTGATATCCTCATAATCTCCTTTCCTGGAAATTGATAGGATTTTTATCCTATCCTTAAATAATTATATGTCAACCGACATTCTTCTCCAAATCTTTCCTGCACCAATTTTCGTAAGCTTCTTTCCCTCAAAATCTATCGTTTATTTACATCCGCAAAATTTTATATTATAATAATATATTTTGAATCTTGTATTATAGCAAAATTATAAAAAATACACAGTTTTTACTGTATAATTTTTATGTTTCTCTGAGGAAAACCTCTAAATTCAGAGCAAATTTGCCTTTAAAATTTAATTTTGAATTTTTCACAATAAATTCAAATAAATGCTTTTACACCTATCATGAAAATAAAAAAAAGGATGACTCTACTACTGTCATCCTCCCCTCTTAATCTATCATCCTGTATTACGAAGACCTGCTGCTATACCATTAATCGTATGTAATACCTGAACAACTAATTGGGTATCCACTTCCTTTAAACTTCTTAGTTCTTTAATTAAATGAACTTGAATGAAATTCAATGGGTCTACATAAGGATTTCTAAGACGAACTGAATCTTTAATATTCGGAGTTTGATCCAGTAACTCTTCATCTCCAGTTATCTCAAGTAAAACCGCTTTAGTTTTGTTGTACTCTTCAACTATATCCTCAAATATCCGATCTCCAATTAAAGGATCTTCAACCAGATCAGCATATTCTTTCGCTGTTTTAAGATCTGCTTTCATTAATGCCATTTGCAAATTATCAATTGTAGATCGAAAGAATGGCCAATCCTGATACATTTCCTTCAATGTCTCTATATTGCCTTTTTCTTTATATGCGTATGTTGCAAGGCCAGTGCCGGAAGCATACCAAGCAGGAAATAACTGTCTGCTTTGTGTCCAGGCAAATACCCAGGGAATAGCTCGTAAATTTTCAAATTTATCACTGTTTTTACGCGCCATTGGTCTGGAACCAATATTCAGTTCACCAATTTCTTTTAGAGGTGTGGCTTGATTAAAGTAAGTTAAAAAACCTTCATCCTTAAATACAAGTGACTGATATTTTTCATAAGAGACATCAGAAATACTTTCCATGGCGCGAACCCAGCTATCATCTCTTAGATGGCCCTGTTCTGAAGATTTCGAAACATTAGCGGCTGTTTCCAGCAGCGTTGACGTTGCTTGCTCTAATGAACGATATGCGATGTCTTCTATTAAATAACGAGAAGATAATACTTCTCCTTGCTCTGTTATTTTCACCCCGTCTCCCAGTGTTTCGAGCGGCTGAGAAAGAAGGCTTCTGCTCAAAGGCCCGCCACCACGGCCAAGAGAACCACCACGTCCGTGAAAGAATTTCGTTGAAATATCATATTCCTTTGCCAGCTCATGCAGTTCTATTTGTGCTTTATAAAGCTTCCAATTGGCGGTCAGAGTCCCGCCATCCTTACTGCCATCCGAATACCCCAGCATAATTTCTTGCTGGTTTCTCAGCTTTCTGAGATGCTCTCGATAAACTGGCAGGTCAAACAATGTTTCTAATATAGCAGGTCCATTTGACAAATCTTCTATTGTTTCTAGTAATGGAGCTACATTCAAATCACTTTCAACTGTACCATCTGCATGAAGTTTATATAATCCCGCTTCTTTGGCCAATAATAAAACCTCCAGCAAATCACTTGCCGAACGTGTCATACTAACGATATAGACCCTAATAGATGCTTTTCCAAATTCTTTATGGGCCTTTTTGATTAATTTGAATACCTTAATAATTTCCTGCGTTTCCTTTGTATATTCTTCATTGTCTAGCAATAGCGGCCTTGGATCCATCAGTAATTTTTCCAGTAGTTTTTCTTTTTCCGGCTCAGATAAATCCGTATAACAGTCTGTTATCTTAATTTTTCTCAGGATTTCATCGATGGCACCTGCATGCTCATCACTATGATTGCGAATGTCTAACGTGCCAAGATGGAAGCCAAACAGCTGTACCTGTCTAATTAATTTATGTAAAAGCTTCAACTGTTGCCCTTTTGGATGATGTGTATCTATACTTTGCTTAATCATTAATAAATCCTCAAGCAATTCTTCTGATGATTGGTAACCCCGTTCATCATTAGCCACCATGCGGACACGTTCAACCATAATAGCTAATTTACGACGATACGCTTCATTTTTGACAGGCCATTTTTTATCATCGCTTATATATTCAGATTCTCCCAATTCTATCGATCTCATTATTTCATCGCCAACTCTAATTTGGACTGTTGAATGAGATAAACGCTTCATTAATTCAATCAAAGCCTTTTCATATTTTCTAAGAACCAATGCTCTATGTCTATTTAGAGTTTCCCATGTAACAGCTGGGGTTACATACGGATTGCCATCCCGATCCCCGCCAATCCAGGAACCGAAATGCAGAAAGTTTGGCACACTCCAGGTTTCACTGCTGTAATGGACAGTCAATTTGTCTTCAACTTCCTGATGTATTTCTGGTATGACATCAAAGAATATCTTGTCAAAATAATACAATCCATTTCTAACCTCATCAATGACTGTTGGTTTCCTGTCTCTTAATTCATCAGAATGCCATAAAGTGGTAATCTCATTATAGAGGTCTTCTTTAATATCCTTATATTCATTCTCGGTTAACATAGGATTATTAAGCGTTTTAAGGAGAAGTAATAATCTCTTTTGAATTTCCAAAATAGACCGTTTAGCCGCCTCTGTAGGATGAGCAGTAATAATCAATTCAAGGGATATTCGTTCAAGAACGTGCTGTATAATTTCACCGCTAATATTTTTATCCTTCATTGATTGGATGGCTTTTTCAATTGAACCGGGCTGCTCATCAGAATTGTTTAGTTGATATTCGCGTTTCCGTCGAATTCGATGATTTTGTTCTGCTGCATTTATTAAGTGAAAATAAACGGAAAACGCCTTGATAACTTGCATTCTCGTCTCTGGGCTAAGCATTTCTATTTCCTTTTTTAATGTATGGTACGTCTCATCTTCCACATGTAAACGAAGAGATTTACACATTGTACGGATTTTTTCAACGGTATTAAAAAGCTCTTGTCCACCCTGATAGATGAGAACCTCGCCCAGTATATTGCCTAGCAATTTTACTTCCTTGCGCAACGGCTGATTCGTATCCTGTTTTGTGACCACTCAAAATCCCTCCCACTTCTCTACCCAATAAATACTGCAAATATTTTGAGTATTTCTATTAATTATATATAACTATCTAAATAAATGACATTATTTTACTCAATTTTATTGTAATATTGATAACCAGGTATGAAGTGACATATCTCTTTCGCTTTTTGAAAAGGATTATTCCATTGTTTTAAGTTACCCAGGAAGACACACACCTGTAAGCATGTATATTGTCAAGCCCTATTTGAAAATGTATACTTTGAACATACAACCAGATAGACCAGGGAGGCTTGAAAAATGAGAGTTGATATATGGTTCGATTTTGCTTGCCCTTTCTGTTATATAGGAAAACGGCGTTTAGAAGCAGCCATAGCTGAATTCATATACAAAGATCAGATAGAAGTCCATTTTCACAGCTATCAACTGCAGCCTGATGCTCCAAAGAATTCAAATTCAAATATTCACGAGCTAATCGCTGCTAAATATGGAACTACAGTTGACCATGCCAAAAAAATGAATGAACATATATCTGAACAGGCCCGTGATGAAGGGATTATAATTCGTTTTGATTCTGTAATTCCTACAAATACGACAGATGCTCACCGTCTTACCCATTATGCTAAAAGTTATGGGAAAAGCGAGGAGATGACTGAACGAATACTTAAAGCTTATTTTTCTGAATCACTGCATATCGGAGACCACGAAACCCTCCTGAAGCTTGCTAAAGAAATAGGACTTCCCGGACACGAGGTACTCGATGTACTTAAAACGGGGAAATATAAGCAACAAGTAGATGAGGATAGACAAACAAGCGTACAAATAGGAATCGAGGGAGTCCCTTTATTCGTATTCAATAATAAATATGCCATCTCCGGGGCCCAAAGCACTGAAACACTTAAAGAAGTGCTTCAGGATGTATGGGAAGATGAATATGATATGGCATTAATGACTGCTTCAAACAAACAACACGCAAATGAATTTTGTACAGATGATGGATGCTTCGATTAAAATCGAATAAAACGCGAGAAGGCAATAGATCCTAATAGCCCCTCGCGTTTTTTAATTTTGAACAGATACTTTCCCTCAACTAAAAAGCCCCTTGTCCTATGCATAAGAACAAGGGGCTGATTGACTTGTTAATTAGCGATTCTTCTAAGCTTTGTTTTCAGTTCATGCGCAGGCACAGGCTCTGAATATAAATAACCTTGAACTTCGTCACATCGAACACTTTTAAGAAATGCCATCTGTTTATCCGTCTCCACACCTTCAGCAATTACTTTCAGATTTAGAGAGTGAGACATCGAAATAATAGCAGCGATGATTTTACTATTACTTTCATAATCATCAATAAAGCTTTTATCAATCTTTAAAGTATCAACAGCCAATTGATTTAAATAACTTAACGAACTATATCCGGTACCGAAATCATCAATGCTGACTTGTATCCCCATTTGGCGAAGCTGTTGCAGTAAATGATTATTCTCCTTTTTATCATGCATCATGATGGTTTCTGTCACTTCAATACCAATTTCTTTCCCGGTTAGTCCATATTCTTTTAAAGCTTCTACAAAAAATTCAACAAAATCCTCCTGTGAAAAATGAATAACAGATATATTAATCGAAATAGGTTGAATAAATATTCCTTCCCTTTTCCATACCTTGATTTGCTGGAATACTTGGCGGATAATTAATCTTTCAAGTGGTACAATCAATTTGGCTTCTTCAGCAATCTTTATGAAAACAGCCGGCGATATGAACCCAAAGGTTGGATGCTCCCATCTTGCAAGAGCCTCTGAACCAATAATCTCTCCTTTATATGTATCATACTTCGGTTGATAAAAAACGGTTATTTGACCTATTTCTATCGCTCTCCTCAAATCATTCTCTAATCCCACTTTTGTCAATGTATCCTCTATCATTCCTTGCTTATAAAATGAATAATATTGATTGCTTTTCAGTTTAACAGCGTTGAGAGCAAGATCAGCATATTTTAAAAGTTCCTCAAACTCTTCTGTATTAGTTGGATAGGTTGCAATTCCAATATTCAGGCTCATATGGAATTCCGCATGATCTACAAGCAGCGGATGTTTGAATATTTTCACTATTTTTCCCGCAATTTTTTCCGTGTCATACCAGGCAGGTGATAAAACACCAAATTCATCACCACTTATTCTTGAAACGGTGCAATCTTTTGGCAGGTTATCTACTAATAATTCTCCAATTTGCTTAAGGATTTCATCACCATAGGTATGTCCAAACGTATCATTAATTCGTCTAAATCGATCAAAGTTGATGTATAGGAAAGAAAAATTAATTTGTTCTTTCATTAACCTTAGAGCCTCTTTTTTTAGCAGACGCCTGTTAGGTAGTTTTGTTAATTCATCATGATATGCCAAAAAATGAATCATTTTCGAATTTGATTTTTCATCTGTAGTATCTCTAATAATCCCATATATGCCTATTATTCTATCGTTCACAATCGTCCGAATAGCCGTAATAATGATATCTCGCTCTTCCCCATCCTTTGTCAGCATTTTTGCTTCAATCTCACTTGTAACTCCTTCCTTGATTTGGTTATAGTAAAATTGCATATTCGCTTTATCATTACTTTTACCTAGAAGGTCCCAAAAAGTTGTCGTTTTTAATTCTTTTTTACTGTAGCCTGTCAATATGCTGGCCTGATCATTTACCTCTTTGATATTTCCTTTTAAATCAATCCAGAACACACTGTTCGGGTTGTATTTAAAAAGTGATTTGTATGATTCTGAGTTCTTTCGCATTAATCTTTCTCCAAAAAAATCAGGAAACAGCATCAATCCCAAATTAGCTAAGATCGTAAATGCAAAGGGTATCAAAATGGCATAAGGCTCAGTCGGATTTGAATACATTCTTTCAAAATCAATAAAGGAGGCCAATACAATAAAAGGGATACTGCCAAGGGAAATCCCCCCCATTATCGATCCCCAAAATGCCCACCTATATGTCATTTTATTTGAATCTTCATTCACGATTTGAATGAGGAAACGAGTTAAAGAGAATGATGTACTAATAGTTAACGGAACTGCCATTAAGATAAAAATGGGCTTAGCAGCAACGTATTCATTCAAAACCGTATAAAAACCAATATAATTACTTCCTAAAACACTTACACTCAATACCACACTGGCTAGTAAATATCGTTTAGATTCATATTGCCGAGTTTGAGAAAAGGAGAGAACATACCAGGATGCTCCAAAACTAAATAAAAAATGAATCACTAAACTTTTCAATCCGGAACCAAAAGATACTTCAAGTTGAAAGGAGTTCTCCAAATACACTAATGACATCGTAAACATGATTGCAAGTACAGTTGCATATTTATATATATTCGATAATCTTTGTCTATCTCTTTTTAATATACTGCTAAACTTGAAGACCAGTATGCAGCACACCATACAGATTAGCAATCTTATCAAAATATCACTAAAATTAAAAATATAATAATGACTAAACAAAGATAGCTCACCTCTTTTCATTTCTAGTAGCCTAATCAATAATTTAGTGAATATTAAATAGAATCCCACTCTATTTATCGACCATTCTCGGGTGAAGTTCAATCGACTAATTCATTTTTATCTAATTAATTCATTATCGAATATAAATATGCCATCAATTCTGAGCGGTTATTTACTTTAAACTTTCTGTATAGCTGACTTACATAATTCTTCACTGTACCATTAGATAAAAATAAATATTGGGCTATTTGTTCATTTGTCTGCCCTTCTGATAACAGTTTAATAATGTCGTGTTCCCGATCGTTCAGGTTAATTCCCTGTTGCTCCAGTTTAATTGGTATTGGAGAGGATGGTTCATTTTGTAAATACATAATTAAATTCTTTTGAATAATAGAAGGTAGTACGATATGCCCATTCACGCATTGCCTAATTGAATAAAGAAGATGCTTCGTTTCTACATTTTTTAAAATATACCCGGTTGTTCCCTTCTTGATACTATCGATGATTTTATCTTCATTAGTGTCCGCCGCAAGCATGATTACTTGACTGGATGGATATGCATTTTTAATGATTTCTAAGGCTTCATTGCCTCCATTTGGAGGAAGATTGCTATCAAGAAGTATTACATCCGGTTTTTGCTCAGACATCATTTTTATTAGGCTATCTGTATCTGCAGCACAACCTGTCATTTCAAAGTCATGTTCATTCTTCAGTATCATAAATAATCCATCACGAATAATAGACTGACTCTCTCCTATAAGAATATTTATTTTACTCACACATTCCACATCACTTCTTACCCTTCGTTACTGGACTATTGAAAACTTTTATACATTTTAACAATTTGTATTTTTCGGCAAAACAAGTCTATAGACCTAGTATAATAACAAGATTTGTCGAAGTATATACTTTTTTCCTAGTTATGCCTAGAATTATAAAATTAAACAAAAACCTCATTTCCCTATAAAGGAAATGAGGCTCTTATGAATACCAGAAAAAAATAGTGTTGATTAGTTATTAATGGATGGATTTACGTTGAGGTATGTATCTATGAAGAATATGGATTCCTCCAGAGTGTCTATTTTCTGATGATCTCATATACTCAGCATATAAAACTTGGGCACGTTCTGAATAATATTTCCGATAATCTTCATGCAATTCCGCATTAATATAATTCATAATTTTTATGTACTGTCTCTTTATCCTTTTTGCATCTTTAGATAATTGAATCATCTTCTCAAATTCCATTAGATAACCTTGAACCAAAAGTACATTACCGGCTACATTTAATAAAACATCAAGTTTTTGATCTGGATTATCCATATAGGGTACCTTTGTACTTATTCTACTTCTATTGTTATGTAAACTCTTATCGTGTGAATGAATCAACAAATCTTTCATCCTCTCTGCTTTAGAGTTTTTCCAACTTTATGATACCAAATATCCCGACTTATTTGTATTTTCAGTATAAGTCGTTACCTATGGATATGAAAAGATGCCCAAAGTCATTTTAATATTTAAACAGAGTAAGCACTTTTGCTTATTTATCTGACTAAAAATCATGAAATTTCTCATAGTTCTATAAGAAAATCAGTGTGCAACTGTATGATTGTTGTCTAGCCTAAAAACAAAGAAAAGAATTAGATTTTTAGTTAATCTAATTCTTCATCGCGCTTACTATAATCTTTTTACTATTCTACTATACAGTCGGTTCTTTTTTTATTTGGTTTAAATAGATAGGTTCATGCTGCATATCTTTATTCATAGCTAGTGGAATGGAGCGGAAAGCGAGTGGCTGCAGCCCATTGGAAGGGACTTTTTCTTCCAGCATAACTCTTTAATAAGCAACAAAGTCTAGTAAGATTAATTTAGATATCGTTCGTGTCCAGGATTGTTTATAAGTTATGTCACAGCCTCTTTAACATTTACTATTTATCTATCTTACCTTGTGATTATATATTTGTTTTTGTTTCTGTTTGTTTGCCGGGATACATGATGCAATAAAGATAATTACACCCAACCCATATGCAATGTAAGCAACGCCCTCTGAAGTTTCCTGATTACGTATTCCAATCGCAATGTATGCCCAAACAAAGACAACGGGATATAAATAATCCGATTCCTTCAATTTAAAGATAATCGCCAGTCCTGTACCAACCACAAGCATAATAGCTGTCCATATCTCATCCGATAAACCAAAGCCGTCCCAACCATATTCCTTCAACACATAAGCTACATTAACGATTGTAGCAACACTGATCCATCCAAGATTGATTGAAAATGGTGTAATGTCAAAAAAGCCAGGATTACTATTTTTCATTCGCCTATACAAGATTATCAAACTGATTAAATAAGTAAACATAACAGCTAGACTAGCTATGAAATATTCATAATGCCATGTCAGGATCCACGTACAATTTAATAGCCCGCTTAACATAAAAATAGTGCTTGTATTAGTATAAACCGGCAATTCTCGACGCTCTCTAGGATACTGTCGAATAATCCATATACCTATTAACAGATAAATTAAAGACCAGATTGAAAATGAGTAACCTGCAGGGGTGATTAAAACCTCTATTCGATTTGATATTTCCCCTGTGGTCTGACCGTTGATTGGCAATATGTTAGCCAAAGCATTAATAACCACAATTAAAATGAAGATAAGTGTATTTAATTGCCGTCTAATCATAAACAACCCCTTCTAAGAATAGGATAGTCAATATATTCCTCTATTTACAGATCTTTAACCATTTATAACCATAGTCAGCTTCTCACCAGAACATGGAGAAAGGTTCAATAATCCCAATCCTATACTGTTTAAACAATAAGTAACGGAAAGAAATCTGCCACATATTGTCTAATTTGCTTCACCATGACATCCATTTTATTGGCTGATTTATACTGACCTTCTCTTTAACATATTTTCTTTACTATACTAACCTGACAATGACCTATTCATTTTTGACTAGGTAAACCTACATTATAATTAGGAAATGCAGCCTTTTAACTAAGATTGCTTTTTTATATTTAGGGGTATGATGATTAATGAAGCTTTTTTCACCCATCAAACGTTATACAGTGTAAGAAAGGAGTGCAATAATATTGAAAAGAGGATCAATCATATTACTTGCTGGGGTAGTGGTTATTGGCATTATCATCGCCATGTTTGCTTCGAGCTATAATGGCTTTGTGAACGCAGAAGAGAATGTCGATCAAGCTTATTCCCAAATCGAAAATCAATTACAAAGAAGGATGGACTTAATTCCTAATTTAGTTAATACCGTTAAAGGGTATGCCGAGCATGAAGAAACCGTTATAAATGATGTCTCAACTGCGCGCGCAAATCTTGCCGGTGCCAATACACCACAGGAACAAGCAACGGCCAATGATGAACTTACAGGTGCATTAAATCGACTATTAGTTGTTGTTGAAAACTATCCTGATTTGAAGGCCAATCAAAGTTTCCAGCAATTAATGGATGAACTGGCCGGTACTGAAAATCGGATTGCTGTAGCAAGACAGGATTATAATACGGAGGTATCCACTTATAATAAAAAAGTGAAGCAATTTCCCGGTGCCTTGATTGCCGGATTATTTAATTTTGACAGCAGGGAATATTTTAAAGCTGCTGATGGTGCAGAGCAGGCACCGACAGTAGATTTTAATGGAACTGAATGATGTTTAAAAGAATTCTCCACTCAATGGCAATTCTCTTATTCTTATTGGTCAGCCTGATTGGAAGTCCAGTATCGGCAGCCGTTCCCAAACCACAAGGGGATATTTATGTTCAGGATTTTGCCAATCTGTTGAATGACAGTGAGAAACAAGAATTGATTCAGTTAGGTCGTACATTGGAAGCTCAAACAAAAGCTCAAATTGCTGTGCTAACCGTGAATTCTTTAGAAGACCAGACACCTGAAGAATTCGCCCTGGATGCCTTCCGCGCATATGAGCTTGGAGATAAAGAACTTAATAATGGAGTCCTTTTACTAATAGCGACTAAGGATAGAAAAGCTCGTATAGAAGTTGGATACGGCCTTGAAGGGGCATTGCCTGATGGGAAGGTTGGCAGAATACTGGATACATATACCATTCCATATATGCAATCTAACCAACCTAATGAAGCGGTCATCAATACGTATAAGGAATTATTTAACGTCATCTCACAGGAATATCAACTGAATGAATCAACCGATTCAAAAGCTTATGTCTCTGAAGTAACTAATGAAGGCGGCATGGCGACCTGGAAAAAGCTATTAATAGGAGCTGCACTTGTTATTTTTATTATCATTGATATGACTTTCTTTGGTGGTACATTCACTTATATGCTTCTTCACATTCTATCTGCATTTTCAAGGAACGGTGGAGGACGCGGTGGTGGAAATCGCGGCGGCGGCGGTTCATCTGGCGGCGGCGGGGCATCGAGAGGTTGGTAATCCAAAAAACAAGGCTGGGACAAAAGGTTTCAAAGCAACTAAACAAGCCGAACTATTATTACATGCATTGTTAGCATGTATAATAATTCGGCTTTTTCTATTTAGATATTCAAAACGTCATTTTGCTTTAAATAAAGTAAATTCAGTTACGTTCGAGCCTTATATTTAATTATAATTTTATTATACTCTGTGTTTTGATCGATTGGTAACAAGCTTCAATAACCTTCATATTTTGCACGGTATCCATTGGAGTATAAGCTGGTGTTTGATCGTTAAGTATACATTCTGCAAAATGATCCACTTGCACCATATATTGATCACACATAATCACTTCTTTTCGGGTCTCTCCACCGCTTTTAACCAATAATTCCCCTTGATGCCCAACAAGATCCGGTCGATAAGCATTTCTGCATATTATCTCACCTGCAGTACCAACCACACGGTATTCATTCCGATTGCTCATTTCAAAACTACAATCAAACATCGCTTGCACACCATTATCCATCATCATATGTGCTGTAGTGGTTAAGTCAACACCATAAGGATTATTCAGATCTGCAAAACCCATTATTTCTATTGGTTCAGATCCTAAAATATTCCTGATGGCATGAATATTATAACAACCAACGTCATATAGGGCCCCTCCCCCTTTTTCAGAAGATAAACGGATATTATCCTCATCATCTCTCAATAAAAATGAATGACTGGCATACATATACTTTACTTCGCCAATTTCCCCCGTTTTAATAATATCTTTTACACGTTTATGCTGGGCATGAAATTGGTACATGAACGCTTCCATCATTTTCACACCATAACGCTCACACGTATTCATCATTTCAATCGATTCTGCCTCTGATATAGATGCGGGCTTCTCAACCAACACATGTTTACCGGCTTTTGCCGCTTCCATTGTCCATTTTGCATGCAAATGGTTTGGTAATGGAATATAAACTGCCTGTATTTCAGAATCTGCTAACAATTCTTCGTATGAATCATATGTCCTCGGAATCCCCAAGCTTGAAGCCACATCCTTAGCCTTTTGACTTTGGCTGGCAATGGCTGTAGCCTCTCCATGGACAGAACGTTTAATGGCAGGAATCACTTGAGTTTGCCCAATATCTGCTGTACTTAAAATACCCCATTTTATTTTTGACATTCTTATTCTCCTTTCCAAAGTCCTAAAAAAAACGGATCATTACAATGAATGATCCGTTTCTTAGAAGTTACTTCTATTATAGATAATAATGTACATATTTGGCAATTTTCATCAATATTTTATCTTTCATTTTCAGGTTGTCAAAATAATCTAATTTAATTTCCTTTGAATCCCCGAGATCTACATCTAATTGTTTTTGAACCGTTTGACTAAATGGCGATGATTTCATGAATAAAGTCATTTCATCATTCAACCTAAATGAACGTGAATCAATGTTGACTGTCCCAATCATTAATCTTTGATAATCTACCAGAACAACTTTCCCATGGAAGATTCCTTTATCATATTGGTATACCTTCATTCCATTTTCGAGTGCTTCCCTGACAAAAGGATACGCAGCCTGGGTTAACATTAATCCATCTGAATGTTTCGGCCACATAATGATAACCTCCACATCCCGTTTTCTTGCCCGTGTCAGAGCATCCATGAAATCACGATTATCTGGAATAAAATATGGGGTTGCAATGATAATTTGTTTTTTGGCAGCATCGAATTCTTGAACGAAATCCTCAACCAATCCAAATCCACTTGAATATACCTTCAAATAATGATTGGTTTCTCCTTTTTCCAAGTCAACCTTATGTATGGGTGGTGAGTCACCTGTATTTACCTTCCAATCCTTGCAAAATTGCTGTTCAAAATCCTGAACTCCCTCACCTGTCATGCGGATCTGATAATCATGCCATGTATCTTTGGTATATTTTTGTGCTACATTCAGTCCGCCTGTGTAGCCGATTTTTCCATCTATTACAGCTATTCGGCGATGGTTCCGATGCTGAATGGTGTACCAAATATGAGGAAAATGGGGATCATTGCTATAGGTTATATGAACCCCTGCTTTTTTCATTTCATCAAACCAATCATTCTTACCCTTTAAAGATCCTGCTCGGTCAACCGAATAATAAACATCTACCCCTTCATCCGCCTTTTTCTTCAATAAATTAAAAAATTTCTTGCTTGCTTCACCACTGCCAATTGAAAAATAATGAATATACACATATTCCTTAGCCTCTAATATATCTTTTGAAAACTGGGGATAAAACGTTTTCCAATCCGTGTATAATCCAAAATTACTGTTGCGAATTGGATAGGTATGGGGTTGGCTATTTGCTTCCGCCGCTTCTCTTCCAGCTTTAATATCATAATGAACCCATACTAATAACAAACCTATAAAGGTACTAAACAGTAAAAGACCGTTTATGAAATATATAATTATTTTTTTCAGCATCCTGAATGTCCTTTGATTGGAAAATAAATTATATCTTCCTTTTTGCTTAGTATGTGTTAAAAGAATCCATTTTATTAATGAGTAAATGAATGAAGCCAACTATCAAAAAAGCCACACATCACACCTTTTAATAAAGGAGTAATGTGCGGCTTTCTTAAATTAGCAGCTATGGCTGTGAGAATTATTTTTTACTTTTGAACCAGTTTCTCCACGTAACAAATCTCCATCAGTTGCTTTAATGATTTCATCTGTCACTGTATTAGAGATGACATTAGCTACCATCTGCAGAAGATCATTAACTTCGATCTGCGATTGTTTAAATTCTTGAACAATCGGAATTTCATCCAATTCACGTTCTACCTTCGCTAATTTTTCCTCTGTCTTTTTATAGGCTTCTGTCTTTCCATAATGTTGGAAGTTGACCGACTGCTTTTGTAACCCCTTGATTACTGACATTAACTCAGCTACATTTTTATTTTCATTGATTTGCGCTTCCGCTCGTTTAAAGAAATCAACTTCATTAGTCGTTGAGATCATTTTAGCCAAGTCTTTTGCTTTGTCAATAATTTGTTCTTTCGTGTAGTTCCCCATTTTTAAACTCCCACCTCTACCTCATTTGTTTCTTCCACATACTCACCATCAAGTGACCATGTTTTAGCATTTGTAATTTTCACTTTTACAATTTTACCGATAACAGATTTTGGAGCTCTAAAGTTAACTAATTTATTTTTAGTTGTATATCCTGCCAGTACATCCGGATTGTTTTTACTTTCCCCTTCAACTAAAACATCAAGAATCTGGCCTTTATAGAGTTGATTTTTTTTGTTGGCTGTTTCATTTACCAGTGCATTCAGGCGTTGAAGGCGCTCTTTTTTGACTTCCATCGGAACATTATCCTTCATTTTTGCCGCTGGTGTACCTTCACGCGGAGAATAAATAAATGTATAAGCAAGATCATATCCAACTTCTTTATAAAGAGATATCGTTTCTTCAAACTGTTCATCCGTTTCATTCGGATAGCCGACTATAATATCAGTTGTCAGTGTCACGTTAGGAATCGCTTCCTTGATTTTACGAACCAATTCCAAGTATTGTTCACGTGTATATTTCCGAGCCATGATTTTTAAGACATCATTATTACCAGATTGAACAGGCAAATGAATATGGTCCATCATATTTCCGCCTTTAGCCAGAACTTCAATCAAATGATCATCAAAATCACGGGGATGGCTTGTCGTGAAACGCACACGCGGGATATCGATCTTACGGATTTCTTCCATTAAATCGCCTAAACGATAGTCAATGTCTTCAAAGTCCTTACCGTATGCATTTACGTTTTGCCCAAGCAATGTGATTTCCTGATATCCTTGAGCAGCCAAATTGCGAACCTCCTGAATAATATCTTCAGGTCTGCGGCTCCGTTCCTTTCCGCGTGTAAATGGAACAATACAGTACGTACAGAACTTATCACAGCCATACATAATATTAACCCAAGCCTTGATGTTTCCTTTTCTTACTTTTGGAAGGTTCTCAATAATATCCCCTTCCTTGGACCAAACTTCAATAACCATTTCTTTGGACATATATGCTTCCATCAATATTTCCGGTAAACGATGGATATTATGTGTACCAAATATCATATCTACAAAGGCATGCTTTTGTAAAATTTTATTAACAACAGATTCTTCCTGTGACATACATCCACATACACCAAGCAATAAATCCGGCTTATTTTTTCTCAATGCTTTTAAATGGCCAAGTTCACCGAACACTTTATTTTCAGCATTTTCTCGAATAGCACATGTATTCAATAGAATAACATTGGCATCGTCTACACTGTCAGTTGGCTCATATCCAAGAGCTAAAAAGATACCGGACATAACTTCAGTATCATGCTCATTCATTTGGCAACCGTACGTACGGATATAAAACTTGCGTCCTTCACCCATACCACGGAATTGTTCATTAATATTAAAATCCTTATGATAATTAATCGCTTCTTTTCCGCGTTTCTTAGCATCTTTTAAGGATGGTGGCATGTAAACCGTTTCAAAATACTTGCTATAATCTTTTTCTTGCTTTTTGTCATTTTTAACAGCGGTCGTTGTATCCAAGCGTTGCTGCTCGTTCATATAAATCCCCTTCCATCTATCCACACTTATTAATTAAATCTATATATTATTAAATAGACACCCACTCATAAACACAATTATAAAAGCATTAAACTCAAAAACAACAACTACAAACTGTATTGTAATCATTTTTAAAACTATCGTTGTCACATTCATTTAGTATAATGGTTTTGGGCAAATTTCTCAATATGAAGTGTAAAATAGCCTGTTTTGGGATAAACAAGCAATAAAAATACATACCAGGCATATTAGCAACTTTTCTAATTATTTTATATAGAATTTTGCCGCTTAAAGATTTTTCTCTATCTAAACAATCCCTATACCATCATAATGTCTACAAAAAAATGCTTGTCTGCGTTATATCAAATTATCCTTTGATATAATGCAGACAAACATCCCTCAGTTCTAAACATGTTATTTTGCAAAACCAATATCACTTATAGGCCAAACGCGGAGTTTCACTTCACCAATAATTCGATCCATCGGCACAAAACCAAATATCCTGCTATCTTTACTGTACAAGCGATTATCTCCAAGAACAAACATTTGTCCCTTTGGAACTTTTTGTTTACCTGTCAAATTCTTTAATGTAAAGTCTTCAGTCAGCCGTTCCCTCTTTTGCAAATCCTTCTTAAATTCCTCCAAATAAGGTTCATCACTGGCTTTTCCATTAATATACAGAACATCATCCTTCATTTCAACTGTATCTCCAGGAAGACCAATTACACGTTTTACATAACTATCAGGTGAATCTGTTGCATGAAATACGACCTCATCAAAACGGTTAATCGTTGTCATTTTACTTAAGATAATCCGATTTCCATCCTCGAGACTGGGAAGCATAGATTCTCCCCTAACCGTAGTTGGCGTAAAAACAAACTGACGCATTAAAGTCACAATAATAATCGCCAGTACGACAGATTTAAACACTGACATAGCTTCTTTTCCTATATTTATTTTATCATTCATAAACCGTACTCCTTTAACCTAATTCATGTACACCCGCTCTGTTCTCTTCTTCATTTATTCCCTTACAAAGGGGCATACAAACGTGTTGGATGAATAAGAAGTACTAAGTCACTACACTAACAAGCCTCTATGTTCTATCATTCTTAATAAATTTCCTACACCACACTAATACAGTTGGAGAATACCCATAATATTAAATAGCGTAACAGGACGTAGAAAGAATTAGTCCGCCTAATGAGGGGTATCTAATGGTTCAATAAGGCGTATTCCTCTGCCTTTTCTTCATTTTATTCACCAAATCTACTTTCAGAGATACTGGCCCTCTATAAAGCCACTCAACTAAGTAATTAAACATTAGAAAAGCGGACCCTTTAGAGTAATAATCGCAATTTTCAAATGAATAGTTTTAGGATATAGTTATACTATTAATAAAAAGGAGTTGTGAATATGACCGCGCTTATTGCAGTAGATGTTTTGTTTAACAAGCAAATAATCTAAGGGAGTGTATCTCCGACTGCACCCCTTACTAAAGGGAGAAAAATATGAAACAATTTTTTGATAACTATTTAACAGGTCAAACAGTTTTATTGAAACAAATGGAACCACATCATTTTGAACGCTTTGCTGAAATTGAGAATGAAAATCGTACACTATTACTTGCAAATGATGATATTCCATTTCCATTAACAACTGAAGATCACACAAATTTTTTCAAAACGATTAGTGGAAAAAAAGAAGAGTTTATGTTTGGTATTTTTAAGAAAGAATCAAATGAACTTATTGGATCATGCGGTGTATTCGCCATTAACTGGAAGAACAGCACGTGTTTTGTTGGGATATCCATTGGCAACGAGTGGCACAATAAAGGCTTTGGCACAGATGCCATGAATACATTAACTTCTTTTGTTTTTAATTACATCCATATCCATAAAATCAAACTTCAGGTGTTCAGTTTTAATGCCAATGCAATCCGCTCTTACGAAAAATGCTATTTTCGTAAGGAAGGTATATTACGCAATGAAATTTTTAGATTCGGTTCATTCCATGATGTACATGTATATGGTTTACTGAGGGAAGATTGGAACAAACAACAAGCGAACTAATTAAAAAAGCATTAATTCAGGAAGAGCCTGAATTAATGCTTTTCTGTATTACTATTAACTTGTTAACTTGAGTTATCAATAATTTACTCTACAAAATAGGAATATTCATTTAAATAACTATTTTTAAAGACCTATCTTTATTTAATAATCCCCAGCTCTTTACCTGCCTTTTCAAATGCATTCAAGGCGTTGGCAAGCTCCTCTTTGGAGTGTTCTGCTGTTACAATGGTCCTGACACGTGCATGCCCCTTTGCAACAGTTGGGAATGCAATCCCTTGAGCAAATACTCCATATTCCATTAATTTAGTAGACAGCTGATTTGTCAAAGCCTCATCTCCAACGATAATGGGAGTGATCGGCGTTTCGCTTTTTCCAGTATTGAAACCCATAAATTCCAATCCATCTTTGAAAAACTTCGTATTCTCCCACAAACGCTCAATTAATTCCGGCTCTTCCAATAATACATCAATTGCTTCTATATTAGCCATCGTCACTGCTGGCGGGTGTGATGTACTGAATAAGAAAGGTCTGCCTTTATGAATTAAATAATCAATCAATGTTCGGCTGCTTGCCACATATCCCCCAAGCACCCCTATAGCCTTGCTTAACGTACCTACTTGAATATGAACACGTCCATCCAAACCGAAGTGATTGACGGTTCCACGCCCATTTTGACCAAGTACTCCTGAGGCATGTGCATCGTCCACCATAATAAGTGCATCATATTTTTCCGCTAACTCTACTATCTCGGGCAGCGGTGCGATATTGCCATCCATAGAAAAGACACCATCTGTTACAACTAAACGTTTACGATAGGATTGAGTCTCTTTCAGGACGTCCTCCAAGCTATTCATATCAACATGCTTATAAACACGGCGTGTAGCTTTTGTTAGTCTTATTCCATCGATTATGGAAGCGTGGTTTAATTCATCCGATATGACCACATCTTTCGGCGTAAGAATCGCCGATAAAACTCCTTGATTTGTTGTAAATCCAGATTGAAATACTAAAGCTGCTTCCGTATGTTTAAATTTCGCCAATTTCTCTTCTAACTCCATATGCATATCCAGGGTACCGGCTATCGTACGTACCGAACCTGTTCCCACTCCATATTCTTCAATCGCATCAAGCGCTGCATCCTTTAAACGAGGATGTGAAGTCAATCCAAGATAATTGTTAGATGATAATTGAATCAAATTTTCTCCATTAATCTTAACTTTTGTACCTTGTTCTGATTCCAGAGGAATTAATGGATGGAACAAACCTGTTCCTTTCATTTCGTCTAATTCTGTTTGCAAGTATTCAAACCCCTTCAAATCGCTTCCTCCTCATCCAATTGTTTCCCTTATAATTCCTTCTATTCCCTATATTTTTGCATTATATCCCTCATTCTACACACTTTTACGGGAGTAATACTACTTTTCCACACTCACCTTTAATCATAAGGTCAAAGCCTTTTTCATATTCTTCTAAAGGGAAGTGATGGGTGATTAATGGTTTAACATCAACCTGACCTGATTCGAGCAATCGGGAAACCTGCTGCCACGTTTTGAACATTTGTCTCCCTGTAATTCCTTGAACGGTTACCCCCTTAAAAACGATATCATCAGTAATATTGAGAGGCACAGGCTTAGAAGGTAAGCTTAAAATAGAAAACCTGCCTCCATTCGTAATCATTTTAAATCCTTGATCAATGGCTACAGGATGACCACTCATTTCACAAACAATATCAACCCCATTCCCATCCGTTAAATCATAAACTGCCTGAACAGGATCTGTCTTCGATGAGTTAATCATCACAGTAGCGCCCAATTTACCCGCCAGTTCTAAACGGTAATCATTAAGATCCAACGCAATGACTTGTGAAGCCCCCGCTGCTTTTGCCACTCCAGCTGCCATAATACCAATTGGGCCGCAACCGATAATAGCGACGGTTTTCCCGACCACTTCACCTGACAATACGGTGTGGACCGCATTCCCCATCGGCTCTTGTATAGAAGCCACATCTATAGGCATATCTACAGGATTTTTCCACAGATTAGAGGCCGGTAAGGCTACGTATTCAGCAAAACACCCCTGTGTATCAACCCCAATTATCTTTGTGTTTTTACATATATGATATTGTCCCGTCATACATTGAGGACAGATTCCACAAACCAGATGTGTCTCAGCGGAAACATAATCGCCTATCTGGAAATCCTTCACTTTATTTCCCACTTCAACAATCTCTCCTGAAAATTCATGCCCAAATGCATAAGGAGGATTAACCCTATTTTGAGACCATTCATCCCAAGTATATATATGGACATCCGTTCCGCATATGGACGTCGCCTTTACTTTAATCAACACTTCATCTTCTTTGATAGAAGGAATATCAATCAATTGAAGTTCTGCTCCATAACCCCTTTTATGCTTTACAACCGCTTTCATTTTTCCATCCACCGTATACACACTCCTGTCTAAAAAACCTGGTTAATACCAAAATTTTAAATTTTTAACTTAATTATGTAAATAGGCTATTCCTCGTATGGCGGACAGTTGATTATAAGAAGAATATTTTTTTAAAAAAATATACTAAAGTGTATATTTCTTTAGACTAAGACTACCTACATTGTCATCTAAGAATGAATCCCCATGTATAAGTCGTTATCAATGGTGTCTGCAAATCATAATAAAAACCCCAGATTTATCAAGGGTTTCATTCTTCATCAGATTTCACCATAAAACACTTACCTCACATTACATAAATAAATAATACCGACCGATTACTTGGCCGGTATTTATTCAACTACATAAATTCTGCTGTCAATTTATCAAAATGTTCCTGAGTCAATTTCAAATCAGCAGAAGATAAAGGTTTTTCAGCATAACCCTGAATTAATTCCTGATAGGAAGGCTGAGCAGTATTTTGATAAATTAAGCCGGTAACTAAACCTTTATGCTCCATTAACGTCTGCATCGCTGCTTCTTTATTGGATGGATCGTAACCTTCGATTGATGAAAGCTTTGTTAAATTGCTCTTGAACCAATCATACGTATTCACTTTATTATAGGTCACGCATGGACTGAAAACATTGATTAAAGAAAAACCTTTATGGCGAATACCGGCTTCAATCAGTGCTGTCAAATCTTTTAAGTCGCTGGAAAAGCTTTGCGCCACAAAGGTCGCGCCAACTGACAAGGCCATTTCCATAGGAGATATCGCCTGTTCAATCGAACCTCCAGGCGTAGATTTCGTCTTAAAACCGGCTGCAGAGCGCGGTGATGTCTGCCCCTTCGTTAAACCGTATATTTGATTATCCATAACAATATAGGTAATATCAATATTTCTCCTAATCGCATGTACCGTGTGACCCATGCCAATTGCAAAACCATCACCATCTCCACCAGAGGCAAGCACGGTTAAATCACGATTCGCCATTTTGACACCCTGCGCGATTGGTAAAGAGCGGCCGTGTATACTGTGAAACCCATAGGATTGGATATAACCGGAAATACGGCCAGAACAGCCAATACCGGAAATCACAGCAAGTTGATCCGGTTCCAGACCTACATTAGCTGCTGCCCTCTGGATAGCGGCCTGAACAGAGAAGTCACCACACCCGGGACACCAGTTTGGCTTAACATTATTTCTAAAGTCCTTAAATGTAGCCATTTAAACCAACTCCCTGCATTTTGTAGTCACTTCATACGGCAAAAATGGATTGCCGTCATATTTTAAAAACTTCGTAATCTTCTCGGCATGGCCAATATTCATTTTTAGAATGTTGGCAAGTTGTCCTGTTGCATTATTCTCGATAACAACTACCTTTTTCGCATCCTGGACATAAGGCAGTATCTCATGAGCCGGGAATGGATGAAGAAGCCTTACATGTACATGGTTGACTTTAATCCCGTCATCAGCCAGGTTCTTCATCGTCTCTTCAATAACACCTCTAGTAGAATTAAATCCAACCAATAACAAATCAGGATTCTCATGGACTGCATTTATATGGATGGAATCTTTAAAGCGTACAGAATCAATTTTACGCATTCGTTTATCCATTTGAGCTACACGATTAGAAGCAACCTCTGAGGGTTTGCCCGTCTCATCATGTTCAACACCTGTAACATGATGGATTCCATTTTTCATTCCTGGAAGAGGTCTTGGTGATATCCCATCTTCTGTTACAGCATATCGTTTAAAATAACTTTTATCAGCAGGCTCTGGTAAATCCTCGGAAATTAATTTACCTCTCCTAATCTCAACCCTGCTAAAATCTAAAGGCTCAACGGTTTGTTTACCCAAGGATAATTGTAAATCGGAAAGGATAATAACTGGAACCTGATATTCTTCAGCTAAATTAAATGCTTCTACTGTATCGTAGAATGCTTCCTCCACTGTACTTGGTGCAAGAACAATTTTTGGAATTTCTCCATGAGTTCCATAAATCATTGCCATTAAATCGGATTGTTCCTGTTTTGTAGGCATACCTGTCGAAGGGCCTCCACGTTGAGTATCGACAATTACAAGAGGAGTTTCTGTAATCCCTGATAATCCGATTGCCTCCATCATCAGCGATAAACCTGGACCAGCTGAAGCTGTTAAACTGCGTACACCTGCATAATTTGCGCCAATTGCCATTGTACAAGCAGCAATCTCATCTTCTGTCTGTATGACGGTTCCACCAAACTTTGGCAGTTGCTTAATTAAATACTCCATTATCTCAGAGGCAGGCGTAATCGGATAGGCAGCCATAAAGCGAGTTCCACCAGCCAGAGCACCCATGGCAATCGCATCATTACCAATCATGAATAAACGTTTTTTTCCATCAGCTTCTACTAGCTGCAGCACTCTAGCCTTGTTACCCATTTGTTCCATTAAAAAGTCATAGCCAGCTTGAATCGCTTCTAAATTCTTTTCTACGACAGCGGCTCCTTTTCTTCCGAATATTTCATCAACCACTTCTGTAAAAACCTGAATATTTAAACCAAGTACAGCACTGGAAGCGCCGATAGCTACCATGTTCTTCATTAAAGATGTTCCTAGCTGAGAGGCTATTTCTGTAAATGGGACGGAATAAAGTACAGCTTCGGTATCTAAAGGAGCTTTGGGATCAAACTTGGTGTCAGCCAAAATAATACCGTCTTTATGTAATTCTTTATAATTCACATCAATAGTTTCTTGGTCAAATGCCACTAACACATCCAAATCGTCAGCTATTGATCGAACCTGTGTTGTGCTTACTCGAATTTTATTATTTGTATGGCCTCCTTTGATACGGGAAGAAAAATGGCGATAGCCATACAAGTAATATCCCAGACGATTTAATGCAATAGAAAAAATTTCTCCAGTACTTTCTATGCCTTCACCTTGCTGCCCTCCAACTTTCCATGAAAGTTGTTTAATCATTTCCTTTACACCCCTTCGATTCCCTTATATGAAATATTGGTTTTTCATGTCAGCTATAAAACTATTAACAATAATTTTATTATTTACTAGAATATACCATAATGTCTACACTATTAAGCTTAAGATTCTAAAAAAATACTATAAATAAAGAAATGGCCTATTCAGTCCAAACCCTGCTGGCCATATCTTGATGCAAAATTATCAAATAGGAAGTGCTTTACATCCTCTTCCTTATAATATTTCAGCAGCTCGTTAACCAGATTACTATACTGTTCCACTCTCCTGAGAGAATGTACGCTTGTTGTCGTACCATCAAAATCGGATCCAAATCCGACATGGCGGGTACCGCCAAGTGAACATACATGGTCCAGATGCCTTAATATATCAGTCAAGTTTGCCTGATCTGTACCTGTCAAAAACTCAGGAACAAATGTAAGTCCCACAACCGAATTTTTTTGTATTAAAGCTCTAATTTGATCATCTGTTAAATTTCTTGGATGAGGAACTAGCGCTCGGCAATTTGAGTGAGAAGCAATTGGCCGGTTATGTAACTCCATGCAATCCCAAAATGCTCTCTCCGATAAATGAGATACATCACACCAATTGTTCGTACCATTCAACAACTCAACTACCTTTTTCCCAAAGGTAGTTAGACCGGCTGCGCGTTTTTCCAACGCACCATCCGCGACCAGATTAGCCCAGTTCCAAGTCAACCCGACAACAGTAACACCGAGCCTCAGTAATAGCTTCAGCTTCAACATGTCGTCGCCAATACAGTCACAACCCTCCAACATGAGAATCGCACCTGTTTCTCCCTCTTTAAGTCTGCCAATATCCTTATAGTTTTGAATGAATTTTAACTTCCCTTTGCCAATTATTTGGTCATAAAAAATATCCACCATGGCAAGAGCTGCATCAAAGCGGATAGAAGGATGTACTTTTTCCGGTACATAAATAGCGAAAACTTGTACTTGTATATTAGCTGCTTTCAAACCAAGATTTGTTACCTCTAGCTCCTTGCTATGGTAAAAGTCCAATTGCGGATTACAAAATAGCTTCATCAACACATCACAATGTGCATCAAATATTCTCATTAATGCGAATCCCCCATGTTTTGTTAGCTTCGGTTAACAAAAAGGAGCATCCTCCCAATCGGAGAATACACCTACCGATCCTTAATCAGAGTCAGCTCCAGTTTCATTACTGCAGTTTCATTTTACCGTGGTTCTATAATTAGTTTTATGGCGGTACGTTCCTCACCATCAATTAAGATATCTGTAAAAGCAGGAATGCATATAAGGTCCATCCCGCTGGGTGCGACGAATCCCCTTGCAATCGCTACAGCTTTTACTGCTTGGTTTAATGCACCTGCGCCTATTGCTTGGATTTCTGCTGCTCCTCTTTCTCTAAGTACTCCAGCCAGCGCTCCAGCCACAGAGTTGGGATTAGATTTTGCTGAAACCTTTAATATTTCCATTTCTGGTCCTCCTCATCTTATTCCAGGACATGTCCCCTAGTGAGTATGTTTTTTCTGTTAACTATATTCATGATGAACAAAAGATATACCATACAAAAAAGCCAACCCCTTATAGGTTGGCTACTCTCAATCATTCTTAATAAAAAAATGGATGATCTTCATTAATTAAAATTCTCTCGGTTTTTTTCGCTTTGCCCGTTTTAGGATCCAAATCGATTATTAACCCACTAAGTACCGCTCTACCCTCTTTTGGTACTTCAAATCTCACAGGCAGGCTTGTTAAGAATTTCTTAATGACAGCATCGCGTTCCATTCCCAGAATACCATCATAAGGCCCTGTCATTCCCACGTCAGACATGTAAGCAGTTCCTTTAGGCAGAATTCGGTTATCAGCTGTTTGGACATGTGTATGAGTCCCAACTACCGCTGATACTCGTCCATCCAAATACCATCCCATTGCCTGTTTTTCACTGGTTGCTTCAGCATGCATATCAACAAATATAAATGGCGTTCGCTTACTGGCCTCTTCCACCAATTTATCTGCACATAAAAAAGGATCATCAAGCGCAGGCATAAAAGTTCTGCCCTGCAGGTTAATAACAGCCAATTCAAACTGATTCATCTTAACAAATGAAAGTCCCGTACCCGGGGTCCCCTCTGGGAAATTTCCAGGGCGCACCAGATATTTTGCTTCCCCTATGAATTCAAAAATATCACGATTGTCCCAGGAATGATTACCAAGTGTAATGATATTAGCACCGTACTCAAGCAATTCTTTATAAATTTTTTGTGTAATCCCTCTTCCGGCTGCTGCATTTTCTCCATTAATAATGACAAATTGCGGTCTATATTTTTCCTTTAACTTTCCTAAGTATTCTTTCACCATTGCTCTTCCAGGTGATCCGACAATATCCCCAATAAATAATAACCTCATTTTCGCTTTCCTTTCTTTGAAACTAATCCAAGATTATCTTTGGTATAGTTTAACTTTTTTTCTTAAAAAAGTTCCGATCTCCAAAAAAATAAAGCGGTGACGAACACCGCTTTATTTTGCATATTCAACTGCTCTGGTCTCACGAATAACCGTCACTTTAATATGTCCCGGATAATCCAGTTCATCTTCAATACGTTTTCTGATATCTCTGGCTAAACGGTGTGCCTCTAAATCATCAATACTTTCAGGCTTAACAATAATACGAACTTCTCGTCCAGCCTGGATTGCAAATGATTTTTCAACACCTTCATAGGATTCAGAAATATCCTCGAGTTTTTCAAGGCGACGAATATAGTTTTCAAGCGTTTCACTTCTAGCCCCAGGTCTAGCTGCAGATAATGCATCAGCTGCTGCTACTAGGATGGCAATTATAGATTTTGGTTCCGCGTCTCCATGGTGAGAAGCAATACTATTAATGACAACAGGGTGTTCCTTGTACTTCGTAGCAAGTTCCACTCCTATTTCCACATGGCTTCCTTCTACTTCATGATCAATCGCTTTACCAATATCATGCAATAATCCGGCACGCTTTGCCAATGTAATATCCTGACCAAGCTCTGCTGCCATTAAGCCTGATAAATAAGCTACCTCCATGGAATGTTTAAGCACATTCTGACCATAGCTTGTACGGTATCTTAAACGGCCTAGGATCTTTATTAAATCTGGGTGTAAGCCATGAACCCCAACTTCAAATGTTGTTTGCTCACCGATTTCACGGATATGCTCATCGACTTCCCTTCTTGCTTTATCAACCATTTCTTCAATACGAGCCGGATGGATACGCCCATCCTGAACAAGTTTTTCAAGGGCAAGTCTCGCAGTTTCACGTCTAATTGGGTCAAATCCAGATAAAATGACAGCTTCAGGTGTATCATCAATAATTAAATCGATTCCTGTCAACGTTTCAAGTGTTCGAATATTACGTCCTTCTCGACCGATAATTCGACCTTTCATTTCATCATTTGGAAGATTAACAACAGAAACGGTCGTTTCGGCCACATGATCTGCTGCACAACGTTGAATCGCAAGTGACAAGATTTCACGTGCCTTTTTGTCCGCTTCTTCCTTCGCTCGGTTATCGCTCTCTTTCATCATGATTGCAATATCATGTGATAGCTCTTTCTCAACACGATCAAGGATAATGGCTTTTGCTTCTTCTCTAGTCAGGCTAGAAATACGTTCAAGTTCAGAACTTTGAGCTTGAATTATCTCGTCCACTTTGCTTTCCATCTGTTCAATATGCTGTTGTCTTTGGTTCAGAGAATCTTCTTTCTTCTCCAATAAAGCCTCACGTTTATCTTGAGAGTCTGCTTTACGGTCCAGATTCTCTTCTTTTTGTAGAATTCGATTTTCCTGTCTCTGTAATTCAGTTCGTCGATCACGAACTTCCTTTTCAGCATCAGTCCGAAGCTTATGAATCTCATCCTTTGCTTCAAGAAGGGATTCCTTTTTCAAGGCGTCCGCTTCACGCTTTGCATCCTCAATAATTTTTTCAGCTGCGTTCGTTGCGCCGGATATTTTAGATTCAGCTATAGATCTTCTTAACAAATAGCCAACAACTGCACCAACAATTAGGCCAAGCAAAATGGAGATGATAGCGATTGGATCCATCATTACACCTCCTCTTGCTATTAACTTTTTTAATCTCTTTTACTACATTGTTTTCAATTCTGGCATGTACATCATCTAAAAATATACAGCACAATCGCTTTTAGGCATGTCATAAAAAAAGATATTAATACATTTCTATTGTAAAGTTATGAAAATTTGTTGTCAAGAGCAAGTCCCGACGCTCTTTTAATCGTTTTTAGAAAATACAGACATATAAACAAATTTCGTGAACCTATCCACCTAATTCGTAGATTCCAATTAAGCCTTCCACTTTTACCATAGCTGCTTCCTATTAAGTTGTGTAATAGTACAAAATCTAGAGAAATTTTTAAGTATTTCTCATCCTTGCTAATGAAGTTGCTGAATAATTTCTCTCCAGTAACAACACTTACTGATTGGATTCTTAGCTAGACACTAACTAAATCCTGATTCTCTTCAGAAACAGATGAATTTTATATAAAAGCATGCCCTGATGTCCACCTATAGAAAGGGCAAACCCATAACCAGGTTTGCCCATTACAAACTACTTATTCAGGTAAATCAAATTTATCCATTTCCTCTGCTGGTTCAACCACTTTCGCTTCACCGTTTAATCCATACGCTGAGCGGATTTTAATGGAAATTTCATCACGAACATCTGGATTCTCTTTTAAGAAGAGTTTCGCATTCTCTCTTCCCTGTCCTAAGCGATCACCATTATATGAATACCATGAGCCACTCTTTTCAATAATATCTAACTCAGAGCCAATGTCGATGATTTCGCCTTCTTTGGAAATGCCCTCACCATACATAATATCAAGTTCTGCCACTTTGAACGGTGGAGCCACTTTATTTTTAACAACCTTAACTTTGGTCCTGTTCCCTACAATATCATTTCCCTGTTTCAGTTGTTCAGCACGTCTTACTTCAAGGCGAACCGTAGAATAGAACTTAAGGGCACGACCACCTGGAGTTGTTTCTGGGTTACCAAACATAACACCAATCTTCTCACGGATTTGGTTGATAAAGATTGCTATTGTGTTAGATTTATTAATGGATCCAGAAAGTTTACGAAGAGCCTGGGACATTAAACGGGCTTGTAGACCCATATGAGAATCTCCCATTTCACCTTCGATTTCAGCTTTTGGTACTAAAGCAGCCACTGAGTCAACAACAATAATATCAATTGCACCACTTCGTACAAGTGCCTCAGCAATTTCCAATGCCTGTTCACCTGTATCTGGTTGGGAAAGTAATAATTCATCTATATTTACGCCAAGCTTTTGTGCATATGCCGGATCTAAAGCATGTTCTGCATCAATAAAGGCTGCTTGTCCACCCTTCGCCTGTACTTCAGCAATTGCATGTAAAGCTACTGTCGTTTTACCGGAGCTCTCCGGTCCATAAATCTCGATTATTCTACCTCTTGGATATCCACCCACACCGAGGGCTGAATCAAGAGCAAGCGAACCACTTGGAATGGTAGAAACCTTTCTGTCTGCTCTTTCCCCCAGCTTCATTACTGAACCTTTACCAAATTGCTTTTCAATTTGTTTTAGCGCCATATCGAGCGCAGCTTGACGTTCACTCACAGTTTATTTCCTCCCCATATCTATATAAAAACATTACATGTATAATTTAGAACTTATTTATACTATACCTCATCTGTCCCCATTTAACAAGTAAAAAAGCGAACATTTATTCGTATCATTTTAATGGTAATTTTGCTGATAAATTTAAAGAAACTCTCTAGCAAATAGGATGCTTTTAGCAGTAATTAGTGTAAAACTGAAATTATCTCGATTTTATAAACAATAGAAATCCCCAACCATATAAGTTGGGGTTTTCCATTATGCATATAACTCTCTCAGCTTTCTGATAAGAAAATGACAGCCATACTTCATGCTTCTAACCCGATTAACCTCACGCATACCGCCTAAGTCTAATCTCTTTGCGTACGTTTTCTGACCGGAAATGGCTATACCGATAAAAACAGTTCCTACCGGATGGCCTTCCAATTCATCTGGTCCAGCAACACCAGTAAAGCTAATCCCGATATCAGATTGGAGCATGGCTTTAATATTATCAGCCATTTCCATAGCACATTGCTCACTGACAACCCCATATTGGTCTATCGTTGATTGTTCGACCTTCAGTAGCTTTTTCTTTGCTTCATTGGTATAAACAACAATACCACCCTTAAGGATTAAACCTGCTCCCTGTATATCGGTCATTTTTTCCTGAAACATTCCGCCGGTTAAACTTTCTGCTGCCGATATTGTAAGCTCATTTTCTTTTAAAAGATTGATAAGTTCAGTCATGATGGTCGCATCATCATATCCGTAAAAATATTCTCCCACACGTGAAAGAATTTTTTCTTCTGTCTCTTTTAATAGTTTGTCAGCTTCTTCAATAGATTCATGTTTAGCTGTAATCCGAAGAGTTACCTCTCCATCCGAGGCAAGAGGCGCTATTGTCGGGTTACTTTGCTGATCCAGCAAATCTTCTATTTCTGTTTCAAGCTGTGATTCCCCAATACCGAAGAAACGGAGGACTCGTGAATCTATCCGCTCCACCCTGTCCATTAATCTCAACAGATAAGGAACTGCAAAATTTTGGTGCATTGGCTGCATTTCACTTGGAGGTCCAGGCAGTAAAATATGAAGAATATCTCCATGAGACACCGCCATTCCGGGTGCCATCCCATTTTGATTAGGGAATACTTCTGATCCTCCAATAATCAACGCTTGCTTCCGGTTGTTTTCTGTCATCACACGTTTTATTTTCTTGAAGTACTCCTCAATATTTTCCATGGCTTTTTGATCTGATATTAATGTTTTACCGATATGGTCGGCTACAACTTCTTTTGTTATATCATCCTTTGTAGGTCCCAAACCACCAGTGTATATAATAAGATCAGCTCGGGATTCTGCAATTTCGATAGCCTTTTTTAATCGTACAGGATTATCCCCAACTACTGTATGGTAATATACATTAATACCTATCTCTGCCAGGCTTTTTGATATAAACTGAGCATTGGTATTTGCAATCTGTCCAAGTAATAACTCAGAGCCTACCGCTATTAATTCTGCATTCATTCTGTCACCCGCCAATTTAACAAGTTATAGTAAGAATGATACCCTTATTTAGAATTTAAAAACGCGTCTTTATTCTTAGCAAAGTAATCCCAGCCAGACCATATAGTAAAGAATAAAGCTACATAAAGAGCTATATCAGCAAACGGAAAATTAATCCACGCAAATGGTAGATTGTGCAATAGTAACGCAGATATAGCGATGATTTGAGTCCAGGTTTTAATTTTGCCCAATTGATTCGCTGCAACAACTTCCCCTTCACCAGCCAGAACCAGGCGAAGGCCTGTTACCGCAAATTCACGGCTGATAATTAAAATAACAATCCAAGCAGGCGCTAACTCGTATCCTACAAGTATAATTAATGCAGCAGATACAAGAAGTTTATCTGCCAACGGATCAAGAAACTTTCCAAGGGTTGTGACCAGATTATGTTTTCTAGCATAGTATCCATCAATCCAATCAGTTGTAGAAGCAATGATAAAAATAAGAGCTCCAACAAAATGAGAGACAGGCAGCTCCACATCGTTAATCATCCAGGTTCCCCAATCAATAGATGGAAGCATGATAATCATAAACACAGGGATCATGCAAATTCTAGAAATTGTTATCTTGTTCGGTAAATTCACTTGATGTTCCTCACTTTACTTTTAAATTTTATTTATAAAAGGATAGACGAGAGAAGGCCATCCATTGATGACCTTCCAATCTTACTCCTTCGTGTAATCAATCGTTATGTTTTGGACAATCAGTTCACTTTCATACTCCAGTTTTTCATCATTAACATAAATTTCAGTATCTGGAGTTTTCCCTATATTCATGACAATTTGATTATCATCTGAAAGATCAAAATCCTGGCTTTCTCCATTTTGAATCACGCCATTGAAGAGATTTTCTCCCTTGGAATTTTTAACAGATACCCATGTCTCGCCGGTAGATTTTACTGATACCTTAAATTCATCTGTATTACTTAATTCATATATTGTATTTTTTCCATTAGCAGAAGTCACTTTCAACTCAGCAGAACCTGCTTCTTCCGGTTCTTTAGAATCTTCCTCAGCATTCTCTGGATTACTTTCTTTTTCTGTTTCTGTTTCTTCTTTCTCTTTGGTATTTTCTTCTTGGTTTGTGGATTCACCCTGTTCAAGTCTTACAGGATCACCGTTTTGATTAACTGTTCCTGTGTCTTCATTATTACCAATCGCTTTTGCAACAAAGTAATAAATAATAGCCACTACTGCAACAAGGAACACAGCTATCAAAATTTTAGGAAGTACTTCCATCCACTTGGAATGCTGTACTGGCAAAGTTTTTTTCGATTGCACTCTAGATAGTTTTTGAGGAAGCTCCTCCTGCTGAACTGCCGCAGGAATATCCGTTTGATGCTCCGCAAAAAGCCGTTCAGGATCTAATCCAACTGCTTCAGCATATTGTTTAATAAACGCTCTGACATAGAATTTGCCCGGCATCATTTCATAATTGCCTTCTTCTATACCAACAAGATAACGCTTTTGTATTTTGGTTATTTGTTGAAGGTCATCCAGAGTTAATCCTTTAGACTCTCTGGCTTCCTTTAATACTTTACCTAATTCCGTCATATAAACACCTTCTAATCACTAAAAATCAAACGATCCAAATTCGGATCCTCCAAATAAAGAGGACTGTTGGTCTACTGCTTCATATGTGATCTCTTCGTTCGGGTCATTACGTAGTTCAATAATATAATCAAAATCGTTCATTGTATACTCTGAATTTTGTACAAACACGTCAGGATGTTCAACAACTTTAATCGAATCAAGTCTCATGATTTCACATACAAGCTGCCAGTGCCTTTCATTGGCTCTGCGAGTTGAAACAATCCCATCCAGAATAAATAAGTTATCTTCATTGTATTCATCTTCAATTAATTGATTTCGAACAGTTTGTTTTAATAAGGTGGAAGAAACAAATAACCAACGCTTATTCGCACAAACACTTGCAGCAACAATCGATTCTGTTTTACCAACACGAGGCATACCCCTGATTCCAATTAGTTTATGGCCTTCCTGTTTAAAAAGCTCGGCCATAAAATCAACCAGAAGTCCAAGATCTTCTCTTACAAATCGGAATGTTTTTCGATCATCTGCATCTCTTTGTATGTAACGACCATGTCTGACTGCTAACCGATCTCTTAATTTCGGCTCTCTAAGTTTAGTTACTTTTATCGTATCCATTGTTTGCAGAATTGATTCCAGGCGTTCAATTTGACGATTATCCTTCGCCAAAAGAAGCATACCTCTTCTTCCCTCATCCACACCATTGATGGTTACGATATTTATGGAGAGCATTCCTAACAAAGAAGAAATATCCCCTAACAACCCGGGACGGTTAATTTTAATTTCATATTCAAAATACCATTCCTTCTTGTCCATTCCGTTCCCCCTAAGAGAAATATTTGACAAATTCCTTCAATATTTTCCCTATGTCCTATCATATCTGATTTCCAGACGAGTGAAAAGCAAAATACATAGTGTAGCAGTAAATACCTATGTATTCCATCCGCCATTTACACTGATAATCTGTCCGGTTATATAACTGGAGTCTTCTGAGAGGACAAAGGAAACTACTCCAGAGATATCCTTCGGAAGCCCCAGCCGCCCCATTGGGATTTCATCTTCCAAGTCTTTAAGCTCTTCAGAATCGAATCGATCGAGCATAGGTGTAGAAATTACACCAGGCGATACAGCATTTACTCGAATTCCAGAAGGTGCAAGCTCCTTCGCAAGTGCCTTGATAAAAGAATTCTGTCCACCTTTTACCATTGAATAAAGGACTTCACAGGAAGCACCCACTTCTCCCCAAATAGAAGTAATAGCAATGATGCTGCCAGCTTTTTTTTGTATTAACTTAGGAACAAGCCCCTTAGTTAATAAAAAGGGAGAGGTAATATGTAATGAAATCATCTGTTTGGCTCGGTCATCGGTTATATCTGTTATAAGACCAAAATGACTGTCACCGCTATTTAGTATAATCGTATCAATTTGATTAATTTCGTCAATAATTACTTGATGTCCGTCATCTTTACTTAGATCAGCCTGAATTACTTTAACCTGTATTTGATATGGCTTTAACTGATCCAAAAGCGAATTAATTCCGCTAAGATTACGGTTATAATGGAGATATAGATTCCAGCCCTCCTCAGCCAAACGCAATGCAATAGCTTGGCCAATTCCTCCGCTAGCACCCGTAATGAGTGCATATTTTCCATTCATGATAAAAACCCCTTGCCGTAAATAACACTTACAATACTTTTCATTATAAAGCTTGAAGATGAAAAGTAAAACCACCAATTGAAAATAGTCAATAGTTTCTAATAAAAGCTTCTTAAATCCTATTAAATACTTATCGTAAAACAGTGAATCAGTTACAGCTGGATAATTGTCCGTTTTGCTTGCATATAAAGAAATTTCTATATAAAAAGAGCCAAAACCATTCCGGCTTGGCTCTTACCCATTCAGGATGGAAGTATTTGAAATACTGACATTCTATCCTCATCTATTAATTCTTGTACGGCTTTATTCACTTCATCATAAGTCAAAGATTCTAATACAGTCACAACATCAAACAGCTTCATGTTATTAAAAGCATATCGTGTAAATTGATTGGCTATTGATTCAGGTGAATTCAATGACCTGAGGAAGGCACCAATCTTTTTCTTACGAATTGAATTCAGTTTTTCCTCTGTTACAATTTTTCCGTCCCGGGCCGCAAAAAGAATATTTTTTAATTCTTCCTCTAAACGATCCGGCTTATCTGTGTCACTGCCGACCATTCCAAAGCCAAATCCATATTCCTGTGTATAATCGTAGAAGAATGAATGGTCAATTAACCCTTCAGAATATAGTTTTTCATAATACTCGGAGCTTTTTCCAAACGTCATATCCAGAAAGAGGTTGATAGATAGCTCTTGTTTTAATAAATCTATCCCTTGGAGAGTTGGATTATTTGCCTTTAATCCAACCACACACTTAGGCGTTTGGACATGCATATTGGCTGATCGTTTTTTTGTGGCCACATTAGCCGGCTCTGCATCAAATTTCCGTTCGATTTCCCCACGGCTATCGAAGTTTTTCTTAGCCTGATTATCACGAACTTGCTGCATGATTGTTTCAGGATCTAATGGCCCTGTAATAAACAGAAGCATGTTGCTTGGATGATAAAATGCATTATAGCACTGATAGAGCAGTTCTTTTGTTATTCCTGAAATCGACTCAATGGTACCAGCTATATCAATTTTCACAGGATGATTATGATATAGATTTTCAATAATACCGAAATATAATCTCCAATCAGCATTATCATCATACATGGTAATTTCCTGGCCAATAATCCCTTTTTCTTTTTCCACACTTTTATCCGAGAAATATGGTTCCTGGACAAAATCAATCAGTGTTTCTAAATTTTTCTCTACATCCGTTGTACTGGAAAAAAGGTACGCTGTTCGTGTAAAAGATGTAAAAGCATTAGCCGCTGCACCTTGCTTACTGAACTGCTGGAATACATCACCATCTTCTTTTTCGAACAATTTATGTTCCAGGAAGTGGGCAATGCCGTCCGGAACTCTGGAATATTCATCTGCACCAGGCTCTTTAAAATGATTATCGATGGATCCATATTTAGTTGTAAAAGTGGCATAGGTTTTATTAAATCCTTTTTTAGGGAGGATATATACAGACAAACCATTATCCATTTTTTCGAAATATAATTCTTCCTGAAGCTGGTCAAATAGTAGTTTCTCCATTACTCACTCACCTCATCTCCGCTTAAAAAATAGATCGTATCCATTTGAATTTTTTCTCCACAGGCCACTATTTCATCCTTTGTTACCCTATCAATCGAAGACAACCAATCATCAAGTGGCGTATCAACAGCGGCAACCACATTATGATAGAGAACTTCTGTCAGACCACGGGAGGTGTCAATCGTTTCGAGCAATTGATTTTTAATAATTGCTTTTGTTTGTTCCATTTCCTGATCCGAAAATTCGCCCTTTTTCATAGCTTCCATTTGTTCTTTTATAATCGTTACTGCCTGATCATAATTTTTATTATCAATGCCGGACATAACCATTAAAAGACCTTTATGACTTTCAAGGCGTGATGCGGCATAATACGCCAAGCTTGCTTTTTCACGAACATTTATGAAAAGTTTAGAGTGTGAAAACCCACCAAATATCCCATTAAACATTTGGAGAGCAAAATAATCTCGATCGCCATAAGTGATATTTGTACGGTAGCCAATATTCAGCTTACCCTGTTTGATATCCTGCGTTTCTTTCAGTTCTTTCACTTCAACAATATCATGTTTATTATGCAGAACTCGTTCCGGTTTTCTCTCCGTGAACTGAAAGTATTCACTAGACATTTGCGTTACCCTGTCTTCATCCAAATCTCCAATCACATAGAGGTCCAATTCATCTTCGGCAAATGCTTTTTTATAATAATTGTATAAGGATTCAGGAGTGATTTCATCGACTTCGCTTAAAATCCCGTTTGCTTCCAGCCGATAATTTTCTTCCATACACATTTCCTGAGTTAAGCGTAATGAAGAATAACGCATTTTGTCATCATATACAGCCTGAAGCCTTTGTTTTAGAGCACGTTTTTCCTTTGTAACTGTCTCCGAATCAAAAGCATTTCCCTTTACATTAGGATTAATTAAAACATCATGTAAAAGCTTAAATGCTTGTTCCAACAGCGGCTCAGGCTGGGATAAAAATCGTTCATTTACCATTTCCATTTGAAAACTCATAATATGATATTCGCCTTTTTTACTAACATCTGTAAAAAGACTAGCTCCATATAATTGATCTAGATGGGAGCGGAAAGCTGTAGATGTGGGATATGCAGCTGTATTACTTTGCAGGACATTGGGCAACAAAGCTCTATATGTAACGGTTTCTTCCTTTAAAGGTGCTTTCATCTTCCAAACAAGCGTCGTTGTTTTAAATTTCTTAGTTGGTACAAAATGAATAGTAATGCCAGCTTGTTTTAGTTTAATCTCATCAATAACTGCCATATTTTTGACCTCCCTTTACTCAATGTTATGCAGGTTCTTATCCATATTGTTCGTCTCAAGGATTTTTTTTAAACCTTTAGTTTGAATATACAGGTTAAATGGAAGGTAAATCAAGGATCTGACCCTGACCTTCTTTCATTCTCTCTTCTACTTTCAAGCTAAATAAAATTGACACCGATTAGATCAGAAATAAAAAAGACAAGGACTGCTCGTATAATAGAACAGCACTTGTCTTTGTTTAAATCATGAATGAGTTTAGCTTTTAACGTTTTCCTTTGATATACGGCGTACCGGATGCTTTCGGGGCATCTGCACGTCCAATAAATCCTGTTAAAGCCAGAATTGTTAATACATATGGCAAAATTAACATATATACATTCGGAATGTCACTAAAGAATGGAAGCATTGAGCTTACGATACTTAAACATTGCGCAAATCCAAAGAATAATGCTGCGCCCATTGCACCAATTGGATGCCATTTACCGAATATCATAGCTGCAAGTGCCATAAAACCTTGTCCGGATATGGTCGCATGAGTAAAGTCTAGAGCAATAGTCGAAGCATAAATAGCTCCACCCAAAGCTCCCAAGATTCCACTTAAAATAACACCAATATAACGCATTTTATTAACGTTTATTCCCATTGTGTCAGCGGCCATTGGATGTTCACCAACTGAACGAAGGCGTAACCCAAACGGTGTTTTATAAATGGCATACCAGCAAATCACAGCTATCACGATCGCCAGGATCGAGGTTAAATAAACATCTGAGAATAAAATTTTACCCAATACAGGTATATCACTTAAACCAGGTATATCAAAACTGTAAAATGGTTCAGCAATTTTATCAGTTTGTCCTTTTCCGTATACTAATTTCACAAGGAACATACAAGCTCCAAGTGCCAACATATTAATGGCTACCCCACTGACTGTTTGGTCAGCCCTGAATGTGATTGAAGCAACTGCATGCAATAGTGAGAAAATCCCACCAACTACCATAGCTACAACTAATGAAATCCAAGGAGTCCATTCATGAAATGTATCCGCAAATGATAAGTTAAATACAATGCTTGTAAAAGCACCAACTACCATTAAACCTTCTAATCCAATATTTACTACACCAGAACGCTCAGAAAATACACCACCGAGGGCTGTCAGAATAAGTGGAGAGGCGTAAACAAGTGTAGAAGGAACAAGTATCGCTAGTATCTCTAAAAAACTCACTTATTCCACCCCCTTTTTCTTGCTAAACTTTCTCAGCATGAGACGAATAATATAACTGGATGCAACGAAGAATATGATTAAAGCTATGACTACATCAATGATTTCAGTTGGTATTCCAGTTTCCATTGGCATATTCAATGAACCATATTTCAATCCACCGAATAATAAAGCAGCAAGCACAACTCCAATCGCTGTATTGGCACCTAGTAATGCAACTGCGATTCCGTCAAAACCTACTCCTGTATGTGCTCCTTTTACACCAATATACTCGAATGTTCCAAGACCTTCCATAGCACCGGCAAGTCCTGCAAAAGCACCAGAGATCAGCATGGCATATACAATATTGCGATCTACACTGATACCTGCGTATTTAGATGCATGCTGGTTAAAACCAACAGCTTTTAATTCGTAGCCTCTTGTTGTTTTTTCTAATAAAAACCACATAATAATTGCTCCAAGAATTGCTATCGCAAATCCCCAGTGTAATCTGGAGTTAATTGTCATTTCGGCTAAAAAGTCAGAACGTAAAGATGCTGATGGAGCAATCTTTTCTGTTTTGTCCATGTTATCTGTTAAAACGTAAGAGATGATATAATTGACTACATGAAGAGAAATGTAGTTCATCATAATGGTTGTTATAACTTCATGCACCCTGAATTTAGCTTTTAAGAGACCAGGGATGAAAGCCCATAAAGCACCTGCTAAAGCAGCAACAATGACTGCAAGCGGCAAATGGATGATTTTAGGAAGGTCAGTAAATAACGTTCCGATCCATACAGCACCTAACCATCCCATTAAAAACTGGCCCTCAACACCAATATTAAAAAGTCCTGTCCTAAATGCAAAGGCAACGGCTAAACCTGCAAGAATATAAGGGCTAACCTGACGAATTGTCTCACCTATTGCATAGGAATCATAGAATATACCATCCCATAAAGCACCATAACCAGCTATCGGATCATAACCGCTGACCCACATCACAATAGCACCTGCGATTAAACCGAGCAAGACAGCTATAACAGGGATTAATAAGTTCGATAATCTTTTATACATTAGCTTCGTTCCCCGCTTCCTTAACCTTACTTCCTGCCATTAATAATCCGAGCTCCTGTTCTGTCGTTTTCTTAGGATCAACAATAGCCACAATGGAACCTTCATATATAACAGCAATACGGTCACTGACATTTAAAATCTCATCCAGCTCAAAGGAAACAAGCAATACTGCTTTCCCATGATCCCGTTGCTCAATCAAACGTTTGTGAATGAACTCAATGGCTCCTACATCAAGACCGCGTGTTGGCTGAGCAGCAATTAACAAATCAGGATTACGATCTATTTCACGAGCAATGATCGCCTTTTGCTGGTTTCCTCCAGACAAAGCTCTTGCCGGAGTATACTCACTTGGAGTACGAACATCAAACTCTTTAATTAATGTACGAGCTTTATTAAAGATATTTTTATAATTTAAGATTCCCCATTTTGAAAGTGGTTGTTGATAATATGTTTGGAGAACCATATTTTCGCCAATTGAATAGTCCAATACAAGACCATATTTATGTCGATCCTGTGGAATATGCCCAAGTCCTGTTTCTGTGATTTTCCTTGGACTTTTCTTCTGAATTTCAGTCCCGTTTATGGAAATAGTACCGGATTCTGGTTTTTTCAGGCCAGTGATCGCTTCTATCAGCTCAGATTGTCCATTTCCATCGACACCTGCAATCCCCAGTATTTCTCCTGCACGGACGGATAGGTTAAGGCTTCGAATTGCTTCAACACCACGGGAATCCTTTACGACAAGATCTTGTATATTCAATACCTCTCCACTTGGTTTTGCATCCTTCTTCACAGTTGTAAAAACGACTTCGCGCCCTACCATCAAACTCGCTAATTCATTAGGATTCGTTTCACTGACATTTACAGTACCGATTCCTTTTCCTTTACGAATAACAGTACAACGGTCACAGACTTCCATAATCTCTTTCAGTTTGTGAGTAATCAGTATGATGGATTTACCTTCAGTGATCAAATTTTGCATAATCTGTATTAACTCTTTAATTTCCTGTGGTGTTAATACGGCTGTTGGTTCATCAAAAATAAGAATGTCAGCTCCGCGATACAGAGTTTTTAGAATTTCAACCCTTTGCTGCATACCAACAGAGATATCAGAAATCTTGGCATCCGGATCAATTTTCAATCCATATCTTTCTGATAACTGCCTAACTTCCTGGGCAGCCTCTTTTAAATCAATTTTTCCACCTTTGGTGGGCTCCTTACCAAGAATAATGTTTTCTGTTACTGTGAACGTATCAACAAGCATGAAATGCTGATGCACCATTCCTATGCCCAAGTCATTTGCAATATTTGGGCTTGTAATTTTTACTTCTTTACCATTTACACGGATTTCCCCTTGTTCTGGCTGGTAAAGACCGAACAAGACATTCATTAACGTGGATTTTCCTGCACCATTTTCTCCTAACAAAGCATGAATCTCACCTTTTTTTAATTGTAAGGTGATATCATCATTTGCGACGATGCCAGGGAACTCTTTACGGATGTGCAACATCTCAATAACATAGTCCACAGTTTTTTCACTCCTTTTTCCAGAGAAGATTCATAAGTAAGATGACAAAAGAAAAGTTGCCAATCTTGTTTTAGCAACCTTTCCTTTACCATATTGCTTAAAGGTCTGATGTCAGACTGACATAAGCCAAGGTAATCGTAAGGGATAAGGAACACATCCTCATCCCTTACTAGGATGTGCTTATTTTTTTAAGAATGTTTCTAAATCTTCACGAGTAGATGGTACTTTAATTTCTCCACTCTTAATCTTTTCTTTGTATTCTGCAACTTTAGTTTTGATATCATCTGACAAGTTTTCTTGTGAAGGTGCGATATCAACCGCATCATTTTCTAAACCAAATTCAACATTTTCTCCGCCTGGGAATTTGCCTTCCTTAGCAAGATTGGATACTTCCATAACTGCCAAATCAACTCGTTTAATCATAGATGTTAATGTGACATTTTTGTCTGTACCAGGTACATCACCTAATGCTGCTTGGTCAGAGTCAACCCCAATAACCCAGATTTCTTTGCTTGGATCATTTTTAGTTATGTTAACTGCTTCTGTAAATACGCCTTTACCTGTTCCGCCGGCTGCATGGTAGATAATATCAATACCGGATTTATACATTGCTTGTGCTGTAGCTTTACCAATATCAGCTTTATTAAAATCACCTGCATATTTCACCTGAACATCTGCCTCAGGTTTAACTGATTTAACACCTGCTATAAATCCGCTCTCAAATTTTTTAATAAGTTCACTTTCTACTCCACCAATAAATCCAATTTTATTAGATTTAGTTTGCATCGCGGCTACTACACCTACCAGGAAGGATCCTTCATGCTCTTTAAATGTAATACTTGCCACGTTATCAACATCTACAACAGAATCAATTAACGCGAATTGGCTCTTAGGATTTTGCTCAGCAACTTCTGTAATGGAATCAGACAATAAGAAACCTACCCCATAAATAAGGTCAAATTTTTGTCGTACCAGCTGATTTAAGTTAGTAGTGTAATCAGCATCAGATTTGGACTGAAGGTAATCATAGCCGTTTTTGCCTTTTTCAAGATTGTTATCTTTACCAAACTGTTGTATACCTACCCAAGCAGATTGGTTAAAGGATTTGTCATCAACTCCGCCTGTATCTGTTACCATAGCAACTGTGAAATTGTCCTTACCTTCTGTTTCACTGCTGTTGCCTTTCTCTTCTTTGTTTCCACAAGCACCTAAAATTGTGCCCGCAGCCAGAACTAGTGACAATGCTATTCCAAATTTGCGTTTCTTCAAGGTCTTAACCCCCTATATTTTTTTTGGCAGTAGTTCCCTTATTTTGCGCATAAATTATGTTCTTTTGCGCAAAATATGAAAGCGAAATGTATCCGCTTTAAAGAAGTTGGCCGAGTATAGATATGGTTTGTCCTTACTATCATAGTGAGTTTGTTTTAGTAAAAGCAGAGCAGTGTCTAACTTGCAATTTAAAATAGGCGAAATCTTTTCGTGATAGCCATGTGGTTCGATATCAGCCACAGCGTATGTAATTTGTATACCGGCAGTTCTTTCCAAGACATGAAGTAATGATTCCTCTTGATAAAGAGATGGATCCGGTAACACACGAACAGGTATCTTGTCCAAGCAATAAACGACAGGTTCCCCATTAGCAGTTCTGACTCGCTCGATTACTAAAAACTTATCTTCAATTTGACAGTCGAACCTTCGCATATCTTCTTCTGTTGCACCCTCTATGAATGAGTTTAAAAAAATTGTTCCTGGTTTCATGTTTGCTTCGCGAATCATGTCTGTCACACTCTTTAATTGTTCAATTCCAGATGAGAATAAAGGAGTGGAATTCACAAAAGTACCTACCCCATGCCTGCGTATAATCACATTATCCTCTTCCAGTATTCTGAGTGCTTCTCTTAATGTCGCTCTACTCACACCGAGTATTTTGGCCCATTCAGACTCAGATGGCAATTTTTCATGCTCCTTATAGATACCGGTTCTTATGTCCTGTCTAATCTTGTCGATTACTTGCAGATATAATTGCCGGTTGTCGTGTCTGATAGACATACTCTTTTCCCCCAGGAAATTTCCCACTCTCATTCTATTGATGTTATCTACTAACCACTCATAATTTATCATGTATTACCAAAGAAAGAAATAGCTATTCACAAAAATATCATATTTTGGAAGCGTTACCTTATCCGTTTTTTTCCACAAAAATGTTGAAAAAACCACGGTATACCTGAGTTTTATTCATATAAGTCTTTTTTCCTACTAAAAAAGTTTATATATTATAAATATTCTGTTAAAGCATAAACTGACAAAAAATTTAAAAACTACCCAATTTCCACCTAATCGTCAATCTGACCGTTTGTACATGTATCTGACTTTTACTATTTTACTAAAATACCATTCATATTCTTCTTGTCTAATTAAGAAAGACAGGCTTTCATGGTCCATCCAGAAAACTATTAGCCCTTTGCTAAGCTCCTAATACTAATAGGTCCTTTAGAGATAAAGGGATAAGGACCCAAGGCCCTTATCCCTTTATCTTATTTTAAAAATGCATCAAGTTCTTTTTGAGTAGATGGTACTTTTATGTCACCGTTCTTAATTTTCTCTTTATATTCATCAACTGTTTTAAGTATATCGTCAGATAAGTTATCTTTAGTCGGTGCAATATCAACACCGTTATTTCCAAGACCAAACTCTACGTTTTTTCCTCCTGGGAAGGATTCTTCCATCGCTTGTTTTGAAACTTCTTGTACAGCTAAGTCAACACGCTTAACCATGGAAGTGAGCGTTACGTTCATGTCTGTGCCGCTGATTTCACCTTCATCAGCTTGGTCTTTATCTACACCAATTACCCATATATCCTTTTCAGGATTACTTTTCTTAATGTTTTTTGCCTCAGTGAAGACTCCTTTACCACCATTTCCTGCCGCGTGATAAATGACATCAATACCTGATTTATACATAGCTGATGCTGTTGCTTTACCAAGAGACGCATCACTGAAACTTCCTGTATATTTCACTTGTACTTCAGCATTAGGATTTACTGTTTTAACACCAGCAATAAAGCCCTTTTCAAATTTTTGAATTAGCGGGTTCTCTATTCCACCTACAAAGCCAACTTTATTGGATTTTGTTTGCATACCAGCAATAACACCTACGATAAATGAACCTTCTTGCTCCTTGAATGTGATACTTGCAACGTTATCAGCTTCAACCACTGAGTCGATAATAGCAAATTTCCCATCCGGATTTTGATCAGCTGCTTCTTTAATCGCATCCTCCATTGTGAATCCAACACCATATATTAAATTATACTTTTGGCGTACAAGCTGGTTTAAGTTTGTGGTGTAATCAGCATCTGATTCAGATTGCAGGTAGGTATAGCCGTTTTTACCTTCTTTTAATCCATTCTCTTTACCAAAAGCTTGAATACCTTCCCATGCAGATTGATTGAAGGATTTGTCGTCAATACCACCTGTGTCACTAACCATTGCGACAGTGAAATTATTTTTCTCGTTGGCCGTGCCGCCTTCATTGCTCTCCTCTTTGTTTCCACAAGCACCAAGAATGGTACTAGCAGCTAACACAAGAGACAAAGCCAGTCCAAATTTACTCTTTTTCAACATAACAACCTCCAAAATAATTAGTCGGTGCTCCATATAGTATGAGCTTTTCACTATCCTTTTACACATAACATCGTTTTAGATGAATCTGTTAAATGATTATAGAAAATACATACTTAAATGGTGCATTGTGTAGATGGGTACAATTTTTCGCTTTTGTATTATACAAATATGTACAATAAATCTTCTTATCCGGAAAAATTATTTCCTGATAATTATATATATGTTTCTAATTCAATTTTAATTTAACATGAATTTAAGTAAAAATAAATAAATTATCCTAATATAAAATTATTAATAACTTTTTGAAAAAAAACTCACTTATAAACTTTCTTTACAGTTTAAAATTCATTTATTAACATACAAAAAAAACCCAAAAGTTAGTTTTTAATCTAACTTTCGGGTTTGGTACCTATACTGCTCTTTTTATGAATTACTAGCCTGATCGAAGTCCTTAGGAACAAGCACAGTTCTTGGTTTGCTTCCTTCATACGGACCAACGACACCGCGAGCTTCCATCTCATCGATCAAACGTGCAGCCCTTGTATATCCAATCCTGAATCGTCTTTGGAGCATCGAAACAGAGGCGGTTTGCATATCAGCAATTAATTTGACGGCTTCATCATATAAGTCATCTGTTGATTCACTTACTGTTTCCTGAACTTCATCCGGGATCATATTCTCTTGATATTGGGCTCTTTGCTGAGAAATCACGAAGTCAACTACATCTTCCACTTCCTGATCTGATAAAAACGCACCTTGTACCCGTACCGGCTTTGACGCACCTACAGGCAGGAATAACATATCCCCGCGACCGAGAAGTTTTTCTGCCCCGCCCATATCTAATATGGTTCTCGAATCAATTTGGGAGGAGACACTAAAAGCAATCCGTGAAGGGATGTTGGCTTTTATAACTCCTGTAATAACATCTACAGATGGCCGCTGGGTTGCAATAATCAAATGTATGCCTGCAGCCCTTGCCATTTGTGCAAGCCTTGTTATTGCATCCTCCACCTCACTGGACGCAACCATCATAAGGTCTGCCAACTCATCCACAATGACAATAATATATGGCAATAAAGGATTTTTTTCGCCTTCTTCTAAATTTTGTCTCGTCACTAAGTCATTGTACCCCTCAATATTTCGAGTTCCTGAATGAGAAAACAACTCATAACGCCTTTCCATTTCCATAACAACTTTCTTTAATGCCTGAGCTGCTTTTTTTGGATCTGTTACAACTGGAGCCAATAAATGAGGGATTCCATTATAAACATTTAACTCCACCATTTTTGGATCAATCATCATCATTTTAACTTCATGTGGTTTTGCTCTCATGAGTACACTAGTAATGATTCCGTTAATACAGACACTTTTCCCGCTTCCGGTTGCTCCGGCTACGAGTAAGTGAGGCATTTTATTCAGTTCAGCAGAAACTGCTTCACCTGATATATCTCTACCTAAAGCAATTAATAGTTTTGAACCGCTTTTTTCAGAAGGCTGTACCTCGAGAACCTCTCTTAATGACACTACCGCCACATCTGAATTAGGCACTTCTATCCCAATCGCTGATTTACCTGGGATTGGTGCTTCAATACGTATATCCTTGGCAGCGAGCGCCAATGCCAAATCATCTGATAATGACACAATCTTACTAACCTTTACACCTACATCAGGATGCACCTCATATTTCGTAACTGCAGGTCCCAGATGAACTTGAGTGACCCTCGCTTTAACTCCAAAGCTTTTAAAGGTACTCTCTAATTTCTCAGCATTTGTATGTATTAATTCATATTCTCCACTTTGATCTGCTTTTTTTGGTGACTTCAATAGCGATAATTTTGGCAGTTTATAGTCCACATTTTCAACTTCTGTAAAAGTCATATGTGGCACAGATTCAGCAGGAGCTTCAGTACTATCATTTGGTTTACTGATCTGATCATCAGTTTTCTTTTCATCAATTTCCTCATCCAAATAGGCACGATCAGCAAAATTCGAAATAATTCTTTCTTCAAGTGTATCTTCTTTTTCTGGATTATTTCTCTCATCTTCCAGTACTGGAGATGCAGCTTGTACAGATTCACTTTTACTTTTCATCTTTTGATTTTTGTTTTTATTCTTTGTTGTTTTAGGCTCTCGAAGTTCTGCCATAAACGATTTCCACTGGCTGACGATAAATCTTCCAATCGCACCAAGTACTTTGCCAATTGAATCACTTAAGCCTTTACCTGTTATAAGAATTAAACCTGCAACAATCAATAAAAATGAAATAAATTTACTGCCGGCATCTGCAAATAAAAAATGGAAGACGGCATAAAGGATGGCACCAATCATCCCGCCGCCAAGATCAATGGTACTCGCAGTTCCCTGTAATTCCATCCAAAAGATTTCCCAGGTATTTAAAATGACACTTGGCTGGGTAAATCCATTATTAGAAGACAAATTCTCAAATAAAATAATATGTGAAGAGAGTAAGATTGCTAAAATAATGAAGTATATACCGACCAGCTGGCGTTTAAAAAAGAATGGAACCTCTCTTTTCCACATTAGGAACACACCGAAGGCCATTAAGCCAAGCAGAAGTAAAATATACCACTCCCCCATAAAGAACCTAGAAAGAAACACGAATGAAGTTCCTACTGCCCCAAGCTTTGCCATTGCAATCGCAGAAAACCCAAATATAGAAAGTCCCGATATTTCATATTTTAAGGTTGACTTTATTTGGTCACCTTTTTTGGAACGAGATTTCTTTTTTTTCTTACTCATTCGACCACCCGTATTTCATATAGAATTAAAAACGAAAAGAAAGCAGCCAACCTGGCTGCCTTTACCCCGTTCACCTTTATTATAGCATAAATAATACACACTGACCGCTATTACAGGTTGTTAATTACCGCTCCTGGCGCAAGTGTCTCAGATAAGTAATCATTTGGATCTGTACTGATAATCCGGTTAACCTTTACTGCTCCATTAGGTAATCTCTCTCCAATAAACGGGATACCATCCTTCTTAAACATTTCATGACTGGCTTGATATAATTCTTCATACATCAAAGTATCCAAAGGCATAATTGTATAAAAAGTCATACTTAATCTCCTTTCGAAGAGTCACTTTTTTCTCTTATCATTTCGTTAAGCTTGGCAATTGCAGCACCGATACCGCCAACCTCATCAATTAAGCCTGTTTTCACAGCATCTTCCCCCACTACATTTGTTCCAATATCTCTCGCAAGATTTCCTCTCGCAAACATCAAATCCTTAAAGGTGTCTTCATTGATGGCTGAGTGCTTGACCACAAAATTCACGACCCGGTCCTGCATTTTATCAAGATATTCAAATGATTGGGGTACTCCGATCACAAGTCCGGTAAGACGAATAGGATGGATTGTCATGGTAGCTGTTTCTGCAATGAAAGAATAATCACAGCTAGTTGCTATAGGGACACCGATACTATGACCTCCTCCTAAAACGATAGATACAGTTGGCTTTGATAGAGAAGCAATCATTTCAGACATAGCAAGCCCAGCTTCCACATCACCTCCAACGGTATTTAAGATAACCAATAACCCTTTAATATCAGGATTTTGTTCGATTGCCACCAACTGTGGAATAACATGTTCATATTTTGTTGTTTTGTTTTGCGGTGGCAATTGTACATGACCTTCTATTTGTCCTATAATCGTTAAACAATGTATGGTTGAATCTTTTGGTAACTGCGGTACATTGGTTTGTCCCAAAGCTTGTATCTTATCTACAAGAGCACTGGCAGCTCCCTTAGTATCATCCACTGTCTTTTCCTCATGAGGTACCTCTGACTTTTTATCCACTCTTAATCCCCCTCTACAAAAACACTCTCCCCTTTAGTATGTACAGTGGAATCTTTTCCATTCAATTTACGGGGCACTAATACATTCTAAAAAACCAAAAAAAAGAATCCTATTTTTAGGATTCTTCAGGAGAAACAATCGTTTAACACCTTAGGAGACTCAACCATGCATCAGCTGATTAAAACTTTATTACTGCCCGGTACTTCTGGTTCAAACTTTTTCAGCTGAAGTGTGTTAGTTCCGCATTATAAAGGTTTCTTTACACCTTTTACGTTACCTTAAAAACACACTGCATATTCAATTTTTATTGGTTACTCATACCCGATTTTCTATTTCGATCAATCCTGATTATGTGGAACAAAACAACCATTCCACTCTTATCCAATTGTGACCATCACCTTGCCTTTTTTTGGTTTTTCATTGGTAAGACTCCTACTATTAACTCCACCCTTTTGAAATATATCCGGTGAAAGGCTTTTGGTTAAACATATCTGGACTTTTTTATACTGAAAACTGTTTACTATCAGCATAAATCGGTCTTTCAATCCTTCCCCATTTGAGTTAATTTCTTTTAGAAGTTACCTTTAGAATTAAACCACATTATCACATTTGTTTAAGATTCACATAATCTTGTTAGAAATAGTTTCGATCATATATCGTTCACTCTTAATACTTAAGCTTCCTTCTACGGAACGAACACTATATGATTGAGTCACCTGAAGTGTTAAACTTTTTTGTTTCCTCCTTTCTTATTTATATAATACCCATTTTCAAAAGAATAAACCGCTTTCATTTAATTTTTTTTATTTTTTTTGATTGGTGTAATTACTTCATCAGTCTTAAATGTGAGCAGAAAATAAAACAAGGCGGCTTTTCAATGACAAGCCGCCTGTAACATTAACACTAAACAAGATACTTTTCATAACGTACCCTATCTTCCCCATTACTTGTATCTTGTTCACTGGCTGTATACCCATTTCTTTCCCAAAATGATTTGACTCTGTTGTCTTCACTGCTCACATTCAATCTGATTTTCTTTAATCCATGCTTGATAAACTGATCTTCCAATTCAAAGTAAGCTGTTGTACCATAACCAAATCCCTGGTAATCTGCATGAATGATTATCAGATTAATCGTAACGAACTGCTCCACTTTATGCTCCCTAAAAGCAGTTAGTCCAATATACGTATCATCAGCTTTAATCAAAAAATTACCTTGTTTTAGAGACAATGATTCTAATATTTCCTCCCTATTTTGCGATATACCGTACTCCTTAAAATAGGAAGAATTAGAATCCATCATTTCTTTTGCTATATATAAATTCTCTTCTGTTACTTGTTCAAATGTAATCACTATATATCACTCTCATTCTTTTTTAATTCAACCAAATAACGCTGGATTAGATTTGATATTCTTTAAGCTACATCTATCATCATTTCCAACTGATACTTAGCTGGATAAGAAAAATGGCTATCCGCTGGATAGCCATTTACGTCCTATTTATACTTCCATAATAATTGGTAAAATCATTGGGCGTCTTTTTGTTTTATCAAACAAATAATGATTTAAACTATCACGGACTTCCTGTTTCATTCCGGCCCAGTCAAAATGGTCTTTAGAAGTATTTTTAATCACAATCTCACGTACAATATTTGTTGATTGTTCCATTAATGATTCTGATTCTCGAACATACACAAATCCACGTGAAATGATTTCAGGACCTGCTACTATACTCTTATCCGCCCGGCTTAAAGTCACAACAACAATTAGAATACCGTCCTGAGATAGTAATCGTCGGTCACGCAAGACAATATTTCCTACATCACCAACGCCGCTTCCATCTATCAAAACATTCCCAGCAGTTACTTTACCAGCGCTTTCGATTGAGTCATTTGTTATTTCAATAACCTCACCATTTTCCGGTATATGAATTTGATTTTGGTTAAAGCCAATCGATTTCGCAATGCGCATATGGGCAATTAGCATTTTATAATCACCTTGGATAGGAATAAAATACTTTGGTTTCATAAGATTAAGCATCATTTTTAGCTCTTCCTGGCTTCCATGGCCCGATACATGGATTTGGTTTTTACCAGCTACTACCTTTGCACCTGCTCTAAATAACAAATCGATAGTCCTGGACATAAGCAGTTCTCCGCCATGGACAGGGTTAGCTGCCAATAATACCGTATCACCCTGCTTAATATTAACTTGTTTATGACCATGCTTGGCCATTTTTTGCAACGCTTCAAATGGCTCTCCCTGCAATCCAGTAGCAAGGATAATAATTTCACGATCTTCATATTGGTCGATTTCAGTTATCGGAATCAACACATCCTCATGGACATCCAAATAATTAAATTCCAAGGCAATTTCCATTACTTTTTCCATAGATTTGCCGACAACTGCTACTTTTTTATGATTATCAAACGCGGCATTGAACACTTGCTGAAGACCGTTAAGATTAGATGCATAGCATGCTACAATAATTCTGCCTTTTGCATTGTAAAATTCATCAGACATATTTCTTGCAACAAGGGATTCAGAAGGAGTAAATCCAATCCGTTCTGCTCCTGAACTATCTGATAATAGACAGAGAACTCCTGACTCACCGATTGCTGCCATTTTGCCAATTTCCGCTTTGTAAAGTCCTTGGGCAGCCTGATCAAATTTAAAATCCCCCGTATAAACTATTGCACCATCTTTTGTTTCAATACAGATTCCAACAGAATCAGGAATGCTGTGATTCGTTTTGAAAAATGTAATTCTTGCAGAAGAAAAACGCAGGGATGTGTTTGAATCTATTACTTCAAAGTCAACATTTAAATTTTCGTTAATTTCTGCGATTTTGGATTTTGTTAATTCTATGCTCAATCTTGTACCATAAACCGGTGCATCCAATTCCTCAATAATATAAGGTAGTGCACCAATATGATCCTCATGACCATGGGATAGAAAAATTCCCTGAATTCTTTCTTTATTTTCGATAAGGTAAGAGATATCCGGAATGACTACATCAATTCCAAGCATTTCGGTTTCCGGAAACATTAACCCGGCATCAAGTACAAAAATATCTTCGTCTACTTCAACGAGATACATATTTTTTCCGATCTCTCCTGCTCCGCCTAATGCAATTACTTTGATCTTCTGTCTAATTTGTTTAACCAATTTATTGTTCCTCCTGTTATCAACTACTCGTCCATTTTCCAGTTGAATCCATTATAACCGATAGTGTATCGGCATGCCACTGACATCATCTTTTTAGATTTATCTATGAATTCTGACTATCGTTCTTTAAGCTTTTCTTTAGGTTCATAATGTATATATACGCTATTTGTTTCCCATATGTATGACAAACAAGCAGATATCTTCAATGCTAACTAAAACATGATATATAAAAAATGAATATGTATAAAATAGTGCTAAAAAGATAGATAAGCCAATCGCATTGGATTGGCTTATCCTCAGGCAGACTCTAAAAATAGACATACTTTAATTAAGCATTATTTTAATGTATTTAATAGATTTATCAATGTGTTCCGTTCAACTTCATTCATAGGCACAAGAGGCAAACGAACAGACCCAACGCTCATTCCCTTGATTTGCAAGGCAGTTTTTAAAGGCGCTGGGCTTGGTGCCATAAATAACCCCTCAATAACTGGCAGTAATCTCTGATGCATTTGGGCTGCCTCAGCCATTTCACCAGCATAGAAATGTTCTATCATTTTTTGGATGTCACGTCCGATTATATGGGATGCCACCGAAACCACACCTGCCCCTCCAATTGAAAGTACAGGCAGAGTTAAACCATCATCTCCACTGTATAAATCGAAATCATCCGGTGTATTGGCAATAATTTTTGTCATTGCATTTAAATTACCGCTGGCCTCTTTTACAGCAACAATATTCGGAATCTCTGACAGGCGAATAACGGTTTCCGGATGAATATTCGTTGCCGTTCTGCCTGGTATATTATAAATCATGCACGGCAGAGTAGTAGCCTCCGCCACAGATTTAAAATGTTGATAAAGACCCTCTTGATTCGGTTTATTATAATAAGGCGCTACAAGCATAATTGCATCTACACCGGCCGCTTCCGCCTTCTTTGTTAAATGGATGGACGCATACGTATTATTTGAGCCAGTTCCCGCTATCACAGGTATACGTTTGTTTACAATTTTCACGACATATTCAAACAATGCCACTTTTTCTTCTGTAGATAAGGTTGGAGATTCACCAGTAGTTCCTGATACCACCAGTGAATCTGTGCCTGTTTCAATTAAGTAATCTATGAGTTTTGCTGTCTTTCCAAAATCAATATTTCCTTTATTATCAAAAGGTGTAACCATCGCGGTGGACACGCGCCCAAAAAGACCCATATTTCCACTTCCAATCTTCTATTTTTTTATTCCGCAAGTTCTTCCCATTCATACAGATTATCATCCATTAAATGGAGATTAAAGGCATTATGAAGAGCATTTACAGCCTTCACCAAATCTTCTTCTTTAACTAATACCCATATTGTTGTGTGGCTATCTGCAGATTGCAGAATCTGTATGCCTCGTTCTGATAATGGAGTGACAATTTTTGCTGTTACTCCTGGCACTCCAGTAATCCCAGCTCCAACGACAGACACTTTGGCACAGTTTGATTGGATACGAGGTTCATATCCTAATTCACGTAATACCGAAATTGCCTTATTGGCATCGTTGTTGGAGACTGTATACACAGCACCATTTGGATAAATATTAATAAAATCAACGCTTATGCCTGAATTGGCCATTGCAGTAAAGACTTCCGCCTGCAGATCATACTGATCTTCCTTAGCCTTTACTTTTATCTGAGTGATATTGCTTACATGGGCAATACCAGTAACAAGACGTTCCTGTATATCACTGCCTCGACGGTGTTTCGGATGACCTGTAACCAGCGTTCCCTCACCTTCAGCATAGGTTGAACGGATTCGCATCGGCACCTTTGCCTGCATCGCAATTTCAACAGCACGGGGATGAATGACCTTAGCCCCCTGGTAGGCCATATTACATACCTCTGTATAGGTTACTACTGACAGCGGTCTGGCTTGTTCCGCAATACGGGGATCAGCTGTCATAATTCCTTCTACATCCGTAAAAATGTCAACATACTCCGCCTTTAGTGCCGCTCCGAGGGCTGCAGCAGATGTATCACTGCCGCCGCGCCCTATCGTTGTTATATCACCGTTTTCAGCAACACCCTGAAAACCGGTCACAACGATAACGTCTGATTTTTCTAGCTCATCAATCAGTCTATCGGTCTTCATTTCCATTATTTTCGCATTTGTATAGTCATTATTTGTCCTGAAACCGGCCTGTCCGCCAGTTAAAGCAGTCGCACGAATTCCTTTTTCTAAGAGCATATTGGTAAATACAACCGCTGAAATTATCTCTCCACAAGATAATAGCAAGTCCTGCTCTCGTTCACCCAAGTACATTCCTTTTTCATTAACAAGTGAAAGTAAGGAATCCGTTGCATATGGATCACCTTTTCTGCCCATTGCAGATACTACAACTACTATTTTGTACCCTTTATCTATCCCTCTTTTTATATGTTGAAACGCATACTCTCTGCTTTCTGCATCCTTTACAGAGGTACCGCCGAACTTTTGAATGATGATCTTCACTTTTTACACCCCAAAATGAGCCTTCCTACTTTAAAGAAAATAAGAAGGCCAAGATATCTATCATTTCAATAATTATACTAGACCTAATCGAATAAGACTCTCTGCAATTTGAACAGAATTCCAGGCGGCCCCTTTTAATAGGTTATCGGAAACAACCCACATATGGAACCCAGTATCTTCGTCCAAATCTTTCCTTACTCTCCCAACAAAGACTTCATTCTTCCCAACGCAATCTGCAGGCATTGGATAGACTTGATTGGCGGGATCATCCTGAAGGACAATTCCAGGAGCATTTAGTAATAATTCTTTTACTTGCTCAGCACTGACACCATTATTTTCAATTTCAATATACACAGATTCTGAATGGCCTACTGCGATTGGAAGGCGAACACACGTTGCTGCTACCTGCAGTGACGGCAAATGCATAATTTTCTTCGTTTCATTTACCATTTTCATTTCTTCAAATGTATACCCATTCTCACCAAAAACATCAATCTGAGGAATAGCATTAAAAGCTATCTGATAATGTTTTTCCGCACCTTTAACAGGTAATATAGATGGATTAACCGTTTTACCGGCTAAAATATCGCTTGCTTGCGTATTTAATTCCTCAACAGCTGCTGCACCCGCTCCAGAAACAGCCTGATAGGTGGAAACAATAATTTTTTTAAGTCCATAGGCTTTTCTGATTGGTTCAAGCGCTGCAACCATTTGGATTGTCGAACAATTAGGGTTAGCTATGATTCCCTGATGCTTATGAAGATCATCCTCATTCACCTCAGGAACTACAAGCGGAACATTTTCGTCCATACGAAAGGCACTCGTATTATCTACAACGATAGCACCCCTTTTAACAGCCTCAGGAGCTAATGCTTTAGATATACTGCCGCCAGCACTAAACAGGGCAATGTCTACCCCTTCAAAGCTCTCTGGCTTTGCTTCCTGTACTGTTATGGTCTCTCCATTAAATTCGATTTGTTTACCTGCTGAACGAGAAGAGGATAACAGGCTTATCTTCCCAATAGGGAATTTCCTTTTTTGAAGAGTGTCAATCATTTGCTGTCCAACAGCACCAGTAGCCCCGACTACAGCTACGTGTAATTTTTTTTCATTCATGTTTGTTACCCCTTCCTATAAAATTAGGTATTTATTTTCATGTAAACTACTAGAAATAATAAGATATGCTGTCATAGCTATTTATATATTTTTTATAAAAGGAGCAACCTTCTTTTCAGAACAATGAATATATTCTTCTATAAAATATATCATAAGATATCTTTTTTTTAAATCATGCACTTTAATCTCTGTATTTTTCAATGACAATAGGCTGGATTTGTTTTGCCTCTAACGCATATTCCACCGTTTCCACCAGACTTTCCATTCTGGCTACCATAGAGTTTGGTTTTTTTTCAGGATCATCCTGGCCAAATGGAATGAAGTATATATCCTTAGTGCTTAGGAGTCTCATTAAATTTACACCATTTAAACCTAGGGCATCATTTGTCGAGATACCGAGAACAACTGGGCGATGATTCCGAAGTGTGGCTTTTGCAGCCATTAAAACAGGGGAATCATTTTGTGCATTTGCGAATTTACTCATCGAAACACCTGTCAGGGGTGCAATCACCATGCAATCCAACGGATACTTAGGACCCAGGGGCTCTGCATCGACGATGGTATCAATCGCTTTTCGGTTTGTCAGTTTTTCTATTTTAGCTATCCAATCCTCTCCCTTGCCAAATCTGGTGTCGGTATTTTTAACTGTATAACTGACAACAGGGACAACCTCGGCTCCTGCAAGTACCAGCTTTTCAATTTCTGGATATACTTCATCATACGTACAGTGCGATCCTGTTAATCCAAACCCTATTCGCAATCCCTTAACATCCATCATGGTGTCTCCTTTCCATTTCCTAAATCGTCCAGCAGTAATTGCCCCAACACATTTGCTATAATCTGTCCGGCTGTCTTAGGCGCCACTATCCCAGGTAACCCGGGCGCTAATATTGCTTTAACCCCACGTTTTTCTGCATATCTGAAATCTGTTCCTCCCGGTTTCGATGCTAAATCAATAATCAATGTTCGGGACGGCATCCTTGAAATAATTCCTGCGGTAATGATTTTGTGAGGAACTGTATTAATACAAATATCCACATTTTCAACCACAGATTCCAAAGCGGATAAATGGAAAGGAGTTAACCCCATTTCCTCTATTCTGGCTATATGTTCTGATTTACGGGCACCTACAAGGACTTTGGCTCCCAGCCCATGGAAAGCACGCGCCACACTCATTCCCACTCTGCCTAAACCAAGAACGACCACATTTGATCCGTGTATCGTAAAATCTGTATGCTGAATGGCCATCATAATGGTACCTTCTACCGTGGGAATGGAATTATAAATCGCTACATCATCTCGTTCAAATAATTGGACTAGTTTACGGTTTGCCTGTTTCGTTATATTTATTAAATACTCATTGCTTATACCGGAATAGATTGTACAATGTGCCGGTGTCTCCTTTAAAAAAGCTTCCGTCAGGATGACTTGCATATTTGAAAAAATGGTATCCAGCTTACCTTCCATATTTGTGCCAGCAACAGGCAAAATAATCGCATCCAGCTCTTTTACCGGCAAATCTTCCAGTTTTTCCTTTACTGCTCCCGTGTATGCATGTGCTAACTGTTCAAACCCTGTCAAATATACCTTTGCGTCTAACTCCGTTAATTTCCGAATCACTTCAAGCTGTCTGGCATCTCCACCAAGAACGGCAACATTCATTCCTGTGAGCATGGAAGATTTTCACCTTCTTTATTTTTTAAAGATCAATTTATACAACTCATAGTATGAAATGCCGGAACTATCCGTGATAAAAACGAGGTAAACAAAAAAACGCCCTGCGGCGTTTTTTACGGTTCCTTTATTGAATTTCCATCAGGGATATCAATGATGACCATATCCGTACCAATCTTTTTTATTTGACTCCATGGCACACGGACCTCATTACCATTCTTTCTAAAACCAAACCATTTTCCAGATGGAATTAAAAGTGCGGTTATTTGTCCGGTTAACTCATCGATCTCAAGGTCTGTTTGGCCTAGGACCCCTAACCGTTCTGCTTTTTTCACATCCACAATTTCTTTGCCACTTAATTCGCTCAGCTTCATTTGAGGACACCCCTATCACATTCTGCTTAATCTCACTATATGAATGGGTGACATCATTTTAGAAGAAAAAGTTGTTCCAAATAAACAAAAAACAAGCCGGCGCAAGATCCAATGGATGTTCACGCCAGCTCGCCAGAGATTTATTTTTTAATCTAAGTTCCACTTATCTTGCGGACCCAATAAAGCTGCTGCATAGGAGTCTGTAAAGATATCTTCTATACACTCATTTACGCTGTTAAGTGAAACAGCATCAATTAATTCAACTATATCATCAAGAGTTCGATGTCTACCCAATAACAGCTCATTTTTACCGTTACGGCTCATTCGGCTGTTTGTGCTTTCTAAGCTTAGCATCAAACTTCCTTTCAGCTGCTCTTTACAATTATCAAGCTCTTTGGCAGTAATGCCATCATTACGCAATTCAGCAAGAGTTTCCTGTATCGTATCATAAAGCTGATGAACTTGATTTGCCCCTGTTCCACCATAAATAACCACCATACCATTATCCTGATAGGAGGTATGATAGGAATAGACACTGTAAGCAAGCCCTTTTTCTTCTCGAACATTTTGGAATAGACGGCTGCTCATAGAGCCTCCCAGTACATTGTTCAGAGTGATTAAGCTATAAATATTTTCATTGCCTATATCATAACCGTTATACCCAAGACAAAGATGGGCTTGCTCGGTATCTTTTTTTCTGACAATCTTATTGGTATGGAAAGTTGGTTTTTCCAATTCAGGGCGCGCTGTACCGCCTTCATAGCTTCCAAATAAACCTTCAACCTGCTTGATAAAACTCTCATCCACATTTCCTGCAATCGAGATTACCACTTTATCAGGAGTATAGTGATTATAAACATATTGTTTTAATGTCTCTGAATTGATGGTATCAAGAATTTTATCCGTACCTAAAATTGGGTAACCAAGCGGATGTTTTTCGTAAACAGCCTGGCTTAGAATATCATGAACAATATCATCAGGTGTGTCTTCATACATCTTAATCTCTTCGCAAACTACATTTTTTTCTTTTTTCAATTCCTCTTCAGCAAATGTAGAATTAAAGAACATATCACCAAGAACATCCAGTGCATAAGGTGCGTGATCGTCCAATACTTTGGCATAGTAGCACGTATATTCTTTTGAGGTGAAAGCATTTACCTGACCGCCAATCCGATCAAATGATTCAGCTATTTCTTTGGCAGACCTTGTTGTGGTACCTTTAAAAAACATATGCTCCAGGAAATGCGAAATACCATTATTTAAGGAATCTTCATTTCGGGAACCGGTTTTAATCCAAATACCAATCGCCACTGACCGAACAGTAGGGATTGTTTCCAATACGATACGGACCCCATTTTGACATGTATATTTTTTTATCAACAAATGTTCCTCCTATTCATGATGCCCCTCTTTATTACCATACCCAATATGTATACATTTTTATAGCATAGAGAAACTTTCCCGCCAAAATAAAGGCAGGAAAGTCTTCAGGGACTTATACGTTCTTCTTTGAATGCCTCACTGACAGGTACAATTTTATATTCTTTCTCAATGTTCTTGATTAATATATCCATTGATTTTGATGTTGATTCTGTTGGGTGCATAAGAATAAGTGCACCTTTATGTATATGGTCAAGGACCCTTTTTGTTAAAACTTCCGGTGTCGGTTTTTTCCAATCCACTGTATCAACTGTCCATAATATTGTTTCCATTCCAAGACTTGCTGCAACCTTAACTGTACGATCATTAAAACTTCCACTTGGAGGTCCAAACAGCTGAGGAGTATGGCCCGTTACCTCCTGAATGACCCGGTTTGTTTCGCTGATTTCTTTCTCGACAGCCGCAGCTGATAATTGTTGCATATTCGGATGAGTATATGAATGATTCCCTAGTTCATGGCCGGCTGCTGCGATCCGCTTGGCTAGATCCGGATTATTCTTTACCCAGCGTCCTTCCAATACAAATGTAGCATGTATCTTATGTTTCTTTAAAGTATCCAACATTCCTTCGATATACACATTACCCCAGGCTACATTAATAATAAATGATACAACGGGTTTATTTGGATTCGCACGGTATATTGGCGATGGAGACAGGTCTTGTAAATGGACTTCAGGGCTGATTTCTTTAAAAATGAGTTGAGATTCCTGGAATTTACCCTTAGTTTTCATCTTTTTATAAGATTTTTCAATGTCGACCTGAATGCCATTGTATCCAGGTGTTTTCTTCCACACCCTATCAATAACAGCGTCTACAGGCTCTTGATTATACGTTTTAGCGGCTTCTTCAATTTGTTGGTACAATTCATCATTTGTATTTGTAACATAAGCGACCGTTCCATTGGGAATACCTTTTACATATTGATCCATAAATGAGCTTTGCACCAACACCCATGATATAACGCAAATGGTACAAAATGCAAGAAATTGCAACAATTTTTTATCCATCTCTTCTCCTCCTCACACAAAATGTATGAGCGGGTAGGACAGGTTAGAACCGCTAGGCTCCATAATTAGAATTGAACATTATTAAAAGACTAGGAAACCAATGTCTCCTAGCCGACCAAGTTATGTTTATTTCTGTTCTGCTTTTTCTTTTTGTTCTTTTAGAACCGCTTTACGAGAAAGGTTGACTCTTCCTTGTCTGTCTATTTCAGTTACCTTAACAAGGATCTCATCACCAATTTTCACTACATCCTCTACTTTACCAACACGTTCTTCTGCCAGTTCAGAAATGTGGACAAGACCATCTTTTCCTTTGAAGATTTCAACGAAGCAACCAAATTTTTCAATACGTTTAACTGTACCAAGGTAAATTTGACCAACTTCAACTTCGCGTACCAAATCTTCAATAATCGTTTTAGCCTTTTCATTCATTTCCTGATTAGTGGAAGCGATGTAGATTGTACCATCCTGTTCGATATCAATTTTTACACCGGTTTCTTCAATAATTTTATTGATTTGTTTTCCGCTTGGTCCAATAACGTCTCTGATTTTATCAGGTTTAATAGCCATTGTTAAAATCTTAGGCGCATATTGTGAAAGTTCTTCTCTTGGTTGCTCCAATGTGCTTGTTAGGTGATTCAGAATATGATTCCGTCCTTTTTGAGCTTGCATCAATGCTTCCTCTAAGATTTCACGAGTCAAGCCTGCAATTTTTATGTCCATTTGAAGTGCAGTTACACCTTTTGCTGTACCTGCCACTTTAAAGTCCATATCTCCCAAGTGGTCTTCCATTCCTTGAATATCAGAAAGAACTGTATAATGTTCTCCCTTTTTAATGAGACCCATTGCAATTCCTGCTACCGGTGCTTTAATTGGAACACCCGCATCCATTAATGCCAATGTGCTTGCACAAATACTTGCCTGAGACGTAGAGCCATTAGATTCAAGTACTTCTGATACAAGACGAATCGTATATGGAAAATCATTTTCATTTGGAATAACCGGCTCAAGCGCTCTCTCACCTAATGCACCATGTCCGATTTCACGTCTGCCCGGTCCTCTGATAGGTCCAGTTTCACCAACGCTGAAATGTGGGAAATTATAATGATGCATGAAACGTTTAGATTCTTCAAGGCCAAGCCCGTCCAATATCTGAACATCTCCTAATGCACCCAGTGTAGCAATAGAAAGGGCTTGAGTTTGTCCACGAGTAAATAATCCGGAACCATGAGTACGAGGCAATAAGCCAACTTCAGAGGATAAAGGACGAATTTCTTCAGGGCTTCTTCCATCAGGACGGATTTTCTCTTCCGTAATTAAACGGCGGACTTCATCCTTCACCAATTTACTCAAGATTTCATTTACTTGCTTAAGCTTCTCTTCATCAGCTTCTTTTTCTTCAAAGACAGCAATAACTTTTTCTCTTACTGCTTTAATTGCATCTTCACGAGCATGCTTTTCTTGAACTTGCACAGCAGTGTTCATTTCTTCTAAACACATACCTTTAACTTCTTCGATTAATTCTGCATCTAGCTCATAAAGAGTTATTTCACGTTTTTCTTTACCAACTGCAGCCACAATTTCATTTTGGAATGCAATTAGTTTCTTGATTTCATCATGTCCAAACATAATTGCTTCGAGCATGGTTTCCTCAGGCACTTCCTGTGCTCCTGCTTCAACCATGTTGATAGCATCCATTGTTCCTGCAACAGTTAAATGAATATCACTGTTTTCAAGTTGTTCGATCGTTGGGTTAATGACAAACTTACCATCAACACGGCCAACAATAACACCGGCAATCGGTCCTTCAAACGGGATATCAGAAACACAAAGTGCCAATGAGGATCCGAACATAGCTGCCATTTCAGTTGGGCAGTTTTGATCTACACTAAGAACCATACTGACTACTTGTACATCATTACGGAATCCATCTGCGAACAACGGGCGAATTGGACGGTCAATTAGACGACTTGTAAGTACCGCTTTTTCACTTGGTCTTCCCTCACGTTTAATGAATCCTCCAGGGATTTTACCTACTGCGTATAATTTTTCTTCATAGCTTACTGTTAATGGGAAGAAATCTAAATTCTTCGGTTCCTTTGAAGCTACAGCTGTACTTAATACGGCTGAATCGCCATAACGAATCAAAGCAGCACCATTAGCCTGCTTTGCTAATTGGCCGATTTCAACCGTTAATGGACGTCCTGCCCAATCTAAAGAAAATGTGCGTTTTGTTTGCTCCATTTCTTCATTGCTCCTCTCTACTTACAATAATCTTACAAAATTTATCCTGTTTCTCATCATTTTGACAAGATCTGTTGGATTTCAATCAAATTAATATTAGTATACTCCATAGTTGTCGAGTTAAAAAGCGACATTACCCTTTAACTTTCCTCTTTCTCCTCTATGTATAACAAAAAAGCGGGAAAAATCCCGCTTTTTCTGAGTAGTTTATCGACGTAAACCAAGCTTGTTGATTAATTCGCGATAACGAGTAACGTCTTTATTACGCAGGTAAGTAAGTAAGTTACGACGTTTACCTACCATTTTCAAAAGACCGCGACGTGAGTGGTGATCTTTCTTGTGAGTGCGTAAGTGTTCGTTAAGTGTGTTGATTTGTTCAGTAAGGACAGCGATCTGAACTTCTGGAGAACCAGTGTCGCTCTCATGAGTTTTGTACTCATTAATGATCTCATTTTTACGCTCTTGCGTTAATGCCATCCTAATTCACCTCCTAAAATTTTCAAATCCCCTATTCCTGAGCGAACGTTGGTGATGCGCTTAGCCAAGGAAAGGTTCTTTTCATACGATATTAAGAATACTACTTCTCGGTTAAAAAAGCAAGTACTTAATTCACTCCAAAATATTCTATTGCGAATTGTTTATCCTTTTCAAGCTGAGTAACCAAATGTTCCACAGAACTGAATTTCTGTTCACTCCGTATGCGTTTATGCCACTCAACTACGACTCTCTCTTGATAGATATCAGCCTCAAAATCTAATAGATGTACTTCTATAGTGGGAATCTCTTCTTTTTCCGTATGAAAAGTAGGTTTATAGCCTACATTACATATACCATTATACCAATTACCGCGTACTTTCATACGTACGCAATAAACTCCGGTACCAGGAAGATAATAATCGGGGTCCACTTCTATATTGGCAGTAGGAAACCCTAATAACCTCCCGCGTTTCTCTCCATCTACAATACATCCTTTAACAGTGAAATACCTGCTTAATAATTGATTAATTGTTTCAGTATGGCCGTTAATTAATTCCTCTCGAATACGAGTTGAACTAATTTTTTCCTCTCCAAGATCCTGCTTTGACACGGTTGTTACATCAAACATACCCTTTGCATGATGCGGAAGAGTTTCCATAGTTCCTTTTCCGTATTGTCCATATGAATAATCAAAGCCGGCAACCACATGCTGAATATGCAATGAAATCAAATAATCATCCACAAATTTTTGTGGTGAAAGACTTGAAAAATCAGGTGTGAATTGGACAATAAAAAGATAATCCAACCCCATGTTCTTCATTAATTCAATTTTATCCTGCAATGGTGTTAAGAGCCTCACGTGCTTTATATGTTTATTCAAAATGACAGATGGGTGAGGATCAAATGTCATCACCGCTGTGGCCAGCCCTTTTTCTTCACCAATTTGTTTTACCGTTTCAATAACCTTTTGATGGCCAATATGAACGCCATCAAAATAACCAAGAGCTACTGCTATTGGCGGAAAGTCCCCCCGCTTATAGTCATGGGGATGTGCAATATTGATTATTTTCATCTCTATTCCCCTCTAATTTCAATCTCCATCCATATCATACTATATAAATGGAATAACTTTAACCGGTTTACACAATCCTTTTTTCTCTGGATGATGCTGATAAATTGCCATTAGTTCTTCCTGATCATTAAAAATAGCAAAAGGACTCTCCGTATTTTCGGCAGATAGGTTGTCAGAGGTTAGTACAGCACCATTACGGACTTTTTCTGCAATTTCACTGGAAACTTTAATAATTGGCAGATTTGGAACCCCTTCTTCTATAGGCTTCAGTACGTCGCTTACAGTGCCCTTCTCCGCAAGTAAAGCCAGCTCTTCAAGTGTAATTGCCTCTTGAAGGGTGAAAGCCGCTGAACGTGACCTGATGAGCTTAGACATATGGGCTGGATAGCCTAATTGGTCTCCGATCATACAGGAGAGCGTTCTGATATACGTTCCTTTCCCACATGAGACACGAAAAGAAAACGAAATCGATTCACCCTCAAAGAGTTCTCTATCGTCTAAAAGCTCGATTTCATAAATATTCACCTTACGCGAGGGGATGTCTACCTTTTCTCCCTTCAATGCGTACTCATACAGCCGCTTTCCATTTACTTTAACAGCTGAGTAGATTGGAGGTGTTTGAACAATCGTTCCTGTGAGTGAGTTCAAAATCTCGATAATTTCAGCACGCTTGATCGGCTTCTCAATTATCTTCTTATCCACTAATTCGCCCGAAGCATCTTCTGTAGTTGTGGACCAGCCAATAGTTACTTCACCTATGTATTCTTTACCAGCATCCGTTATGTACTCCGCAACCCTGGTTGCTTTTCCTAGACATATAGGCAGTACACCTGTGACATCCGGATCCAACGTTCCTGTATGTCCGACTTTTTTCATCCTCAGTATTTTTCTGACTTTCATAATACAGTCATGAGAAGTAAATCCTGCCGGTTTATTGAGAATCAGGATTCCATTTAACTCTTCCATCACTATCACCCTGTTCTCCTAAATTTTTATATAAAAAGGGGATAGACATAACGTCTATCCTAGTCCTTATTCATTGGGTTCTTTATTTTCCTGATGAATTTGATGCAATAGATTTTCAATTCTGTTTCCATAGTCAATCGACTCATCAAATTCAAAAATAATTTCCGGAGTTTTTCGCAATCGAATACGCTGGCCCAGCTCAGAACGAATAAATCCAGTTGCTTTAGCAAGACCTTTAAGTGTATCTTCTCTTTTTTCGGCATCGCCGAGAACAGATATATAGACTTTGGCTTGCTGAAGATCACCAGAAACTTCGACATCTGTGACAGTCACAAATCCAACTCGTGGATCTTTGATTTTTCTGCCAAGTATTTCACTGAGTTCTTTTTTCATTTGCTCTCCCACACGGGTAGCTCTAAGGCTCATATTTTTCACCTCTTTTAAAGCCATTCTATATTTGTCGCAATTCTCTCCAATTCAGGAAAAGAATCGAGGTAGGATAATGCTTTTTGCAATTCCCTTTCAGAACTGGTTCTGGACGATGAGACAACCACGATTGTGATAACCGTGCGTTGCCACATGTCCTGATAGTCAACCTCTGCAACAGAAACATTAAATTTTTGTTTTAATCGCGTCATAACGCGCTGCAGAACCGCTCTTTTTTCCTTTAAGGATTGAGCATTAGGAATCAAACATTCACATTCTGCCGCAGCAATCATGCTCTTTTAATTTCTTCCATTACATATGCTTCAATAACATCGCCTTCTTTAATATCATTAAAGTTTTTGATCGTTATTCCACATTCATAGCCTTGAGCTACTTCTTTCACGTCATCTTTGAAGCGTTTAAGTGTATCCAGTTCACCTTCAAAGATTACGATGCCTTCACGGATCAGACGGATTCCACTGTTACGTGTAATCTTACCATCTGTTACATAGCTTCCGGCAATTGTTCCAACTTTGGAAATTTTAATCGTTTGACGAACTTCAGCCTGACCGATGACTTTCTCCTCATACTCAGGATCAAGCATCCCTTTCATCGCTGCTTCGATTTCTTCAATTGCTTTATAAATAATTCTGTGCAGACGTACATCTACTTTTTCAGCTTCAGCAGCACGTTTAGCATTTACATCCGGACGCACGTTGAAACCAATTACAATCGCATTAGAGGCAGTTGCTAAAATAATATCGGATTCAGTAATAGCACCAACACCCGCGTGAATAATTTTAACTTTTACGCCTTCAACCTCAATTTTTTGCAAGGAAGCAGCTACCGCTTCAACAGAACCTTGAACATCACCTTTTACAATGATATTAATTTCTTTTACTTCCCCTTGTTTTAATTGATCAAACAGGTTTTCAAGTGTTACACGGGAGCTTTCATTACGTGAAGCTAAGATATGTTTTTGAGCACGAGCTTCCCCAACCTGACGTGCTGTTTTTTCATCTTCAAATACAACGAAGCGATCGCCTGCCTGAGGCACCTCGTTTAATCCGGTAATTTCAATCGGAGTGGATGGACCCGCTTCTTTAACACGGCGGCCTAAATCATTTACCATCGCACGTACTTTACCGAAAGTATCTCCAACAACAATTGGATCTCCTATGCGCAATGTTCCGTTTTGGACAAGTAAAGTAGCGACAGATCCACGTCCTTTATCCAATTCTGCTTCAATAACAGTACCAATTGCTTTACGTTTAGGATTTGCCTTATATTCATTTACTTCACTTACAAGTAAAATCATTTCAAGCAATGTCTCAATGCCTTCCCCTTTTTTCGCAGACATTGGTACAAAAATAGTATCCCCGCCCCACTCTTCTGGTACTAGGCCATTTTCAACCAATTCCTGTTTTACGCGATCAGGGTTAGCTCCTTCTTTATCCATCTTGTTAACTGCTACAATAATTGGTACCTCTGCAGCTTTAGCATGGTTAATCGCTTCAACTGTTTGTGGCATTACTCCATCGTCAGCAGCTACAACGATAATCGTAATATCCGTTACTTGAGCACCACGCGCACGCATCGTTGTGAAGGCGGCATGTCCCGGTGTATCAAGGAACGTGATTTTCTTACCATCAACCTCAACTTGATAAGCTCCGATATGCTGCGTAATTCCGCCTGCTTCGCCTTCAGTAACTTTTGTATTTCTGATTGCATCCAACAATGTTGTTTTACCATGGTCAACGTGACCCATAATCGTAACTACTGCTGGTCTTTCCACTGTATTTTCATCTGGATTTTCATCATCCGCAATGACAGCTTCAAGATCTGTTACATCAATTTTAATAATTTCTTCTACTTCTACGCCATAATCAGCACAAATAAGTTCAATTGCATCTTTATCTAATTCTGCATTAATGTTTGCCATGACTCCAAGCATAAATAGTTTTTTGATGATTTCACTTGGTTCACGATAAATCTTTTTACTTAACTCCTGCACAGACAGAGATTCGGTGAATGTAATTTTCTCCGGTAATTCTCTTTCTTTTCTAGGTGTTGGTTGATATGTTGACTTACTTTGATGACGTTGGTTATTTTTTTTATTTCGATTATTTCTGAAGTTACCTCTTTTTTGATTATCTTGCACGCTTTTTTTCCCTTCATTACCCTTAGATGCCGGTTTATTCTTTGTATTTTGATTAGTTCCCTGGTTATTCCTCGTTGCTGTTACACCAGGATTAGGTCTTGTAGAACTTTGAGATTGCCTTGAAGCTTGCTGGCCACCTCTTTGCTGGTTATTATTTGGTTGCTGTTTTTGTTGTTGCCCGTTTATATTTCCTCGGTTTTGGTTCTGGTTCTGATTTTGACTAGTTCTAGTTTGGTTAGTATTTTGAGGTTTTTCGGTGTTTATCTTTTCCGATTTAGGATTAAACAGTTTTTCTAATTTTTCTACTGCCTGATCCTCTAGAGCCGTCATATGATTATTGACGTCAATCCCCATATCTTTAAGTTTATTAATTACCACTTTACTAGAAACATTGTTCTTCTTCGCATATTCATATACACGTACTTTACCCATTCCTTCACCCCCGAATTAGTTAATCGAGCAAGGAGATTAATTTCTTTGCAAATCCATCATCCAGTACAGCGACTACCACTCTTGAATCCTTGCCTATTGCTTGACCAAGCACGGTTCGGTTTTCAACTCGGCAAATCGGTACTTTGTAAAAATGACATTTGTCGGTGATTTTCTTTTCCGTATTTAAAGAAGCATCCTTTGATAATAAAACTATTTTCGCTCGACGAGAGCGTATTTCTTTTATAACCAATTCTTCCCCGGAAATAACTTTTCTCGCTCGATATGCGAGTCCCAATAGGGACATCCATTGTTTTTGCATCATGGTCGTGACTTGTTCTCCTTAGCAGCCAGCTTTAAAAGTTCTTCGTATATAGAAGAATCTACATCTGCCTCCAGATGATTAGATAGGCTATTCTTCTTTTTGGCAGCGTTAATGGCTTCCTCAGATAGGCTTAAATAGGCCCCGCGGCCAGATTTCTTGCCGGTCGGATCTATAGAAACCTCTCCTTCCTTGGAGCGAACAATCCGGATCATTTCTTTTTTTGGTTTCATTTCACCGGTGCCGATACATTTTCTCAGCGGTACTTTCTTTCGGTTGTTCACCATTTTCACCTCACCAATAGGATCATTCTTCTGTTTCATCATCAAGTCCGAATGTAAAACCTTTAAATTCGAGCTCGTCTTCATCACTTTCTTCAGTCAGGCGATTAACAGGATAGATTCCCGCTTCACGCGCATCTGTTTCACTCTTAATATCTATCTTCCATCCAGTAAGCTTTGCAGCAAGGCGAGCATTTTGCCCACGTTTACCAATTGCCAGGGAAAGTTGATAGTCAGGTACAATAACTGTTGTTGCTTTCTCTTCTTCATTCACAATGACTTCAAGTACTTTTGAAGGACTTAAAGCATTAGCTACGAAAACAACAGGGTCATCTGACCATTTTACGATATCAATTTTTTCACCTTTTAGTTCGTTAACAATCGCTTGAACACGTTGGCCTTTAGGACCTACACAAGCACCTACCGGATCCACCTCATGATTATCGGTATGAACTGATATTTTAGAGCGGTCTCCTGCTTCACGGGCAACAGATTTAATTTCAACTGTGCCGTCAAAAATCTCAGGCACTTCAAGCTCAAATAATCTCTTTAAAAGGCCTGGATGCGTACGTGAAACGAAAATTTGTGGACCTTTTGAGGTTTTTTCCACTTTAGTTAAGTATACTTTGTAACGTTCATGCGGTTGGTAGGATTCATTCGGCATCTGCTCACTAGCTGGCAGCAATGCTTCTGTTTTACCGAGAGCTACATATATATATTTAGAATCACGGCGTTGGACAATACCAGTCATAATGTCTTCTTCACGGTCAATAAACTCATTGTATACGATGCCTCTTTCAGCTTCACGAACCCGTTGAGTTACAACTTGCTTAGCTGTTTGAGCTGCGATACGACCAAAGTTTTTTGGCGTAACTTCAAGCTCTAGAACATCTTCTACTTCATAGTTTGGATTGATGCTTTTTGCTTCTTCCAAAGAGATCTCAAGGCGGGAATCAAAAACTTCATCAACAATTTCTTTACGAGCAAATACACGCATGGATCCATTCACCAAATTAAAATCCACACGGACATTTTGAGCCTGGTTAAAATTTCTCTTATAGGCTGATACAAGAGCGGCTTCAATCGCCTCAACGAGCACATCCCTTGAAATTCCTTTTTCCTTTTCTAAAATGGTCAGTGCATCGAGTAATTCATTACTCATTTTACTAATCCCCTCCTTACAATCTTAAACCCTTATGAAAAACTTATCGCTAATCTTGCCTTGGCAATCTTATCATAAGGAATAGTTATTTCCTTTTTACGTGTTTTAATTTTAATTTCGATTATAACGGTGTCACCATTAAAATCTTTTAAGATACCTTCAAACTCTTTTTCGTTATCAATCGGTTCATATGTTTTAATATGTACATTTTTACCGACTGCCTTCATAAAATCGCTATCTTTTTTTAATGGGCGTTCAGCACCCGGAGAAGAAACCTCCAGGAAATAATTATTGGAAATTGGATCTTTTTCATCGAGCTTTTCGCTCAATCTTTCAGAAACAATACCGCATTCTTCAATGTCCACACCGTTTTCCTTATCGATATACACTCTAAGAAACCAGTTTCTGCCCTCTTTTACATACTCTACTTCAACGAGCTCGAGGTTTAATTCTTCGAGGATCGGGGCAGCCATTTCCTCGACAATCTCAGTGACTTTCTTGCTCATGCTTTCACTCCTTTACGTCTATGTAAACGACTGAATATCATCCTAATACAAACGAAAGAGTGGGTTTCCCCACTCTTTAGCACATACGTATCAGCAGTAATTCTTACTTGAATATAACATAAAGAGTTGGTTTTTGCAAACAAGCGATTCTGTATCAGAATAAAGAAAGTTGGTTTTGATCAGGCATATCGCCCAAGCAACCGTGATTATCCAAGTATTCTAATATAGTTTTGGAAACTTTACCTCTTTGCTGCAAATCTTCTTTAGATAAAAATTCGCCGTTTTCTCTAGCTTTTACAATATTGAAAGCTGCATTCGTTCCAAGTCCTGGGATTGCATTGAACGGTGGAATTAAAGTATTTCCATCAATAATAAATTCATTTGCACTGGATCGATATAAATCAACTTTTTGGAAGCTGTATCCACGCTCACACATTTCAAGCGCTATTTCGAGAACGGTCATCAAGTTTTTCTCTTTAGTAGAGGCTTCAAGACCCTTTTGATTGATTTCATCAATGCGGGAACGAATCATTTCTGATCCTTTCACCATCGCATCAAGATCAAAATCATCTGCACGAACCGTAAAATAAGCTGCATAATACAAGAGTGCATGATGCACTTTAAAATAAGCAATTCGGACAGCCATTAATACATATGCTGCCGCATGGGCTTTCGGGAACATATATTTAATCTTTTTACATGAGCCAATATACCATCCAGGTACATTGTTCTTTAGCATTTCTTCTTCCATATCCTCGGAGAGTCCTTTCCCCTTACGGACAGACTCCATAATTTTGAAGGCAAGTGATGGATCTAGGCCCTGATAAATTAAATACACCATAATATCATCACGGCAGCCAATTACCTGGCTTAGATTACAGATATTATCCTGAATCAATTCCTGGGCATTTCCAAGCCACACATCCGTACCATGTGAGAGTCCGGATATTTGAACAAGCTCTGCGAAAGTGTTTGGCTTAGTATCCTCAAGCATTTGCCTTACAAAACGAGTACCAAATTCCGGTACACCCAGTGTGCCTGTTTTACAATTGATTTGTTCTGCAGTAACACCAAGCACTTCCGGTGTACTGAAAATCTTCATCACTTCAGGATCATCTGTAGGAATCGTTTTTGGGTCAATTCCGCTTAAATCCTGCAGCATCCGGATTACGGTTGGATCATCATGACCCAGAATATCAAGCTTCAAAATATTATCATGGATGGAATGGAAGTCGAAGTGAGTCGTTTTCCATTCAGAGTCACTCGCATCAGCCGGGAACTGGATAGGCGAGAAATCATAAATATCCATATAATCAGGAACTACAATAATTCCGCCCGGATGCTGTCCGGTTGTACGCTTAACACCGGTACATCCGCTTACTAAACGATCTGTTTCTGCTGAACGGAAATGAAGATTGTTTTCCTGAGCATATCCTCTAACATATCCATATGCCGTTTTTTCAGCTACCGTACCAATCGTTCCTGCTCGATATACATAATCTTCACCAAACAGAACTTTTGTGTAATTATGAGCCTGCGGCTGATATTCACCTGAGAAGTTTAAGTCGATATCTGGAACTTTGTCCCCCTTGAAGCCAAGGAATGTTTCAAACGGAATATCATGTCCGTCTTTCACATAGCTTACTGCACAGTCCGGACAATCCTTATCAGGGAGGTCAAAACCTGATCCGACAGATCCATCATTAAAGAACTCAGATTTCTTGCACTTAGGACATACATAATGAGGAGGTAATGGATTTACTTCCGTTATTTCAGTCATCGTTGCCACAAAGGACGAACCGACGGAACCACGGGACCCAACCAAGTATCCATCATCAAGTGACTTCTTAACTAACTTATGCGAAATTAAATAAATAACCGCAAATCCATGTCCAATGATACTCTTCAGTTCTTTTTCAAGACGAGCTTCCACAATCTCCGGCAAATTTTCACCGTAAATCATCCGTGCTCTTGTATAGCTCATTTCCCGGATATCCTCTTCGGCACCCTCTATTTTTGGTGTATATAAATCATCTTTAATCGGTTTGATTTCATCAATTAAATCGGCAATTTTATTTGTGTTTGTTACAACAATTTCTTTTGCTTTTTCTTGCCCAAGGAACGAGAAGCAATTCATCATCTCATCTGTTGTACGGAAATGTACATCGGGTAAGCTGTGGCGATTCAGAGGGTTTGCTCCCCCCTGTGAGTTGATCAATATTTTTCGATAGATTTTATCATTCGGATTCAGGTAATGAACATTGCCTGTCGCCACGACTGGTTTGTTTAATTTCTCTCCCAGCTTTACAATATTGGCGATTATCGATTCAAGAGCCTTATCGCTTTGAACCAGTTCCATTTCAATGAGAGGAGCGTAAACTTCTTTTGGATGCACTTCAAGATAATCATAGAATTCAGCGACATCCTCTGCCTCTTCAAATGATTTTTGCATCATATTTTCAAATACTTCGCCGCGATCACAGCCGGAACCAACCAAAATCCCTTCACGATATTGCATTAGGACGGATCTTGGAATCCTTGGGACACGGTAAAAATAATCAATATGAGCAATGGAAACAAGCTTAAATAAATTCTTTAAGCCTTCCTGTGTTTGCGCGAGCAAGGTACAATGATATGGACGCGCTCTCTGGAATGCCTTTCCTTTTCCCATATTGTCATTTAATTGATTATGATTCTTAATACCTTTTTCATCGGCATCCTTTAACATTTTCATTAACAGATGACCAGTTGTTTCAGCATCATAAATCGCACGGTGATGCTGAACAAGCTCAACATCAAATTTTTTCGCCAAATTGTTCAGGCGATGATTTTTCATATCCGGATAGAGGAAACGAGCCAGCTCCAATGTATCTATGACCGGGTTGGTAGCTTTACCAAACCCAAGCTTTTTATAACCCATATTCAAGAAGCCCATATCAAAGCTCGCGTTATGCGCAACAAAAATTGCATCCTCAGACCAATCCCTGAACTTCGTCAAAACTTCATCGACTTCAGGAGCATTCTCTACAAGGTCATCGGTAATCCCTGTCAAATTAATGGTTGTCGATGATAATTTATGATGCGGATTAGCAAAAGACTCAAAGCGGTCTATAATCTCACCATTCTTCATCTTAACTGCCGCAAGCTCAATAATGGTGTCATATATGGCAGAAAGCCCCGTTGTTTCCACGTCAAATACAACATATGTGCTTTCTTCCAAATTTAAATCTGCTGTATTGTAAGCAATCGGCACACCATCATCCACTAAATTTACTTCTACGCCATATAACACTTTAATATTATTTTTCTTTCCGGCAGCGTATGCCTCAGGGAATGACTGTGCGACCGCATGATCTGTTATAGCAATCGCTTTATGTCCCCACTTAGCTGCCTGGGACACTAATGTAGAGACAGGTGTAACAGCGTCCATTTGGCTCATTGGTGTATGCAAATGTAATTCAACACGCTTTTCATCTTCAGGCGCTGTATCCTTACGATTTTTACCTGCTATTTCATTAATATCATTTGCAATCATTACTAAGTCACGGACGAATGTATCATTTTGTACACTTCCCTGTACACGTACCCACATACCTTTTTTCACACGTGCCAATTGGCTTGCATCTTCTCTGTCGCGTGAAAACATTTTAACAAGAATGCTATTTGTATAATCCGTAATTTTAAAGGTTAATAAGGTACGTCCGCTCTTTAACTCTCTTGTTTCAGCATCAAAGACATATCCTTCAACCGCAATTCGGCGTTCTTCTTCAACAATCTCATCGAGTGTCTTAAAGTCAGCATCTGGCTTGATTTTGTACCCAATCACCAATGGGCCTTCAGGTACTCCGCCATCATCTTTAGCCTCCGCAGCCCTCTTCATATCCTGAACTGCCTGCAGAGCTTTTTCTTCATCCTCTATTTGCTTTTGCTTTTTGAATGTCTCCATTGCCTCACTATATGCATCCTTATCCACAATGGCATCAAGCTGCAATGGCGGAAAACCAAAACGCTGATAAACTTCCGAAATTAAGCCGGTATATTTCCGTTTAAGCTGGCCAGCCTCTGCATCGTTACGAGCAGTTACAATCAGCTTATTTCCTTCCACTTTTGGAGCTTGTCCATGCAATAACCCGAGGATCGCCGGAGAAATTCCATCAATTTCGCTAATACAGTTTTTCCAGTAATCCATAATCAGTTCATTCGTGATGATTGGATTCCTGACCTCAATCGAATAACCGACAGTCGCGATTGGAGAAAAGACCTGCATTAATTGTGTCGTGAATCTGGTCCAAATACTGCAAGGAATTATATGTTCAAATTTGAAAAAGAAATGCCATTTGCGGGCAACTTTTTCAATGACTACTTTATCGATTTCCGCATTGGAAAAATGCACAACAACCGCATCTTCCGTCAGCTGAAGTTGCTGGAGCAACGTTCTGAATTTATCTTGTTTAATACGAGAATTCTCTTCCATTTCTATCTCTCCCAAACGTCATTCTCCTTTTCCGTCTTGTAATTATAACACAACTCTTTTTTATTCAAATCCCTTCTTGCAAAGATTAATGCTTTTATCAATTCAGAAAACACCTTTCAGCCATACCTTTTAAAGACTGTAAAAAGGAAGTAAAAAGCATTAACAAAATTTCAAACAGCTTGTCAGGAAAATTTGTCACGTAAAAAACAAGCTCTCCCCATTGCAAAAGGGAGAGCTTGTACTTTTATCATTTACAGGATTTCTTTTAATCGATCAGCAAGTTCAGCAACAGGTACTTCAAAACTTTCGCCTGTCCGTCTCACTTTAACTTCTACGATTCCATCAGCAGCTTTTTTACCAACTGTTACTCGAACTGGAAGACCAATTAAATCAGAATCAGCAAATTTTACACCAGCACGTTCATTACGATCATCCATTAATACATCATATCCAGCTTGCATAAGCTCGTCATATAATTTCTCACCAAGATTCCGTTGACTTTCGTCCTTCATATTAACCGGGATAATATGCACTTGATATGGAGCTATATTAACAGGCCACATCAAGCCTTTTTCATCATTAAATTGCTCAGCAATCGCCGCGACTGTTCTGGATACCCCTATTCCATAGCAACCCATAATCATCGGCTGACTGCGACCATTTTCATCCAAGTACGTACCGTTCATTGCTTCACTGTAACGTGTCCCCAATTTAAATACATGGCCCACTTCTATACCTTTAGCAAATTGAATGGTCCCTTCACCGTCTGGAGAAGCGTCGCCTTCCTGTATAAAACGAAGATCCTCATATTTCACATTCTTGAAATCGCGCTCAGGATTTACATGAATATAATGTACCCCTTCTTCGTTAGCTCCACAAACTGCATTTTCCAAGACCTCAACCGCGGAATCAGCAATAATCGTTACACGGTCTCCATCCACTCCAATTGGTCCAATTGAACCAACGGCACAATTCAATACATCTTTAGTCTCTTCCGGACTAGCAGGTTCAACGATTGCGGCATTAAAGATATTTTTCAGTTTAATATCATTTAATTCATGGTCCCCTCTAACCATTACAAGCACGAACTGACCATCCACTTTCCATAGCAGCGATTTAATACACTTATCCGCAGATGTATTTAAATAGCTTGAAACTTCTTCGATTGTTTTTTGATCTGGTGTTGATACTTTAGTCAATTCTTTAAGCTCTTCGCCTGTTTTTACAGCCTTGTTAATAACTGGTGCCATTTCAATATTAGCTGCAAAGTCAGATGAGTCCGAATAAGCGATTGTGTCCTCACCTATATCAGAAAGCACCATAAATTCATGTGTATCTTTCCCACCCATGGCTCCTGAATCTGCAATGACCGCTCTAAAATCAAGGCCACAGCGTGAAAAAATATTAGAGTATGCAGTGAAGATACGATCATACACTTCATCCAGGCTTTCCTGGCTGGAATGGAATGAATACGCATCCTTCATAATAAATTCACGTCCGCGGAGCAAGCCAAAACGAGGACGCTTTTCATCGCGGAATTTTGTTTGAATCTGATAAAGAGTTAATGGCAAACGTTTATATGATTTAACCTCATCACGAAGTAAGCTTGTAATTACTTCTTCATGAGTTGGTCCCATTGCAAACTCACGATTATGGCGGTCTTTCATTCTCATCATTTCAGGACCATAGGAATACCATCTGCCGGATTCCTGCCAAAGCTCAGCCTGTTGTAGTGCTGGCATTAATAATTCTACCGCTCCAGCGCGTTCCATTTCTTCTCGAATGATTTTTTCAACGTTTTGGATTACTTTTAAACCAAGTGGAAGATAACTATATATTCCACTCGCGTTTTGGCGCATAAATCCGGCACGAAGCAATAATTGATGACTTTTTACTTCAGCGTCTGACGGCACCTCTCTTAATGTTGGAATCATCGTCATACTTTGTCTCATATCTATTCACCTTTCTATCCTTATCACTTTACTATATGTATAGCAGGAGCTTATTACCTTTTTAGCCCCTGCTATGGTTGAATCCTATTTTAAAAGAAAAATCGCTGTATATCATTCCAGGTGACGACGATCATTAATAGCATCAATAAGGCGAATCCAATAAAATGGAACATACCTTCCTTCTGCTTATCAACCGGTTTACCTCTAATTGCTTCAATTGCAAAGAATAACAGCCTTCCTCCATCCAATGCGGGCAGCGGCAATAAGTTCATGATCCCAAGGTTAATACTTAAGACCCCAGCCCATTTTATCAAGTAAAAAATACCCGATTTTGCCACTTCTTCCGTGGAAACATATATACCCACAGGACCTGATAGCGCATCAATGGAGAATCCTCCTGTGATTAAATCACCGAGTACAATGAAAATTTGTTTAGTCCATAAATACGTTTCCGTAAATCCATATCCGATCGCTTTGATAAAGGATTTTTCCGTCGGAGCATAGACCCCTATGATTCCCCGTTTGCCGGCTGAATCATCCACCAATTTAGGTGTGACACTTATCTCCTTTTTCTGGCCATCACGTTCAACCTCAAAAGTCAGTTCATTATTGGCATTCTTTTGAATGGTTGATTGAATATCACTCCATGAATCAACTTTTTCACCATTAATGGAGTGTACGACATCTCCCGCCTTAAGTCCAGAGCTAATAGCAGGTCCATCTTCTGTCAGTTTGCCAAGCTTCGGCTCATCGACCACAACACCTTGGGCAATTCCAATAATCATGAATAACACAGCTGCTAAAACAAAATTCATCATCGGTCCGGCAAAGATGGCCATCGCTCTTTGCGGTAATGTTTTTGAATTAAACTGGCGGTCATATGGTGCAATTTGAAGTTCAAGGCCATCCTCTACCATTACCGCTTTTGGATGAACCTTAAAGGTTTGGATTGTTTCATCATTTCCATCTTCATATCCACGAATGATTAACTGATGATCCAGATCTGCTTGTTCCACCTCAATAATTCTTGCTTCAGGATATTTATCCTTGTTCGTGACAATGATTTTGTTAATTTCCTGATTTTCATTAAACAGTACCCCTATACGATAGCCTGGTTTTAACTCTACTGTTTCTGCGTCTTCACCAGCCATCCGCACAAAGCCTCCAAGCGGAAGTAAGCGAATGGTATAGACCGTTTCATTCTTTTTTATGGTGAAGATTTTCGGACCCATTCCGATGGCAAACTCTCGACAGAGTATACCAGCTCTTTTTGCAAAGATTAAGTGGCCTAATTCATGAAAAAACACTAATCCTCCAAAAATAAGTATAAACGCTAATATTGTTTCCACTTAATCGACCATCCCTTTTAATATAGTGACTCGATATACCTTCTTGTCTCCTGATCGACTTCCTGTATAGTCTCGAGTTCAGGTTTTTTGATTAACTGATGACGCTCCATAGCTTTTTCCACCAGTGCCTCAATTTCCAAGAATGGAATCTTGCCCTGTAAGAACAATTCAACCGCCACTTCATTGGCTGCATTTAAAACAGTCGGCATCGATCCGCCAATTCTTCCAGCATTATAAGCGTATTGTAAACATGGATAGCGGTCAAAGTCCATCTTTTTAAAATGTAAAGTTGCCGCTTCTGCTAAATTAAGTCTCTTTGAAGAGATAAGCGGTAACCGATCCGGATATGAAAGAGCATATTGGATAGGCACACGCATATCCGGGGTACCAAGCTGTGCCATCACACTTGAATCGTGAAATTCCACCATGGAATGGATAATGCTTTCCTGGTGCAATAGGACATCAATTTGTTCATATGGCAAATTAAACAGCCAATGGGCTTCAATCACTTCAAGTCCCTTATTCATCATTGTGGCAGAATCTATGGTTATTTTTGCGCCCATGGACCAATTTGGATGATTAAGTGCATCTTCTACCGTAACATTCTTTAACTCATCTCTTGTTCGGTCTCTGAAGCTTCCTCCGGATGCTGTGATAATCAAGCGTTCTATATTTTTAGCCTTTTCACCCTGTAATGCCTGGAATATAGCAGAATGCTCACTGTCAACCGGCAGTATAGGTGTTTGATACTTCTTTGCAGCCTCCATAACTAAATGTCCAGCTGTCACCAATGTTTCCTTATTAGCAAGGGCAATTTGTTTACCGGCTTCCATCGCCTGCATAGTGGGAATTAAGCCAATGCTTCCCATAACAGCATTCACTACAATATCTCCGTTTACATAAGTAGCTGCTTCTATTAAGCCGTCATGTCCGTATACAATTTTCCTACCCGGATATTCCGTCTTCAGTCTTTCCGCATCTTCTTTTAACTGTACACAAATCAGTTCGGGCTGGAATTCCTGAATAATTTTTCGAATTCCATCCACATTTCTTCCGCCTGAAACGGCAGTTAATTTAAATTCCTCTGGATGATTGCGTACAATATCTATCGTTTGCATACCGATAGACCCTGTAGCCCCTAATAAATTGATACTTTTCAAGCTAAAGCTCCTCCCCTGGCAGTTGTATAGTTACGTTTAAAAAATGAAGAAGTGCAAAATGGGAAGAATAAAAATAAAACTATCAAATCTGTCCAAAATTCCTCCATGTCCCGGTAAGATATTTCCGGAATCCTTAACACCATAATGCCTTTTATATGCAGATTGTACAAGATCACCCAACTGCCCGAAAATCGAAATTAATAATGCCATTATAATCAGCTTACTTATATTGTAGTCCAAATTAGAGAGAAAATAGAACAGAATTGCAACAACTAATGCACTTCCAACTCCACCAAGGAATCCTTCTATTGTTTTATTTGGGCTGATTTCCGGCCAAAGCTTTCGTTTTCCTATAGATCGCCCTACAAAATAGGCACCTGAATCAGTAACCCATATCGTAATTAACACAAATAGTATCGTTAAAAGGCCATTCTCACCATCTCTTGTCCCAAAAAAGTAATAAAAAGATATACCTATGTATAGAGAAGACAACAGCAGAAAAGCCGCATCATCAAACGTAAAAGCATTTTTGGAGATCACCGTAATAATCAATAACAAAAATGCAATGATAATCACTATATCCATTTTATCGTATTGAATCATATCAAAAAAATGGCTGTATCGATCCGGTATCAATAGAATCCATACTAATAAAAACGATAGTAATGTGGATATCGTCATTAGTGGCATTTTCTTCATCTTAATTAGTTCAAATAATCCAATTGTCGCCATCGCATAGATTAAAATAAGAAATGGAATATTTCCATAAATTAATATCGGTAAAAATAATGCAATTGCGACTATCGCAGTAATGATTCTTTGTTTCATTCTAAAATCCCTGCCTTCCTCATTATACGCCGCCGTATCTTCTCGATCTGCCTTGGAATTCTTCAATCGCATTGAGCAATTCATGATCATTAAAGTCCGGCCACAATACATCTGTAAAATAAAACTCCGTATAGGCTAATTGCCATAACATAAAGTTGCTCAGTCGAATTTCACCGCTCGTTCGGATTAATAAATCCGGATCCATCAGCTGATTGGTCATCAAATACTCAGAGAATCGTTCTTCTGTCAAATCGCTTTCTTCGAGGCGACCATCTTTCATATCAGCTGCGGCTTTTTTTACACCTTCGAGGATTTCTGCGCGGCTGCCATAATTAAGGGCAAAATTTAAAATAAGACCATCATTATCTTTAGTTTGGTCTAATGCTGTAGTAACTGCATTGACAGTATGTAAAGGCAGTCTCTTTTGATCACCCATAATTTGTACCTTAACGTTTTCTTCCATCAATTCAGGCAAAAACGTCCCTAGAAATTCTTCGGGTAATTTTAACAAATAATCTACTTCATCCTTGGGACGTTTCCAATTCTCAGTTGAAAAGGCATAAACCGTTAACACCTTCACTCCTAATTCATTAGCTAATTTCGTCGTTTTACGTACCACCTTCATACCTTCATGATGTCCCGCTACTCTTGGCAATGCCCTTTTTCTCGCCCACCGGCCATTCCCATCCATAATAATCGCTATATGTTCTGGTATTTTATTTTGTTTTACCTTTTCTATTCTTTCTGGTATAGAGTACTGTTTTCCTTTTTTCTTAACTATTTTCCATCCAAACATTGTTTTTCCTCCAAAAGGAATTAATCTTCCCTGCTTATGTATATTTAATTATTTAGCTTTTGTACAAATTCCATAACCTATCATACCACATTTAATTGTCACAAACATTTCTGTTTGTATGTTTGTTTCCCTGGCAGTTCTATGGATTTCTAACAGTTAATCTTTTTAGACGCATTGTATGATTTTGTTAATATATAATTTCGTCACCTAAATACATACTGGGGCGTAACAAAAAAGCCCCTTTAGATAAAAGGGGCTTTATGATATAAAAATCAAACTTCCATGATTTCCTTTTCTTTATCTTTAGCAAGAGCATCGATTTTCGCGATATGATCGTCCGTCATTTTTTGAACGTCATCAGAATATCCACGAAGTGCATCCTCTGTAATTTCCCCGTTTTTCTCTAGCTTTTTAAGGTCATCATTACCATCACGGCGAACATTACGAATCGCAACTTTTGCTTCTTCAGCTTCCTTCTTCACTTGTTTAACAAGGTCACGACGACGTTCTTCAGTTAGTGCAGGAACACTTAAACGAATAATATTACCATCGTTCACTGGGTTTAGACCAAGATCAGACTTCAGAATTGCTTTTTCAATATCACCAAGAATGGTTTTGTCATAAGGTGTAATAACCAGCATACGAGCTTCCGGAACACTGATTGATCCAAGCTGATTTACAGGTGTAGGTGCCCCATAATAATTAACAGTCAATCTGTCTAAAAGGGATGCACTAGCACGACCTGCACGGATAGAGGCTAATTCTCTGGAGAATGCCTGAATCCCTTTATTCATCTTTTCCTTCGTATTTTCTATAACTTGTTTTGCCATTATTCTTTCCCCCTAACAATAGTACCTATAGTTTCACCCATAACGGCACGTTTAATATTTCCTTCTTCCATTATTGAGAAGACAATTAGTGGAATGTCGTTATCCATACATAAAGATGATGCTGTGGAGTCCATTACGGATAAACCATCCTTAATTAAATCTAGATAAGAAAGTTTATCATATTTTACAGCACTGCTATCTAATACAGGATCTGCACTATAGACACCATCAACATTATTTTTACCCATAAGAATGACATCTGCTTCTATTTCGGCAGCCCGTAAAGCTGCTGTCGTATCTGTAGAGAAATACGGATTTCCAGTACCTGCAGCAAAGATAACCACACGTGTTTTCTCTAAATGGCGGATTGCTCTGCGACGGATATAAGGCTCAGCCACTTGTCTCATTTCGATAGATGTTTGGACACGTGTCTCAATCCCTTGTTGTTCCAAACTATCCTGAAGAGCAAGTGAATTCATAACTGTTGCAAGCATTCCCATATAATCGGCAGTTGCACGGTCCATTCCTAGTTCACTGCCTGTTTTGCCACGCCAAATATTTCCGCCGCCAACCACTACTGCGACTTCAACACCAAGCTCCGCAACTTCTTTCACTTGTTTAGCAACTGAAAAAATGATGGTAGGGTCAATTCCAAAACCCTGAGTACCGGCAAGTGCCTCTCCACTTAACTTTAATACAACTCTTTTATACTTTACGCTGCTCATAGTAACCTCCACCGTCATTAGTTATCGATCTATTGCAAGCTTTAATAGTCGATATCCTCATCTAATAATCTGTTTATTTTAAGGAAATGTATTCTTGAAAAATAGGGAACACAACGTGTCCCCTATTTTTATGCTATACACATGTAATTAGATTAGTCTTTTTTAATTTGGCTCATTACTTCTTCAGCGAAGTTATCTTGTTTCTTCTCGATACCTTCTCCTACTTCGTAACGTACGAACTCAACGATTGTAGCGCCGTTAGCTTGTACAAATTGACCAACTTTTTGATCTGGATTTTTAACGAAAGTTTGGTCCATTACACAAATTTCTTCAAAGTATTTTCCTAGACGGCCTTCAACCATTTTTGCAACGATTTTTTCAGGTTTTCCTTCGTTCAATGCTTGTTGTGTTAGAACTTGACGCTCATGTTCAACTTCTTCAGCAGTAACTTGGTCACGTGATACGTATTTAGGGTTTAAAGCAGCGATGTGCATAGAAACGTCTTTCGCAACCGCTTCATCAGTTGTACCTTCAACAATTGTTAATACGCTGATACGTCCGCCTTGGTGGATGTAAGCTCCGAAAGCTCCGTTTTCAGGTTTTGCTTTGATTTCAAAACGACGAAGAGTGATGCGCTCACCAATTTTTGCAATTGCAGCATTGATGTGGTCAGCAACAGTTGCACCGTTAGTCATTGTTTGAGTTAAAGCTTCCTCAACATTTGCAGGTGCGTTTGCTAAAAGATGTGCAGCCAATTCTTTTACAAGAGTTTGGAAAGCTTCGTTTTTAGCAACGAAATCTGTTTCAGCATTTACTTCAAGGATAACTGCTTTATCGCCTTCAACAACGATAGAAGTTAAACCTTCAGCAGCAATACGATCGCCTTTTTTAGCCGCTTTCGCGATACCTTTTTCACGAAGGTAATCAATTGCTTTATCCATGTCACCGCTTGTTTCTTGTAGTGCTTTTTTGCAGTCCATCATACCTGCACCAGTTTTTTCACGTAATTCTTTAACCATTTGAGCAGTAATAGCCATTTGGTCTTCCTCCTTTATATCATCCGATAAAATCAGTATGTAGCAGTGTGTGATTCCGTATACACCACTCTATTTTATTTCAAAAAAAGGTGATAAAAGGCACTGTCCTCTTATCACCTTTAAAAAATCAATTAAGCATTTTCAACTGTAGTTGCTTCTTCTGCCTCAACAGTTTCTTCTACTACTGTTTCTTCTGCAACTGGAGCTGTTTCTTCACCTTGTTTACCTTCAAGGATAGCGTCAGCCATTTTACCAGTAAGCAATTTAACAGCACGGATTGCATCATCGTTTGCAGGGATTACATAATCGATTTCATCCGGATCACAGTTTGTATCAACGATACCTACGATTGGAATATTCAATTTATGAGCTTCCGCAACAGCGATACGCTCTTTACGTGGGTCAATGATGAACAATGCATCAGGGATTTGTTTCATATCCTTGATACCGCCCAAGAATTTTTCAAGACGTTCTTGTTCTTTTTTCAATTGAATAACTTCTTTTTTAGGAAGAACTTCGAATGTTCCGTTTTCTTCCATTTTTTCGATTTCTTTAAGACGTGCAATACGTTTTTGAATTGTCACGAAGTTTGTTAATGTACCACCTAACCAACGTTGGTTAACATAGTACATACCAGCACGGCCAGCTTCTTCTTTTACAGAATCTTGAGCTTGCTTTTTAGTACCAACGAAAAGCATAGTACCGCCATCAGCAGCCAAGTCTCTTACGAAGTTGTAAGCTTCTTCTACTTTTTTAACCGTTTTTTGAAGGTCAATAATGTAGATACCATTACGCTCCGTGAAGATATATTTTTTCATTTTTGGGTTCCAACGACGAGTTTGGTGCCCGAAGTGTACACCTGCTTCAAGCAGTTGTTTCATTGAAATTACAGACATGTTTGTTCCTCCTATGTTTTGTTTTTCCTCCGCTCAAATCATTTTCAGGCTGAAACTGTAGGTTTACAGCACGATCAGTCCAAATCCTCAAGCGTGTGTATTAACACCATGTCATAATATAGCATAATCTAAGCATACAATCAAGCCTTTTTACTTTACTTTTGATTTAATTTAAATAAAAGGTGAATTTCTGTTTTGCCACGGCCCATTTTTTTTGCAATTTCCTCAATTGTTCTCCCTTGGTTCTTCATTTTCTGGGCCTCGGCCAATATAGAGATTTGATCTAACTCCCGGTCGATAACATCTGATTCTATTTTTTCTTCCTTCAGATAATCCATAACGGATTGCCGGCTCGTATTTTCGTAAGCATTCAGTGCATGCTTCTGCTTATAGCCATTTGTTACCCCTGTTCTATTTAGATTCATTTTCTCTTCTTCATCAGACAGCTTGCGAGGTCCATCAGCTCCATCAGCACTTTGGATCTTACGACTATTATCCACAAACAACTGTTTAATTTCATCGTTTTCTTCCTTCATTTCGATTATAAACGTATGGATTAGTTCCTCAACTTCTTTTTGATATTCTTTACATTCCTTCTCGAATTGAATAAGACGATTCTGCCTCAAATAAAGGATAACAATTGCTAAAACAGCCACCATATTGACCATGATGCTTACTATGAGTATAAATGTCATTTTGTCTCCTCTTATCCCGAAAAATCTATTCTCTTTCCCTTATAAGGATGGGTTTCTGCTTGCGAAAAGGCAGAATGATTTTTAGTAGATTCATCATTCTGCCGCCGTTTTTCCTGCTGCCGGCCCTTGGAATGATTATTCCAATCAACCGAGCTATTCTTTTCTTGCCTAAGTACTGTTTCATTTTTTGCTCTTGTACTCTTTTTTTCCTGTTCTGATGCATGCTCAACCAGTTGTTGACCACGATTCTGCAATAGCTCCTGGATTTTACCTGCATCCTGCGTTCTGGGTAGTGCAACTTGCAATTCAATCGCTTTTAAACTCATGATTTATTGCCCCCTTTTAGAGCGGATAAACAGATATCTCGTTTCCCTTATCAGTAAATCTCACTGACTGGTAAATTTGATTCAATGGCATACTATATTTACCCATTTTTATATAAAGATTAGGGTAGCATGAACCGTTAATAATTAACTCATCATCGACTTGCAGCTCATACTCTAACATCAATCTCTCTTGCTTAAGTTTTTTCATTTCATCTACTAAGAAATCTTTTGTTTTTCTTTGCTTTTCCAGCAAAAGAGCATCTTTTTTGTCATTCGATAACCTTGTTTTTTCTTCAAGCTTCACAGCTATATACGAAAGTTTCGAGAGTGTTTTTTGCATTTTTTGATATCGTGAATCCAAATCCTGCTTAATCATTTCAATTGCATCATTATTGCCGATATGTATTTCAGTACGTGTATAATGCAAATTTCCCGCATCCATTAGTTCCACTCTCTTGCCAGCCCTTAAAACACCGCCTATTAGATGTCCTTTTTTACAGACAACAGATTTCATGGAAGTTACAAAACTATGGAGAATTGCATGTTGAATAATAATATTTCCGCTTGATATGACATTTGAATAATTTATGTATAAGGCGTATAGATCTCCGCCTGTTCGAATACTGCAATTTTTTTCTCCAGTAATCCCGCCCTTGACAACAACCGAGCCGCCAACAGTAATGTCTGATCCTTCAATGATACCGGAGACTTTTAAATCGCCACCGCACGAAACCGTATAACCAACGGGTATATTCCCTTCAATATACACATTTCCAACAAAATCAATATTGCCTACCTCCAGGCTCAAATCTCCTTTCACTTGAAAAACCGGATTAACCTGTATAGTATGGCCTACTATACTGATTTGTCCGTCAATCGTTGAATATAGACTTGATTCATGTTCAATAACATTGGGTCCCAGTTTATAGACGGCTCTTTTGCCTGGTTTCGGCTTGATTTTATTTCCTAAGAGATCCATTCCAAAATGACCAAAAGTTGGTTGAGATGCAACCGCAATTTTATCTCCTGTAGAGACGGAAGGAATATCCATTACATTTCTGAAGTTAAACGGTTGCTCTTCTGTGTCTATTCCCTTTGTATATTCGAGCTTTATTTCTCCATCCTGGCCGTTTTCAGGTAATTTTCCTTCAGCAATCAATAAAGGAAAAACAACCTGCTCCGTATTCAGTAAATGTACTTTTGTTTCCTTTTTTATACCAAAGATAATCGGTAAAGAAACGAGCCATTCATCTATTTGTCTATCAGAAACCGATTGTACCTCATTCCCTATAGGTAAGATCCAGGCCTTCATTTTATCTTGGGATATTTCCAGTTTATATGGAAAGTCCATTTTCCCACTCCCAAACCAATAGCTTTAGCGATATATTGTTTTTGCTAATAGCTCTTTTAATTTAAAAAGAGCACGTGAATGTATTTGTGAAATTCTCGAAGTCGATAGCTTCAGAATGTATCCAATCTCTGTAAGAGTCAACTCCTGCCGATAGAATAAGTCCAACACTAGTTGTTCTTTTTCACTTAGCCTATGAATAAGGTCTACCATCTCTTTGAGCAATTCTTTTTTAACAAGAGCTTCTTCAGGAGATGGCACGCGCTCATCTTTCACTGTATACGATTGTGCTTCCTGATCCGAGTGAGTATCATGCGGCTGTTCATCCATTGATAATATATTGGAAAAGAAATTCTCATTCGTGATTTTGACAACCTCATCCTCTGTAATCCCTAATTCTTCGGCAATTTCAACAGGTGTGATATTACGCATATTCTTCTGTTCTAATGCTTCTATAGTCGAATCGATTAATTTGGCTTTTTCTCTCGTACTTCTTGGCAACCAATCTTCTTTACGCAATCCATCTATAATGGCTCCCCTAATTCGAAAGGACGCATAGGTCTCAAACTTTAAATCACGAGATGGGTCGAATTTTTCTAAGGCATCAAATAGACCCATATTCGCTAAACTTCTTATATCATCTCTATTCACATTTTTAGGCAGGTTCACTGAAATCCGTTGTACATGATAACTGACCAATGGCAAGTATTTTTTTGCCAATATGTCTCCAGCCTGCGCGTCCCGGCCTTCAAGCCATTTATGCCAATACGTCTGTTCTTCACCGGTATTCACTTGAGACATTTTGACCCTCCCTTTAGTTGGTTTATTATGGTAATTAAATTATAACAAAAAACAACAGATGTACATCCGACAAATTTCCCTTAATTTTGCTCTATACCGAATGAAAACTTAAATAGAGCAGCAACCCTGATTAACCGTACGAATGTGCAATATACATGTAATCGGATTAAATTCAATTGTTCTTCCACTGTTTCCACCAACATCTTCAGCAATTACCTGGATATGATTTTCCATAAGCTGAATTTTCACAGCGTCTACATTTCGCGGTCCGATTCTCATCAAATCACTTCCTGAACTGAATTGAAACATTTGCGCTCCACCTGCAAGTTTTGCCTTGAGCAATTGACTCTTTATTCCCTTATTCTTGAATCGTTTAATAAGCTCTGGTATTGCAGTATCTGCATATTTTGCTTTATTAAATGTTTTCCCTCGGGCAAGTGAGGAATCCGGCAGCATAACATGAACCATTCCTGCTATCTGTTGAGATGGGCAGTAAAGGACAACACCAACACATGATCCAAGACCGGCTGTTCTAATAATGGAACTCTTATAGGCAAAATTCATATCTGCAATTCCAACGCGGATAATTTCCTGTTCGTGATAAGGATTCATTCCATATTCACTCCCAATGTGGAAAAGATTGTATCAAATGATCCAGGATCAGGCAGTAAGAAAAAGTGCCCATTTACATCTTTTTCTTCCTTACTATCAGACTCGGTAAAATCCGTATCAATGATAATCGCATAATCGCCAACTTGAGAAAATTCCAGTAATCCATACCCCAGCAAGGCTCCCACCATATCAATTCCCAGTACAGGAACAGAAGGATATATTTTCATACCAGTAAAATCAGATAAGGCAGATAAATACGAGCCAGATAGAATATTGCCCATTTCTGTCAGGGCAGACAAAGAGATTTCATCATCCAACGAATGATCAAAGGAAAATTGATCGGAACCGGTCATTTGGTTGATAAATCTGGTTGCCTGCGATAAAGAAAGGATAAAATACATATTGCCGGTGATGTCTCCTTCTATTCTCATATAAACACTGGCCACAACATTATCCGCTCCTCCTGCAAGCTCCATTGTTTCATCAAATGTTGCAATTTGTACGGAAGGGACACTCATCATAACAGGTTTGTTCACTAATAGAGATAAAGCAGTCGCGGCATTACCCGCGCCGATATTACCAATTTCCTTTAAGGTATCTAGTTGGAGATGTGTTATGGAGTCGAGATATGACATACCTGCCCGCCTTCTTCCTATATAGGTTGTGTTGTTCCAATTACTTGTAAAATTCGTTCGAGTTTAATTAATATCAACAAACGTTTATCAACCTTCACAACCCCATTTATAAAATCAATCTCCTGCATACCAATAACCTTAGGCTGCGGCTCAATTAAATCAGCTGGAAACTCTAAAACATCCCTGGCTGAATCAACAATCAATCCCACTTCAAACTCATTAAAGGAAATAATGATAATCCTTGATGACTCATCATATTCTTTTCGTTCTAGGCCAAACCGCATTCGAAGGTCAATAATCGGTGTGATCGTCCCTTTAAGATTAATCACTCCCATCACAAAGGGTTCTACACCCGGAACTCTTGTAATAGTTGATACTTTTTCAATAGACATCACATACTCCACAGGTATTGCATATTCTTTATCCACTAACTCAAAGACTATAACTTTCTGCATCTGTCTAGTATCATTGTCAGCCATATAAACTCCTCCTTATCTTACAACCCTGTTTACTTAACAAGAGAATTGCAATCAATAATCAAGGCAACTTGTCCATCCCCGAGAATCGTAGCTCCTGATACAGCGAAGACAGAATTTAAGTAATTACCCAATGATTTTAAAACGATTTCCTGCTGACCAATGAATGAATTGACAACTAACCCGGCCATCTTATCTCCATTGCGCACAATTACTAATGACAAAAAGTCTTCCTCCTCCCGACAAACAGGGATAGAAAGAATCGAATGCAGATACACGAGCGGGATAATCTTACCTCTAAAGTCAATGACATCTTGATTATGCGATCTTAATATATCTTCTTTTTGGACGATATACGTTTCAATTATGGAAGATAGCGGAATCGCGTACTTTTCATCCTGAACTTCAACTAGCATGACTGATATGATTGATAAGGTAAGTGGTAATTTCACAGAAAAAATAGATCCATATCCGAGGCGTGAATTAATAGATACACTTCCGCCAAGAGATTCGATGGTATTTTTCACAACATCCAAGCCAACCCCCCTGCCTGATATATCCGAAATTTCCTTAGCTGTGGAAAAACCCGAAGCGAAAAGAAGCTCGTTTTTTTGTCGTTCTGTCATGATTTCAGCTTGTTCTTCAGTAATAATTCCTTTATCCACTGCTTTTGTTACAACAACATCTGTGTTAATACCAGCGCCATCATCTTCTATTTCTATAAAAACGTGGTTTCCACTATGATAAGCCTTCAGGATGACTGTACCCTCTTTAGGCTTGCCCTTTTCCCGTCTTGCTTCCGGTGTTTCAATACCATGGTCCAGAGCGTTTCGTAAAAGATGCAGCAGAGGATCACCAATTTCGTCAATAACAGTCCGGTCTAGCTCCGTTTCCGCACCAATAATTTCAAGGCGGATGTGTTTATTTAGATTGCGTGCAAGCTGCCTGACCATACGCGGAAAGCGATTAAAAACTGTTTCTACTGGTACCATCCTCATATTTAGGATTATGGTTTGCATATCACCGGAAATTCTTGTCATACGTTCAACTGTTTCAAACAGCTCTGCATTTTTTAAATCCTTCGAAATTTGTTCGAGTCTTCCGCGGTCAATCACTAACTCTTCAAATAGATTCATTAATATGTCAAGGCGCTCAATATTGACCCGTATCGTCTTGCCAGGAGCCGCCGCAGTAGTAACAGAAGAAGCTTTTTCTTCTTCCTTACCCTTTATTACCTGCTTTGCTGAATTCACCTGTAGCTGATTCCCATCTTCCATATCCTTCGCGACTTTATATTCCTGATCCGCAGATGTCTTATTCGGTACCGGCGAAACTCGTACAGATTCAATCTCTGATACTTTTAATATTCTCTGTTCGATATCTATTGCAGATTGTTTTGATAGAATCGTTGCCGTAAACTCCTGCCCAAAATCTTCTTCCTCAAGAACATCAACGGAAGGAACCGATTTAATTACTTCTCCCAGTTCGGCAAAAATTTCATAAACCATAAAAACACGGACTGCCTTTAAGATACAATCATCATTTAAAATCACCTTAACAGAGTAAGCTTTAAAGCCTTGGTCGACTGATTGTTCCATAACCGCCCATTCGTATTCGTCATAAAATCCCGAGCTGGCTTCAATTTCTGCGGGAGCACCGGAATGTTCTTTATCTGCAGAACTTTTCATAACAATTTGACCTGCTACGATGTTTTCTAACTTCTCTATTGTTAAAGAGACATCTCTTTTTCCATTTCCACCTTCTGCTATCGATAAAACCATTGCTTCCAAATCATCAACAGCTAAAAATACAATGTCTAAAATGTCGGCATTAACGTTTATTCGCTGATTTCGAATCTCATCCAACACATTTTCCATTTGATGAGTTAATCGTGCTAAATCATCAAAACCCATCGTCGCAGACATTCCTTTTAATGTATGGGCTGACCTAAAAATTTCTTGCACAATCATGAGATCATCAGGATTTTTTTCGAGCTCCAATAGTTGTTCATTACAAGCTTGTAAGTGTTCCTTGCTTTCTTCTATAAAAACCTCTAAATATTGATCTAAATCCATGCTCATTCCTCTTCACCTCTCACCCTTACAAATTTCATTCAATGCTCCAGCTATATGATCTAGAAGAATGATTTCATCCACCAATCCTGTTGCGATTGCCGCTTTTGGCATACCATAGACCACACAAGTTTCTTCAGATTCAGCAATCACTCTGGATTTTTTAAACTTTCTTAAATTCATAATTCCCTTTGTACCATCTGATCCCATACCCGTCATAATAACAGCTATACATTCGTATATAGGGGGCAGTTCGGAAACCGAATCAAACAAGACATCCACTGATGGGCGATGGCCATTAACGGTTTGAGTTTTATCCAATTTGGCAATCAACACACCAGCTTGAATTGAAGCTTTCAAATGAAATCCCCCAGGTGCAATATAGGCGGTTCCATCACATAAATTTTCTCCCTCTTCAGCTTCCTTCACAGTTATCTCTGACAACTCATTTAGTCTCTCAGCCAGGTGTTTTGTAAATCCTTCCGGCATATGTTGTACAATGAGAATAGGTGCCTTAACCTCTTTATTAAGTAATGGCAATACGGTATACAGGGCTCGCGGTCCTCCAGTCGAGGTACCGATACAAATAATTTTTTTTAAGGAAACATCCGGTTTACTTCCATTAACATTTTCAGTCAGATTCAGTTCCCGTGAATTTTCAGCTAAGGTCGGCACATTCATCAGGCGATTATTTTGGTCAAACACGCCCATATTTACCTTGGCAGCTTCCTTCACTTTCTGGATCATTTGACTCTTAATTCTGTGTAAATCCTGTGAAAATGAACCAGAGGGCTTTTCGATAAAATTGACTGCACCAAGCTTCATGCTTTCCATAATCATATCTACACCTGATCTGTTAGTACCCGAAAGCATAACCACGGGCATTGGACTTTTTTCCATGATTACCTGCAATGTCGTTATACCGTCCATTACAGGCATTTCTATATCCAGTGTAATGACATCAGGTTTCAGCTTTTCCATTTTCAAAAGCCCATCTGCTCCATTTCTAGCAATGCCCACCACTTCAATTTGTTCATCTTCTTGTAAAAATTCAGTTATCAACTTTCTCATAAAAGGTGAATCTTCAATGATTAAAACTTTAATAGTAGCCAAATCTTAAGCCTGCCTTTCGAAAAGAAAATTCTTCATCTTTTTCATAAACGAAGCAGGTGAATTGCCCTCTTTACCCACGCTTCCCATATACTGAGCAATGATTTTTTTTAGTGCTTCACTAGATGGAGCCCGAGAATTCAAGAGGATAAATGGAATTTGTCTTATGACTGCTTTTTGTACCGTTTTATCATCTGGCAAAATCCCAAGCGCCAAGACGTCTTTATGTAAAAACTGTTGCGCAGCTCTCGTTAAACGTAAAATGACCTCATTGCCTTCTTTCCGGCTTGAAGCCCGGTTACAGAGAAGATAGAACGGTGCATCTGTTCTGCTAACAAGATATTTCATCATGGAATAAGCATCCGTTATTGCCGTTGGCTCTGGTGTTGTAATATAAATCAATTCATTTGCGGAAACGATAAATTGCAAGGATTGTTCTGATATTCCCGCACCCATATCCAAAATAATATAATCATATTCTTCCAGAATGCTTTGAAATTGCTGGCTAAAGTGAGCAAATTGTTTTTGATCCAATTTAAAAAAATCTGTTAAACCTGTACCCCCGGGAATATAATGGATTCCTTCAGGCCCAGCAGAAATAGCCATCCTTAGAGGGATCCCCTCATTAAAATGATCTGCTATTGTATATCTGCCCGTTTGACCAATTAAGATATTGATGTTTCCCATCCCTACATCAATGTCTATGATTAATACTTTTTTATTTTGTCTAGCTAGTCCAATTGAAAAATTTAATGAAAAATTGGATTTACCGACCCCGCCTTTTCCACTTACAACTGCAATTACTTTGGCAGATGGCTCTTCTTTTTTATTTTGTATTCTTTGTCGGAGCAGTTCCGCTTGGTCATGCATACAAATGACCTCCACATACCATTTTGACAATTTTGTCCGGGGTGGCAGCAATAATATCATCAGGAACATCCTGTCCATTTGTCATATAACTAACAGGAACATGATGTTTAAGAATAAAATTCACAATGGAGCCATGATAGGCAGTTTCATCTAATTTGGTAAATATAGCTCCGTGTATGGGTATAATGGAAAACTGGTTATAGATTGCTGTCATATCAATCTCTTTGGATGTAGCGGAAAGGACAAGATATGTCTCCATATCGATATCAAAATCAATTAGCCCTTTAAGTTCCTCAACAAATTCCTGATTTCGAAAGTTTCTGCCTGCTGTATCGATAAACACATGATCGTAATGAGCAAAACGCTCAGCAGCTTGTTTAAAATCCTCACTGTTATACGCCACTTCAACTGGCACTCTCAATATCTCTGCATATGTTTTCAATTGTTCAATAGCTGCGATTCGATAGGTATCTGTCGTGATGAACGCAATTTTTTTATTATGCTTAATCACATATTCAGCTGCAATTTTTGCAATTGTAGTGGTTTTCCCAACTCCAGTTGGACCCACAATATTTATATATTTTCTCTTAAATAATTGCTCACCATTAACGGCAAAATTCTTTAATTGTTCAAGTAAGTAGATATGAACCAACTCTGATAGGTCTGCTTTAGTCATTTCAGCAGACCTTTGATTAGTTCTCCATTTTCCCAAAAGATAATCCATCAGTTTTTCGATTATATGCTTATCCAACTCCATTACAACAAGCTGCTGATGTAATTCTCTTAATGGATCTGGAAAGTGATTGTATTTGGATTCTAGTGATAACATTTGTTTCATATCGTGTAATTCTTTAAGTATTTCACTAGATGGGTTTCCGATATCTTTTTTTGTTGAATTAGCAAATTGAACAGGTTGTTCGGTCGGTTCTTTTTTTATAGATGGAATCGTTTCTTTATTTACCTTCGTGAATATTGTTTTTTTACTATCCACTGAATCGCTATCCATTGCGGCAATCACTTCAAATGTTTTCTTTTTAAATAAACCAAGAAAACCATTGCTATTAACTACTTTTGAATTTAATATAACAGCATCATTTCCAAATTCCGCACGTATTTTACTCATCACTTCTTGCATGGATATCCCTGTAAACTTCTTCACATTCATTCAGCATTCACCACCCCTACACTTTGTACCTCTACATTTGCTTCCAATTCGTTATACGATAAAACCGGAAGCTGCGGGAAATATCTCTCTGTCAGCTGGCGCACATACATCCTTACAGCTGGTGAACATAACAATACAGGTGCTTGATCAAGCAAGGCATGTTCCTCCAGCTTTCCAGCTACTGATTCAAGAATTTTTTGTGAGTCAGTCGGATCTAGTGATAGATAATTACCTTGTTCCGTCTGTTGAACACTGTCGGCAATGATTTTTTCAACTCTTCCAGAAAGAGTTAACACTTTTAAATTATCACCCGTGACATATTGGTTCGTGATTTGACGGGCAAGTGCCTGTCTGACATATTCCGCTAATATGTCAGTATCATTTGTCATCCTCCCAAAATCGGCTAATGTTTCAAAAATAACTGGTAAATTCCTAATGGAGACTTTTTCTCTCAATAATTTAGCCAGTACCTTTTGTATATCACCCACTGATAAAGGATTAGGCGTAACTTCTTCTATTAAAATTGGAGCAGACTCTCTGAGATGCTCAATTAATTGTTTTGTTTCCTGACGTCCAATCAAATCAGCTGCATTTGTTTTAATGACTTCAGTAATATGAGTGGAAACAACTGATGGTGGATCCACAACGGTATAGCCTAGCATCTCAGCATATTCCTTCGTCTCTTCCGTAATCCACTTGGCCGGCAAGCCGAAGGATGGTTCTATCGTATCGATTCCTTCAATAGAATCATCATCCATCCCTGGAGCCATCGCTAAATAGTGATCTAACAAAAGCTCACCCCTGGCCATTTCAGCACCTTTAATTTTCAGCCTGTATTCATTAGGCTTAAGCTGTATATTATCTCTTATTCTCACTACAGGTATAACAAGCCCCAATTCAATAGCGAGCTGCCTGCGAATCATAACCACCCTGTCCAAAAGGTCTCCGCCCTGATTAGCATCCGCCAATGGAATTAACCCATAACCGAATTCAAACTCAATCGGGTCAATACTGAGAAGACTAATGACGCTCTCAGGACTTTTCATTTCTTCCGCTTCTACGGTATCATCTGGTTCCAGTGCAGAAACAATAGTTTCTTTCTGCTGAATAGAAGTAGCCTTATAAGCCCCTAAAGCTAATAAGCCAGAAATAAATAATGTTAGAAAATTATTGATCGGTGTAAAAAGCCCTAATAACAGAATAGTTCCGGCAGCAATATACAGCATTTGTGGATAAGCAAAAAGCTGAGATGTAATATCAGAAGCAAGATTGCCATCTGATGCAGCTCTAGTCACGATAATACCTGTCGCAGTTGAGATCAGTAAGGCTGGCACCTGACTGACAATCCCGTCCCCTACAGATAAAAGTGAAAATTTCACAGCCGCTTCACCAAATGATAAATCCATTTGCATAACACCGATAATCATTCCGAATATCAGGTTAATTAAGACAATGATAATACTGGCTATGGCATCACCTTTAACAAATTTGCTGGCACCATCCATCGAACCAAAAAAATCAGCTTCTCTCGATACCTTATCACGTCTGGTTCTTGCCTCTTGCTCAGAAATCATTCCGGCATTTAAATCAGCATCAATACTCATTTGTTTACCCGGCATTGCATCAAGAGTAAATCGGGCTGCCACCTCTGCTACACGTTCAGCCCCTTTTGTGATGACAATGAATTGAATAATGATTAAGATCAGGAAAACGACCAACCCAACGATAACTTGACCGCCAACTACAAAGTCACCGAATACATGAACGACTCCACCGGCATCACCGTGTGTCAGGATTGCTCTAGTAGTAGAAATATTAAGGCCGAGTCTAAATAACGTGAGGAGCAACAGTAAGGAAGGGAAAATAGAAAATTGCAAAGGTTCCTGTGTATTCATTGAAGTCAACAATACTAATAAGGCAAGAGATATATTGACCATGATTAAAAAACTTATTAACCATGTTGGTATAGGGATAATTAACATGGCTACAATCATTATGACGGCTATTAAAACTGATAAATCTCTTGCTCGCATACTACTTCTCTCCTAACGGGTAATTAAATAGAACGTGAATCTATCAATATCTTAGATTAATTATGTTAACGATAACCAAAGGCAATAAATGAGATCAGCGTTTTTACTATGACTTGCCTTTCAGTTTATAGACATACGCAAGAATCTCAGCCACCCCTTTGTAAAACTCTTCAGGGATTGCCTGTCCGATATCTGCCTGGTTATACAATGCTCTTGCTAATGGTCTGTTTTCCATCATCGGAATATCATTTTCTTTAGCGACAAGCTTTATTTTCTGAGCAACAAAATCCAGCCCTTTTCCAACTACATATGGTGCGTCCAGCTGATTTTCGTCATATTTTAAAGCAATCGCATAGTGGGTCGGATTCGTAATGACTACATCAGCTTTTGGTATTTCCTGCATCATTCTCGACATGGCCATTTCTCTTTGTTTTTGCTTGATTCGAGACTTTATTATCGGATCTCCTTCGATTGTTTTATACTCTTGTTTAATTTCCTGTTTGGACATTCGAATGCTCTTTTCAAAATCGAACCGTTGATAAAGATAATCTAACAGGGCTAAAAACAATAAAGCTCCCGAAGCAAACAAACCGGTTTTGACTGTAATATCTGCAAGTGTAATTAAGGATGCCCCCATCGTTTTAGTTGAAAGCATCATAATTTCATCCAACCGCGACCAAATAGCATAAAAGGTTACGACTCCAATAACCGTAATCTTTAATATAGATTTGAGCATTTCAACAAGTGCTCTCATCGAAAAAATCCGCTTAAACCCTTTTATTGGATCAATTTTTTCAAGCTTAAATTGGATGGTTTCAGTTGAAAACATCGCTCCTACCTGCGCAAAATTAGCGATGATTCCTGCTATAAAAGCCGCTATCATAATAGGTCCCAAGATAATTGCCATTTGTTTAAGAAGTTCAATAAACATTAAATATAAATCCGCTTCTGAATATGAGAAGGTAGCAGATAGATTGATTGGATACTTAAAAATAGCTAGTAATCTATCTTTTAAAAAACCACCTGCTATATATAAAATGAGAAATACCCCTAACAAAACAACTGCTGTATTGATATCCTGACTTTTGGCAACCTGCCCTTTTTTCCTCGCATCCTGTTTCTTTTTAGGAGTTGCCTTCTCTGTTTTCTCCCCCGAAAAAAATTGCAAATCAAGTTTTAGTAGGCCCATTCTAACTTCCTCCAAGCAGATGCATAAGCGAACGCATTCCATCCAATGTTGTATTCAAAAGTCCTTTTACCAGAAGTAAGATGGTTCCCATCGTAATGGTTAACAAAATTAAACTGACAAATATTTTGATTGGAAAGCCAATAACAAATATATTCATTTGCGGCACCGTTCTCGCTACAATACCTAGTGCTATATCTACCAAAAACAAACTTCCGACAATCGGGATTGACATTTGAAAAGCAATGATAAATGATTGTGTAAAAAATTGAATCATCAATGTCAGGATTTGCTCGTTTCCAAATGGAAGAAAATCTGTTGACAACGGGATGAATTCATAGCTGTAAAAAATTCCGTCCAATAACAAATGGTGTCCGTCAATCGCCAGCAAAAAAAGAAGTGCAAATGTATATAGATATTGACCCATTAGTGGACTTTGAACCCCTGTCTGCGGATCAATGACATTAGCCATTGAAAAGCCCATTTGAAAATCAATGAATCCTCCTGCTGTTTGAACAGCTGAGAACATCATATACGCAAAAAAGCCAATCATTAATCCGACTAGGGCTTCTTTTAACACTAATAAAAGATATAGGCTGTCAATTTCAAAGCCTGGAGAAGATACCGTATAATACATAATCCAGGCAAGCAGCGCACTGATCCCCAGGCGATGCTGAGCAGGAATAGTTCTATATGAAAAGATAGGCATTGTAATAAAAAATGATGCGAGACGTACAAAAATCAATAAGTATACACTAAATTTGGGAACAATCTCTTCCATACCCTATCCTACAAACTTCGTTAAATTATTAAAAATGTCAGCCGTGTAAGAAAGCATTTTACTCAGCATCCATGGCCCAAAAAATACAATGCCCAACAAAACAGCGACTATTTTCGGAATAAAAGCCAAAGTTTGCTCCTGAATTTGTGTAGTCGCCTGAAAAATACTGACAATTAAACCGATCCCAAGAGCTAGAATCAGTAAGGGAGCACTTATGATCAATACGGCATAAATCCCCTTTTCCGCCAACGAAATTACTGCTTCTGATGTCATCTTTCTCTCACCTGCCTAAAAACTTTGTAATAAAGATTTAACAACTAAATACCAACCATCGACCATCACAAACAGTAAGATTTTAAAGGGTAATGAGATCATGACCGGCGGTAGCATCATCATACCCATGGACATTAGAACACTCGCCACAATCATGTCTATCACCAGAAATGGGATAAAAATCATGAAGCCAATTTGAAAGGCTGTTTTCATTTCACTGATCGCGAATGCAGGTACCAGCGTAGTTAACGGAATATCTTCAATAGATTCAGGTGTATCTGCCTTGGAATATTCCAGGAATAGCTGTAAATCCTTTTGCCTTGTATGTTTACTCATAAACTCCTTAAAGGGTCCTGCGGCCTTTTCATATGCCTCTTCCAGCTTTATTTCGTCCTTAAAAAGCGGTTGAAGCGCCTCATCATTCACTTCAGATAAAACCGGTGCCATTACAAAAAATGTAATGAACAGCGATAATCCGATTAACACTTGGGTAGGGGGCATTTGCTGGGTCGATAAAGCCGTCCTTACAAAGCCCAAAACAATAACAATTCTTGTAAAACAGGTCATTAAGATTAAAATGCTTGGTGCAAGAGAAAGAACCGTTAATAACAGGAGCAGCTTAACTGATGTTGAAACGGTATCGGCATCCCCGCTGCTAAAGAGGGTCATTAAGTCATTCATCCCGGTGTGTTCCTTTCTTGCTCATTTCTTTTGTAATCTGTTTGCGCTCTTCCTTTAAATGATCCAGTTGTTCCTTAAATTGACTTTTGAACGACATATCCGTTTGCCTGGAAGTTTTTATTTTCCATTTATCAATAAGCTTGCCTGCAAGATCCATGGTAATCTGAGTCTCTAATTTCTGATTATGCTCTTCAATTAGCTTGGTGTATTCTTCCTCATCATCAATCACATTGAGTAATTGAACCGAGTCACCAACACCTACAATGTAGATTTTCTCCCCAATCCTTACCAACTGGACAGAGCGATTTCCACCTAACGGAGTCCCTCCCAGGTTTTCAATAGTTTGGCCGTGCTGATATCCACGATTCTTTTTATTGATGACTCGTAAAAGTACATACAATAATCCAGCAACAAATAGCAAGGCAAATACCATTCGAAAGATATCTCCAATTGTAATTCCAACGTCATTTGTCTCATTTTCATCTGGATCAGAGATACTGTTATTATTCGTTTGGTCAATATTCCCTGTTTCCGTCTTACGATCTTTAGTATTGTAATAACTGTCTACACTTTGGCTGCCATTGTCTGGAGCTGCGTTTACCGCAATTTCTGTAAATGGTGTAGCAATGGAAAAACTCAAAATGAAGAAAAGAATAATTTTTATATAGCTTGGCATTCGTTGCACGTTTACTTCCCCTCTTTACGATAATGCTTTGCTGATTGCCTCCAAAACTCGGTCAGCTGCAAAAGGTTTTACAATAAAATCCTTTGCACCTGCTTGAATAGCATCAATAACCATTGCCTGCTGGCCCATTGCCGAACACATAATAACCTTGGCATTTGGATTGCTTTTGCGTATTTCTTTTAATGCTGTAATCCCGTCCATCTCCGGCATTGTAATATCCATTGTGACTAAATCAGGATTTGTTTCTTTGTACAGCTCAATCGCCTGATGACCATCCGCTCCTTCTCCTACAACCTCATATCCATTCTTTACCAGAATATCTTTGATCATCATTCTCATAAATGCAGCATCATCGACTACTAAAATTTTGTGTGACATTCTATTTCCCCCAGCTTACTTTAATTTTTTCAGACGGTCTGTTCGGCTAATAATATCTGTAACCCGAACACCAAAATTTTCATCAATTACAACTACTTCTCCTTTGGCAATCAAACGCTTATTCACCAAAATATCGACCGGTTCACCGGCTAATTTATCCAATTCAATAATAGATCCTGATGAAAGCTCAAGAATTTCTTTGACGGACCGATTCGTTCTTCCCAGTTCTACGGTTACCTGCAAAGGAATATCCAATAACATATTGAGGTTATTAGCCTCTTTTTCATCTAACCGCTGCGGGTGTTCAAATTCAGAAAACGTGGCAGGCTGTACCTGAACCAGCTGGCTATAGGGAGCAGAATTCGTCCCCAGATATTGATTGCTTTGCATATTAATCTCTGTTTTACCTCCCAACAGTGCGTACTCGTTATTGTGCTCTTCTTGATACGATTGATCAGATACTGTTCCCGCCACTCTCTCATCACTTGACATCATAGTTGGTTCCACTCCACTCATGGAATAAGCAGGTGGTTGATTCTGTTGTATTTTTTCTCCCATATCAGGAGACGTATTCTTCATCAATTCATCTACTAAACTTCTGGCGAAATGCGCAGGCAATAATTGCATGATATAGGAATCTATTAAGTTCCCTATCGTTAATCTAAAAGATACTTTCACAAGCAAGTCATCTTTGGGAAAAACATCATGTCCAGACCCTTCCATTAAATCTATAAGCTCTATGGATGGAGGCGAGATATCTACACGCTTATTAAAAACAGTCGACATTGAGGTTGCAGCAGAGCCCATCATTTGATTCATCGCTTCCTGTACAGCGCTTAGATGAATCTCTGATAAATCTTCAGCTGGAGAATGCCCATCTCCTCCCAGCATTAAATCGGCAATAATAGCAGCATCGGACTGCTTAATGACCAACAAATTAGAACCAATAAAACCTTCTGTATATTCCACCTGAATGGCTACATATGGCTGTGGAAATTCCTCCACTAATTTTTCACTGGCAACTATCGAAATACAAGGTGTCGTTATATCCACTTTATAATTTAAAAGTATGGATAAGGCCGTTGCTGAGCTTCCAAATGATATATTGCCAATTTCACCAAGAGCATCCTGCTCTATTGATGAAAAATAATCTCCTATCACTGGTGAAGTGGGAAACACATCCTGATTAGAACTATCTAATAAAGCATCAATTTCTTCCTGAGTAAGTCTTTCATTATTCATCATTCTAAGTCTCCCCCTTTCAAGTTCTCCAATATTTGAATGCCTATCTTCTTATTTACCTTCCCTGCCTGTCCAAGGAATTTAGGTACATCTCCTATGGACAGCACGATTGGGCTGTCTATTGGCTGACCTAATTCAATAACATCCCCCACAGTTAGGTTTAAGAAGTCCTGGATTAAAATATCAGCAGTTCCCAATTGAGCAATCAGAGGTAACTCTGCTGTTCGAACTTGTTGTTCTATCGCTTGTATTTCAATCGGTTCTCTTTTCTTTTTGTTTGTATGCATCCAATAGTGTACAGATAATTTAGGAATAATAGGCTCTAACACTACATGCGGGATACATATATTTATCATTCCGCTAACTTCACCGATTGTAATATTTAATGAAATTACAACCACCGTATCATTAGGGGAAACCATCTGTAAGAATTGTGGATTAACCTCAAACTCTGATAGCTCCGGGTTTATATCGGCTATGTTAGCCCACGCTTCCTTTAGATTCTCAAATGCACGCTCAAATAGATTGGACATAATTTTGGTTTCTATCTCTGTGAGGCTCTCAACTTTATTAAGACTCGAACCTCTGCCGCCTAATACGCGATCAAGCATGGTATAAGCGATAACCGGATTAACTTCCATCAAGATTCTTCCATCCAAAGGGGGAACCTCAAAAACATTCATAATCGTCATTTTAGGAATTGAACGTATAAATTCTTCATACGGAAGCTGATCAGCTGTCGCAACATTGATATTGACATACGTGCGTAACTGGGCTGAAAAATAGGTGGTTAGTAAACGAGCGAAATTCTCATGTATTCTGGTTAAATTTCGAATTTGGTCTTTCGAAAACCGTAAAGCTCTTTTAAAATCATAAACCCTTACTTTTCTTTCATTCTCTTCCTTTTTCAATTCATCTGCATCCATTTCACCAGTTGAGAGGGCAGATAATAATGCATCAATTTCATTCTGTGATAAAACCTCGCCAGACAATCGAATCACCTCCGTAGTTTCAGATACTTTTATGTCCGTCGCTTTTTATTGGAGAATAGACGAGGTAGTATAAACTTGAATAACCTTACCTTCCTGCATCAACTCGTTCACTTGTTCCTTAAGTTTATTTTCAAACTCCAGTTTGCCCTTTTTATCATTCAGTTGTTCAGATTTCATCTCAGATAATTCTTTAATAACAATGTCATTTACTTGGAAAATTCTTTTTTCTAATTCCTCTTTTGCCTTTTTACCGTCTGTTTCCATCATATATGTCACTCGAATTAACGTATTATCCGTTAAGTTAGTCGTAATTTCCGGTATTTCAACAGAATATTTAATAACCTCATCAATACTCGGTTCTTTATCTGCAGAGTCGCCTGTATAATTCATTAACACAACAACAGCGATGATCCCAAGCAAAGAAATAGCTGACAAAAATACAAGTATTATGGTGATTAATTTATTCTTCATCGTTATCCTCCCGGTTCTGCTGATGTCCTAAAACGTTTATGCTGCGATAAAAATGATTAATCAACTGTATAAGTTCTCTTTCCTCAGTTGCGACGATTAACTTTTTTCCATTGGTAAGTGTTATAGTCGTATCTGGATTGGCTTCTACAGACTCAATGAATAATGCATTTAAAAAGTATTTTTTTCCGTTCAATTTGGTTACCTGTATCATAATTGGGAGGGCTAAAGGATTTCTTTAGCCCCTGCCTCCTTTACCATTACCTTTTCAAATTAACTAATTCCTGAAGGATTTCATCAGATGTTGTGATAATTCGGGTATTAGCCTGAAACCCGCGTTGTGCCACAATCATGTCTGTAAATTCTTCAGATAAATCCACATTTGACATTTCAAGTCGACCTGATGTCAGTTTTCCTCGACCTGCTGTGTCAGCTGTTCCTATATTAGGTTCACCAGAGTTTACAGATTCCTGGAATGTATTATTGCCAGCTTTAGTTAAACCGGCCGGGTTAGTGAATTTAGCTACTCCAATGGTGGCTATCGTGCTACTAGTTCCATTTGCATCGACACCAGTAATTTCGCCGCCCTGTCCAATACTGAAGCTGACAGTACCAGCAGGGATAACAATATCAGTACCAGGGTCAGTATTATTCTGAACCTTAAATCCCTCACTCGTTACAAGTGTGCCTTCTTTATCTAAATAAAAATTCCCCGCACGAGTGTAAAATGATTCAGTTCCATTTCTAACCACGAAATATCCATCACCTTCAATAGAAAAATCCAGTGTACGATTGGTCGTTTGGGCACTTCCCTGTGTATCAATATTATCAATTGAAGCCAGTGAGCTTCCGAGGCCTACCTGAATAGCATTCGTACCGCCCTTATCAGCAGTGGCTCCACTGGCACCGGAAACAGTTTGGCTCATTGTATCTTTAAATGTAACCCTGCCCTTTTTAAATCCATATGTGTTCACATTTGCGATGTTATTACCGATTACATCCAATTTTGTTTGGAAGTTTTTTAATCCGCTAATACCAGAATACATGGAACGTAACATATTATTATTTTTCCCCTTTCAGCTTGGCTGTATCAGTCGATCAACAGCCTTGGCTTCCTCTCATGAGGTCCAGCCATCCATTTTTTATTTTAAAATGATTGCCCCATTAATATTTGTGAATATTTGGGCTCCCGCTTCGTCTCTATCCATTGCAGTAATGACCGTATTATTTTTTGCATTTACAATGAGAGCTGCATGATCCATCAACACCAATGAATCATTTAAACCCTTGCGCCTTGCTTCAGCCAATTTCACTTCCAACTGGCCCCATTGATGTTCATCTATTTGTAAATTTCGTTGTTGGATGCGCTGTTGGGCATGCTTGCTGATTGTAATACCTTTAGTTGCAGTTTCCAGTTCAGGCCTAAGAAAGCTTTCAAATGTATCATTTCCACTTTTCATTTGGTTTTTTTGTGCACTTTTAAGTGGATTGGCAACCGGCAATTGTGGCCTGAATATAATTTTTTGATCCATTGACTTCGCCTCTTATCTTTATCCTACTTTAATCAATTGATTGAGAAGCAAAGAGGTTTTCGCTTCATCATTCACCTCTAGTTTGACTTTTCCATCTCTTTGAAAGACCGAAGATACTTCTGCAGTGTGTTCTTCACCTTTATCATCCAGCCAGGTCACTTGTTTCCCTATTAAACGACTTGCTTCGGCAAGATTATTGCCCTCTGATAGCTGATTTATGGAAGAAATATTTGCTGGCTCTAAAACAGTTCCATCTTCTAGAATAAATTTCACACTCTCATCAACAAATTGAATTGATTTCACGACACCCTTTCCTTCTACAACCTCGGTGTCCCCACCTTCGTTATCTGGGTTCGCCATTTTATGATAGGTCACTTCCTGCCCTACAAACTGTGAATAGGTGATTAATAGATTTTGATTTTGTGAGTTCACAAAGCTCTCTAACGTCGTATTCATATTCGTCATTTGTTCAAGACTTGAGAAGGTTGCCATTTGCGCTATAAAGTCCGTATCGTCCATTGGGCTGGTTGGATCCTGATTTTGTAGCTGTGTTAGCAATAATTTCAGAAAATCATCCTTATCCAGGTTATTTTTTACTTCCCTCGTTTGATTTTGCAAGGAACTGTATAAAAGACTTGTATCAATCGTTGTCAAAATGATTCCTCCTATATTTCTTGATTAATGATTGATTCTTCCAGAACACTTGAAAAGCCTGAAAATAATTCTTCATCATGATCCCCAACATTATGATCTTCCTGGTGTTCATGCTGATTTCTCCTCTCTTCAGAAGGAGATTCTTCTTGAAAAAGCGCATCCTGTGATTGTTCAAGGTCTATTTTGTCGAAATCAATTCCCTGTGTAGCCAATGAGACTCTTAATCCTTGAAGTTGGGATTCTAATAGCTCTTTACCTTTTTGTGTATTGGCAATAATTTTGGCTACCAGCTGTCCGTCTTTTTGTATTAATTCAATCTGCAAGGTTCCCAGGTTCTCCGGTGTCAATCGAACAAATAATCTTTGAATACCATTTTGGTTTGTATAATTCGCTTTAGCTAAGAGAGATTCAAATGATTTAATAAATTCATCTGCTCCAACCGCTTGTCCACCTTTTTCAAGGGTCAAGGCAGGACTCTGCTGCTGTGTTTGTAACTGCAGTTCTCCAATCATGACTGGTTGGTTTAACGGAATATCTGCACTTTTTGCAGGCACGGGATTGAATCCTGCAATAGAACCACCATTTTTGAAGTTTACTGTATACGTTTTGGATTGCAGATTGTATGCATTCATTCCTATATCTCTTAGTGAGGCAGGATTGTTTTTTACATCTGCCGGGATTGCTTTTTTTGTTTCATTCATAGCTGTCAATTTATCTTTCCAGTTCAATAAAAGAGCATCCAATTGACCTACACTTTCTGTCCCTTTTTGATTGAACGTATGCTCATGGCTCATCACAACCAATTTCCCGAAATTCAACAGAGTAAGAAATGCATTTTTTTGATCATTCGTTAAACCTTCAAATGGTTTTGCTAACCCATTAGTTAAAATGCCATTCAGTGTTTCAATATCCTCTTTAGTGGGAGGCAATTGAGTAAAGTCAATCTCCTTAAAAGTATCCTGAGAATCCACTAAACTCCTGAGCGCTTCTTTAATTGCTTCAGAAGGATTTTCACCGAGGAGTTGTTGAATAAACTCTAATTTTGGGATAGCTTCCTGATTATTGGTTAGCAGTATATTTAACAGCTCAAATGCTTCTTCCATCTCTTCAAGTCCCTCTTTTTCCAGAAAACTCAAAGTATCATCTACTTCAACTCCATCATTCAGTACTTCATATACTTGATCCTCGGTTTTCTCTGGTTTGTCCAAGCTCTTTTCGTCTTGGAGCATTTTATGAAAAGGTTTGTCCTGAGATTTTTTATTCATTTGCACTTGGTCCTTAGGTAAAGCAGTTGTTTTTACAAATTGGTTGTTAGGCAATACACCCATCTGATTCATTCATTCACCTCCTTTCAATCTTTGCCTTTCCCCTTAAGAATCTTCAGCACCATTAGTTTTCTCAGCCGAGATTTTTTCCATTAATACGGCAGCTTTTTTAGCTTCCATCTTTTCCATAATGTCAGCCAAGGTTTCTGTAGTAATAGAGGATAAGATTTTCACCGCTTCTTTCTCATTCATTTCTGCTACTATTAAGGCCGCCTGCTTGGGCGCCATTTTCTCATAGGTATCAATGATATCTTTTGAGGATCTTGAGTTTTGTTCTTTTTTTTGATCTAGTTCTGAAATCGTCTGTTCCAGTTGCTCTACGGATAACTGAATGCGCTTCAGCTCAATCTCCTTGTTATCCAGCAATTTTTCAAGACTTTCCGTTTCTTTCTCTTTATCCTTAAGCTCTGACTTAAGACTTGCAATTTCTTTCACATAGTCCGCTTGATTTGTCTGTTTTTCTACCTTTTCCTCACTCTCACCTAAAAAGGGAATATTTTCAGCAAGTTTTCCAGCTTGACTCCCTATACTTTTACCTGAGAAAGTTGCAATGATTACCACAATTCCAGCTATAAATATCAGAACAATCAATAAAGTAAGAACCAAATTCAGTTTACTAAAGCCTTTGTTTTTCTTTTCTTCCATACGATCCAACTACTACGCCTCCATCATGAACGGCTCATATATTGTTGAATAGATATTTCATCCATTTGCCGATTTTCTTCGTATTTCATTGTATTAAAATATCTTTGAAAATCTTTCTCTTTGATCTTCTCGTATTTCTTTACCTCTACATTGCTTTCAATCAGAAGCTGATGATAAAAGTTCATTTTAGACCGTGTATCCATCACGCGCTTTTGATAATGGGCAATCATCTTTTCATGATTATCCAAAAAATGCTGATTATATCTGACTTGCTGTACGGATAATCCCTGTTTTAATTGCTCTGATTGTGAATCTAATAACTCTTCTTTCTTTTTCAGCACTTGATAGAGATTTTCGGCTTCTGATTCAAACTCTTTTACAGCTTCTGTATATTTTGACGCTGAATCGTTCTTTTCTTTTTCTTTTATCGTTAATATTTTTTCGAATTTATACTGATAGTGCATTGAATCATCCACCCATCTCTACTAATAAGTTCAATTGTTCGATACTTTGCTGTTTCGTCACTTTTTCATTTACACCCTGTTTTAAATACTCAATGATTGCTGGATATTTAGTAATAGCTTCATCGATGATTTGGTTAGAGCCTTTTTTATAGGCACCAATATTAATTAAATCTTCTGCTTCCAGATAAGCAGCTAGGGATTGTCGTACCTTTTCAGCTGCTTTAGCATGAGTTGGTTCTATAATATGAGCCATTATTCTACTGATACTTTTTAAAATATTGATTGCTGGAAACTGTCCCTTATTGGCAAGGTCTCTATCTAAAACAAAATGTCCATCTAATATTCCTCGTACTGTATCAGCAATAGGTTCATTCATATCATCACCGTCTACCAATACTGTATAAAAGGCTGTTATCGTTCCCTTACTGTTCGTTCCGGTTCTCTCTAGCAATCTTGGCAGGATACTGAAGACAGAGGGAGTATATCCTTTAGTTGTCGGCGGTTCCCCAACAGCTAACCCCAATTCTCTCTGTGCCATGGCAATCCTTGTAACCGAATCCATCATCAGCATGACATTCATCCCCCGATCGCGAAAAAACTCAGCTATGGCTGTTGCTGTATAAGCGGCCTTAATTCTCATTAAGGGCGGCTGATCAGATGTGGCCACAACTACTATCGATCTTTTTAATCCATGAGGGCCTAAATCTCTTTCGATAAATTCACGGACTTCTCTCCCACGTTCACCAACAAGAGCTATCACATTTAAATCAGCTGTAGTATTCCTGGCAATCATTCCTAATAATGTGCTCTTTCCTACTCCGCTTCCGGCAAAAATTCCGACCCTCTGACCTTTTCCAACCGTTAGTAAACTATCAATCATGCGGACACCCGTTTCAATTCCCTCATCAATGGGCGGACGTGACATTGGATTTGGAGGATCCTGCTCTGTTGCTGTAGAGGATAAACCGTATGGAAGTGATCCTCCATCAAGTGGGTTTCCGATTGCATCAAGTGCCTTGCCTATCAAACCTGTTCCTACTTTGATCTCGAGCGGTTTTCGAGTCGCCTCTACAATAGAGCCGGGTGCTATCTCACTTACAGCACTATACGGCATTAAAATGACAATCTCATCCCGGAATCCTACTACTTCAGCCTTTACCTTGTTCTTTTTGCCGGTATGGATCAAGCATACATCTCCAATTGAGCTGGCCGGCCCCTGAGACTCAATCATAAGACCTACCACTCTTTTAATTCGCCCGTATCTCTTAAACGTATCGAGGGTATCAATTTGATCTATTAATTGAGAGACTTTCATGAGAGGTCCTCCTCAAGGATTTCCTGAAGCTTAATTCTGATTTGTTCCAGCTGTTCATCCACACTTGCTACCAAACGTCCATTGGATGATTCAATTACACATCCATTTCCTTCTAACTCATCATTCGGATAGATATAAAACTCTGTTTCTCTTGGAAATAAGGACATTAATTCTTTTTTATGTGTTAAGACAAAAGAGTAATGAAGTGGAGGAACATGCAGTTCAATATTTTTATATTCTCGCGCTTCCTTAATTGCTTTTTTCACAATAAATAAATAATCTTCCTCATTTTCGTCTAAGTGCTGATTCATAATTTTTTCAGCTACCTTTATTCCGAGGTTGAGGATGGTAAACTCAGACTTTTCCACAACAGATTGGTATTCTTTTTTAGCTTGGTTCATTGTCTCTTGTGCAAGGTTCAGCATGTGCTGATATTCTCTTTTTGAGTCCGAAGCACCCTGTTCCTTGCCAATGAGATACCCTTCCTGTCTGGCCTCTTCAATGAGAATTTGTTTTTCCTTATCCCATTGCTTTACTTCTTCCTGTATCTTTAGATAAACTTGGTCAGCCTGTTTCTGAGCTTCTAAAACAATTGCCTCAGCTTTTTGATTGGCTTCCTTCAAGAGCCGATTTAAATCAGAAGCTACTGACTCTTCTTGAAAAAGGGACTCATTCTGTTCATTCATTATTTTTTTAATCTGGATTATTTTCTTCTCTTGCGCATGTGTTTCTGTATAATGGGACTTTATAATTCTAGACAATAATGTCATCTCCCCCACCACGGGCTAGGACGATTTCACCGGCATCCTCCAGGCGTCGAATAATCGCAACAATTCTTGACTGCGCTTCTTCTACATCCCGTAAACGAACCGGTCCCATAAATTCCATCTCCTCTGTAAATGTATCGACCATCCGTTTGGACATGTTTTTATAAACAATTTCCTTAACCTCTTCACTGGCGACTTTAAGAGACAGCATTAAATCTTCGTTTTCTACATCTTTAATCACCCTTTGGATGGCTCTATTATCCAAGGTGACAATGTCTTCGAATACAAACATTCGTTTCTTGATTTCTTCAGCTAATTCTGGATCCTGTATTTCTAAAGCATCCAAAATGGTTCTTTCTGTTGAACGGTCAACGCCATTTAACACTTCTACAACAGCTTCAATTCCACCGGTTTGTGTATAGTCTTGCGTAACAGTTGCAGATAGCTTTCGTTCCAGAATTTGTTCTACCTCATTGATTATTTCAGGTGATGTGCTGTCCATTAAGGCAATCCGTTTTGCTACATCTGCCTGCATTTCCTGAGGAAGCTCCGATAAAATCTGTCCTGCCTGTCCCGCTTCCAAATACGATAGGATTAAGGCAATCGTTTGAGGATGCTCATTTTGTATAAAATTTAGGATTTGGCCTGGATCTGCTTTTCTGACAAAATCAAAGGGCTTCACCTGCAGAGATGATGTTAATCGATTGATAATGGCCTGCGCCTGGTCACTGCCCAATGCTTTTTCTAATACAGTTTTGGCATAACCAATTCCACCCTGAGAAATGTAATCCTGTGCCAGCGCAATCGTATGGAACTCATCTACGATATCTTCCTTCTCTTTTGGGCCCACCTTTCGTACGCCTGAAATTTCTAAGGTCAGCTTTTCAATTTCTTCTTCCGATAAATGCTTATAAACATTAGCAGATACATCTGGTCCCATTGAAATGAGCAGGACTGCAGCTTTTTGTTTTCCCGTTAGACCAGTTTTCTTATCTCTGATAGACATGTCTTCTTACCTCCTAGTCTTCCGTAATCCATGATCTTAAGAGCTTCGCAAATTCATCAGGCTTTTCTTTCGCCAATTTTTCAAGTTGCTTTCTTTTAACAGTGGCTTCTGATTCTGCTTCGTCTTCAATATCGGCTACCAAAACAGGAGGGATCGGTTCTTCATATTGTTCTATCTCAATTTCTTTATTCTTTCTGGATTTGATAATAAAAATTAAAAGCAAAATAATCGCTAAACATAATACACCGCCAATAACATAAATCCACCACGGAATACTGCTTTCCTCTTGTTCGTCAAATGTAATTTTTCCATTAAATGGCTGGATGGAAATCGCGATTTTTTCCTCTAATTGATCATCTGTCAAAGGATTCTCATTTTCTGATTTATCGATACTTGTTCGCACAATCGTCCCCAATATATCTCTAATATCAGTTATTCTTTCTTCTGGGAGAGAGTTGGTGTCATTGGCATCAGGTGGTTCAACCATAACCTGAATCCCCAAATCTCTTACTTTGTATGGTGATTCACTAATCTCTTTACGTATTCGATTTACCTCTGTATTTACTGTTTCCTCAGTCTTCTCATAATCGCCATTTCCATTTGACCCTTCAAGATACTGCGAACCCAATGAGTCTGAAGGATCTTCAGTAACAGGTGTACCGCCTTCTGCTCCTGCCCCCCCTGTATAGGTCTCAGATAGTTTTTGGGCACTAATCGTAAGACCTTCCATATTCTCCTCATCCACGGGTTCAACAAGATTTTCTTCTCTATTTTCTTGGGTAAAATCTACATCAGCTGTTACAGAAACAACAACTTTATCGTTACCCATGATTGTTCCAAGCATACTTTGAACCCTGCGCTGTATATCCTTCTCTATCTCTTTTTTTATTTCATTTTGAGATGCAAAGCTATCCGTACTATTGCTGCCATTATTATTTAAATCAAAGTACTCAAAATATTGATTCATAATGACGATATTATCTGTAGGAAGATTCGGGACGCTTTTTGAAACTAAATGATATAACGCTTGTATTTGCTTCTCTTCAAATTCCTGTCCAGGCTTTGTATTTAATACAATGGAAGCCGAAGCCTCTTCTTTTGTATCGCTGACGAATACCCCCTTGTCAGGGAGGGTGAGAATAACCTCAGCGCCTTGAACTCCTTCTATCCCTTTAATAAGGCCTGCTATTTCATTCTGCATAGCATCCTGTTTAATGACATTAAATTCATTATCAGTCATACCAAAGCTTGCATTTTCACTGAAATACGAATAATCTATACTTCCTGATTTCGGAATACCCTCTGCAGCAAGCTCAACTAGCAAAGTATCTGCCATTTCACTTGGAACTAGTATCGTACTGCCATTGTCAGCGATTTCCGACTTGATCCCTCTGCCATCCAGATTCTCTTTTATAGATCCCGTTTCTGTTGGTGAAAGATCACTATATAGAGGAACGAGCGTTGTTCTTGAAGTAAGATAAACCACAGCAGCAGCAATTAGTATTACTGCAGCCATCATACTGATATAGAGTGTTTTCTGTTTACTAGAACGACTCTTCCAAAAATCTTTGATTTGATTTCCAATTTTTATGAACGTTTCCTTCATCATGATCCCCCGAACTTAGCTTTTGCATCAATATTAACGTCCACAGAGACTTCCCTGTCGTTTGTAGGGAATATTAATTTCGTTGGGACAATGCATATATTATTTTTTCTACATGCTCATTCTCATTATTTCCTGATAAGCTTCGACTGCTTTATTGCGGACTTCCATTGCTGCCTGCAGCGTTATACTCGCTTTTTGTGATGTAATCATTACATTATGCAAATCAACATTTTCACCAAGTGCTAATTTTTGTGTCATCGCAGCTGATTCTTGCTGAGTCGTATTAATTTCTTCAATAGATTTCTTGAGGACGGACGCAAAGGAGTTTTGAGATTCGTATGGTGTAGTATTGGGTGATTTAGGTAGTTTTTGAGTGAAAATTGAAGAAACAGAGTTGTTTAATTGAATTGGTTCCATCCTAATAGCCCCCTAATTTTATTTTCCTATTTCAAGTGCTTTCATCATCATCCCTTTGGATGCATTGAATACTGTAACATTCGCTTCATATGACCTTGTTGCGCTAATTAAATCAACTGTTTCACGCAATGGATCAACATTAGGCATTTTAACGTAACCCGTTTCTGGATCAGCGTCTGCATGGGCTGGATCATAGACAAGTTTATAATCAGGTTCCTCGATATACCCAGCTTCATTGGCTGCCTGATTACTTGGGTCGTAAACCATATTGACCTCTTCCTTAATCGAAGCAACTCTAACACCATTACCAACAGTAGATTGATTTGTTTTATTCATAGCAGTATTTAAAAAACTCGAAAACCCATTATCCTTTGTTTGCAATACAACCGATTTCCTTTGATAAGGTTGCCATTCCCCATCAACATACTTGCCTCTTGTTGTTTCAGCGTTGGCCATATTGGATGAAATCACATCCATACGCAGTCGCTGTGCTGTTAACGCACTGGATGTAATGTTCATGCCAGTGAACAAACCCATACCTACTTACCTCCCTGTATAACACTTTTTAATGTTTGAAAATTGCCATTCAGACGTTCAATCAATGCATTGTAATAGATTTGGTTAGTAGCCAAATCGCTCATTTCACTATCCATATCCACACTGTTTCCTGTACTATTGTAATTCTTATTGTCACTGGTTACTTGGATGGCACTGCTTCCTGTTTTCTCAAATTCAAAGTGTCTGCTATCGGTTTTAAATGATTGATTATTTATTTGTGTTGCTTGATTTAATTCAGATTTAAAACTCACATTTTTCGCTTTATAGTTAGGCGTGTCGACATTTGCAATATTTTGGGAGATAGCTTTCGATTTTAATGACGAGTAATTCAACCCTTGTTCTAGCAAGTTGACTGTGTTGGAAAAAAGCTTCATTTTATCACCCTTTCATTCTTAAAGAGTTTTCCCTACTCTATTAGTTATTCATTTACTACGACAAATCCTTCTATATATTGAACATCTATTCAATATACTACTATATTCACTATTATTTTACAGAGTAATATTACATATTTCTTTATTTTAAGTATAAATAAGACAAAATAGTCACATTTATAAAATATTTGTCATAATTTATATTAAAGAAAATTAACATAAAATGATAAGTACAATAGTCCTATTTTGACCAAGAAATTAACTTTTTTTATTTTTTATAGTTTATTTTTGCATTTACCTGGCTATTTTCACATTTTGTTCAAATATCAGCTGACAAAAAAACCGAACCCTATTTTATGGGTTCGGTTTTTTTCATTACAAATAGAGGTAAGAAGATAGCATGAAAACTTTTCATTGTTTCCCCACTAAAGTAGAGTAGTCATTTTTTAGTTTTTTCAGAAATAAAAAAGAGGATGGGGCATAACTTATAAACGATCCTGAAAAGACGAACGATATCTATTTTTTCGACTCTGAGTTAAGCTGAAGAAAGTACGTTCCATTGCGCGCTTCCTCCACTCGCTTTCCGCGGGGAGGAAGGCTTTAGCCTCCGTTACTTCCCGCAGTAGTCGGTGGCTTCCGCTCCATTCCACTAAGTTTAATAATGGTATACAGAAGTAACCAATCTATTGAAAACAAATAAAAATCCGAACTATTAGGCGTATTAAAATATCACCTATTAGTTCGGATTTATCACTGACTGAAATACTTATGTCCAAGCCTCTATTATTTGCTGTATTAACGTTTTAAACCTTCAAGCTCGTTTAAGAATTTAGCATTCAATACTTTGATATAAGTACCTTTCATACCTAAAGAACGAGATTCAATTACACCGGCACTTTCTAATTTTCTTAATGCATTAACAATAACAGAACGTGTAATTCCTACTCGGTCAGCTATTTTGGAAGCAACTAATAAACCTTCATTGCCTTTTAATTCTTCAAAGATATGCTCAATAGCTTCTAATTCACTGTAAGATAATGAACTGATAGCCATTTGAACAACAGCCTTGCTTCTAGCTTCCTCTTCAATTTCTTCTGCCTTTTCACGCAAAATTTCCATTCCAACAACAGTAGCACCGTATTCACCAAGAATTAAATCATCATCAGCGAATTTTTGTTCTACGCGGGAAAGAATTAGAGTACCAAGGCGCTCACCGCCACCTACGATAGGAATAATTGTTGTCCAGCCTGATTTGAATAATTCTTTGTTTTCAACAGGGAAAGCTGTATATTCGCTCTCAACATCAAGATTGGAAGATGTTTCTTTAACATTAAAAAGATTATTCGTATACTCTTCTGGAAATTGACGGTCTTCGAGCATTTTTTTCATACGCTCATTTTCAATTTGTTGGTTGATCTGGAAACCAAGTAATTTACCTCTGCGGCTGACTACGAAGATATTCGCCTGAATTACTTCACTTAAGCTTTCAGCCATTTCCTTAAAGTTAACTTGCTTTCCGCCTGTTTGTTGCAGCATCGAGTTTATTTTTCTTGTTTTATTCAGTAAATCCATTGTTTACTTCCTCCTATATTGTCTTCTTTTATGGATATTTATCAAGTTTATTGAGTGAACAGGATAATGGAAAAGAGTAAAATGTAACTAATTAGTTGTACCCTTGAGCAATAATCTGAAACATCAAACTACTTATAATATAAACTCACTTAAGTCTTTATTTTTAGATATTGCGCCCAGCTTTTCATCCACATACTTAGGGGTAATCATGATGTTCCCCATAGAAATTTCAGGAGCTTCAAATGATAAGTCCTCTAAAAGCTTTTCCATAATAGTATGTAATCTTCTTGCTCCAATGTTATCCGTGTTTTGGTTCACTTCAAAAGCAACCTCGGCTATCCTACGAATAGCTTCGTCTGAAAATTCAATTTCTATACCTTCTGTTTCTAATAATGCTATATATTGTTTAATTAGAGCGTTGTCAGGTTCTATTAACACTTTATAAAAATCATCCACAGATAATTTTTTAAGTTCTACTCTGATTGGAAAACGCCCTTGCAGTTCAGGAATAAGGTCAGAAGGCTTTGCTATATGGAAAGCACCTGCAGCAATAAATAAAACATGATCCGTTTTAACAGTACCGTATTTCGTTACGACTGTCGAACCTTCAACAACAGGCAGGATATCCCTTTGGACTCCCTCTCTGGATACGTCTGCTGAAGAGGCGCCGCCGCTCTTACTTGCTATTTTATCTATTTCATCAATAAAGATGATACCAGTCTGTTCAGCTCGTTCTATAGCTACCTGTGTTACCTCATCCATATCAATTAATTTTTGCGCTTCTTCATTTGCCAATACCTTACGTGCATCTTTAATAGCTAATTTTCGTTTTTTCTGTTTTTTAGGCATTAGATTACTGAATGCATCCTGCATATTCATGCCCATTTGTTCCATACCGGATCCCTGAAGCATATCAAACATGGATGGAGCCTGTTCTTCTACCTCAACAGTAATTACTTCTTCTTCTAACTCACCTTTTAATAAACGCTCTTTCATTAATCTGCGTTTTTCATATATATTTCTTTCTTCTTCCTGATTATCTTGATCAGATGAATTAGTAGTATCACCTGAACCGCCGAAAATCATTTCGAAAGGATTTTTAAAGGAAGACGACTTTTTGCCAGAAGGTACTAACAAATCTATAATTCGATTGTTAGCATTTTCTAATGCTTTATCCTTCACTTCCAGCATTCTTTCTTCTTTTACAAGTCTAACAGAAGTTTCAGCTAAATCACGCACCATGCTTTCCACATCACGTCCGACATAGCCAACCTCTGTGAATTTCGTTGCTTCCACTTTAATAAAAGGCGCTTTCACAATTTTAGCTATTCGTCGAGCTATTTCAGTTTTTCCAACACCAGTCGGTCCAATCATGAGAATATTTTTTGGTACAACCTCATCACGCATGTTTTCTTTTAAAAGACCGCGTCGATACCTATTTCTTAATGCAATAGCGACTGCTCTTTTAGCATCCGCTTGCCCAATTATGTATTGATCCAATTTCTCAACTATTTGTCTCGGTGTTAGATTTTTGATGTCCTGTTTCATTCTGACCCTCCTTTGTTCATAGCTCTTCCAAAATAATATTAGAATTCGTATATACACAAATTTCAGATGCAATTGTTAACGAAGCATGAGCAATTTCTCGAGCTGTCATATTTTCACCGGAAAATCGTTTTAAGGCACGTCCAGAGGAAAGCGCATAATTCCCACCGGAACCGATTGCCAATATTCCATCATCAGGCTCAATCACTTCTCCGGTACCTGAAATCAGCAGCATATGATTCGTATCCATTACGATCAACATAGCTTCAAGCTTACGTAAAACTTTATCGCTTCTCCAGGATTTAGCAAGTTCAACTGCTGCACGCTGCAAGTTTCCATTATATTCATGTAACTTACTCTCGAACATTTCAAATAATGAAAAAGCATCCGCAACAGAGCCTGCAAAACCGGCTAACACTTTTCCATTGAATAGTTTTCTCACTTTTTTTGCAGTGTGTTTCATAACAACGGCATTTCCCATTGTTACCTGACCATCACCAGCCATTGCACATTCCCCATTATGTTGTACTGCAAAAATGGTAGTAGCATGAAACTGTTCCATAATACAACTCTCCCTCACTAAAATTAAGGCACATATATCTTTCAAGCTCTCGGATGGCTGTTTCTATAAACTTCTCTTAGTCTTTCCTTACTGACATGCGTATAAACCTGCGTCGCTTGTATGGAAGAATGACCGAGAAGTTCTTGTACAGAACGTATATCCGCACCGCTATTTAATAGGTGTGTCGCAAAACTATGCCGCAACATATGTGGATATAAATGTTTGTTTACGGATGCTTTATCTATAATATTCGTTAAAATATACCGAACACCCCTCGGGGTTAAAGGGTTACCTCTTTGGTTAACAAACAGAAAAGCATGCGTTTGTGAAGATTTTTTTATTAACTCTTTTCTTGGTCCTTCAATATATTTCTGCAATGCTTTTTTTGCATGTTCGCCAAAAGGAATATAACGATCCTTCTTACCCTTCCCATGGGCAAGAACAGTCATAAGAGAAAAATCCAAATCCCCCAGTTCCACACTGCAACATTCACTTACCCTCATACCTGTTGCATACAGGAGTTCTAATATAGCCAAATCCCGCTTTCCTATTGTTGAAGTATGATCGATAGCTGAAAATATCGCTTCCATCTCTTCTTCATACATAAACCTAGGCAGCCTCTGTTCTTTTTTTGGCAACGAAAGCATTGCAAATGGATTTTCATCCACCATATTTTCCCTCATGAGAAACTTATAAAACGATCGTAAGCAAGATATCTTCCTGCTGATACTTCTTTTAGACAAATTACGTTCAGTGAGATTCGTAACATATAATCGAGCATCAGGATATGTGACTGCTTTCAAACTGGAAATAACTTGTTCACTCATGAACAAGAAAAATTCCTCTATATCCTGTTTGTAATATGCAATAGTATATTTTGAATAGTTTTTTTCGATTTGTAAATACTTTATATAAAATTCTAAAGAAGTTCCATTATTCAAAAAAGTCACTCCTGTTCAAGGGTTACTAAATACTAACATATAATAGTAACCCTTGCAATTATTTTACTAACTATTCAAAAAGTTCCGAATTGTTTGTAAAGCGCGTTCAGCATGGGCTTCAGCTCGTTCTTGTTTGGATTTAATCTTCCTTCCTAAATCCGGGAATAAGCCAAAATTAGCATTCATTGGTTGGAAATTTTTAGCATTGGTTGATGTGATATAATGAGCCATGCTTCCCATTGCTGTTTCTTGAGGGAAGGTCAATGGTTCCTGTCCTGAAGCCATCCGTGCTGCATTGATGCCTGCAATTAAGCCTGAGGCAGCCGATTCTACATATCCCTCTACACCTGTCATTTGACCTGCAAAGAATAAATTAGGCTTTGCTTTTAGCTGATATGTAGCTTCCAGCACTTTAGGCGAATTGATAAAGGTGTTTCTGTGCATGACACCATATCTCACAATTTCAGCATTTTCCAGACCTGGAATTAACCTAATTACTTCTTTTTGCGGGCCCCACTTCAAATGAGTTTGGAATCCAACAATATTATACAAAGTTCCAGCTGCATCATCCTGACGAAGCTGAACAACTGCATATGGTCGTTTTCCTGTTTTAGGATCTTCAAGGCCAACCGGCTTCATCGGGCCAAATAGCATCGTTTTCTTTCCACGTTTCGCCATTACTTCAATCGGCATGCATCCTTCAAAGAAGATTTCCTTTTCAAACTCTTTTAACGGAACAGTTTCTGCTTCAATTAAAGCATCATAAAAAGTATTAAACTCCTCTTCAGTCATTGGGCAATTTAAATAGGCTGCTTCCCCTTTATCATACCGTGATTTCAAATAAACTTTGTCTAAATCTATACTGTCTTTTTCAATAATTGGTGCAGCCGCATCATAAAAATAGAAATAGTCCTCACCTGTTAATTGGCTGATCTCACGCGATAATAATTCACTGGTAAGAGGACCCGTCGCAATAATTGTTATCTCATCTTTCGGTATTTCCGTTAATTCCTCATTATGAATTGTTACATTTGGATGATTTTTTAATGTATCTGTTACTCTGCCTGCAAACTCATGGCGATCAACAGCAAGTGCTCCCCCTGCAGGTACAGAACAGTGATCTGCAGAATCAATAATCAGTGAATTTAATTGACGCATTTCCTCTTTCAATACTCCAACCGCATTGGTTAAAGTATTCGCTCGCAAAGAATTGCTGCAAACCAATTCAGCGAACTTATCAGTATGATGTGCCGGAGTTTGTTTCACAGGTCTCATCTCATATAAATCAACCTGTATGCCTCTCTCGGCCAATTGCCAGGCCGCTTCGCTGCCGGCTAATCCGGCACCTACTACTATTACTCTTTGCATTATGTATACCCTCCAGCTATATTTATTACGTAAATCGTTATATCATGTAACACATTTAAAAACAATACATTTTATAAGTCATACGTATCTGTTATTAAAAAGTTTCAGGATCTTTCACGTATTTTATTCAGATTTAAGAAGGAAGAGCCTCAGCTCTTCCTTCCTTTAACTCTGCGGTTCTTCCTTATAATTACAATCAAGACATGTAACTTGAATGCCTTTTTTAAGTTTTTTCTCAACTAACGGTCCCTGACATTTTGGGCATGGTCGTTGTATCGGCTTATCCCAAGAAATGAATTCACAAGCCGGGTAACGATCACAGCCATAGAAGATGCGGCGTTTTTTGCTTTTTCGCTCAACGATGTTTCCTTCATGGCATTTAGGACATTTCACACCGATTTCTTTAACAATCGGCTTGGTATTCCGGCAATCAGGAAAATTACTGCATGCCGCAAATTTTCCGTAACGCCCCATTTTATACACCATCGCTGATCCACATTCTTCACATGTTTCGCCTGTTGGCTCATCCTTTATTTCGATTTCTTTCATCTCTTCTTCAGCCTTGGCTAAATCCTTTTCGAACTCTTTATAGAAGTGATCGATAATATTAACCCATTCAACTTCTCCATCTTCTACATTATCCAGTTCGTTTTCCATTTTAGCTGTGAATTCTACATCCAGGATGTCAGGGAAGAATTCACTCATAACCTCAATAATAATCTCGCCAAGCTCTGTCGGAATAAAACGCTTATTATCTAGAGCTACATAGCCTCTCTTTTGGATAGTGTCTAGTGTTGGCGCATAGGTTGATGGTCTACCAATGCCTAATTCTTCAAGGGTTTTAACGAGCCTTGCTTCTGTATAACGCGGAGGCGGCTGAGTAAAATGTTGATTTGACTCGATGTCCTTCGAGAATACAACATCCCCTTCTTTCAAATCTGGCAGTAAATTTTCCTTTTCTTCATTATTATCATCATTGCCTTCAATATATACTTTCATAAAACCGGCAAATTTTACTTTGGACCCATTTGCTCTAAATACGACATCACCGTTTTTTAAATCTACGGCCATCGTGTCCATAATGGCAGGCGCCATCTGACTGGCAACAAATCGTTCCCATATTAATTTATATAAGCGGTATTGGTCACGAGAGAGATATTGCTTCATCATAGAAGGTTCCCTGATAACCCCGGTCGGCCTTACTGCCTCATGGGCATCCTGTGCTCCAGATGTTTGCTTATCCTTCCTTTGGGTCTTTGGTAAGTATTCTTCCCCAAACTGAGATGTAATCCATCCGCTTGCTTCTTTTTGAGCAGTTTCTGAAATCCTGGTAGAGTCCGTTCTCATATACGTAATCAGACCGACAGTTCCTTCTTTGCCAATCTCAATACCTTCATACAGTTGCTGAGCAATCATCATGGTTTTCTTTGCTCTGAAATTAAGTTTACGAGCCGCTTCCTGCTGTAAGGATGATGTTGTAAACGGAGGAGCTGGATTACGTTTTCGCTCCTTCTTCGTTACCGATTGTACTAAGAATTCGTTTCCATTTAATTTTGAAAGTATATTATTTACATCGTCTTTAGATTGCAATGGGACTTTCTTGCCGTTCAGAGATTGAAAATTAGCTTCAAAATCCTTCTTGCCTTTCAGAAACGATCCATTAATGGACCAGTACTCTTCCGGTTCAAACGCCGCTATTTCTTTTTCACGATCGATAATCAGACGTACAGCAACGGATTGAACACGTCCGGCACTCAAGCCTTTTTTTATTTTTTTCCATAGAATTGGGCTAATGCTGTATCCCACAATACGGTCTAATACTCTTCTCGCTTGCTGTGCATCTACCAGATTCATTTTAATAGGTCTTGGATGTTTAAATGACTCTTTAATCGCGTCTTTTGTTATTTCATTAAATACGACACGGCAATCAGAGCTTACATCCACACCGAGACTATGAGCTAAATGCCACGCGATTGCTTCCCCTTCTCTGTCGGGGTCAGCCGCGAGATAAACTTTCTTGGCTTTTTTTGCGGCTGTCTTTAAATCTTTAAGTACATCACCTTTACCGCGAATGGTGATATATTTTAATTGATAATTTTGTTCAAAATCTACACCCATCTGGCTCTTCGGTAAATCGCGTACATGGCCCATGGATGCTTTTACTTTATATTTTTTTCCTAAATATTTTTCAATGGTTTTCGCTTTAGCAGGCGATTCCACTATAACTAAATAATCCGCCATTTCTTTCCTCCTTAAGAGGGTATCATTCTCTATATTCATGCATGTATGATTATGAAGGTTTAGATTTACTTCTGTCAATGGTATGTTCTAATGATTTTTCACTATTAACAACAATCAATATAATCTGAATAATTACCCTGACTTAAAAAACCTTGTCTGAAGCACAATGTATAACAGAAATTATAATTTTGCAACTTAAATAGTTTTAAAATAGCCTAACTAACAAAATGGTAATCTTCATCCATTCATGTCCCGAAGCTCTGTTTATGTCACCACTCATAGAGAATATCATTAGCATGATTGATTAATTTGGCACCCTCTTTAATCAATTCATGTGGGCCGGCAGACAGTTCAGAAAACACACTTCCCGGGACCGCATAGATATCTTTACCCTGTTCTAATCCATGCTGGATCGTGATAAATGTCCCACTTCTTTGTTTTCCCTCTACCACTAGTATCGCCCGTGATAAACCACTAATAATTCTGTTTCTCATAGGAAAATGCCAGGGTTCCGGTTTCATGATTGGTGGATATTCTGACAATACTACACCATTTTTCATAATTAATTCAGCAAGTGCTGTATTTTCTTTTGGGTAAATATTAAAAAGCCCACCACCAATAACAGCTATAACCTTACCACCACTTTGGAGAGCTTTAATTTGTGCATGTGAATCGATCCCTCTTGCTAATCCACTTACGATACATACATCCGCCTTAACTAAATCGGGAATTAGATAGTTAACCATCTTTTTTCCGTATTCAGTAGGGGCACGGCTACCTATTATGGCTAATATCCTTGAATTATGCAAGAGTTCAGGATTTCCTTTGCAATATAAAATCCATGGTTGTTGATAAATAACGGAAAGTTGTCCGGGATATAGGTCATCGAGGAATGTTATACAGCGGATTTGGTTTTTCTCATAAATAGAAGGCATTTTTTGAAGATCTTTGTTTTGGAGGTCTTTCATGAATAAGGAGATTTTTGCAGAGGATAACTCCAATGTTTCCGCCCAATAACGGTAGGGCTGATCATACATCTTCTGAAGGTTCGGATCATCTTTCAATATGCGGAATTTCGCTTTCCAACTCATACCCCGACAATGATCCAGGTGCACAAGCCTATTCTTCCATTCATCCATAACAGCTTCACCTCTTAATATTTTTAATATATAAAGACGCTCCCCTTAAAAAGGATAAGGGGAGACTTGTCTTATTATTAATGCGTTTTACATTTATCGTATAGCCCTTTTTCTTTTAATACGCTTAGCATCGTTTCGCCCATTACAGCGGGAGTTTCCGCCACTTTTATACCGCATTCATTCAACACACGAATTTTCTCATCAGCTGTTCCTTTTCCACCGGAAATAATAGCGCCTGCATGGCCCATTCGTTTCCCTGGAGGAGCTGTACGGCCGCCGATAAATCCGGTAACCGGTTTTGTCATATTTTCTTTCACCCATTGGGCTGCTTCTTCTTCTGCTGTACCACCTATTTCACCAATCATAATCACCGCATACGTCTCCGGATCCTCATTAAAAGCTTTTAAAACGTCGATGAAATCAGTTCCATTGACAGGGTCGCCGCCAATACCAACAGCTGAAGACTGTCCAAAGCCCGCCTGAGTTAATTGATGCACCGCTTCATAGGTTAATGTACCCGAGCGAGAAACAACGCCAATATGCCCTTTTCTGTGGATATAACCAGGCATGATCCCTACCTTACATTCTTCAGGAGTAATGACGCCCGGACAGTTTGGCCCGATTAGACGTGTTTTCTTCCCTTCCATATATCGTTTCACTTTTACCATGTCCAATACAGGGATATGCTCTGTAATACAGATTACGAGATCAAGCTCTGCATCTACTGCTTCAAGAATCGAATCTGCAGCAAAAGGTGCTGGTACATAGATAACTGATACATTGGCACCTGTTGCTTCTTTTGCTTCAATTACGGTATTGAAGACAGGAACACCCTCAGCTTCTTCGCCGCCTTTACCAGGTGTTACACCTCCCACGATTTTCGTGCCGTATTCTAGCATTTGCTTCGTATGAAAGCGGGCTGTAGATCCTGTAATACCTTGTACAATCACTTTTGAATCTTTATTAACAAATACGCTCATCTCATATATCCTCCAGTCTTAGCCTATTAACGAAACGATTTTTTGTGCACCATCAGCCATTGATTCTGCAGCTGTGACATTAATACCGGATTCCTCTAATATCTTTTTGCCAAGGTCTACATTTGTTCCTTCTAAACGAACGACCAGAGGAACCTGTAAGCTAACCTGCTTAGCTGCTTCGACAACACCCTCAGCAATAACATCACATTTCATTATGCCGCCAAATATATTTACAAAAATCCCTTTAACATGGCTGTCTGAAAGGATAATCTTAAATGCTTCCGTAACTTTTTCAGCCGTTGCACTGCCTCCTACATCGAGGAAGTTGGCAGGAGTGCCACCATAATGATTAATAATATCCATTGTGGACATAGCCAGTCCTGCTCCATTAACCATACAGCCGATATTGCCATCAAGAGATATATAGCTTAGGTCATACTTGGAAGCTTCTATTTCTTTTGGATCTTCTTCCTCAAGATCGCGATAAGCAACAATATCCTTGTGGCGATAAAGCGCATTTTCGTCAAAATTCAACTTAGCATCCAAAGCCATCACTTCTCCGTCGCCTGTAACGACCAAAGGATTGATTTCTGCAATGGAGCAGTCTTTTTCAATAAATGCTGTATAGAGACTAGTCATAAATTTTGCTGCTTTGTTAATTAATTCTTTTGGTATATTAATATTAAAAGCTATTCTTCTAGCTTGGAATGGTGTTAATCCAATTACAGGATCAATAACTTCCTTGAAGATTTTTTCCGGTGTCTTTTCAGCAACTTCTTCTATTTCTGTTCCGCCCTCTTCAGAAGCCATTAATACTACTCTTGAAGTTGCTCTATCAAGAACAAGCCCAACATAATATTCTTTCTTGATATCACAGCCTTCTTCAATAAGTAAGCGTTTTACTTCTTTGCCATCCGGACCCGTTTGATGCGTTACCAATACTTTGCCGAGTATTTCACCAGCATATGTACGAACCTCATCCAGCGATTTGGCAACCTTGACCCCGCCAGCTTTCCCTCTTCCACCCGCATGGATTTGAGCTTTCACAACAGTAACCGCTGTTCCAAGTTCACTTGCAGCGTTAACTGCTTCCTCTACTGAAAAAGCAACTTTTCCATTTGGGACATTTACCCCGTATTGTCTGAGGATCTCTTTACCTTGATACTCATGGATATTCATTTCTTATCCTCCCATCAAAACTTTCAGACTATAAAAAATATATTGCGTTTTCATTGTATTAAAACTAGTATTCAAAGTCCAATATTTTAAAGCGTTTTCTCCAAATATCGGTAATTTTTTTACACTTGATTGCATAATACGATAAAGAAAGCATACTAAAGAAAGGCTGAAATCATCTTATTCAACCTTCAAAATGAATGTATATATATTTGGAAATCTGTAGAAACCTCTCTTTAATTACAGAGAATAAGTTTCTATCTTAATAGATGATTATTCTATCCACTACTTGTTCATTTCTCGCAAATTTTCTTTTAGCCTTTAGATTCATTCCAACATCCCACTTGAATATATCCTGGAAATTCCCCTGAATAGAGCTAAACCCATTAGGCTTGTTTTCGATACAATTTAATTAGCGAAACGATGATGGCAATCAAAAAGACGGCGATACTATTCCACAGCAAAATAGCTGCTAGGTTAAATCCGTAAAAGAACGCAAACCCATCTTCTATCAGCCAGACGGCTAACATTCCAGCAACGAGACCAAACACACCCGACAATAATAAAATGACTAATGCAGCTAGATACAAATTACGTTTTTTATAATAAACAAAGCACGCAATTAAATTCGTTGCCAGAATAAAAATAATGGTCAGAATCAGAAAAAAATCGATCACGCCCACTCCTTTTTTACCCATATTTTAATCAAAAAGACGCCAATGCACAGTACAACAGGAATTCTATGCCGAAATTCTTTATCTCTCAAAAATCGATTATCTACAAATTATTTACTAGTTTTATGGTCAACCTTATATATAAAGGCAAAAACCTCTGCAACTGCCTGATAAAGTTCCTCAGGAATCGATTGATTAATCTCAAGCTGCGATAATAATTCTGTAAGACTAGGATCCTTTCGGATAGGAATCTCATGTTTTTCAGCTTCCTTTAAAATATGATCAGCTATAATGCCCTTTCCCTTAGCTATTAATTTTGGTGAAACATCCTGATTTTCCTCATATTTTAAAACAGAGGCAGATTTTCTGCTTTCTTTCATATTTTATAATCAACTCCGGTATACCCTGAAGAGGGATAATATGATTTATTTATCTCAGAATTTACTGACTTCTCGTGCGAAAAATCAGCAAATTTCACAGTCGATAGAATATACCCCTTCTCCTCCAAGTTTTCCTTTAGTATGGTTACCAGGGAACTGGCAGCAATATTGGCGTCTTTTTCTTCATCGGTCCATATCTTTAGACTGATAATCCGGTTTTGGATATTCATGTCGATAACAGTTTCTTTTAAGTGTGCTAGCTCTAAATAAAATACAATTCGGCAATATGCTGGATCGATTGTCCCATCTTTTCGTTTTCTACCAGTCCATTGCAATGTCAAATCATCTTTAACCGCAGCAAAGGGGACTGGAATCTGCATAAATACATTCTGCAGTGGCCCCGTTTCCTGGGATAATAATTGAAACGCAGCTAATCTTGTTAGAATGGCTTCAGCCTGGTTTTTTAGTTGGATCGGTGTTTTTTCGGCCGTCAATTGGATCAATGTATCCTTTAATATATCTGTCTCAGGCTGTTCTGATGGATCCTTAATACCCAGTGATTGCATGATGGAGTTCATCGCTTTATATAATGTGTTATTCTTATCAAGATGACTGAACAGATCACTTTTCGAAATTTTTTCCTGAACTTTTTGCCATTCTTCTGCTGTTAATTCAGAGGGAAGTGTACTATTTCCACTAATGACCCTTTCTATCCATTCCTGCACCCTATTATGGCTAGAATTTGATAAAATTGCTTCACCCTCCTTAAGGATCAGCCCAGCCTTTTGAAGAATTTCCACATCTTCATCCTTAAGAGACATAACTATCCCTTGAAAGGCTTCCCTCTTACCTGTTTGAAGAAATTCCTCTAATCTATTAATTATACGAGCATATTTACCTGTATCAGAGGCCTGTAGATATGTTGTTAAGGATTTAAGCATACTAGTTAATGATTCTCCATTTTTCAATGATAAAAGAGCATCCAATACAGTTTTATGTATCGGAAGCTGGTTCAGGTATGCTAATTTAACAGTCGAGATTCCTATTGATGAATCACCTGTTGAATTCAGCCAGTTCAAAGCCTCGGTAAAGCTATCTTTCGTCACAGCCAGCTGGTTGGCAATCACCATTTCAGCCAGATTCGTCCCCGTCCTTGATGGCTTTATCTGAAATGCACTTAATAGTTGAGCAGGCAAATCCGGCTTTGATTTTGCACTGCCAAATGGCAATACCTTTAATTGAATCAAACCATTTTCTGTTTGACTGACCTGAAATAATTGACGCACATTCGCTTCCACAGATACTTGCAATTTCGCCATCATTTTTGTTCCATTTACGAAAACTTCCGCCATATTATGAGGATAAAATTTTGTGATTTTCCCAGCAAATATTTGACCATCTCTGAATCCTGTTGATACCTTACTATAAGCCAGCTTATTGATCCATGAATCTATATTTATGACAGGCTGCAAAAAATCACACCTCTCTTATTAATAATTATTCTTTAAAGGAGCAAATGTCATCCTGTGCCAATTAAGCGGACCATATTTTTCAATAGCTTCTAAATGGCTGCTCGTTCCATATCCCATATGCTTATCAAATCCATATTGTGGATAGATCTCTGCATATTCCTTCATAAGTCTGTCTCTTGTTTCTTTTGCAATGACTGAAGCAGCTGCAATAGAGATAGATTTGGCATCCCCTTTAATCAGTGACATTTGTGGTATAGGCAAGTCTAACTTCATGGCATCTATCAATGCATATTCCGGGAATACTTTTAATTGATTCACTGCTGAAAGCATCGCCTTTTTAGCAGCTTCATAAATATTTATTTTGTCGATTTCCTCACTGTGTATAATGCCAACTCCAACCGCAAGCGCATTCTCCAGTATGTACTCGTAGTATTGCTCTCTTTTTGCAGCAGAGAGTTTCTTAGAGTCAGTAAGGCCGGCTAAATAAAAATTTTCAGGCAAAATCACAGCCCCTGCTACTACAGGACCGGCAAGTGGCCCTCTGCCTGCTTCGTCTATGCCTACTATATACTGATATCCTTCTTCCCTTAGTTGGTTCTCAAAGACCGATATAGAGTCGAAATGACGTCTTTCCTCTACTTTCCTGGCAATTGCTCTTTCAAAGCCTGAGAGGGCAACCTGGACGCCTTTACGCTGATCCTTGCGGCATTGCTGAACAAACGGATCCTCGAGGGTTTCTAACTCTTTAAGCTTATTTTTTATTTCTGATATGGTAAGTGAATTCGTCATTTCTCTTATCCTTCCTAATTAATATCGGTTTTGGCACACAAATGTAAAGACCCCCAAACAAGGGGGCCTTCCAGTTTTTTTATTATACATCAGTTTCCAAATCAGATGGAGATTCAAACGTTAATCTTCCAAATTTTTGTGTACGGATATCTCTTATAATCAATTCAGCAGTTTTATCGTAATCAACTATGCCACCGCCAGCTAAACATCCACGCAATTTGCCTACTTGATCAAAGGCTTCCACAATTTCTTCTGGAATTTCCTCAAGCTTATACCCATCGAGCAACCGCGCTGGATATTCCTTCTCCAAAAATTTCAATCCATAAATTGCAATATCATGAAGATTTAAAATGGTATCCTTAATAGCACCTGTTACAGCCAATTTACAGCCGACTTCCTGATCCTCAAACTTCGGCCATAGGATACCAGGGGTGTCCAATAGTTCAAGCTCTTTACCAACTTTAATCCATTGCTGCGCTTTTGTCACACCTGGCATATTACCGGTTTTGGCAATATTTTTCCCAGCAAGCCGATTTATTAATGTAGACTTCCCAACATTGGGAATTCCGACAATCATGGCACGAATTGCACGTGGTTTTATCCCTCTGGATTTCATCTTTTCTATTTTTTCTTTAAGAACTTCTTGAGCTCCCGCCATAATGCTTTTCAAGCCTGTCCCTTGATGTGCATTTACGGCTACGGCTTTAATTCCCTTAGCTTCGAAATAGGCTAACCATTGATTTGTTTTACTTTGATCTGCCATGTCTGCCTTATTTAAAATCACCAGCCGTGGTTTATGCTGGATAATTTCATCAATCATCGGATTTCTGGATGATTGGGGAAGCCTTGCATCTACTAATTCAAATATTATGTCTACCAGCTTTAATTTTTCTGTTACTTCACGCCGAGCTTTAGCCATATGCCCGGGAAACCATTGTATCGTCATACTTTCACCTTTTCAGTCATTAGTCAACAATTCTAAATTCTTTTAACGGCCAGTACACTAGACTGGTTTTGCCCAAAATCTCACTTTGCTTGATCGTACCAATATGGCGGCTATCTTTCGAGTATCTTCGATTATCCCCCATCACAAACACTTCACCCTCCGGAACCGTTTCCTGGCCAATAATTTCTTCCAGCGTAAATGGTTCTGTCAAAGGTCCTTCAATCATTTGTTCCTTGGCTTCATCCAGGTACGGCTCTTCATATGCCTTACCGTTAATATATAAAGTATCATCTTTATATTCTATTTTATCTCCAGGCAAGCCAATTACTCTTTTAATGTAATCTTTTTCTTCTGTAGCGTGAAATACCACTATATCAAATCGCTCAGGTTCACCGATTTTATAGGAGATTTTATTGACTACCATTCTATTTTCATTATGCAGGGTTGGCATCATCGATAAACCATCAACCAATATAGGTGCAAATAGGAAATATCGGATAATTGCTGCCAATACGATCGCAATAACTAAAGCTTTAATCCACTCAAAGATTTCACTTTTCCCTTTAGACCTAGCCATATTCGTACACCGCCTATATCTTCTATATATATGTATAAATATATACTTTTCACATAAAAAAGCAATAATTTGCTGTTTAATGTGAAAAAGGAGCTTGTGTCAGCACAAGCTCCTTGTATCCACTCACGTTACACACGTAATTATCGGATTTCTTTAATACGCGCTGCTTTACCGCGTAGGTTACGCAAGTAATAAAGCTTAGCACGGCGTACTTTACCGCGACGGATAACTTCCAATTTAGCGATACGTGGTGTGTGCAATGGGAATGCACGTTCAACACCTACACCATAGGAAATTTTGCGGACTGTGAAAGTTTCACTGATTCCGCCTCCACGACGCTTGATTACTACGCCTTCGTATACCTGAATACGTTCACGAGTTCCCTCAACAACCTTAACGTGTACTCTTACAGTATCACCGGAACGGAAAGAAGGAAGATCAGTTCTTAATTGATCCTTCGTGATTTCTTCGATTAATTTATGCATCGTATTCAACTCCTTCCACCCAATGCTCTTGCCACCCCTTCTCGAGATAATGACAGCGGAACATTGTTATAAAAGCAAGGCTTAACAGCCTAACTCACAAAATGTATCTTATCATATAAAACACCTAAAGCGCAACTATCTATCTTCACTTTTTATTTCTTCAAGCCATTTTTTTTCTTCTTTGGTCAGATCATAATGATTCAATAAATCCGGACGTCTTTGCCAGGTTCTGCGCAGAGATTCTTTCTTTCTCCATTCCTCAATATATTTATGGTTTCCCGAAATGAGAACATCCGGGACCTTCATCCCGCGAAAATCAGCCGGACGCGTATAATGAGGGTGTTCCAAAAGACCTGAACTAAATGAATCCAGCACAGGTGAATCCTCATTCCCGAGCACCCCAGGCAATAGCCGCACAACACTATCAATGATCACCATTGCTCCAAGCTCTCCACCCGTTAATACAAAATCACCGATGGATATTTCGTCTGTCACCGCATGTTCGCGTATTCTTTCGTCATACCCTTCGTAATGCCCACACACAAAAATAAGCTGATCTTCCTTTGCCAGTTCCTCTGCTTTGGCTTGGTTATAACGTTCCCCCTGTGGACATAAAAGGATGACCCGAGGCTTTTTCTTCTGCTCTTTTGGAGTGATTTGCTCTAAGCAATCAAAAATCGGCTGAGGTTTCAGTACCATTCCTGCCCCACCGCCATATGGATAATCATCAACAGACTGATGCTTGTTATCGGAATACTCCCGGAAATTATGGGTATGGTATTCAACTGCCTGTTTCTCAGCAGCCTTCTTAAGGATGGATGATCCAAACACCCCGCTGAACATTTCAGGAAATAAAGTTAGGATATCGATTCTCATTAATCAAGCAGTCCTTCCATCGGATCAATCGAGATCATTTTTGCATCTACATCAATTTCTTTAACAACATCATCAATATAGGGAATCAATACTTCCTTACCATTTTTCCCGCTGATGACCCATACATCATTTGCTCCAGGTGAAAGGATTTCTTTTACCACACCCAATTCGGCACCATCTGCAGTACGTACCGTGCATCCGATGATTTCATGGTAATAATATTCCCCTTCATCAAGGTTGCCCATTTGTTCCTCTGATATCTTTAATACGCCTTCTTTATAAGACTCTACTGATTCTATTGTGTCATGTCCTTCAAAGGTCAATAAATAAAAGTTTTTGTGTTGTCTCGAAGATTGAACAGTGACTTCAACAGGCTCGTTTGAGCTCTTTTTAAAGATATATAAAGTGCTTCCTTTTTTATATCGTTCTTCCGGGAAATCAGTACTTGAAATAACCCGGACCTCACCTTTTATTCCGTGAGTATTAACAATTTTGCCAACTTTAAACCATTTTTGCATTTCCTTCTGTTCACCTCTATTTAAATTCATCAATGATTCCATCTTTAATAATGATGGTTTTAGTTTGTACAACTTCTTCCCAATTTTGCCCGACTTCAACATCAATTATTGCCTGAACTTCACGTTCCTTTAATTCACTTCCATATGGAAGAATATCAAGCTGTTGAATTTGAAAGTCGAGCAGCTTCACTTTTTCTTTACGCATATCGATTTCTTTTTCAAAATGCGTTTTTAAGCTTGCCGGTTGAAATTTCTTTGTCTTTTCCAGCTTCTTTAATTCAAAGCGTAATTGATCACATTCTTTATTCAAAACGCTTTTTTTATATTCAAACTGCTCCAACAGCTGTATTTTACTCTTCTCAGTCAATACCTGTTTCACTATAACATTTTGAAGTATTTTCATTATGGCACCTCTTTCATACATACCAATCCACCAATTGTATTACGGTACTGAAGAAATCCTGAAACTTATCAACTCATCATCATTATAGCTACTTTCAAATCACGGTACTATGTATGGATTATAAACTTCACTCTAAAACCAACCCAAAACCCTCATAATTCATAACTTAATACTATCCCGAACCACAATAAATGACAACCAAAAGCTGAGGCGACTGTTCAGACCCGACAAGCATAAGAGGAGGCACGTAGGGAGGCGTCCTTTCCTCCCGAAGAGACCATGCTTATGTCCTGAGCTTCTAGCCGTCGAAGCTGGATGACAACCAAAAGCTGAAAGCCCAAATTCAAGGAACGAAGACTAAATACGCCACGTCCTGTGGCAACGTCTTCATGACCTACCTCCTGTAGGCCCGTGAGGAGCATAAGACAGAGGCTCGAAAGGGGGTTTTTCCCTGTAGAGGCTATGCTTATGTCCCGAACTCCTAGCTCTTGAAGCTGGATGACAACCAAAAGCTGATGGGCCTTGCTCAGCTGCGACAAGCATAAGAGGAGGTGCGTAGGGAGAGCGCTTTTTCTCTCCCGCAGCAGCTACATTTATGTCTCGAGCGGTTAGACCCTGAAGCTGGATGACAACCAAAAGCTGAAAGGCCCTAATTCAAGGAACGAAGACTAAATACGCCACGTCCTGTGGCAACGTCTTCATGACCTACATCCTGCAGGCCCTCTTGCTCAGCCCTTAGTGAGTATGCATGAATATATAAGAAAAAGGAGGGATTGCTCCCTCCTTTTTTCAATCGCGTATTTCCAGATAGACTTTTTTGTCATTCTTGGATGCAGCAGTATACACTACTGTTCGAATAGCTTTAGCTACACGCCCCTGTTTGCCGATTACCTTCCCCATGTCTTTCTGATTGACCGACAGGGTAAAGACAATCTTATTGGCTTGTTCATCCATTGATACGGTCACGTCATCCGGATGATCGACAAGAGGCTTTACGATTGTTTCAATCAATTCTATCATAACGGACCTTTATATTACTTGCTTTGCTTCGCGTTGTGGAATTTTTCCATGATGCCTTCTTTAGACAACAAGTTACGAACTGTGTCAGATGGTTTAGCACCGTTTTGAAGCCATTGTAAAGTAAGTTCCTCGTCAATTTTCACTTCAGCTGGGTTTGCAACTGGGTTGTAAGTTCCAACTGTCTCAATGAAACGACCGTCACGAGGAGAACGAGAATCTGCTACTACAATACGATAGAAAGGAGACTTTTTAGCTCCCATACGTTTTAAACGAATTTTTACTGCCATTTTATACTTGCACCTCCGAATAGTATCACACAAGATAGTATATTACCAAATCAATATACCCTTGTAAAGTGTTTTTTCTTAACACCCATATTTTTTTACATAAAAGGTAGCTTAAAGCCGCCTTTTTTCTTACCTTTTTGCTGCATGCCAGTCATTTGCTTCATCATCTTCTTCATGTCTTCAAATTGCTTCAGAAGTCGGTTTACTTCCTGAATCGGTCTTCCGCTTCCTTTAGCAATCCGTTTACGTCTGCTGGCATTAATAATTTCAGGCTGATCCTTCTCTTTCTTCGTCATTGATTGAATGATTGCCTCAACATGAGCAATTTGCTTATCATCAATGGAAAGATTGTTCATCCCTTTAATTTTGTTTGCACCTGGAAGCATTTTTAAAATGTCATCCAGCGGTCCCATTTTTTTGACCTGTGCTAGCTGTTCGAGGAAATCATCAAATGTGAAAGAGTTTGTACGCATCTTCTTCTCGAGTTCGCGCGCTTTCTCCTCATCAACATCCGTTTGGGCCTTCTCAATCAGTGTGAGAACATCTCCCATCCCTAGAATCCTGGAAGCCATTCGTTCCGGGTGGAATGGCTCTAATGCATCCATCTTCTCACCCATACCGACAAATTTAATCGGCTTTTCAGCTACTGAACGAATTGATAATGCTGCACCACCACGTGTATCTCCATCCAATTTGGTTAAAATAACACCGGTGATTTCGAGTTGGTCGTTAAAGCTTTTAGCTACATTGACCGCATCCTGTCCTGTCATGGCATCTACAACTAAGAAAATCTCATCTGGTTTTACGGCTTCTTTAATTTCAGCCAATTCGCCCATCAGATTTTCATCAATATGCAAACGCCCTGCTGTATCGACTAAAACATAATCGCAATGCTCTTCTTTAGCTTTAGCAACCCCTTGCTTGGCAATTTCTACAGGACTTACTTGATCTCCCATAGAAAAGACAGGCATAGAGAGCTGACCACCTAAAGTTTCCAGCTGCTTAATCGCTGCCGGACGATAAATATCGGCTGCAACCAGCATTGGTTTTCGATTATATTTCTTGCGGAGCAGATTAGCCAGTTTACCTGTGGTGGTTGTTTTACCGGCACCCTGTAAACCAACCATGAGGATAACAGTTGGAGGACGATTTGAAACAGCAATCTTGCTTTGTTCGCCACCCATTAATTCCGTCAATTCTTCCTTAACGACCTTAATTACCTGTTGACCAGGTGTCAAGCTCTTTAAAACTTCTTGACCAATAGCCCTTTCATTGACACGTTTGATAAAATCCTTAACTACTTTAAAGTTAACGTCCGCTTCAAGAAGTGCGAGCTTTACTTCTCTCATCATTTCTTTTACATCAGCTTCCGTCACTTTACCCTTGCCTCGAATTCTTTGCAAAGTGCCCTGCAGTCGGTCGGCTAAACCTTCAAATGCCATTATGCCGCCTCCTAATCTAACTTTTCAAGAGATGCTATAATCTCAATCAGTTGTTCTTTAACATCATGTTCATTCATCTGTTCTGTTAAACTTCCTAACTTATTGAGCAAAAGGCTGCGTTCCTGTGATTTATAAAACAGTAAAAGCTTAGCCTCGTATTCTTCAAGCATCGCTTCTGTTCGCTTAATATTATCATAAACGGCCTGGCGGCTCACCTCATATTCATCGGCAATTTCACCCAGGGAATAATCGTCCAGATAATAAAGAGACATATAACTTTTTTGCTTTGGTGTCAGCAATGATTGATAGAAGTCATATAGGTAATTCATCCGCATTGTTTTCTCGAGCATTACTGACCCTCCAACTCTGTTAAGTGAAATACCTTTACAATATACAAGTTTAATCGGAAAATCAAAGAATGTCAAGAACCCTTATCTGAAGAGCTAAAGCTTGTGTTACCAATGGTTTACTGCCATATTTCAATTTTAAAATTACATGTAGAAAAGCGAAGTATTTATTATTTTAAAAGTTAGGTTAATCTCTAATGTGGCACCCATCGTTAAATTTCTTCTATCCTTTGCTCCTGCGTTCCCAACTGTCATATCTCGAACGATTCTCCCTACCTAAAAATCCTCTAAAATTACGTCATAGGCTCCATAAAAGAAAAAAGAGCCCGTGATCAACACTGGCTCTTCCCTTCAAAATAATGGTTTACTCTTCTGCTTCATCTACTAACTCAGCAAATAATCCATATACAAATTGTTCTGCATCGAATTCCTGCAAATCATCCATTTGCTCACCAAGGCCAGCAAATTTAACTGGAATGCCGAGCTCATTGCGAATGGCGATGACAATACCGCCTTTCGCTGTTCCATCTAGCTTTGTTAATACAATCCCGGAAACATCTGTTGCTTCCTTAAATGTTTTGGTTTGTATTAACGCATTCTGTCCAGTTGTGGCATCGAGAACCAGCAACACTTCATGTGGCGCACCCGGTACTTCACGTTCAATAACCTTCTTAACCTTTTCAAGCTCTTTCATAAGGTTAACCTTGTTTTGAAGCCTTCCCGCTGTGTCACATAGAAGGATATCCGCTTTACGTGATTTTGCAGCCTGTACAGCATCAAACATAACAGCAGCCGGATCTGAACCTGCTCCCTGTTTAATGACCTCTACACCAACCCGGTTACCCCATACTTCTAATTGTTCAATGGCACCGGCACGGAAAGTATCTCCTGCTGCCAAAAGGACCTTTTTACCCTCACTCTTATATTTATGAGCAAGTTTTCCAATCGTTGTCGTTTTACCCACACCATTCACACCAACAAACAAGATAACTGTCAGTTGATCGCCCTGGATGTTTACAGCACTGGATTTCTCCTCACCAGCCTGATAAATTTCAACAAGCTTCTCAGAAATAACGCTTCTCACATCTTTTGTATCTTTTATATTGCGGCGTTTCACTTCAAATTTCAGCTTATCAATCAATTCCATCACGGTTTCAACACCAATATCCGCCTGGATCATCACATCTTCAAGCTCTTCAAAGAAGTCTTCATCTACTTCTCTGTAGCGGGCAACTAAATCATTGACCTTTTCAGAAAATGAATTTCTTGTTTTAGTCAATCCCTGTTTGAACTTTTCAGATGTACTAGTTGTTTGTTCACTAAATTTTTCTTTTAGCTTCTTAAAAAAACTCATGTATTTACCACCTTTAAGTTGATTCAATTAATTCTTTTGATTCCTCTAACCGGACAGAAACCAGCTTCGAAACTCCTGATTCCTGCATAGTAACACCATACAGGACGTCCGCTTCTTCCATTGTTCCCTTGCGGTGCGTGATTACGATAAATTGCGTCTCTTTACTAAATTGCTTTAAGTATTGGCTGAAACGGTACACGTTCGCTTCATCAAGCGCCGCTTCCACTTCATCCAATATACAAAACGGAACCGGTCTTACGCGCAGAATAGCGAACAAGAGAGCGATGGCTGTTAGTGCACGTTCTCCACCTGATAATAAACTGAGATTTTGCAGCTTTTTACCAGGAGGCTGTGCAATGATATCCACACCGGTATTTAGTATGTCCTCTGGATCTGTTAACTTGAGCTCTGCTCGACCTCCACCAAACAGTGAAGGGAACACCAGATTAAATTCTTTTTTAATCGCATTGAAGGTAATCTCGAAACGGCGCTTCATTTCTTCATCCATTTCCTCAATCACATCAAATAATGTATCTTTTGCTTCCTGCAAATCATCTCTTTGAGCTGTTAAAAATTCATAACGCTCTGAAACGCGATCATATTCTTCAATCGCACCAATATTCACTGTGCCAAGCTCTTCGATAGAAAGCTTGATTAATTTCACTTTACGTTTCGCTTCTTCAGGTTCAACCGTAAGTGGGTATTGTTCTTTAGCTGCTTCAAAGGTGAGTGTATATTCCTCCCGAAGCGTATCCAAACGAGTATCCATTTCCACATCTAAACGATTGAGTTTGATTTCTTCGTCTTTTAATGTTTCTGATAACCCTCTATGCTGGCGTTTCCACTCTTTTAGTTCCAATTCATTTTCTTCAACAAGCTCTAATAATTCCTGTCGCTTTGCTCGTGAAGCTTCAATTTCACGAACCGCTTGTTCCTTTTGTTCCAGCTTCTCTGCTGCAGTTTGTTCCAGATTGGTTTCACCTGTGGAGCTTGATGACATTTCACCATTTAACAGGGAAAGATCTTCTTCATTTTCACGAATGTTTTGTTTAACCTCATTTAATTCTGATGTCAAACGCTCTACTTCATTCTGCTGATGCTGAAGCTGTTCGGTTTTTGATGCTAATTGAATCTTTAATTCATTCAATTCCTCTACGAGAGAATCCTTGCTCGATTGATCCATCTGCTTTTGCTCGGTATACCTGCTAATATCAGCATCCATTTGTTTAATGGATTGTTCATAGGAGGCGAGACTGTTTAGCAATTCCTTTATACGACTTTCTTTCATATGGCGTTCTTCATCAAGTGACGATTTTTCCATATCATAAATCGTTAATCGTTCATTGACATTTCGTTCCTCAAGCTGCAGCTCTCTTATTTGTCCTTTAATGGATTCTTCATTTAAACGAAGCGTTTCACCAGCTTCACGAAGACGGGTGACTTGTTTCTCAGAATCAGCTAAATCTGCTTTGATTTTCTTTACATGAGCCTCCAGCTTGGCTGTCTGCTCGTCCATTTGCGCGATTTTCTCAACAAGCTCCTCTTTTTCTCCCTTACGCGAAAGAATAGATGAACCTGATTGTCTGTTCGCTCCACCTGTCATGGCTCCACCTGGACTGACAATGTCCCCTTCAAGGGTAACAATTCTATATCGATATCCTGTAAGCTTTGCGATTTCATTAGCTCCGACCAAATCCTGAACAATAAAAACATTGCCCAAAAGACTCGTCATAACTTCTTTATACTTCTCATCATACTGAACAAGATCAGCAGCAAGCCCAATAAAAGCCTGATGAGACCCAGCAGTCTGTAAAACCTGTGAAGGAACAGACTTACCTTTTATTGTGGATAAAGGCAAGAACGTAGCTCTTCCAAGTCGATTTCGTTTTAAGAAAGCAATCGCTGTACGGGCATGATGTTCTTCTTCCACGACGATATTTTGCAGAGCTCCACCCAGGGCCGTCTCAATGGCAACCGCATAATCCTTCGGCACATTAAGTAATTCTGCAATAGCGCCTTCAATTCCATGTAATTTTTTATTCTTTTCTTTAAGGATTTCTTTTACACCCTGGAAAAACCCGGAGTAATCCTCTTCCATCTCTTCAAGCATCTCTTTTCTAGATTTTGCTTTTTGCAAATACTGATATGCCTGATAAAGAGTTTTTTCCTGTTTTTCATATTGGGTTTTTAAATTTTCATGCGAATGCTGTAGTTCACGATAACGGTAAATCTGGTTTTCAAGATCCTGCTGGACAGCATGGAGGCGGATTTCCGTTTCTTTCAAACGAGCCGTCACCTGTTCCCTAGAGGATAATAATTTGCCATTATCAAGGTCTAATTTTGCATGCTTACTTTGCTGTTGGCTTAATTGCTGTTCTAAATAGGTCAGCTCATGTTTTGCCGCAGCCTGCTGGTTTAACTGTTCAATATATTCACTTTTCAGAGCATCTATTTTAGCCTCCAGGTCTCCAGCAAAGTTACTAAGCAAATTTTGCTTTTCCTGTAATTTTTGTTTAAAGTTTTTCGTTTCTGCCTGAAGAAGATGCAATGTACCCACTTTTTCATCTCGGATACGTGAGACCTGAATTAATTTATCTCTCCAGTTTTGCAGGCTTTTTTCTAAATGCTGCTTGTTTTGGCTTGCATTCTTCATTCGTTCAATTAAAACTTGTTTACGGCCTTCTACCTTTTCAAGTTCTTCACTGACAGATAACAAAGTAGACTGTAAGGACTGAATACGATTATCCAGCTCTGTCAATTGTAAGCGGGTCGCCTCTACTGTGGATTCCTTTTTCTGAATTAATAAACTGAATTCAGAATCCTTTACTTGATGCTCTTCAAGCTGCTTTGATAGTGCAGTCCATTTTTTGTGAAGGACTTCAATTTCATATACAAGCAAGGCAGCTTCAAATTCCTCAAGTTCCTCTTTTTGCTGAAGATAATCGCGGGCAATGGATGCCTGTATCTTGAGGGGTTCCACCTGTCCCTCCAGTTCATGTAGAATATCATGAACACGGTTCAGGTTAGCCCTGGTTTCCTCAAGCTTAACCTCCGCTTTCTTCTTCCTGGTTTTATATTTTAATACACCAGCCGCTTCTTCAAATATGGTGCGGCGTTCCTCCGCTTTACTGCTTAAAATCTCTTCTACTTTCCCTTGGCTAATGATCGAAAAAGCTTCCTTCCCGAGTCCTGAATCCATGAATAAATCAACGATGTCTTTCAGTCGACATGGTTTTTTATTAATGAAAAAGTCACTGTCACCAGAACGGGTCACCCTTCTTGTGACACTAACTTCATGGAAATCAATCGGAAGGAACTGACTTTCATTATTTAATGTAAGGGTAACCTCTGCAAAGTTAAGAGCTTTTCTGGAGTCACTTCCAGCAAATATTATATCCTCCATTTTGGAGCCCCTCAACGATTTTGCAGATTGTTCACCCAACACCCAACGGATTGAATCTGTGATATTGCTTTTTCCGCTTCCATTCGGACCTACTACAGCAGTTACGCCCGAAACAAATTCAACGGAAATACGTTCAGCAAAAGATTTGAAACCTACTATATCCAATCGTTTCAAAAACAATTGTTTATCTTCTGACATGGTACCCAACTGCCTTTTAATCATTTATTTACTGCTTTTCTGCAAGTGCATCAGTGCTTGCTGCGCAGCATGTTGTTCTGCTTCTTTTTTCGATTTGCCCTTACCTGCGCCAAATTCCTTCCCATTCAAGGATACTCTGGCAATAAATTCTCTGTTGTGTGCAGGACCTTTTTCATTAAGAATTTTGTACTCCAATGTACCAATTCCGTCTTTCTGAACCAATTCCTGTAACTGGCTCTTAAAATCCATCACATGAGAAAAAGCACCGTTATCGATTTTTGGGTAGACTGATTTTTTAAGGAATTCAATTACGACATCTAACCCCTGGTCTAAGTATAATGCCCCGATAAAAGCCTCAAAGACATCTGCCAAAAGAGCTGGACGTTCCCTTCCTCCAGTCATTTCTTCCCCTTTTCCAAGTAATATTAAAGGACCAAAGGAATATTCAGTGGCGAACTTAACAAGAGAAGGCTCACACACGATCGCTGCTCTGAGCTTTGTCAATTCTCCTTCACTCATCGTATTGAATTTTTTGTATAAAAATTGTGATACAGTCAATTCCAATACCGCATCCCCCAAAAATTCCAATCGCTCATTATCTTCATATGGCTTGCGACGATGCTCATTCACATAGGATGAATGTGTAAATGCTTGTTTTAATAAATTGATGTTTTCAAACGAAACACCAAGCCGATCCTGAAATGCAATAAAATCTGCATCATTGTTTATCTTTCTTTTACTTTTCTGCATATTGACCCCCTGCTAATCTGACTAAAAAGTTTCTCACATTTTAGTATATATAAATCCAAAGAAATGGAAAAGGTGCAAATTGATAACGGTATTCTTTGATATATACAGGCTTTTATTATAATAGCATGAAAAGCCCCGTATTTATACGGAGCTTTTCATAGGAACTAATTAGTTTTGGCTTTTTATGTAGTTCACAGCATCGCCAACTGTTGAAATTTTTTCAGCATCATCATCTGAAATTTCCATACCGAATTCATCTTCAAGTTCCATAACCAATTCCACAACATCAAGGGAATCAGCACCAAGATCATCTTTAAAAGAAGCTTCAAGTGTTACTTCGGATTCATCTACACCAAGGCGATCTACGATAATTTTAGATACTTTTTCTAATACGTCTGACACAACTTCACCTCCCTTCAAGCGTTGCATCTAGTATATTGTACAAGGGTTAATCGACATATTCAATCATGAGTTATTACATAACCATTCCGCCATCGACATGAATCGTTTGGCCTGTAATATATCCGGAATCTTCCGCAGCCAGGAAAACAGCTGTTTTAGCCACATCTTCCGGCTTCCCAAATCGTCCCAGCGGTATTTGCTTAAGCATTTGCTCTCCCAAATCCTCATTTAATGCATTTGTCATATCAGTCTCAATAAATCCAGGGGCAATCGCATTTACGGTTATTCCGCGTGTTGCCAATTCTTTAGCCGATGTTTTGGTTAACCCTATGACTCCAGATTTAGCAGCTACATAATTGGCCTGACCGGCATTTCCGCTCACACCCACCACAGACGAAATATTAATAATCCGTCCCTGCCTTTGCTTCATCATTTGCCTGGATACAGCTTTTGTACAAAGGAAAACACCTTTTAAGTTTGTATTGATGACAGAATCCCAATCATCTTCTTTCATACGGACCAACAAATTGTCACGTGTGATACCAGCATTATTTATTAAAATATCAATCTTGCCTAATTTTTCTGTGACAATTTTCACCATATCAGTAACAGACTCCGCATTTGTCACATCACCTTGGATGGATATTGCTTCTCTGCCTATCTCCGTTATTTCTTTAACAACATTTTCAGCTTTTTCGCTGTTCCCGGCATAATTAACAGCAACTGAAGCCCCTTCTTTTGCCAGAGCAATAGCAATGGCACGACCGATCCCTCTAGATGCGCCCGTCACAAGCGCAATTTTCCCATCCAATTTACCCATTTGCTTTAACCTCCGCATCAAGTGAACTGACCACATTTTTACATGATTCAATATCTTTGACTGAGTATACTTTAACACCGCGGTTGATTTTCTTAACCAGGCCTGAAAGAACAGTCCCAGGACCAAATTCGATAAAGGTTGTCACACCTTCATGAATCATATACTCAACCGATTGCTGCCATTTCACTGGAGAATACAGCTGTTTGACCAGACTGTCTTTTATTTCTTCGCCAGTTCCAGCCATGGTTCCCGTATAGTTCGATATGATTGGATAATCAGGAGTCCTAATTTCTATTGTATTGAGTGTATCCGCAAGCTTACTCGCTGCGGGTTTCATCAACGAAGAGTGAAAAGGACCGCTGACTTCCAGGGGAAGCACTCTCTTTGCTCCTTTTTCCTTTGCAAGCTCTCCTGCCAATCTTACCCCATCCATTGTTCCAGAGATAATAATTTGGCCTGGGGAATTTAAGTTTGCTAATTGTACAGGATCACCTTGATTCGTTATCGTTTTCGTTACTTCTTCTAGACTTGACTCATCCATACCAAGAACAGCACTCATCGTGCCTATCCCAGATGGAACAGCCTGCTCCATATATAAACCTCGATTTCGCACGAGTTTTACCGCATCCTCGTATTGAATGGACCCAGCTGCAGCATAAGCCGTATATTCACCTAGGCTGTGGCCTGCCATATAATCAGGTTTTAAATCGGACATTTCACGAAATACGCTAAGAAGCGCTAAACTTGTAATTAACAGACTCGGCTGAGCATTGTATGTACGTGTCAATTTATCTTGCGGTCCTTCGAAAATAAGCTTACTGAACTCTTCAGCCAAGCATTCATCTGCTTTTAAAAAGAGTTTTTTCACATTTTGATAATTGTCGTAAGCATCTTTTCCCATACCTACAGTTTGTGAGCCCTGACCCGGAAAAATAAAAGCAAATTTAGTCATCATATCCCCCTAACTATTCGTCCCCTTACATTTCGTTCCCTTTTTTCTTCGTTTATTTTATTGCCTCATGAATTGTTTCTGCAACATGATGTTCGACCATAATTTTCGCCTGACGAATGGCATTATAGAATGCATTGGCATCTGAGGAACCATGCGCTTTAATGACAGGTGCTTTTAATCCAAATAGACCTGCACCGCCGTATTCAGAGTAATCCAGCTTATTTTTCAGCTCTTTAAAACCTGGCTTTAAAACAGCTGCGGCCAGTTTGCTCTTTAAATCGACCATCATTGCTTCTTTTAACATTTTAAATAAAGCAGAAGCCGTACCTTCAGTTGTTTTTAAAACCATGTTTCCGGTAAACCCGTCGGTTACGACAACATCAGCTACTCCATTTAACAAATCCCGAGCTTCTACATTACCGATAAAATTAAAGTCCGCATCCTTCAATAAAGCAAATGCCTGCTTGGTAAGCTCATTCCCTTTTTTATCCTCGGTACCAATATTCAATAAACCAACTCGCGGTTTTTCAATATTGCGGACTTTCTCAGCATAAACAGACCCCATCAAGCCATATTGGTATAGATGCTCTGGCTTCGCATCAGCATTGGCCCCCACATCCAACAGAACAAATCCCTTTCCATCAATTGTCGGTAATGTCGGGCTAAGTGCAGGTCGATCAATTCCATCAATTCTTCCAACCACAAAGAGACCTGCGGCCATTAGAGCTCCCGTATTTCCTGCTGAGATGCACGCATCGGCCTGTCCATCTTTAACATACTGAGCAGCAAGCACCATGGAAGCATTTTTCTTTCTTCGCACGGCTCTTACTGGTTCATCATCACCCGTTATAACCTCATTCGTATGGATAATGGTTATCCGTTCATCTGAAGTTAAATGCTTTCTAATTTCAGCTTCATCGCCAATAAGCATAATTTCTAGTTCCGGGAAAGATTTAATCGCTTTTTCTGCGCCTTTCACAGACTCTTTTGGTCCGTGGTCTCCACCCATAGCATCTAATGCAATTTTCATTCTTGTTCATCCTTTTTCTCTGTAGTCGTTCGGTACATGGAAAACTCCCCTTTAAATACAAGCTCCTTACCTACATAGCTATGCACAGTAATCAGGGATCTTCCTTTATCGTTATCCACTTCAATAACCTTTGCTTTGGCAATTACACGATCGCCTTCATACACAGATTTTGTGAAGTGGATGGCAGCTTTTGCTGTTAATGCCAGTTCCTCATTCGTTACCGCAACTGCCAGTGAATTGGCTTGTGCGAATAAATGATGCCCTCTGGCTATTTTATTTCTTTTAAATACATGTTCAGGTTTTATATCCAACAAGGAAATAGCACTGTTATCTAAATCAAGATCAATAATATCCCCGATTATTTCATCAACAGGTAAAGATTTAATCTCGTCTGTCATTCTTTTCTCAGCGACAGACTTTATTCGTTCTCTCAATTCCGGGATGGATAGCTCGAGGCGATCCAGGCGAATCGTTTGGATACTAACCTTTAATTGTTCAGCCAGTTCCTCATCGGTAATAAAAGGATTATCCTGTATCATATCCTTTAATATAGCTTGTCTATCCTTCTTGTTTCTTTTCAAAAACTTCACCTTCCGAAGTGTTATGACTAGGTACTAATAGTAGTATATAATTTAGAAAACCAGATTGCAAGAATTTTTCGGTTATCACGCAACCTGTCAATCAATCTAATTTCTCTCCCTCAAGAACTCCAGAGCCAGCCAGATAATCTCTTAGGTATTTATACTTTTCGTCAGTCCAGAATTCTTTTCCTGAAATTAACTCTTCGGCATCCTTCCTGGCCGTTTCAAGCGCACGGTAGTCATGTACCATGTCTGCTATCTTAAATTCAGGTACGCCACTCTGCTTTCTGCCAAAAAAGTCCCCAGGTCCTCGTAATTCCAGATCCTTCTCACTCAATGCGAAACCATCAGTTGTATCGCACATTGCATTCAATCGTTCAATTCCAACCTCTGTTTTTGGATCTGCAATTAAGATACAATAGGATTGATCTGCGCCCCGACCTACACGTCCTCTTAATTGATGAAGCTGCGACAAACCAAATCTTTCAGCATCATAAATCACCATCACAGTAGCATTGGGTACATTCACACCAACTTCCACAACGGTCGTTGATACGAGCACTTGAATGTCATTATTTCCGAAACCGCGCATGATTTCATCCTTTTCATCTGAATGAAGCTTACCATGCATAAGCCCAACAGAATATTTCGGACTAAAATACTGCGTCATAGCGGTATGAACATCCAATACATTTTGCAAATCCAGCTTTTCTGATTCCTCAATCAGAGGACAAATCACATATGCCTGCCGTCCATTGTCCAATTCCTTGCTCATAAATGCTAGAATTCTGTCTAACATATTATGCTTGGCCCAATACGTTTCTATTTTTTTCCTTCCGGATGGCATTTGATCAATGATTGATACATCCATTTCACCAAATACCGTTATCGCAAGAGTTCTTGGAATAGGCGTAGCGGTCATGAATAATACATCGGGGCTCTCCCCTTTTTCCCTCAATACACGACGTTGCTCCACACCAAAACGATGTTGTTCATCTGTAATGACAAGGCCGAGGTTTTTGAAATTAACATCCTTTTGTATTAAAGCATGTGTTCCTATTAATATATCGATTTCACCTTGTTCAAGCATCTCCATCATTTCTCGCCGGCGTTTTCCCTTCACACTCGATGTAAGAAGAGCTACATTTACACCAAAGGGCTGCAGGAGTTCAAACAGGGAATTGGCATGCTGCTCCGCCAAAATTTCAGTCGGTACCATTAAAGCGCCCTGATAACCAGCAGTTACTACAGCGTAAAGAAGGATTGCTGCCACTACCGTTTTTCCAGAACCAACATCCCCCTGGAGCAGTCGATTCATTCGATAAGGAGACCGTAAATCCTGCGCAATTTCATTTACGACCTTTTTTTGTGCATCTGTCAGCTCAAATGGTAGAGAAGCAATAAACTTCTTCAATTTCGTATTATCGTACATATGAGATTGTCCGTTTGAATTTTCCCTTTTAACTTTCCTAAGGGCTTGCATTTTAATTTGAAACAATAAAAATTCCTCGTAGACAAATCTCCTGTGTGCATGCTTTACTTCAGCAGCGTTTTGAGGAAAATGCAAGTAACGTAAGGCAAGGCCTCTTTCCGGTAATTTATATTGGGTAAGATAGTGTTCAGGTAGAATTTCTACAAGATCCTCTCTATGGGCAAGATACGCATTTTTAATCCATTTACGCAGTGATTTGACAGAGATATCACCTTTTGTATGATAAACTGGTTCAAATTCCTGCTCCCTCGCCTCTGAACCGAGTTTATATTCAGATGCCGTCAGGGTTAAGCGGTTTTTATCCCATTTACCTGTTACCGTTATCGTTTCATTCAGTTTTAATTTGTTTTTCATATAGGGTTGATTGAAGAATGTAACCGTAATAATGTGGCGTCCCGTTAAAAGCTTAACATTTAAGCGGGATTTTTTTCGTCCGAAATAGGTTAAATTAGGGGCTGATTGAATAACACCCTCAATCGTTAGACGTTCATCATGGGCTGCTTCCACGATATCTTTAATTCGAAAATCTTCATAGCGATACGGAAAATATTCAAGCAAATCCGCAACTGTATAGATGCCAAGGTTATTAAGCTGCAGAGCGGATTCAGGTCCTATCCCCTTTACTGTATCTACTGATAAATCATTTAGTCTACTCATTTTTTATCCTTTGATGTTCTAAGTATTTTTTCATTCAATTCTTTGCCCGTTAGTGTAGCAGCTAATCCACCTTGAGCTGTTTTACGCAATGCAACCGGTATCGTTTGCCCGATGTTATCCATTATTGCTTCAATTCTTTCTTCACATAGGATGCTAAACCCTGAATGAGAACGAATGCCATCCCATCCTCTTTCGATAGTTTGTTCCAAAACAGCCGGAATTTGATCCATCTGCTTGATAAGCGTTTCCTTTGATAGTACGATGCACTTCATTTCCTGCTGAATCATGTCAAATATCTTCTCACCTTTACTTTCAGCAAGTTCAACTAATTCGGCAACATTGCGAAACATACAGTAACCTCCTAATAAAGGGTAGTCTGCTTTTAATCTGAAACTTTTGTAACTTGTGTTACATGATTCAGCAATGAAATTTCCTCTACTATATCATCACCGATATTTTGATCGACCTCTATTGTCATTAGAGCCATTTTCCCTACATCTTTTCGCGATACTTCCATATGACCAATATTAATCTCATGCTTGGCCAGGATATTAGAAACACTTGCTATAGCTCCGAAACGATCGTCGTGTACAACTAAAATGGCCGGGTGATGGCCTGATAAGCGTAATTCAAACCCATTCAGTTCAAGTATTTCTATTTTTCCACCGCCAATAGAAATGCCGACTAATTCCATTTCTCCGGCATCATCACCCATCCTAATTCTGGCTGTATTTGGATGATCTGTTACAGCATCTTCTTCTACAAAGGTAATTTCTATGTTCTGCTCTTTTGCTATGTCAAGAGATTGAATAAGGCGTGTATCCGAAGTATCGTAATCTAATAACCCAGCCACAATGGCGACATCTGTTCCATGTCCCTTGTACGTTTTAGCAAATGAACCATAAAATGAAATAATGGCCCATTTAGGCTGTCTATTAAACAGGCTTCTCGCCACCCGTCCTATTCGTGCAGCCCCAGCCGTATGAGAACTGGAAGGGCCAACCATGATTGGGCCGATTATATCAAATCCACTTTTATATTTCATTTCTTACCCTCTCCCAGTAAAAATTAAAAAATCTTTACATACTGAAATAGAAGGGGTATCCCCCTTCTATTAATGTGATGATCTATATATGCTTTTTATTCAGCTGCAAAAATATAGGAGTACAATGGCTGTTTTCCGTTATGCACTTCAACTTCTACTTCTGGGTAGCTATCCGCGCAGTATTGAACTAGACGGTCAACTTCATCCTGTGAGCTCTCTTCACCATAAAGAATCGTTAAGATTTCAGCATCATCCAGAATGTTTTCAAGCACTTGTTTAGCCGCTTCCACTCTATCCTTATTTTTCACTTTAATCTTACCATCAATTAGGCCCATATAGTCGTTTTTCTCGATTTCAAGCCCTTCAATGTTTGTGTCACGTACTGCAAACGTAACTTGTCCTGTTACGACACTCTCTAGAGCGTCCTTCATTATACCTTCATTCTCGCTCGCTGATGCAGCAGGATTAAAGGATAGCAAGGCAGTTAACCCTTGAGGAATCGTCTTACTAGGAATTACGGTAACAGCCTTTTCCATTACATCGGAAGCCTGTTCAGCTGCCATAATAATATTTTTATTATTTGGAAGGATGTATACATGATCTGCATTAACAGATTCAATTGCTTTTACGATATCTTCAGTTGAAGGGTTCATAGTTTGTCCGCCTTCAATCACCACATCTGCACCGATGCTTCTGAACAAATCAGCAATCCCTTCACCCATAGCAATCGCCACTACACCAAAATCTTTCTTCTCCATTTTTACAGGTGCAGCTTCTCGTAAGTCATTCGCAGTTTCGTTTAAAATCGTTGAATGCTGTTCACGCATATTCTCAATTTTGATTTTAATCAAGCTGCCGTATTGTTGAGCGTAATTTAAACAGTTCCCTGGATTTTCTGCATGCACATGGACTTTTACGATATCCTCATCTGCAATGACAAGCAGGGAATCACCGTATTGGCTTAAGTCATTTCTGAACTGCTCTTCATTGAAAGGATTCTCAGCAATCTTTTCAGGTTCAAAACGGACCATGAACTCTGTGCAATATCCAAATTCGATATCTTCTGTTTTCATATGTCCCTGAACATTGATATGATGCTCTGCCTTTACAAGCTCATCCATTTTAGGCATGGATTCAGGTGTTTCAGCAAGCTTTTCACCTTTCAATTCAGCCAGAAATCCTTCATAAACGAAAACTAATCCCTGACCGCCACTATCTACTACGCCTACTTCTTTAAGCACTGGCAATAAATCAGGAGTACGTTTTAATGAAGCTTTAGCCTCTTTCAAAATAGCTTCCATTATTGCAATGATATTTGTTTCCGTTTCAGAAGCCGCAAGGCCTGCTTTGGAAGCTTCTCTTGCAACCGTCAGGATTGTTCCTTCAACAGGTTTCATAACCGCTTTGTAGGCAGTTTCTACACCAGCTTCAAATGCCAAGGCAAATTCCTTACCATCAATGGTTGCTTTTGGTTCAATGTTTTTTGCAAATCCCCTGAATAATTGGGATAAAATAACGCCTGAGTTTCCACGCGCTCCCATCAACAATCCTTTAGCTAAAGAAGAACCAACCTTACCAATATGGTCCTGTACATTATTTTTCACTTCTTTAGCACCTGATGTCATGGAAAGATTCATATTTGTTCCTGTATCCCCATCAGGCACAGGAAATACGTTTAATGAATCAACTAATTTAGCGTTGGCAGACAGCCTGTTCGCACCCTGTATGACCATTTCGGCGAATCTTTTGCCGTCAATAGATGTTATAGCCACTCAAATTTCCTCCTTAAATTACGGATTCGTAACACGAACCCCTTGAACATAGATATTAACGGATTCTACCGAAAGTCCAACAGTTTGGCTTAATGTATATTTAACCTTAGATTGAACATTATGAGCTATTTCGGATATTTTTGTTCCGTAGCTTACAATGATATACATATCGATATGTAATTCATCTTCAACCTGTCTGACTACGACTCCTTTGGAAAAGTTCTCTTTACGCAGTATTTCACTTATTCCGTCTTTAATCTGATGTTTTGAAGCCATACCGACGATCCCGTAACAATCTACGGCTGCTCCACCAGCAATGATTGCTAATACATCATTAGAAATATCTATTTGTCCGTATTTTGTACTCATTTCAATGGACATGTTTGTTCCCCCTTTATAGTAACCATAGCTAGAATCCATTTTACTATAATCACTTTTGAATGGAAAGCCTTTATCCTTTTCCAATTAATCAAAGATAAAATAGTATGTCAAGGTTTTTTTCTTGAAAGACCCTTTCAATTGTATTGCATTATAGCGATAGGTATGTTAAATTATTAAAGTATCTTTTGAAGAGACCGACTAAAAAAGAAATGATTAATATAGGCAGTAAGGAGGGAATTGGGCTATGTCACGCAAATGTGTTATTACCGGCAGAAAAACAACTTCCGGAAACCATCGTTCTCATGCCATGAACGCTAACAAACGTACATGGAAAGCTAACGTTCAAAAAGTTCGTATTCTTGTTAACGGAAAACCGAAAAGAGTATACGTTTCTACAAGAGCGTTAAAATCTGGTAAAGTTGAACGCGTATAATAAACGAAAACAAGCATCCTTTTAAAGGATGCTTGTTTATTTTTCCCATTATAAACCCTGTTTAGTCTTGTGTTCTTGAATATTTTTATAAAAATAAAACCACTTGAGGAAAAATTTTATATTTTCCAGGACTAAGCGTAAGGCATGAAATTTTTATAAAGATTTAAATTAAACATAAGAAAAACACCCTTTTACAGGGTGCATATTTAATTATCCTTTCTTAAAAGCTCCCAACATCGCCTTGACGATTCCTCCTAAAAAGCGGGGCAATTTAATTGTATAAAATTTCATTGTGTCCCTCCTTAGCTCTGCCCGGTTCTCATTATTCATTTTTCATTTATATAGTAAAAATTCCAACACATAAATTAATCTGTGCTTCTTATCACCAATAATATGCCTTTCAAAAACGAAAAAGTACCAGTTTTAAAATTTAATTCATTGCTAACAGATATTGTCCGGCCACGATAAAGAGTGACATTTGATAATGGATATTTAAAGTTTACAAGGGTTATCCCCTCTATTTCTTCGGTTATTGGTATAAACGATATGTATTTAAACTTAGTCTCATCCAACACATAGGAACCGGGTTTAAAAAGTGTGATTTCATTGTTACGATCCACTATTCTTGTAGGAATCCCTGCTTTCATATGCTTATCCTCTGCCAGCATCATAATATTCGCCAATGTATGGTCCATTCTGCCGCCCGTAGCCCCATAAATCGTGATTCTATCCGGTGCTTGCTTATAAGCCCATTCAAGAGCTAATTCCAGGTCTGTAGCATCTTTTTCAGGAGGATACTCATAAAAATGTTCACTATTCTTCCGTACACGTTTGAGCTCATCCTTAGAGATTGAATCAAAATCACCAAACACACTATACAGATGAATACCGGCCTCTAAAATTTGTAGCGAGCCCCGATCAACACCAACCCAAATCATCTCTTTGCTATTTAACTTCCTTAAATCTGGAATATATATGTCAGGTCCGCCGGCGACGATATTTATTTCCATAACGTCAGCTCCTTTACTAATTTTCACAAAAAAAGGGTTATCCTCTTTTAGTGAATGGACAACCCTTTACTTTTTATTATATGATTCTTTACTAATTCAGATACCAGATCTGAATACCCTTGAGATCCAAAATCTGCTCACTACTTTTATACTTACACTGACCTGGCTAATAGGCTTAGAATCATTTGTAGGCCATAAATAAACGGCATTACTAACCAATAAGAAAATCATTCACCACGGATGGCTGCAATTGCTTTCTTTCTATCTTCCTTATTATATATAGCCGATCCGGCCACTAGAACTGTTGCACCTTTTTCAATGCATAACTTGGCAGTTTCCTCATTAACACCGCCATCAATCTCTATTTCTATAGATAAGCCTTTTTCTTTGATCATTTTATCTACTTGCTCTATTTTATCAAGAACACTTGGAATAAAGGCTTGTCCACCAAAACCAGGATTGACTGACATGAGGAGGACCATATCAAGATCATCCAAAATATATTCCAATACGGCAGGTGACGTCGCTGGATTTAATACTACTCCTGCCTTTACCCCATAGGATTTGATTAATTGAATCGTACGATGCAAGTGTGTACATGCTTCCGCATGAACTGTTATATAGTCAGCACCGGCCTTTGCAAAGGCTTCAATATATTGGTCGGGATTTTCAATCATGAGATGAACATCAAGCGTTAATTTGGTGATAGGACGTATAGAGTCAACAATAAGCGGACCAATCGTGATATTAGGAACAAAATGACCATCCATTACATCGATATGAATCCAATCTGCTCCCCCTCTTTCTACATCCCGTATTTCCTCTCCCAATTTCGAAAAATCAGCTGATAATATGGATGGAGCAATTTTAACCATCGTTAATACCTCGGCTTTCTCTCTTTTATTTCCTCCAGAAACTGCAAATAATGCTCGTATCTATATTTCTGGATTTCCCCAGCTTCAACACTATGCTTTACAGCACATTTTGGTTCTTTTACATGCAGGCAGCCTCTAAATTTGCATTCTGAGCCTTTCTCCCTAATTTCAGGGAAACAGCCCGGCAGCTCCTCCGCTTCTATTTCTGTAAATTCTAGCGAACTGAAACCCGGTGTGTCAGCTAATAAGCCATCACCAAGGTCAATAAGCTCCACATGTCTCGTTGTATGCTTACCCCTGCCCAAATGGGAGGAAATGATATTAGTTTTTAAATTAAGAGTAGGATCAAGCACATTTAACAAGGATGACTTTCCTACTCCGGATTGTCCTGCAAATACTGAGATTTTCCCCCGCAAGAAAGGCATTAACTCTGAAACTCCCGCTTCTTCCAGGGAAGACGTTAATATAACATCATAGCCAATTGCCCTGTATTGATCGGCATAATCATGAATCCTTTTTTCATCCTTAGCTTCCAGCAAATCCATTTTACTGATACAAATAATTGGAGCAATATTCTTGGATTCAACCAAAACGAGAAATCGATCCAATAAACTTGTACTGAAATCTGGTTCTGCAGCGGAAAATACGAGAATCGCTTGATCCACATTCGAAATAGGAGGACGTACCAATTCATTTTTGCGTTCTTTAATTTCCATTATATATCCATCTGTTGGATTTTCCGCTTGATAAATAACTCTATCTCCAACAAGCGGAGTAACCTTTTGTTTTCTGAAAACACCTCGGCCTCTGCATTGAATGATTTGATCTTCATCCGCTACATAATAAAAGCCGCTCAGTGCCTTAATAATTTTTCCTTCAGGCATATATTCCCTCCTTTAAAATTAACTGTCCGAATAACTAATAACGCCCTCATCATAAACACTGTTATCCTTTATAATCTTATACCCTGCTTTTCCATCATGCGGGATAGTAAATTGCAACGTTTTTTTGACAGTTGAAGTCATTTCAAACGTTTCAACAGGTTCTGTCATATTGTTATTTAAGTCCTCAATTAGAATGGTCACTGTTTGTGGCACACCGGCTAATTCTTCATCATACGTTATGGTAACCTCTTTACTCATAACCTTAGGAGGAATTTCTTCTTCTCCTTTTGAAACTGTTACTTTGACTTCCGACCCAATCTCAACAGCAGTCCCGGCAGCCGGTTCCTGGGAAATTACTTGTCCCTCTTTAATTTTCGAACTGTACTCCTCTTTTGCGATTGTTATCTTTAACCCGGTATCAGCCTCATAATCATCCAGTGCTCTCTGGTTGTAATCCGTTAAATCTTTCAGGGTAATTTTAGCTGGTCCGCTGCTCAACGTTAATTTCAAAATTGTTTCCGAAGGGATGACCTCGTCCCCTTGTCTAGGATCCTGTTCAAGTACAGTCCCTACTTCTGAATCGTCATTTACTCGCTCTATCTCAATATCTTTGAATCCGAAACCCTCAATGAGTGATTTAATATCTTCATAATTGCGGTCCTCATAATCGAGAACTTCTACCTGTTCTTTGCCACTGCTGAAAAATACATTAATAACTGAACCTTCCTTAACGGTATCACCTGCTTCAGGATCAGTGTTTATGACATTTCCTGCGGCAATTTCCTCATCAGGCTTTTCAACCGTCTCACCGATTTCAAAACCTTGTTCAATTAGAGTCGACAGGGCGTTTTCCAATTGTTCATCCCTTACATCAGGTACTTTAACATCCTTTGCTGCGAGCATTCCCGGCAAAAATAAGACAGCCAGAACAGCAAGCAAAATTAGACTGGCTAAAATAATCCCAATTATTTTAGGCCATTTTTTCTTTTTCTTCGGCTGTTGCTTTTGCTTTGTTTTATCTTTCTTTTGCTTCTGTTTTTGCTTTTTGTTTTTTAAAAATCCTTTTTTACCACTTGATTGTTCCGCGGGTTCCATCATCACGGTATCTTCATCCGGAGTGAGGATTTTCGTTTCATCGTGATCTTCATACAATTCATCGTTTGTAATAATCGGAATCGCTTTTGTCACATCATCATCACTTGGTATGGTAAATTTACTTTCATTTAATCTTTCTGGATTTAAAGCCGTCTCTATATCTTGTTCCATTTCATCTACACTTGAATATCGGTGAAATGTATCCTTTGCGGTTGCCTTCAGAATGATATTTTCCACACTTTGAGGTATGGCCGGATTCCATCTTCTTGGAGACGGCGTCTCTGATTGAAGGTGCTTCAGGGCTATAGAAACAGCAGACTCTCCTGAAAAAGGCAGTCGACCTGTAAGTAATTCAAACATCACGATCCCCAAAGAATAGATATCGGACTTTTTATTTGCCATACCGCCTCTTGCTTGTTCAGGAGACAAATAATGAACCGACCCAAGAACAGAGTTCGTTTGAGTTATGGACGTTGCACTGAGAGCCATCGCAATCCCAAAGTCAGTAATTTTCACATTGCCGTCATGATCAATTAATACATTATGCGGCTTAATGTCTCTATGTACAATATGGTTCTGATGGGCATGTGTGACCGCTGATGTAATTTGTTTCATGATATCCAATGCTTTTTCAACTGGAATTGGCGAATAGGCCTGAATATATTGCTTTAAGGTCATACCATCAACAAATTCCATCACAATATAATAGATATCGCCTTCTTCTCCAACATCATAAATACTTACAATGTTTGGGTGAGTCAGACTTGTGGCGGATTGTGCTTCCCGATGAAAGCGCCTGATAAATTCCTCATCATTGGAAAAGTCCATACGAAGAATTTTTAATGCTACATCCCGATCAAGAATCATATCTCTTGCCAGATAAACATTAGCCATGCCGCCTCCGCCAATCATACGGAGGATTTTATATCTATCGCTAATTCGTTTGCCGGTCAACATATAACTCACCCTCTTTCACTTTCAAAGCTGTGCAGAAGGATTACTAGAGTTATATTATCTTCTCCTCCGTTTTCATTAGCTTTTTGAATAAATGTATCTGCAATATGGTCTAAAGAATCATTGCCTGTAATAATGGTTTCTATTTCGGTTTCAGATAGTTTATCAGAGAGGCCGTCTGAACATAATAACAGACGGTCCCCTTCCTCAAAACTGATTGTTTTAATATCAACATCCACACTATTTTCTGTTCCAAGAGCGCGAAGAATGACATTTTTTCTAGGATGATGTGCGGCGTCTTCTTTAGATATTTGACCGGAACGGACAAGCTCATTAACCAGGGAATGGTCTTCTGTTACTTGTTTAAATCCGCTATCATTAAGCAGATAACATCTCGAATCTCCAACATTCACAATGGTGGCTGTTTTGTCTGTACAAATTACGCCAACTATTGTTGTCCCCATTCCTTCACATTCCTCGTGTGACATGGAGTGCTCAAAAATTTCATGGTTAACCCGTTTAATCTGCTCCTCCAAAAACAATTCGATTGAACTTGGCGAATCAGACTGCAACTCGGTTTCCCATGCTTCTTTTAGTTTGGAAACAGCCATTTCACTTGCTACATCACCAGCTTTGTGACCACCCATTCCGTCGGCAATGACAGCAAAAACCATTTGAGGATTTTCCTTGTAAAATATACCACCCTGATCCTCATTATGGATTCTCACCTTGCCCCGGTCTGTCCTAAAAACTGCCTTCATCCCTTCACCTCGTCTCTTCTTTCCTCTCTTTTGCTCTTAGTTGTCCGCAAGCCGCATCAATATCATGCCCTTGCTCTCTTCTCGTAGTGACATTTATGCCTTGATCCTTCAATGTTTTTTCAAACAGATCGATTTGCTCTCTTGGTGTCCGGACATAATCCCGTTCTGGAACATAGTTAACCGGTATTAAATTTACATGGCATTTTATATCTTTGATAAGTGCGGCAAGTTCGAGCGCATGCTCTACCTGGTCATTTTCACCACCAAAGAGACCATATTCAAATGTAATCCTTCTGCCCGTTTTTTCAACATAGTACTTAACAGCTTCCATTAACTGCGGAAGCTTGTATGCTCTGTTAATAGGCATAAGCTTACTGCGAAGTTCAGTGTTTGGTGCATGCAGGGAAATCGCAAAATTAATTTGCAATTTCTCATCTGCAAATTTATATATTTTAGGAATGATTCCACTAGTTGAAACCGTTATATGACGTGCTCCGATATTTAACCCTTTATCATGGTTAATGATCCGTAAGAATCCCATCATATTATCATAGTTATCAAATGGTTCTCCGATACCCATGATGACTACGGAGCTAACACGCTCATTAGTTTCATCAAGGGCCTGCTGCACTTTTACAACCTGCGCAACAATTTCGCCTGCTTCTAGATTTCGCTTTAACCCGCCCAGAGTGGATGCACAGAATGTACAGCCTATTCTGCAGCCAACCTGTGTGGTTACACAGACTGAGTTTCCATAATCATGGCGCATTAATACGGTCTCGATTGAATAACCATCCTTCAATTCAAATAAGAATTTAATCGTGCCGTCTTTTGATGTTTGCTTGATTAGTGTATTTAAAGTGGTTAATGTAAATGATTCTTCCAATTTTGTACGTAAATTTTTAGAAAGGTTCGTCATATCTTCATAAGTAGAAACCCTTTTTTCATATAACCATTCAAAAATTTGTGTTGCCCGGAATGCTTTTTCTCCGTTTTCTTCAAGCCATTCTTTCAGTTGATCTAATTGTAAGGAATATATAGATGGGAGTTGCTCCTGTTTCTTTACTTCCTTAGCTGTTGTTTGTTCCATTCCTTATGCCTTCTTTCGAATAGAAGCAATAAAAAATCCGTCGCTTCCAAAATATTGAGGTAGTACTTGCAAACTATTATCCATTATATATGGTCTTACCGGTTCCGGCATTCTATCCTTTAGGGTAAGATCCTTTTCAAACTCAGGATGCGCCTGTACAAACGCATCAATCACATCATTATTTTCATCATTGCCAACAGTACAAGTACTGTAAACTATTGTACCGCCTTTTTTTACCAATTGGGACACTTGATGTAAAATATCAAATTGAATTTTCGCAAGCGCGCTCAAATCGTTCTCGCTTTTTGTATACTTAGCATCCGGTTTACGCTTTAACACTCCCAGTCCTGAACAAGGAGCATCGACAAGGACTTTATCAAACATCTCTGTTTCAAAAAATTCTTGCGTTTTTCTTGCGTCCATTTGTTTGGTTACAATATTCGATAAACCAAGGCGTTTTGCCTGCATATCAATTAATTTAGTTTTATGTGCATGAAGGTCAAGTGCGTAAATTTGTCCGGTATCATTCATCTTTTCTGCCATATGCATGGTTTTCCCGCCTGGAGCTGCACAGCTATCAAGAATCGTATCATTTTCTTTCGGTGCTAATGCATAAGCTACAAGCATAGAGCTCTCATCCTGTATGCTAAAAAGTCCTTCTTTAAAGCTAGCTGACAAAGCCATATTACCTTTGAGGCAGCGAATTCCTTCTTCTATTAAAAGACTTGATTCAACCATGTATCCTTCGCTTTTCAGCTTTTCCATCAATTCTTCCCTGCTGATTTTCGTCAGGTTTACTCTTCCGGTTTGAACAGGAGCATGCAAGTTCTCCTCACACATTTCCTTGGTTTTATCCACTCCAAATTCCTCTGCCCACTTTCTTACAAGCCATAATGGATGGCTTGTTGCGACTGAGATCTTTTCCAGGGGATCTTTTATGTCATCCAAAGACGGAACTCCTTCACGCTGGATAGACCTCAGTACACCATTAACCAATGAGGCAATTCCGCGATGACCGCGTTTTTTCGCAATTTCCACTGCTTCATGAATCGCAGCCCGATCAGGAACCCGATCAAGATATAGCATTTGAAAAACAGTCATTTCAATGAGCAATAACACCCATGATTGAAGCTTTTTAGGGTTTTTAATAAACGGCCTTACATAGTATTCCAATGTCATTTTCCGTTGTATTGTTCCATACGTCAGCTCGGTCAACAATCCTACATCCTGCGGGGAAAGTTCATTTTCTTTTATGGCATGGTTTAATGATAGATTACTGTATGCCTGGCTTTTTTCGACAGACACCAGAATATCAAGCGCTACTTCTCTTACATTCTTTTTTTGTGGCATTCTTTATTCTCCCAATTTCATTCCTGTTGATATGATTGCAGTACCTCGGAGCATTTGTTCAGCGGTCATTCTCTTTTTACCAGCCAGTTGTAAATCAGTAATTTTAATTGCTGTATCATTACCTGTTTTCACAACAAATCCATCTTTTTCAATATCAAGTATTTCACCGGCACTTCCTTGCTTGGCGGTCTTCACTTTTTCGCCCCACCAAACCTTTAAAACTGTTCCATTTAACAAAGTATAGGCTACCGGCCATGGATGTAAACCGCGGATATGGTTATAAATCGCTTCTCCGCCTTGTGTCCAATCGATTAATTCCTGTTCTCTTTTAATATTGAAAGCAAAGGTAGCATCTTCCTCATTTTGTTTAATTGGAGTGATTTCTCCATTCAATAATTTTGGAATGGTCTCAGAAACCAGTTGTGCACCAGCTTTACTCAATTTATCATGTAAACTGCCTGTATGGTCAGTTTCCTCAATTGGAACTTCTACTTTTGCCAGCATGTCACCTGCATCCAGCTTTTCTACCATGTACATAATGGTTACACCCGTCTTTGCTTTCCCCTGCATGATTGCATAGTGAATAGGTGCACCACCTCTTAATTCAGGCAGCAAGGAAGCATGTACGTTTATACATCCATACTTTGGAGCCTCTAATAAACGATTCGGCAGGATTTGTCCAAATGCCGCGGTAACAATTAAGTCTGGATTTAAAGCAAGTACCTTGTCAACTTCTGAATCCACACGAATTTTTTCTGGTTGGAGAACTGGAATACCATGTTTCTCGGCTGTCACCTTTACAGGAGGTGGTGTCAAAATGCGTTTCCGGCCAACTGGACGGTCAGGCTGGGTTACGACACCAACGATTTCATATCCATCATTTATTAAACGTTCTAATACACCGACAGAAAAATCAGGTGTTCCCATAAATATTATTCTAGTCATTCTACTTCATACCCTTCTAACTCTTCTTCACTTATATAACGTACAACTTTTGAAGTAAATAAGATTCCTTCCAAATGATCCATTTCATGTTGAATCGCTCTGGCCAGGTAATCCTCAGCTTCTAAAATATACGTTCGTCCCTGACGATCCTGTGCCTGTATTTTAACATATGCAGGTCGTTCAACCTCTCCATACAGATTCGGAAAACTTAAACAGCCCTCTACATCACGATCCTTACCCTTCGTGGAAAGAATTGTCGGATTGATTAATTCAAATGTTCCTGACTCATCATCTACATCAACAATCGCTACTCTTATATTTTGGCCGATCTGCGGCGCAGCCAATCCCACGCCATCCGCGTCTATCATTGTGTCGTACATATCATCAAGTAACTTCGCTAATTTACGATCAAAAACTTCAACCTTTTTACAGGGAGTTTCAAGAATTTTATCCGGATGCTTTACTATAGGTAATACTGCCACTTATTCTTTTCCGCCTTTCTATTTACATCATAATGAACGGATTGACATCAATCGATAATTGTAACCCTGTTTGGGTGGCATTACGTCCATATGTTTCATTCAATTTTTTTAAAATTGTACTTAGATTTGGTTCCCGCTTGTATTTTATCAAACATTGGTACCTATATCTATTGTTGATTCTAGACATTGGAGAAGCAGATGGTCCAAATACAACCGTTTCCGGCCCTACCTGTCGCTTAATAAATGCCGTTATTTTCTCGGCTGCTTCCACCGTTTTCATCACATCTTCATGAGAGATTGTTAAAAGAGCGATATAATAATAGGGAGGATAGTCATTTTGTTTCCGTAAAAACATCTCTCTCATAAAGAAACCGTCATAATCCTGCTCTGATGCCAGTTGAATGCTGTAATGTTCAGGAGTATAGGTCTGGATTACCACTTCGCCTGGCAATTCGTGTCTTCCGGCACGCCCACTGACCTGCGTTAATAGCTGAAAGGTACGTTCTGATGAGCGGAAGTCAGGTAAGTGCAGCATCGTGTCTGCAGTAAGGACCCCTACCAAGGTCACTCTTGGAAAGTCGAGACCTTTGGCAATCATCTGCGTACCAAGAAGAATATCTGCTTGTCCATCTTCGAATTTTTTCAGCAATGCTTCATGTGCGCCTTTACGTCTGGTTGTATCCACATCCATTCGAATGACTCTGGCATGCGGCAGCAATTTCCCCAGCTCTTCCTCAACCTTTTGAGTTCCTGTACCAAAAAAACGAATATGGTCACTGCCACAGTCAGGACAAACCTCCGGAACCCGTTCTTCAAGTCCGCAATAATGGCACTTCATAAGCGCTTGGACACGATGATACGTCATTGATATATCACAATTTGGACATGTAACTACCATTCCACAGTTGCGGCACATCACAAAGGATGAATGTCCTCTTTTATTTAACAAGAGAACAGTCTGTTCCCCTTTATCTACACGATCCTTCAGTTTTTCAAATAATAGACCGGAGAACATCGAGCGGTTTCCCCCTCTCATTTCATCCCTCATATCAACGACTGAAACAGCTGGTAAAGCCTGATCGTTCACTCTGCTATTTAACGTTAACAACGTATATACACCTTTTTTTGCTCTTGCAAAACTCTCGAGAGACGGTGTAGCACTGCCAAGTACAACCGGACAATTATGATAGGCCGCCCGTTTAAGCGCTACATCACGCGCATGATAACGCGGTGTTTCTTCCTGTTTATAACTACCCTCATGCTCCTCATCAATAATAATCAGACCCAAGTTAGTGAACGGGGCAAAAACTGCGGAACGGGCACCAACTACAACTTTAACCTCTCCGCGTTGAATTTTGCGCCATTCATCATATTTTTCACCATGAGACAGGCCGCTATGTAATACGGCTACCAAATCTCCAAACCGTCGCTTAAATCTAGTTACCATCATGGGTGTTAAAGAAATTTCAGGCACCAAAACAATGGCTTCCTTCCCTTTATCTACGATTTGCTTGATGGATTGTAAATAGATCTCCGTTTTTCCGCTTCCTGTCACACCATATAATAGGAAATTTTCATTTCGATTTTCCTTTATAGCTAACTTAATCGGATTGATAGCTGCCTGTTGGTTCTCTGTTAACTTCAGGCATTGATCCTTTGTAAATTGGCCTTCGGCGTATGGATTACGATATTCCTCTTTCTCAGTTATCTGAACGATACCCTTTGACACAAGAGGTTTGATAGCAGAGGAACTGTTAATATTCGTTTCTTCCAGCACTTTTGCCAGCAATTGCTCCCCTGGATGTTCTACCAGATAGGATACTAGTTTTTTCTGATTGCTGGCATTGGCATTTAAGTGTTCTAATTGTTCAAGCAACTCGTTCCTGGTTAGCATTGATTCTATATATTTTAGCTTTTTTATTTTTGTTTTATCAGATACCTGAACGGTAATTTCAAGAATTCCATTGTCAATTTCAGTCTTTATACAGGACAAAAGCTCGTCATTTTGAATCTTAATCCAGCTGACGGCTTCCGCTTTACTGAACAAATACTGAATCTGTTTTGGGAGATCATTTGTCTGCTTACCTGGAGCAATCCGAATTTGTTTTTCATACTTTGCTTTCAATGCTGCCGGAAGCATTGCCTGGAATGCTGATATTTTAAAACACATCGTCTCATCCGCGAGCCAATGTCCAACATCCAATAATTCGTTATTTAACGCTGGTTCAATATCCAATAGACTGCTGATTGATTTTAAACCCTTTACTTCTGTATGCTCCTTTAGCCTTACGACGAAGCCAAGTAATTTCCTCGGGCCAAACGGAACCGTCACACGCATTCCTTCTCGAATAATACCGGCCCATTTTTCCGGAATTTTATAATCAAATGGACGGTCCGTTTGCTGGGCCGGTACATCTACAATTACTTCCGCTATCATAAAGAGTGATCCTCATTTACTTGAAATGATTCTATTTCTTTCAATATTTCTTTGGCAACATCACCTTTACTTAATAAAGGAAGTTCTCTGAAACTGCCATCTTTTTTATATAGGGTAACAATGTTGGTATCCGTTCCAAACCCGGCACCTTCATGGGTAACATTATTAGCGACAATCATATCAGCATTTTTCTTAACCAGCTTTTTCTTTGCATACTCATCCAAATTATTCGTTTCAGCTGCAAAACCAATCAAGATTTGGTTCGTTTTTCTCTTACCAACCTCTCGGAGAATATCCTTTGTACGAGTCAGTTCAAGCGTACTGTCGCCTGCTTGTTTCTTCACCTTTTGATTCTCATAAACAGCTGGTTTATAATCAGCTACAGCTGCTGTACCAATAATAATATGCTGGTCATCCATTACTTCCATTACCGCTTCATACATTTCGGAAGCACTTTCTACTTTAATTACTTTGACACCTGCAGGAGCATTCAATGCAACCGGACCTGACACCAATGTAACCTCAGCTCCCATGTTTCTTGCCGCCTCCGCTAAAGCATATCCCATTTTACCGCTTGAAAAATTAGATATATAACGAACCGGGTCGATCCGTTCACGGGTTGGACCTGCTGTGATCAGGACTTTTCTGCCACTTAATGATTTCTTTTCTTCAGCAAAAAAATCTTCTAAATTAGCAACAATTGTTTCGGGTTCCTCCAGCCTTCCCTTACCAACATACCCACAGGCTAAATAGCCTTCTGAAGGCTCCATAAATAAATAGCCATCTTCTCGAAGCTGCGCCATATTTCGCTGCACAGCTTTATGGTTATACATATGGACATTCATGGCCGGAGCAATCATAACAGGTGCCGTTGCTGCCAGCAAGGTAGTTGAAATCATATCATCAGCAATTCCATTTGCCAATTTCCCTATAATATTGGCTGTAGCAGGTGCAACCAGAATAACATCTGCCCAGTCAGCAAGCTCAATATGAGCGATTTTACCAGGGATTTTCTCGTCGAATGTATCTATATAAACATCGTTTCTGGATAAAGCCTGAAAAGTTAACGGCATCACAAATTTAGTTGCTGATTCACTCATTAAAACCTTTACTTGCGCACCAGCCTGAACAAGTTTACTTGTTAATGCGGCCGATTTGTATACAGCAATACCTCCTGTTACACAAACAAGTATCTTCTTATTATCAAGCATCTAATCACTCCATAACTGGTATTCTTGAGAATTCCTATATATACATCTTTTATATCATATATTATCTATTAAATTTGCACTAATATGTTTTACTATAATTCGAAAACATATCATTAGCCAGCAAAAAAAAACAACCTTATTACCAATCGTAAGGTTGTTTTTTCGAAAGCATTGCCTATTAAAAGTCTTGACGACCTTCAGTTACCACTCGATACGTTAAGTCACCAGAATGGATTTCCTCAAGCGCTTTTCCAACATATTTATGAGATACCGGCTTAGCAATTTTTGTGCTTTCTCCAGATTCCTGCATATAACGTGCACGTTTAGCTGCAACGGATACCAAAGAATATTTAGAATCAATTTTTGTTAATAGTGAGTCAATAGATGGGTACAACATATTATTTATCATCCTCCAATAATTTTTTGTATCTTTTTTCTACTCGTTCACGACGTAGATGTTCAGCCACCACGATTGCATTGATGCGCTCGCATGCATGTTCTACACGATCATTTTCTACTACATAATCGTAAAGATTCATCATTTCGATTTCTTCACGAGCGGCTTTCATTCTGTTACGGATTAACTCATCTGTTTCAGTACCTCTTGTTACAATCCGATTTTCAAGTTCTTTAAGGCTTGGCGGAGCAAGGAAAATAAATAAACCGTCAGGAAACTTCTCACGAACCTGACGCGCTCCTTGTACTTCTATTTCTAGAAATACATCCTTGCCTTCATTTAAGGTTTTGCGAACGTAATCAATTGGTGTGCCATAATAATTTCCCACATATTCGGCATGCTCCAAAAGTTCATCCTTGGCGATCATATCTTCAAATTGTTCCTTCGATTTAAAGAAATAATCCACCCCATCAACTTCTCCCTCACGAGGTTTTCTGGAAGTTGCTGAAATTGAATATTGAAAATCAACATCAGGCTGAGAAAAAATTGCTTTTCTGACTGTACCTTTCCCCACTCCAGATGGACCTGATAAAACTATTAATAACCCTTTTTCCTCCAAAACAATCACCTATCCTTCCAACACGCTCTCATCACGGTCATGTAACCTCGCAGCCACGGTCTCCGGCTGTACCGCAGAAAGAACCACATGGTCACTATCGGTTATAATCACTGCGCGTGTTCTTCTTCCATATGTAGCATCTATAAGCGAACCCTTGTCCCTGGCATCCTGAATAATCCTTTTAATAGGTGCAGATTCAGGACTTACAATGGTAACAATGCGATTAGCAGAAACTATATTCCCAAATCCAATATTAATCAACTTTATGGACATTGAAGCAGCCTCCATCCCTCTTACCTAGTGTATGCTTGTATGTACTGTCATAAACTGTATTATTCTACATTTTGAACCTGTTCCTTCATTTTCTCAAGAATTGTTTTCATCTCGACAACTTTTCTTGCGATTATGGCATCGTTTGCTTTAGAGCCGATTGTATTTGTTTCCCGATTCATCTCCTGGATGAGAAAATCAAGCTTTCTGCCAATCGGACCGCTTGCCTCTAATGATTCTAGAAATTGCGCGATATGGCTTTTTAACCTTGAAACTTCTTCATGTATATCTGCTTTATCTGTAAATAAAGCTACTTCTGTTAATAGCCTGTTTTGATCAAAAATATCTCCAACTGCTTCTTCAAGCTTTTGTTTGAGCCGGCTGCTATATTGCTTAACAACTTCCGGTGCACGTTCCCTGACATCCTCAACCTCTGCATCAAATTTTTTGATATGCTCGGTTAAATCGCTCTTTAGGAACTCACCTTCTGTTTCCCGCATATTTGACAAGCGAGAAGCAGCTTTTTCTACCGTACCAAGCAGCATTTTCTCGAGATCGGCATTAACTTCTTCCTTTTCATCAATAGAGATAATATGTTCGAGATGAAGCAAATCAGTCATCTCCGGTTCTGCAAACGCACTGTACTTATTATTGAATTCAGTAGATATATTCATGAATTGGTCAATTAAATCCCAATTAGGTGTCATCGTTCTTTTAACGGTTCCATCACCCTGAAGGCTGATAAATACTTCTATTCTACCTCTATGCAGCTTTTGCTGAATAATCTTTTTAATCCTGTCTTCATACATGAGCAGTTGACGAGGTGATCGGATACTGCATTCAAAAAAACGATGATTCACACTTTTCATCTCAATGGTTATGGATAATGCATCATTTTCTGTCTTCGCTCTTCCATACCCTGTCATGCTTAAAATCATCCGGCCCCAGCTCCAATCAGTAACATTATACATGCTAATATAAAATAAAAAGGTAATAGAGCTCACTCTACTACCTTAAAAATTATATCACAATTTATTTAGATTTACTTACAAAAAATGTACCTGCCAATAAAAAAGTTGGGATAGACGCCATTCCGACAATTAATAGCCAATCCCGAGGCGCTATCGGCACCGTATGGAAAACGGCTTGTAAAGGTGGATAGTACAAGGCAATCATCATAAGAATTAAAGAAGAAACGACTGCCCATACAAGATACATATTGCCAAATGGGTTTCTTGAAAAGATTGATTTTTCACTTCTGCAATCAAATACATGAATTAATTGTGCAAGGACCAGAGTTACAAAGGCTACCGTCTGAGCATATTGTAAATTATCAGGATTCGATTTATATACGGTTATAAACGCGAGCAATGTGGCAATACCAATCAAGAATCCTCTTGATATGATTTTCCAACCTAATCCTCTAGCGAATACCCCCTCTTTTGGATGACGAGGACCTCGCTTCATCACATTTTCTTCAGGTTGATCGAGTCCCAGTGCCATAGCCGGCAATCCATCCGTAACTAGGTTTACCCATAAAATCTGGATCGGCAATAAAGGTAAGGGCAGTCCAATGATCATTGCAAATAACATAACTAAAATTTCTCCTACATTTGATGCTAATAAATAGCGTACGAATTTACGAATATTTTCGTAAATATTTCTACCTTCTCTTATGGCCGATTTTATGGTTGCAAAATTATCGTCCAATAAAATTAACGAAGATGTTTCTTTAGCCACATCCGTACCGGATATACCCATCGCTATTCCAATATCTGCAGCCTTTATAGCTGGTGCATCATTCACTCCGTCTCCTGTCATAGCCACTATATGTCCTACTCGTTGAAAGGCACTGACTATTTTCAATTTATGCTCTGGTGAAACACGGGCAAAAACAGTCGTCTCGTCAACGATATTTTCCAAATCATCCACAGACATCGCATCTAAATCTTTACCGGTCAGCACACGGTCCCCTTCGCGGAATATTTCCAATTGTTTACCGATAGCCTTTGCTGTTATTAAGTGATCGCCGGTTATCATCACCGTTTTAATACCTGCATCGCGACATTCTAGCACCGCTTTCCTTACTTCTGGACGCGGTGGATCCATCATTCCTTCAAGGCCAAGGAATATCAATTCATTTTCAGCATCCGTTTGGTCAAGAATTGCTTGATTGGCCGGTACACTTTTGTAGGCAACCGCAATTGTCCTTAATGCTTGTTCAGCCATATGTTCAGTTGTATTCCCAATGGACTCACGAAGTTGCTCGTCCATATGCTGCACTCTGCCATTGGTCATAACCGTTGTACATTTCCCAAGTAAGACATCAGGTGCCCCTTTTGTAATGACAAATTGCCTTCCGTTATGATCCTTTACCAGCACACTCATTAATTTACGTTCTGATTCAAAAGGAAACTCCTTTAAAATCTTATACTTTTCAAATAAAAGCTGGCGGTCGATTCCCTTCTTCATAGCGGCAACAAGCATAGCTCCTTCAGTCGGATCCCCATCTATATAGTACTTTTTCTTTTTAAGCTTTAGCTCAGCGTTGTTACAAAGGATACCATAGGTGAGCAGTTGCTTTAACTCCGTATCATCCTGATGACCGCTGACACATTCAAACTTACCTGTTGGGTCAAACCCCTTCCCGGACACTGACCACTGCTGCCCTGAAACCCAAACCTTAATCACCATCATCTTATTTTCTGTCATCGTCCCTGTTTTATCAGAACAAATAACCGATGCACAGCCCAATGTTTCTACAGCAGGCAGTTTCCTTACGATCGCTTTCTGGCGAATCATTCGCTGGACTCCGAGGGATAAGGCTACCGTAACGATTGCCGGCAAACCTTCAGGAATAGCAGCTACGGCTAAAGATACTCCCGCAAGAACCATGGTGTATAAGTTATTTCCTTGTAAAACACCAATACCTACAACTAATAAAGTCAGCAGTAAAGCAACAACAATAAGTATTTTTCCCAGTTGTTCAAGTCGAAGCTGCAAAGGCGTCTGCTGCGTATTGGCACTTTGCAACAGATCTGCGATTTGGCCCATTGCCGTTTTCATTCCTGTCGCAACAACTATACCCTCACCTGACCCACGTGTTACCATCGTTCCCATAAATGCCATATTAACCTGATCGCCGATTCCCTCTTGACCATCACTTCTTGATTCTTCCGTTTTAGCGACCGGGAGAGATTCACCTGTCAATGCAGATTCTTCTATTTCAAGATTGTACTGTTTGAAAATCCTCATATCAGCACCTATACGGTCGCCGCTTGAAAACTTCACTATATCTCCTGGTACACATTCTTTAGCAGGTATTTTCGACCATAACCCATCTCGTAATACAATCATTTGCGGTGCAGCCATTTCCTTTAAAGCAGACAGCGATTTTTCTGCTTTCCTTTCCTGAAAAAACCCCAATAAACCATTAATCAATACAATCATGATAATGGCAATGGCATCAATATACTCTCCCAGCAAACCCGAAACGAGAGTAGCCGCAAGCAGGATAAGTACCATAAAATCTTTAAACTGCTGAAAAAACAGAATTAAAGCGGATTGCTTTTCTCCTTCTGCCAATTCATTTTCTCCGTATTGGTTTAACCTTTTTTTTGCTTCCTGATGACTTAACCCTTTTTTTGTATGTACTCCAAAAGCGGATTGTAGCTTTTCTTTGTCCATTTCTACAAGTTTCATGTGACGGATACTACCTCCTTAACAATCCGAATAACTTTCTTTGGTACATGTTTATTCAGAGTTGTCCTAAAAAATGCTATACTTGTTAGAATGGAGATTTATAATTTGAATACTTACTAAAGAAGGTGTCACACATATGTCCTTTGACGGTTTTTTTACAAGAGCAATGACCGAAGAATTATCAGCGACGTTAACTGGTGGACGAATAACAAAAATTCATCAGCCCTATAAAAATGAATTACTGCTAGTCATTCGCGCAGGCAGAACCAATCATAAGCTTCTGCTGTCTGCACATCCAAGCTATGCCCGTGTACAACTAACAGAAGAAAACACGGATAATCCTTCAGAAGCACCCATGTTTTGCATGCTGCTTCGTAAACATTTGGAAGGCTATTTTATAGAGAAAATCGAACAGCCTGAATTGGAAAGAATTATTAAATTTGAAATTAGAGGGCGCAATGAAATCGGCGATATAACTCAAAAGTTATTAATCATCGAGATAATGGGCAAACACAGCAATATTATTCTTGTTGATAAAGAAAGAAATATGATCATAGACTGCATCAAGCATGTACCGCCTGCTTTAAATAGCTACAGGACATTATTGCCAGGTCATTCCTATGTTTTGCCGCCAGCTCAGAATAAAGTCAATCCGCTCTCAGATATTGATAAAGGCTTGACATACATTGATTATTTTGCAGGCAGAATTGATAAACAATTGGTCACACAATTTGCCGGTATCTCTCCTCTGCTTGCGAAAGAAATAACCTACAGGGCTGGTCTCGTAAACAGGGAGACCGTTCCAGAGAGCTTTAATACGATCATGGAGCAGTTAAAATCACATAATTATCAGCCAACATTGGTTACAGGAGATAAGGAAGCTTTCTACCTCATCCCCCTTCAGCATTTGAAAGGTGATCAGAAGGAATTTCCTTCTCTAAGCTTATTGTTAGATCGCTTTTATTATCAAAAAGCGGATCGGGATCGCGTCAAGCAGCAAGCGCATGACCTGGAAAGAATTCTCTCAAATGAAAAAGAAAAAAATGAAAAGAAACTAATAAAATTAGAAGAGACTCTGCAGGATTCAGAGAAGGCAGAAATATTCAAGAAATACGGGGAACTGATAACCGGTCATATTTACGCTTTAAACAAAGGAATGAAGAGTGCTGAAGTAATTGATTATTATGATGAAAATCAACCTACTCTTTTGATTGAGCTCGATGTCCGAAAAACCCCTTCTGAAAATGCTCAATGGTATTTTTCTAAATATCAAAAGGCAAAGAACGCCAAATCCTTTGTAATCGATCAAATCGAAAAAACAAATGAAGAAATTCAATATCTCGATAATTTAATCCATCAAATGAACACCGCCTCACCAAGAGATTTGCAGGAAATCCGTGAAGAGCTTGAAGAAGGCGGATATGTAAAAAAAAGATATACCAAAAAGCAAGGGAAGAAAAAAGATTTGAAGCCTGTCCTTGATTCCTATTTGTCCAGTGATGGCATTGAAATTTTGGTAGGTAAAAATAATAAGCAGAATGAATATTTAACCAATCGCTTAGCGGCTAAAAACCAGCTTTGGTTCCATACAAAGGATATTCCGGGATCCCATGTTGTCATCCGCGATACAAATCCTACCGAACAAACGATAAAAGAAGCCGCCATTCTGGCTGCCTATTTCAGTAAGGCAAGGCAATCAAGCCAAGTCCCGGTAGACTCCACTCTAATCAGACATGTAAAAAAACCAGCCGGCTCAAAACCAGGCTTTGTAACCTATGATAATCAAACAACCTACTATGTTACACCGGATGAAGAATTGGTTTTATCCTTAAAAGCATAGAAAAAACGCAGCGGACTAAATCTTCCGCTGCGTTTTCATTATATTATTCTTTTGTTATTGCTCTAAATAGAAAATATGAATAGCCTGTTGGCACAATCACTATAATGGCAGTTACACCCATGATCATATAATACTCCCAATCTGCAGGCATGAAAATCGTAAGGAAAATGAGTAGGCCCCCACCCATAAATAACTTGCCGCCTAAACGATGCGTCTTTCTCCAAACTTCATCATTGCTGAGTGTCCAGGGCGTTCGTATACCAACAAAAAAATTAGTTCTTGCTTGCTGAATATAATTTCCAAGAATCATAAATAGCAGACCTACAATAGGCCCAGCCAAACGTTCCATTGGGATATCAATTCCCAGACATATGAGTAATGTAATCATATTGATAACAAAAAACAATGTAATAAGTGCATAATTAATGATCAGATAACCTTTTGAAAAATAATTAAAATTTTTCTTTTTCGGATCAATTTTAGGAATTACCATCATGAGAACATAAGTAAAAATCATAATGGAATGCAAGGTAAAAAAAGCAGCTCCCTTCGATTGAAATCCATCTGCTCCATCTTTACCCCAATGAATCGGCACCTCTGCAGGTAAGGATGGGAAAAAGGCCAGCCAGCTAATGATTGATATGGCAATTAAAGTAATTGGAAAATATTCCTTTTCATAATTTTCCCCTCTTTCTTCATCTGTTTTAATCTTTTTGGGGCTGAGTAATCCCATATGCCCAACTGATCAGATCCTGCAGAACAGTTGTATTTAAAGAATAATACACATATTGCCCCTTTTTGATATGATGGACTAAGCCTGCGCTTTTCAAGATTTTTAAATGCTGAGATATGCTTGGCTTGGACATATCAAAATGTTCATGTATCTCCCCGGCTGTTAAATCACCATCTTTTAATAAATCAAGAATTTTTCTGCGTGTGGGGTCCGATAAAGCTTTAAAAGTCTCATTCATTTTCAATAACCCCCATAAATATTTGATGATGTATAAGTAATTAAGTAATTACTTAAATAATAAACGGTAAAGATAGCCTTGTAAATAGGTAGCAACCTAAGAATTAAAAAATTTAATTATGAACAGGATCAAAGTGTATCCACAGTTATATTAATCTGTTTTTGTTTTCTTCTTGAAATTTCCCTCTTATACACAACTCGCTAAAGTATGGAAGCAAAAAAAGACTGCAATAAAAAAATATCAGGGATCATCCCTGATATTTTTTAGCCTCCGTGATGGCCAGTCAGTTGATTTTCACCTATCGCCCGATTGAGCTATCTAGCTAATAGTCCCCCATCCACGACATACTCCGCTCCCGTTATATAGGAGGCGTCGTCCGAGGCTAAAAACAAGACTGGTTTAGAGATTTCTTGTGGGTCTGATAATCGTCCTATCGGAGCTGTAGCATACATATCCAGTTGTTCTTGTGTATAGGTTTCTTTTAGCAGCGGGGTTAATACACCTCCTGGACATATCACATTGATTCGAATATTCTTGTCGGCGTATTCTACGGCTGCTGCTTTCGTCAACCCGTTCACTGCATGTTTGGCTGCCGTATACGCCACATTGGGGGTTCCATTGACATGTCTTAATCCTGCGGTAGATGATATATTTACAATGGAGCCTCCACCCGCCTCGATCATATGCGGAATTAACGCTTTCATCCCATAGAAGGTTCCATGTTGGTCTATACTTATGATTTTGAGGTAGTCTTCATCTGCCAAATCGGTCAGCGAAGACACAGGACCAGCATATCCAGCATTATTCACCAAAACCGTCACAGGTCCAAAGGCTTCAACCGCTTGGTTTATGACATGTTTCCAATCGTCTGGATTGGTTACATCGTGTTTCACAAATAGTGTGTTCTCCCCGAGCTCTTTCGATAACGTCCTTCCCTCCGCTTCGAGTACATCCGTAATCACCACTTTAGCTCCTTCTTTGACAAACTCTCTTACGTGTTCAGAACCCATTCCTCGTGATGCACCCGTGATAATTGCCACTTTTCCATCCAGTCTCCCCATGCTCTTTTCCTCCTTTTATTCACATTCACACTCATAATTTTACCCAATTTTTGGTATTTACAAGCGTCTTTTAGTGGGATTGTCTAACTAAAACTGATGTTTCCTGGATGAACAAAATCAAAAAAAGACAGAATATTTCATTCCGTCTTTGACAACCTCTGACACGCAGGACAAATGTACGAGGTGGTGCTTCCTGTTTTGATCGATTGAATGGTCTCCCCGCATCTAGGGCAAGGTTCCCCTTTTTTATACGCTATCTGAAAATCACTCGTCGAGTACCCACCGTTGTGTCCATAAAAATCCTTTTCAAGAGAAAAACTCCCCTTGGATAAAGAATGGTGCAATTGTTCCTGCATGCTGTCATAGAGGTTTTTGACCTCTTCTTCCGATAGGTCGGATACTTTCTTCTGAGGATGAATTCCGCTTTCAAACAAGATATCGTGAATATACATATTGCCGATTCCGCCAACGTTTTTTTGATTCAACAAGAAGGATTTAATTCCCGCTTTTTTTCCGTTAACCAACCGTCTGATATAGTCATAGGTAAATTCCTCATCGAATGGAGTGAAGGCAATATCTTTGATTGATTTTTCTTCTTTGATTTCTTGTTCATTGGCGATATACACTTTTCCAAACCACCAAAATCGGATGGAAAACCCTGTCCCATCTTGAAATTGGATAAGGAATTGATATTTTTCCTGAACGGGATTGGATGAAATGTGTTCAAAGTAAAGCAAATCTCCTCCCATCCCGAGCAAAATTAACATATTTTCTCCATTCGATAAGGAAACGATGATCCATTTTCCTTTATTTTGAACTGCTTTAACCGTTGATCCTATTACTCGTGATGAAAATACAAACGCCGAAACATTGCAGCACTTTTCCTGCTTTATTTCCACCCGTTCAATTTATTTACCCGTGAGAGAGTCATTCATCTGGGTGCTTAATTGATAGATTTCGGGTAACTCTGCCATTCTCCATTCCTCCTTTTATGCCAGTTTTCCTTATCCGGAGACTATTACGAGAGCCGAATGAACAAAAAGACTGAATGAAACCACTCAGTCTTTTTCCTTATGATATTTCTTGTTGGCGGCTCACGGTATACTCTCCCTCTAATTCTAGCAATCGCTCAATCAGATCACCTATAATCAACATAACGTTTAACAGACATAAACAAAAAAGGGAAACTCAAACAAATTCAAATCATTTCTCGCTGACTCTTTATGTATTTAGTTGACCCAACTCTCATCATAAGGATTTTGCTTCCATTTACGGAGCTTATTCAACTCCTCCTTTGTCACGTATTGGTGTTCTTCCGCAACTTCAATAAGAGTTGAATAATCGCTTAAGGAATAGTATGGAATCTCAATATCAGCAAATGCACTAGTTGCTTTATCCATTTCATATGTAAAGATTGATACAACCCCTAGTACATCACAGCCGGCTTCACGCAATGCCTTGGCACATGTGATTGAGCTTCCTCCCGTTGAGATCAAATCCTCCACGATGACCACTTTATCGCTTTTTTCCGCTTTCCCCTCAATTTGATTTCCTTTTCCATGCCCTTTTGCACTGGAACGTACATAAATCATCGGGAAATCCAGTTGTTCACTTACCCAGGCAGCATGCGGTATACCTGCTGTAGCTGTTCCTGCAATAATCTCTGCTTCAGGAAATTTTTCTTTTATTAATTGAGCCAGACCTTTCGCTATATCCTTCCGTACTTCCGGATAAGACATCGTTAATCGATTATCACAATAAATGGGAGATTTGATCCCAGATGACCAGGTAAAAGGATGGCTTGGCTGTAAGGCAACGGCTTGAATAGATAATAAACGCTCTGCTATTTTTCTTTTCATATCGTTCTCTCCCATTCTTCAACAATCTTATAATAGGCCTCTATTGGATTCTCTGCCTTTGTAATACTTCTACCCACAACGATATAATCACTTCCCTGCACACTAGCCATAAATGGTGTAGCCACTCTTTGTTGGTCTTCTGCTGTATCACTAGCCAGACGAATTCCAGGAGTAACGGTTATAAAATTTCGGCCAACCTGATTTTTAATTTGCTGGACTTCATGTACGGAACAAACCACTCCATCAAGGTCTGATTCTTTTGCTAATTGACTATAATGAATGACACTTTCAGCCAGGGTTGACTGAATGAATTGCTCTCTTTGCATCTGCTCTTCACTTGTACTCGTCAATTGAGTAACTGCTATACATAGTGGTCTTTTTTCTCCAGGAGGAGTACCCTTTTCAAGACCTTCAAGTGCATATTCCATCATCTTTCTTCCGCCTGCTGCATGAACATTAACCATATCGACTCCCAGTCTTGCCACTGTTTCCATTGCTTTCCCAACCGTATTGGGAATATCGTGCAATTTTAAGTCCAGAAAAATGTCATGTCCCAATTCTTTAATTGCCGTAATGATAGAAGGACCTTCCCCGTAATAAAGCTCCATACCTACTTTAACAGCCAGTTTTTCCTCATTAAATTTATGTAAAAAACGCAAGGTAAGCTCTCTATTAGGAAAATCAAGCGCGATAACCGGTGTACTGCGCATTCTTATTCCAACTCCTTCCTATACATTCAGATATATGATCAAACCCGAGTGATAAAATAAGATCTGGCAGAGCGTCAATAATCTCTGGCATTACAAACGGATTAATGAAGTTTGCTGTTCCAACCGCAACCGCACTCGCACCTGCATATAGGAATTCAATTACATCCTCTGCTGTTTCAATGCCGCCCATGCCAATGATAGGAATCGAAACCTGTGAGCTAACATCATGAATCATTCGAATCGCAACCGGCTTAATAGCCGGCCCTGATAAACCGCCTGTCCGATTCGCTAAAATCGGCTGGGCTGTTTTGAGATCGATACGCATTCCTATTAGTGTATTAATCATTGTCAGTCCATCAGCACCGCCTTCTTCGACTGCCTTCGCAATGGAAACTATATCGCTGACATTCGGAGACAATTTAACGTAGACTGGCACTGAAGATACTTCTTTTACCGCTTTAGTTAATTCTTTAGCCACAGACGGATCGGTACCAAATTGAATACCGCCGCATTTTACATTCGGACAGGAAATATTTAGTTCAAGAGCATGCACATTCGGAGCTGTACTTATCCGTTTCGCCGTCTCCACGTAATCCTCCATCAAGGTTCCTGCAACATTAGCAATAATCGGTACATCGTACGTATCAAGCCATGGAAGTTCCTCATTCATCACATGCTCCAAGCCAGGGTTTTGAAGTCCAATAGCATTTAGCATCCCTGCATTTGTTTCCGCTACTCTTGGGGTCGGATTTCCAAAACGCGGTTCAAGAGTCGTTGATTTAATGATGACGGCACCCAACTTGCCGAGATCATAGAACTGGCTGTATTCCCTGCCAAACCCGAAACAACCAGATGCCGGCATAATCGGATTTTTTAAGGCTAATCCAGGCAGCTGCATACGTAATTGATTATTCATATGACCACCTCCTCTGAACGAAATACCGGGCCATCCGTACATATCTTCCGGTAACCATTTTCCGGGGTACGGCACACACAGGCAAAGCAGGCTCCTATTCCGCAGCCCATTCTCTCTTCAAGCGAAATAAACACCTTTTTCCCTTCATATTTATCCTTAACGGCCTTTAGCATCGGTGTTGGTCCACATGCATAAACCACATCAATGTCCAACGGAGCTGAAGCATTTGTTACATATCCTTTTATTCCGTACGTCCCGTCTTCAGTTGTGACAATGGTCTCCCCGAGCTCAGCAAATTCGTTCTCATAAAAAATATCAGCTTTGGTACGGAGACCAAAAATATGAATGACAGATACACCTTTTGCCGTAAAATCTCTTGATAGCTGTAATAAAGGTGGTATTCCAATTCCTCCGCCAATCAAAAGTGCTTTTCCTCCCGGGTTCACTTCCTCAATCGTAAACCCATTGCCAAGCGGACCAAGCACATCGACTTTTTCCCCCGGCTTTTTTTCAGAAAGAATGCTGGTTCCCTTTCCTTCCGCTCTGTAAACGATTGTAAAACGAGATTGCTCAGGGTCAATCTGACATATGCTGATTGGCCTGCGCAGCAAAGGACCTATCCCATCCGATACTTTGATATGTACAAATTGTCCGGGCATTGTCATGGAGGAGACAAGCGTCCCCTCCATAGTCATTTCAAATATTTTCGGTGCAATCATTCGATGGCTGACGACTGTCATCATCTCTTTTTGAATCATAAGCTGATTGCCTCCTTGGCTGTTTGCATATGGTTCATTTTAGTTGTCGAAAACGTTAGCGATTCCAGTACTGTTAAAATGGCATTGGCCGTATCCAAGGAAGTCATGCAAGGAATCCCATTTTCAACCGACTCACGACGAATTCTAAAGCCATCACGTTCAGGCTGTTTTCCCTTGGTTAACGTATTAATCACCAGCTGTGCTTTGCCGTTATGAATCATATCCAATAAGTTCGGCTCTTCACTGCCAATTTTTCCAACAATTCGACATGGAATATTCCCTTGATCTAACGCTTGAGCCGTTCCCTCTGTAGCAATGATTTGATAGCCGATTTCATTGAAACGTTCCGCAAGTAAAACGGCCTCTTCTTTGTCTTTATCCGCAACAGTCAAGAGGACAGTTCCATATTGCTTTATCTGAATTCCTGATGCAATTAACCCTTTATACAAAGCCTTTTGTAATGTATCATCTTTTCCCAGCACTTCACCTGTTGACTTCATTTCTGGTCCGAGCGTAATTTCAACCTGGCGTAGCTTCGCGAATGAAAATACCGGTACTTTTACGTAAACACCCGTCTTTTCAGATACAAGACCATTTTCGAAACCATAATCTTTAAGCTTTTGTCCCAAAATGACCTTAGTAGCCAAGTTTGCCATTGGAACATTAGTGATCTTGCTTAAGAACGGCACAGTCCTGCTTGAACGGGGATTAACTTCAATTACATACACTTCATTATTGGAGACTACATATTGGATATTAAACAAGCCAATGATATTTAAACCCTTTGCCAGTTTAATCGTATAATCTATGATTTTTTCTTTCATACTCTCTGATAGATTCTGTGGAGGGTAGACTGCTATAGAATCGCCGGAATGGACGCCAGCCCGTTCAATATGCTCCATGATTCCCGGAATAACAACTGTTTCACCATCAGAAATCGCATCCACTTCAATTTCTTTCCCTGTTAAATAACGATCGATTAATACAGGATGCTTCGGATTTATCTTTACGGCATTTTCCATATAATGCAGTAAATCCTCCTGATCATCCACGATCTCCATTGCCCTTCCACCGAGAACATAGGACGGCCTTACCAAAATAGGGTATCCAATCTCATCAGCCACTTCGACTGCTTCCTCCACTGACAAGGCTGTTTTCCCTTTAGGCTGCGGGATATTCAGTTCCGTTAAGGCTTGCTCAAACATATCGCGATTTTCAGATCGATCCACATCCTCTAAAGACGTTCCCAGTATCTTAACTCCTCTTTCTACAAGGGCTGAGGCGAGATTAATGGCAGTCTGGCCGCCAAATTGTACAATAACCCCTTCCGGTTTTTCTAAATCTATGACATTCATCACATCTTCAATCGTTAAGGGCTCAAAATATAATTTGTCTGATATGCTAAAATCAGTTGAGACCGTTTCCGGATTGCTGTTTATAATAATCGCTTCATAGCCGGCTTCTTTAATCGCCCAGACAGAATGAACAGTTGCGTAATCAAATTCAACTCCCTGCCCGATTCGAATGGGTCCTGAACCAAGTACGACGACACTCCTCTTTGGTGTTACGATTGATTCATTCTCATCCTCATAAGTGGAGTAAAAATATGGTGTTTCAGATTCAAACTCCGCAGCACAGGTATCGACCATTTTAAATACCGGTTTAATTTGATTGTCCATGCGCCATTGATACACTTCCAATTCAGAGCTATTCCAAAGCTTTGCTAAGATATAATCAGAGAAACCAAGTTTTTTGGCTATTAATGTATATCCCGGATGGAAGGGGGCTTCTAATAGTTTAGCTTCCATCTCAACAATCTTTGCAAATTTATGCAGAAAGAATAAATCAATCCGAGACCATTCATGGATCAACTGAATCGTTAATCCGCGCTTCAGCCCTTCAGCAATATAAAATAGACGTTCATCTGTTGCTTTTTTAATTTGTTTTTCAATCTCTTCATCCATAATCATCTCAGCCTTGGGCAATTCAAAGTGTAAGATTCCAACCTCTAGGGAGCGAATTGCTTTTAATAGAGATTCCTCGAACGTTCTGCCAATTGCCATAACCTCACCAGTTGCTTTCATTTGCGTTCCGAGGGTTCTGTTCCCTTCCTCAAATTTATCAAAAGGCCAGCGTGGTATTTTGGTTACGACATAATCAAGTGCCGGTTCAAAGCTCGCATATGTTTTACCGGTTACGGGATTGATCATCTCATCAAGTGTCAAACCAACTGCAATTTTAGCTGCAAGCTTTGCAATGGGATAACCGGTTGCTTTAGAAGCAAGTGCAGACGAACGGCTCACCCTTGGGTTAACCTCGATAATGTAGTAATTGAAGCTATCTGGATCAAGAGCAAGCTGAACATTACAGCCTCCTTCAATTTTTAAAGAACGAATAATTTTCAACGACGCATTGCGCAATAATTGATATTCTCGATCGCTCAATGTTTGGCTCGGTGCCACTACAATCGAATCTCCCGTATGTATTCCGACAGGATCGATATTTTCCATGTTACAAACCACGATTGCATTATCATTCGAATCTCTCATGACTTCATATTCAATTTCCTTGAACCCTGCAATACTTTTTTCCAGCAAGCATTGGGTGACAGGACTGCTCTTGAGACCACCGGCTACAATCTCGCGTAATTCCTCTTCGTTTGAACAGATTCCGCCGCCTGTCCCTCCAAGTGTATAAGCCGGTCGTACAATTACAGGGTATCCTACAGTCTGAACAAAAGCCTCGGCTTCTTCCAGATTATGAATAATTGCGCTGTCAGGAACCGGTTCATTCAATTCGTTCATTAAGGTTCGGAATAGATCACGGTCCTCAGCCTGCTCAATTGCCGATAGCTTTGTTCCCAGAATTTCAACACTGCATTCCTCGAGCACTCCAGAATTGGACAGTTCTACAGCCAGATTTAGTCCAGTTTGCCCTCCGAGTGTGGGCAATAAAGCATCAGGGCGTTCTTTACGGATGATTTTACTAACAAACTCTAACGTTAATGGCTCAATATAAACCGCATCTGCAATTTCCGTGTCTGTCATAATTGTAGCCGGGTTGGAATTTACCAAGACTACACGATACCCTTCTTCTTTTAATGCGAGACAAGCTTGTGTACCCGCATAATCAAATTCTGCTGCCTGGCCGATTACAATCGGTCCGGATCCAATAACCAGGATGGATTTAATATCTGTACGTTTACTCATTTTACTACCTCCTTCAGTTTGGATCTCTCAATCATGCTAATGAATTGATCAAATAAATAATTTGCGTCCTCCGGGCCAGGCGATGATTCCGGGTGATATTGGACGGTGAAAGCATCGTAGTATTTATGTCTTAATCCCTCAATCGTCCCGTCATTTAATGCAATATGCGTAACTTCCAAGTCTGTTTGTTCAATAGAGTCATATTTTACTGTGTATCCATGGTTTTGCGAGGTCAGTGCAATTTTACCTGTTTTTAAATCTTTAACTGGGTGATTGGAACCGCGATGTCCAAATTTCATTTTTTCAGTTTCTGCATTACATGCTAAAGCAAACAACTGGTGACCGAGACAAATACCGAACATTGGCACTTTTCCGATAATTTTTCTTATCATTTCAATCGCTTCCGGAACATTTTCAGGGTCTCCCGGTCCATTTGTCAGCATGATACCATCCGGACGCAGCGTCATAATTTCTTCAAAGGTAGTATTATAAGGAACAACGATTACATCACAGCCTCGATTATTTAATTCTCTTAATATTCCATGCTTCATTCCGAAATCCACCACGACTACTCGATAACCGCGTCCTGGACTGGGAAACGCTTTTTTTGTAGATACCTTTTGAACCTGATTACGAGGCAGCACAGTTGCTTTCACTTGGTGGAGCATCGTTTCAGCATCTTTAGTTATTGAACAAATTACACCTTTTACTGTACCTCTTTCACGAATCATTCTTGTCAATTTCCGAGTATCAATCCCTGCAATGCCAGGAATATTCTTTATTTTCATGTATTCATCAAGAGAAAAATCACTTCTCCAATTCGAAGGAAAATCAGCCACTTCTTTTACAATTAGGCCACTGAGACTCGGAGCGATTGACTCAAAATCATCCCTATTGATTCCATAGTTGCCGATTAAAGGATAAGTCATCGTAATAATTTGACCACAATATGAAGGGTCAGATAAAATCTCCTGATAACCGGTCATCCCCGTATTAAATACAACCTCACCAATTTTATCGCTTTCTCCTCCAAATGCTTCACCAATAAAAATTGTTCCATCTTCTAAAATTAATTGTCTCTTCATTCAGTTAGACTTCCTTTCTGCCAAACTACTTTACCTTCCACAATCGTCATAACCGGCCATCCTTGACAGCTCAGGCCAGCAAATGGTGTGTTTTTTCCTTTGGAAAGAAAGGTTTGAGGATTAATCACTTGCTCTTCTTCTAAATCAATCAGAACTAGATCCGCTTGTCTTCCTATTTCTATTTTTCCATAGTTAAGTTTAAATGCTTGAGCTGGTTTTATCGTCAAAAAATCAATTAATTGTTTCAGGGTCATCGCTCCCTTTTTCACCAAATATGTATACAACAGCGGAAAAGCTGTTTCTAATCCAACTATGCCAAACGGTGCAAGCCTGATATGTTGTGATTTTTCTTCTTCTGAATGGGGGGCATGATCCGTAGCGATAAAATCAATCGTCCCGTCTAACAGGCCTTCTAGCAATGCTTTTTTGTCATCCTCACCTCTTAAAGGCGGATTCATTTTAAAATTAGGATCCAGCTCCTTAATGTCCATTTCGGACAGTAACAAATGATGGGGGGTTACCTCTGCTGTTACATGTATGCCTGCTTTCTTGGCATCACGAACCGTTCTTACAGACTCCTTCGTGCTGATGTGGCAAACATGATAATGGCACCCTGTTGTCTCAGCCAGTAATACATCCCTGGCAATATGGACCGCTTCACATACTGAAGGGATGCCGGGTAATTCATGTTCTCTCGAATAGATTCCTTCATGTACACATCCACTTTGAATTAACGAATTATCCTCACAATGAGCGACAATGGTCATATCCAGTTTTGCAGCTTTTTTCATAGCTTCAAGCATCATACCAGCTGACTGGATGCCGACTCCGTCATCTGTAAAGGCAAATGCTCCGGATTTTTTCAGAGATTCAAAATCAGTTAATTCCTTTCCGAGCTCCCTGACTGTAATTGATGCATAGGGCAATACCCTTGTGCTCGCCGTTTCTCTTATTCTATTATTTAACGAACGTAAATGTTCGGCTGTATCCGGAACGGGTCGTGTATTCGGCATAGCAGCTACAGTGGTAAATCCGCCTTTTGCTGCAGCCTGTGTACCTGTTTCAATCGTTTCTTTATGTTCTCCTCCCGGCTCTCTTAGGTGAACATGCAAATCGATAAAACCAGGTGCCAATAAAAATCCTTTAGCATGAATGATGTTTGCCTGCTGATTTGGCAATTCATCCTGGATATCGGAAATCACTCCGTTTTGAATTAAAATATCCTTTGTGACCTGTGTTCCATCCTCAAGATAAAATTGCGCACTTTTTATAATTGTATTCATGATTTGCCGCTCCTCCCCTTTGCTCGATACTATTTTTTAAAGCAGCCATTCTCACATATACTCCATTGGTCATTTGTTTAAATATTCGCGAACGTGCGCATTCAACTAAAGAATCATCAATTTCCACACCTCTGTTCACTGGCGCAGGATGCATAATTATACAATTACTCCTCAGCCGTCTCTCCCTTTCAATCGTCAATCCGTATCTGTTCAAATATTCTATTTTGCTCATAGGCAATTCCTCTGAATGACGTTCATGCTGGATCCGAAGCAACATAACTACATCTGCATTTTCGATAGCGTCATCAATTGGTTGATAGGACACATTACTTCCCGGAAGATTCGCCCAATCATGCGGGCCGGAGAATACAATCTTTGCACCTAGCCTGGTCAGTGTTTCCGCATTTGTCCGAGCTACGCGGCTATGCCTGATATCTCCTACAATCGCCACTTTTAAACCTCGGAACGTTTGAAATTCCTGCTTAATGGTCATCAAATCCAATAAACATTGCGTAGGATGATGCCCGCATCCATCACCAGCATTCATTATGGATAAATATACACCACTTTGTATTAAATTTGCAAAAAAATTATCTTCTGAATGACGAATTACTACGGTTTCCACTCCAATTGCTTCTAAAGTCTTCACTGTATCGGATAGGCTTTCGCCTTTTAATACACTTGATGTTTGCACTTCAAAAGGGATTACATCCAGCCCAAGCTTCCGCTGTGCCATTTCAAAGCTGATTTTAGTACGCGTGCTCGCTTCAAAAAATAAATTTGCTACAAAGTGTCTTTTTGCTGGCATCCACGTTTCCCCATTAGCAAATGCCTCAGCATCTAAAAGCAAGCCTGTAATTTCCTCAATCGACAAATCTGTCATCGTAAGTAAATGTTTCACAATCAACCAGCCTCCCATATTCTAAAAAAAACCCTAATTCGTTTTTTACGAATCAGGGTTTTAGTTTATTTAGTCGATTCATCCCAATATCGCATACTGGAATTGTCGTACTTAACCTAATCCCTGTATTTTACTTGTTGGATCTACTATCAACCCTGACTTTCGCTGGTTTCCTTACCGGGAAGTACAAGATTTAAGATGACACCTACAATGGCGGCTAATGCCATTCCTGAAATGGAGGCATGATCGGTGATTTTGAGCATTGCACCACCTACACCAATGATTAAAATGACAGAGGATATGACTAAGTTTCTATTTTTAGATAAATCGATTTTGCTGTCGATCAACATCCGTAAACCACTTGATGCTATGATACCGAACAGAAGAATGGATACCCCACCCATCACAGCTGATGGAATGGATTGAATAAGGGCTGAAATTTTTCCAATAAATCCGAACAGGATTGCAAAGACTGCCGCTCCGCCTATAACATACACACTGAATACCCGTGTAAGAGCCATAACACCTATATTTTCTCCATAGGTTGTATTCGGAGGACCACCAAGACAAGAGGCAATCATAATGGATACTCCATCTCCTAACAATGAGCGATGCAATCCTGGTTTCTCAACAAAATTACGTCCTGCGATTTTACTAATAACCAATTGATCACCTATATGTTCTGATATAGGGACGATGGCAATCGGAATCATAACCAGAATAATCTCCCAGCTTAACGTTGGCGTATAATCAACAAATGGCATCGTGAAGTTTGGAAGCTGGAACCAGGCTGCTTCTTTTACCGGAGTGAAATCTACAATTCCAAAGAAGAGGGCTGTAACATATCCACCAATAATACCGATTAATACTGGAATCAGTGAAAAAAAGTTTTTTAAGACTACACTGCATGTGATCGTGATGGCAAGTGTAATTAAGGCAACCGTAATATGTTTTGTGCTGTAAACAAGCACTTCTGCATTCGGATTTTCATACATGGCCATATTGACTGCTGTTGAGGCAAGACCAAGACCAATTACCATAATGACAGGACCAACTACTACAGGCGGTAAAAAATTTAGGATTGTTTTAGTGCCTAGTTTTTTAACTAATAAAGCAACGAGTGCATAAACAAGTCCAATCAAAAAGCCGCCTACTAAAGCAGAGCCAACACCACTGCTTTCATTTAGTAAAGTAATCGGATAGATAAAGGCAAAGGATGAACCGAGATAGGCTGGTATTTGCCCTTTGGTGATCAGGATGTAAACCAGTGTACCAATACCGCTTGTCAATAGGGCAATTCCCGGATCAAGGCCTGTTAGAATCGGCACAAGAATGGTTGAACCAAACATCGCAAATAAATGCTGCAGGCTTAATATAAACCATTGCTTCGGAGTTGGTTTTTCATTGACATCGTACCTTATATGAGGATTGTTTGCTAATTCTGTAGAAGTCATAATTATTGCCTCCCTGATGAAAGAATTGGTTTCGATGGGAGATGATTATTTGCATAAGCAAATATCACTTGCTCCCCTTTTCAGCCTCACAGGACTGAATTAAAAAGGTTTATTTATTCAAAAATGGAGACTTGTTCACCGTCATCCATTTCTTTTAATTTGACGACAATCTTTTCATTTTTTGCAGTAGGTATATTCTTGCCTACATAATCAGCTCGGATTGGAAGCTCTCTGTGCCCTCTGTCGATCAGGACAGCTAATTGGATTTGAGCCGGTCTGCCGATATCTATAAGGGCATCCAGAGCCGCTCTCACTGTTCTTCCGGTATATAAAACATCATCAACCAGAATGACTTTTTTATCTTTCAAGCTAAATGGTATATCTGATCCATTTACCTGTGGATCCCCACTTTTTGTCTTTGTGCTTAAATCATCCCGGTACAAGGTAATATCCAGTTCACCAACAGGAATTTCCGCTCCTTCAATTTCATGAATTCTTTGTCCCAGACGTTTGGCTAGAAATATACCACGGGTACGAATACCGATCAACACACAATCACTAATACCCTTATTTTTCTCGATAATTTCATGAGAAATCCTTGTTAACGCTCTTGAGATTGCTTTTTCATCAAGCAATGTTGCTTTCTCTAACATATCATCGACCCTTTCCTAAAAATGAAAAAATCCTTTTGCCGCGTGGGCAAAAGGATATAATAAACCATAGAAAAAAGACATACTTCTTCCATTAGTTTTCACGTACCTTTTCAGCCTCACGGGACTGTATTTAAAGGACCCTATTCAGTTGTATCTATATTACTTTAGGATTGTTATCCTTGTCAACAGTCAATTCTTAAAGTTTCCAAATAATCGACAAAATATGCTGGCAATGGCGCTTCAAATTCCAAATATTCCTCTGTTCTTGGGTGGATAAATCCCAGAACTGCTGCATGTAAAGCCTGTCCATTTAAATCAGGAGTTTTTCTTGGTCCATACTTAGGATCACCGGCAAGAGGATAACCAATATATTTCATATGGACACGAATTTGATGTGTACGTCCTGTTTCAAGCTGACATTCAATAAATGTAAAGTCCTTAAATCTTTCCAGTACATGAAAATGTGTAACTGCATGCCTTGAATTATCGTCCGTTACTGTCATGCTTTGACGGTCTCGTTTATCACGGCCTATCGGCGCATCTACCGTTCCTGCATCATGCGGAATGATACCGTGGACAAGTGCCTTATACTTCCGGGTAACTGTTTTTTCAGTTAATTGCTTTACAAGTCTCTCATGTGCATAATCATTTTTAGCGACCATGAGCAATCCTGAAGTATCCTTGTCGATACGGTGAACGATACCTGGACGCATCACACCATTGATTCCTGATAAATCCTTGCAATGGTACATTAAAGCATTTACAAGTGTACCTGATCCATGTCCTGCTGCCGGATGCACAACCATTCCTTTAGGTTTATTCACAACAATGACATCCGCATCCTCATAATAAATATCAAGAGGTATGTTCTCAGCTACAACATCTAGTTCCTCTGGCTCTGATGGTGTGATTTCAATAGAGTCACCAAGCTGACATTTATAATTTGCCTTTACCTGCTTTTCATTAACCAGAATATTTCCTTCTTTTATCCACTGCTGGACTTGAGAACGTGACCATTCTTCATTTAAAACGGAAAGGACCTTATCAAGCCTTTCACCTTTATGTTCTTCTGTTACTATCAGTCTTTGACTATCCATTCTTTAGCTCCTTAGCTCTTTTTTCCTCCAAAAACATAGCAATCACCAATAATCCAACTCCTACACAAAGAGCAGAATCTGCCACATTAAAGACAGGAAAACTGTATGAGAATATATACGTATGCACAAAATCAACTACTTCATTGCGGAAAATCCGATCAATAAAATTACCAATCGCTCCTCCAAGAATAAGTCCAAGGGATATCCCCGTCAACTTATCGGTACTGAATTTTCTTATGTAAAAGACAATTCCAATAATAACCACGGTTGTTACGATATAAAAAAACCACATTTGTCCCTGAAGAATTCCCCAGGCTGCCCCTCGGTTTCTGTGAGAGGTAATGTATAGAAAGTTTTCAATGATTGGTATACTTTCCCCTAAGGTCATATACTTAACGACCAACCATTTCGTAAATTGGTCAATCATGATAATGAGCAACGCAATCAAATAATACATATATAACATAAGCTTGCCCCCTGCCTGCTTAAAATGTACATACTGCCTAACAAATTGTAGCATATCTATCTAACAAATGTTTTAAAACTTTAACAAAAATACAGGCCCTTTCGAATAGATGAAAGGGCCTATAGAAGGAATAGCATCCCAGTATTTTGGAGCAGGTCGGTCTATCACCTCTACTGCCCACACATAAAAGCTCTTCAAATGAGAGAGTGCCTCACTTTTCACTGATTGCATAAGCACTCAGGGAATCGGCTCTCTATCATCTTAAAATACACGATTATCCGAGTTCTGGATATTCGTTAACTACCACTGTGGAGCAGCGTTCACATAAAGTTGGGTGTTTTTCAATTGTACCAACCTCTTCACTGATATTCCAGCAACGTTCACAAGTTTCTCCATCTGCTTTTGTGACTAAAATTGCCGCATGCTCTAACTTAATTGCTTCTTCCGGTGCATCGTAAATGTATCCGGCAACTTCCACTGAAGAAACGATAAATAATTGTTCAAGGCTTTCTTCAATGCTTTCAAGCAAATCTTTTGTTTCTTCACTTACATACAATGCTACTTTCGCATTTAATGATTTACCAATCACTTTTGCATTCCTTGCTTCTTCAAGCGCTTTAAGGACATCATCTCGTAAAGTCATGAACAGATCCCATTTCGCTTTAACAGCTTCACTATTTGAATACTTTTCAACGGACGGCATATCTGTCAATTGTACGCTCTCTGCATCAGCATCATCGATAAAAGTCCATACTTCATCAGCTGTATGCGGCAGAATAGGCGCAATCAATTTAACCAGTTTCAATAAGCATTCATGCAATACAGTTTGAATTGCACGGCGGCTATCACTGTTTTCCGCATCGCAGTATAGAATATCCTTTGCATAATCCAGATAGAAGGAACTTAAATCCTGTGTACAGAAATTATTAATACCATTATAGATATCAGCAAATTCATAATTGTCATAGGATTGTTTTACCTGATCAACCAAATCATTTAACTTAATGAGCATATACTGGTCCACTTCACGAAGATTCTCGTAAGAAACAGCATCACGCTCTGCGCTAAATCCGCTCAGGTTTCCAAGCAGGAATCTGAATGTGTTACGAATTTTACGATATACTTCGGATACTTGTTTCAGGATATTATCAGAAACACGTACATCAGCCTGATAATCGACACTCGCTACCCAAAGACGCAGAATATCTGCACCCATTTGATTAATAACTTTTAATGGATCGATTGTATTGCCAAGGGATTTACTCATTTTGCGCCCTTCACCATCCAGTGTAAATCCGTGGCTCAATACCTCCTTGTAAGGAGCTTTACCAGTAACAGCAACAGACGTGATTAAAGAGGAATTAAACCATCCGCGATACTGGTCTGAACCCTCAAGGTAAAGGTCAGCTGGTCTTCTCAAATCTTCTCTTGCTTCAAGAACTGATTGATGGGAGGAACCAGAGTCAAACCATACGTCCATAATATCTGTTTCTTTCGTAAATAAGCCATTCGGGCTGCCTTCATGTGTAAAGCCTTCTGGGAGAAGATCTTTTGCATCTTTCTCAAACCAAACAGTGGAACCGTATTGTCGGAATAAATCGGATACATGCTTAATCGTTTCATCCGTAATGATTGCTTCCCCATTCTCTGCATAAAACACCGGAATCGGTACGCCCCATGCACGCTGACGGGAAATACACCAGTCTCCACGATCACGAATCATGTTAAATAATCTCGTTTCACCCCATGCAGGTACCCATTTAGTTTCTTTGATCTGCTGCAATAAATCTTCACGGATATTATCAACAGAAGCAAACCATTGGTCAGTCGCACGGAAGATTGTTGGCTTTTTCGTTCTCCAATCATGTGGATAAGAGTGTGTTATGAAATCAAGTTTTAACAGAGCTCCGACTTCTTCAAGTTTATCTGTGATTTCTTTGTTTGCTTTATCATAGAATAATCCTTCAAATCCAGGAGCATCAGAAGTCATATGACCTTTTCCATCCACTGGGCAGAGTACACCAAGATTATATTTTTGACCTACGATAAAGTCATCCTCCCCATGTCCTGGAGCAGTATGAACACAGCCTGTACCTGCATCAGTTGTTACATGCTCTCCTAAAATAACCAGTGAGTCACGATCATACAATGGATGTTTAGCGACTACATATTCCAGTTCAGCACCCTTAACAGTCTTCTCAACCTCAGCATTCTCCCATCCAAGTGTTTCTTTAACGGAAGGCAATAATGTTTCAGCCACAATATATTTTGTACCGTCCACATTCACAAGTACATAATCAAGGCGTGGGTGAACAGCAATTCCTAGGTTAGCTGGAATGGTCCAAGGTGTCGTTGTCCAAATAATGAACTTTGCTCCCTCTTCCACTGCTCCTTTGCCATCCTTCACATCAAATGCAACAAAGATAGATGCTGATTTTTTGTCGTGGTATTCGATTTCCGCTTCAGCCAGTGCAGATTCACTGGAAGGAGACCAATAAACCGGTTTTAATCCTTTATAGATATAGCCTTTTTTCGCCATATCACCGAAAACTTTGATTTGCTCAGCTTCATATTCAGGTTTCAGTGTGATGTAAGGATTTTCCCAGTCCCCTCTTACGCCTAAACGTTTAAATTGAGTACGCTGTTGATCAATTTGTGTATAAGCATATTCCTCACAAAGTTTACGGAATTCAGCGATTGTCATTTCCTTACGATTTACTTTTTTGTTTTTTGTTAGAGCTGTTTCAATTGGTAAACCATGCGTATCCCAACCTGGTACATATGGCGCATTATAACCATTCATAGATTTAAAACGAACAATAAAATCCTTTAAGATTTTGTTCATCGCATGCCCGATATGGATGTTTCCGTTCGCATAAGGAGGTCCGTCATGCAGCACAAATTTAGGAAGGTCCTTTGTGCGCTCCTGTACTAATTTGTAAATATCTTTTTCTTCCCAACCTGCTTGAACTTCCGGTTCTCTTTTTGGTAAATTACCACGCATTGGAAATTCTGTTTTAGGCATCAATAATGTGTCTTTAAATTCCATTCCATTCACTCCTTAAACTTCCGTTAAACGATTTTCATAAATAAATACAAAAAAGCCTCTTCATCCCGGTAAAGGGACGAAAAGGCTATATTTCCGCGGTACCACCCTTTTAGAATATTGCCTGACAATATTCCTCTTGGTATTCGTAACGTGAATGACTCGCCGCTATTTACTGCCAGTATACTGGGTTCAAAAGCAGACTCAGGGATGATCTTCCAACCAGATTCTTTTACCGGACTCCCACCTTCCCCGGCTCGCTACAAAAAGTATGATCTGATGTACTGTTCCCGTCTTCGTTTTATCATTTTTTGATTAGATTTGTTAAGATATTATATTCAATAACTTATGATAAAGTCAAGACCTTACATTTCTTCTTCATTCAGGTCGATATCAAATTCAGTGGCATCCACGTCATATTTAAGAAGTTTATCCCAGTCTTCACTATTTAATAAATCAAGCTGGGCTTCAACTAGCATTTTAAAACGCATTCTGAATACTTTAGATTGCTTTTTAAGATCTTCAATTTCAATAGCAATTTTTCGTGCTTTAGATAAAGCCTCATTGACAATTCGGTCAGCATTTTTTTCCGCTTCCTTCATAATCAATTTAGCCTCTTTTTGAGAATTACGTTTGACATCTTCTCCGGCTTCCTGAGCAATGACGATTGATTTATTCAACGTTTCCTCAATGCTGGAGAAATGCTCAAGGCGTTGTTCCAACTCTTCCACTTTAGCTTCAAGATCTTTCTTATCTCGAAGGACCAACTCGTAATCTTTAATTATTTGGTCAAGAAACTCATTTACTTCATCTTCATCGTAACCGCGGAATCCTCTGCCGAATTCCTTGTTATGTATGTCTAGCGGTGATAATGGCATAGACTGCACCTCCGAATACTGATTCTTCTCTTAATTATTATACTATGCTTTCGACAGTAATGGTGATATTCCTTCTAAATTCCTGATTATTTTTGTATTCCACACTTTATTTTCCATTTATCTTTCTTTGTTTTTCCTTCAATGGAAAATATCTTCATTCTTCCTATCCCACGAGTGGATAACACATCACTTTCTCTGATTTCATATGATGGATTATCGACTTGTTTCCAGTTTACCTTAACACGCCCCTGCTGTACGAGTGTTTGGCTCTTTTGCCTCGAAATATTAGCAATAGCCGACAATATCGTATCAATTCTCATGGAGGAAACCGTCACTTGGCATTCCTTCCATTGCTCAGTAACCGTCATGACTTGATCAGCAGAGATTTCCTGAAACTTTACCCCCGCATTGCCCATTTTAGATATATTCATTTCCAGATAGGATGCTACATCTTTTGCGACAACGAATTGTACTCGCTCCCCTTCGATCCAAATATCACCAAATTTTTCTCTCTTTAAGCCAACAGACATTAACGTGCCTAGAATCTGCCTGTGTTTCAGTGTCGTAAATTTTGTAGAATAAAACAATTCATAAATAGTCAGTTCGTAATCCTCGAATTGCGGTTCATAATAATCCGGATAGAGGAATGCTCTTTGTCGCTCGGCTGCTTCGCTTCCTCCAAAAAAGGAAACAAGAACATCTCCATTTGTACCAATTAGCATCCTTACAATCTCTGATTCTCTGGGGTCAAGAAAATCTGTCAATTTAGGGGCGTATTGCTCCTTGACTTGATCAATCCATCCAAGCACCTGATCGATAAATTCTCTTTCTTCCTGACGAAAATGCTGATAAATATCCATTTACATCCTCCAGCTAAAATATAAAAGCTCCCTGTTTAGAAAGGGAGCTAACATTCTTCTTAAAAAGCGCCTGCTAATGCGGAGATTCCTACTCGTGCCATATTTAACACAAGGATTGCTATAATTGGAGAAATATCAATCATGCCGAGTGAAGGTACAATTCTCCTGAACGGTTCCAAAAACGGCTCACATATGCGTGCCAAAAACATTCCAATTCCTGTATCCCTTGCATTTGGAAACCACGACATTAATATGTAAATAATCAAGGCCCAGGAATATATATCTACTGCTTTATAAAGTATATAAAAAACGATATCCATTATTTACTTACCACCTTATATCCTCCAGTTCATCTTCTTGAGCATATCCAGAGATGGAACCTGAAACATCAACATTATCAGGAGTACATAAGAATATATTTGACCCGATACGCTGAATATCCCCACCGATTGCATAGACTGTCCCACTTAAAAAGTCAACAATTCTTCTAGCCTGGTCTGGTGAAATCCTTTGTAAATTCACAACAACTCCACGGCGGTTTTTTAAATGGTCGGCAATCTCCTGAGCATCTGCATACGCTCTTGGTTCCAGCAATACTAATTTAGAAGATTTCTGTATGCTTTGAAGACTCACTATATTTTGTTGTTTTTGCTGCTGATCATGTTTATTCACTTTTGCCGGAACTTTTTCTTCTTCAACATATTGTTCCTCATACTCATATTCTTCATCCTCGAGTGCAAAGAACGTTTTCATTTTTGATACGATAGACATTATCTACACCTCTCTTTTATTCATTCCCTACCAAGGCAGTTCCAATTCTAACCATGGTTGCACCTTCTTCAATGGCAATTTCATAGTCATTTGACATACCCATTGAGAGTTCTGTGCATGGGGCATTGGGCAACTTCATATTTTGTATCACTACTTGCAATTCTTTGAGTTTACGGAAACAAGTACGTATTTCTTCTTCATCATCTGTGAAAGGAGCCATCGTCATAAGTCCCATTACCCTAATTTTTTTAAATTCAGCAAGATGTTGTACAAACTCAATTGCAACCTGAGGCTGTATCCCATGTTTAGTATCTTCTCCGCTTACATTTATCTGAACAAAACAGTCAATCGGGCGGGTGGCTCTCTTTTCTATTTCTTCAGCCAATGATAAGCGATCCAGGGAATGAAGAACGTCCACACGATTTATGATCGATTTTACCTTTCTCGTTTGAAGCGAACCGATAAAATGCCATACTGGTCGTTCTTTTATACCCTCTTGCTTGGCAATTAATCCTTCCGGGCGGTTTTCGCCAAGGTTTGTAATTCCAGCTTTATAGGCTTCTAGAGCGCGTTTTGTTGAAACATATTTTGTAACAGCAATTATTTGTATATCTTGTGGATTACGACCTGCACGTTTTGCAGCACTCTCTATTTTTTCATGAATGATCTGCAGGTTTTCTGACACTTTCAAAGTTCTATTCCTCCTTCCAGCCGATTAACCCCAACATTCGACCAGTTTTCCCCTCATCACGTCGGTGAGAAAAAAAGTAAGAATCATCACAACTTGTACAAAAATCAGTTGTCATAATATTCTCTGGTAAAATACCGGCTTTCTGAAGAATTAAAGCATTCGCCAGCTTTAAATCAAGCTGATATTGATTCTCCGTAATTTGATTATAAGCGGTTTTTGTCTGTTCTTCTAGTATAACCTCTAAATAGTTAATTACTTTTTTGTCGACCGTATAACAGTTTTGGCAAATAGATGGCCCTATTGCAGCATATATCTCTGCAGGCTGTACGCCTTCAGCCTGTCTCCATATATCAATCATAGATGAACCTATGCCGGCAACCGTCCCCTTCCAGCCCGCATGTACAATCCCAATCAAATGATGGTTTGGCGCCATAAAATATACGGGTACACAATCCGCAAAGCAAAGCGTCAGTACTATTCCGCTTTCTTTTGTATATAAACCATCCGTTGCTTTTAATGCTGTTTTATAATCTAACGCTCCAAGCCCGGCATGACTTTTTTCAATTTTCACAATAGAAGCATCATGCGTCTGCTCAGCCCCAACCCATCTTTCAACAGGAAAATGGAGCTGGTCAGCCAGAATACGCCTGTTTTCTATTACTTTTCCATCCATATCATACACGTGAAAAGCTGTATTCATCGAATGAAACGGAAAATCGCTGATGCCTCCGTTCTTCGTAGTAAATCCCGCCAATAAATTCGGATGCTGATCCTTCCAATCTTTTATCGACAAAAATGATTCGGAAAACTGAACAAATGGTTCCAAGCTAATACCCCTCGATTTTTCTTTCATTTTATCATAATCCCGCATAATTTTCTTCTATTCATTAAAACTTCCGTATCCCTTGTATTCCACAAGAATCACATCTTCTCCAATCATTTTAATTTTATACCACGGAATGACAGTGTCTTCCTCTTTATTTAAAAACGAAAGCATTTTACTGTTTGCTACCGTTATACTTTCTATTTTCCCAGTACTTAGATTAATTTCTATATCTTCAACATTTCCCAATCGTTTTCCATCGAATGTATTTACGATATCTTTGACTTGTAACTCAGAAATTTTAATCATGCTCTATCTCCTCCACTCGGGATCTGTAGTTACAGGCATTATATGAATGGAAAGAACAATAAAGAACTTCTCTCTCCGGCACTCTTATCCATCAAATCTTGAACGTTTAATAAAACAGATTTTCATTTTCGATATTCTTTCATATCTGGCCATCTATATAACCCTAAAATCTTAAATAACAGATGTAAGTGCTGCAGGAATTTTTTAGTTCCCTTTTTCAAAACCGGAGCCACCCGTTATTATAAATATTCCTACATACAAATAAAAACTATCCTGCAAACGAGGATAGCTTAAGGGCAATACATATTTAATTATAAGTTCATTAATCAGCAGCTAGATATTTTTATTCATTTGGCGAATAGCCGCTTTTTCCAAGCGGGATACCTGTGCCTGTGAAATACCGATTTCCTCAGCAACTTCCATTTGCGTTTTCCCTTGGAAGAAACGTTTCTTAAGGATCATTTTCTCACGCTCATTTAACCTGCGCATGCCATCTTTTAATGCAATCTCATTAATCCATGTGCTATCTTTACTCTTCTCATCACTGAGCTGATCCATTACAAAGATCGGATCGCCTCCATCATTGTAGATAGGTTCAAATAATGACACCGGGTCCTGGATTGCATCTAGTGCAAATACTACCTCTTCATACGTAACATCAAGAGCTTTTGCAATTTCTTCAGATGTCGGTTCTCTCGATGTTTCACTCATCAGTCTCTCTCTGACCTGTAAAGCCTTGTATGCAATATCTCTCAACGATCTGGAAACCCTAATCGGATTATTATCCCGTAAATAACGGCGAATTTCCCCAATGATCATTGGTACAGCATACGTAGAAAATTTTACATTCTGACTTAAGTCAAAGTTGTCAATCGATTTCATTAAACCAATGCATCCAACCTGGAAGAGGTCATCAACATACTCACCCCTGTTATTAAAGCGCTGAATGACACTTAGGACAAGTCTAAGATTACCGTTAACCAACTTCTCCCGTGCTGATGATGATTCTCCAGATTGCATCTGTTTAAACAACTCTCGCATTTCATCATTTTTTAAAACAGGTAATTTTGATGTATCCACACCACATATTTCTACTTTGTTTCGTGTCAATCCATTCCCTCCTAGCAGGAGCTGCTGTACAAAGTAAAGTATCTCCGCGGGAGGGAATTATATGCATATAAAAATTATTTCCGTATAGTGACTAAATGAAAATCCCCTGATTCATAAAGCTTTTATACGACTAAATATTTTTTACACCTTTCTTAAACCATTTTATTAAATTCTTTTCTAAGTCTTTTTATAATTCGCTTTTCAAGACGGGAGATATAGGATTGCGATATCCCCAGTAAATCAGCAACATCCTTTTGTGTCTTTTCCTCTCCACCAACAAGACCAAATCTTAGTTCCATAATCTGCTTCTCACGATCATTCAATTGTTCGAGTGCTTTAGCCAAAAGTTTTTTATCAATACTTGTCTCTAAATTTTTTGTGATGATATCATCATCGGTTCCCAATACATCTGATAAGAGTAGTTCATTCCCATCCCAATCAATATTCAGAGGTTCATCAAATGAGACTTCGGAACGCGTTTTACTGTTTCGTCGTAAATACATTAAAATTTCATTTTCAATACATCTTGATGCGTATGTCGCAAGCTTTATTTTTTTTTCTGGATTAAAGGTATTCACAGCTTTAATAAGTCCGATTGTGCCTATACTGATTAAATCTTCAATGTTAATACCCGTATTCTCGAATTTGCGTGCTATGTATACAACTAAACGAAGATTTCGTTCAATTAGCATAGATCTTGCTGTTTCATCACCAGCAGGCAGTTTATGAATTAATATTTCTTCCTCTTCCTTACTTAGTGGCGGTGGAAGAGCCTCGCTGCCGCCAATATAATATACTTCATCTGACTTGAGCCTTAATTTCACTAAAACTTTTGTCCAATAATAGGATAGTCTAAAGCGGAAATTTCTCAATTGTTTAACCCCTTTCCTAATCCTTTAACGTCTATTTTCTTCTTGAAATGAGTATAGTGATTATTACATTAAGAGGCAGATGCTGAATCACCGGCCGGTACCATTTTTGGATGAACAATGGAATCGAAAAGCCCTTCTCCTGATAATTGCTGCATGGTAAAAGAAATTAAACATTTTTGAACCTCGCGGCATTCATTCGCTGCTTTTATGGATAGGGCATCGGGTTTAAACGCAATTAACAATTGACTGTCATTGCCAACAACCTTACATGGAATAATTCTCATTTTTTCTTGCCACTCATCAGGGAGATCAGCAAAATCGACATTCATATTCTGTATACCTTTATCAATCAACTTAGATACAGGCGCAGGTATCATTGTTTCCCTGCCATAGAGTGAAATAATTGCTACAGGCGAACCTGATATCGGATCGAGTAATTGGTTTCCTGTGTCAACAAGCCCTTCTGATTCAAATGAGACGCCATTAATTTCTACAACCATTGTCACCCTCTGCTCTTTATTCCATTTGGCAAGATCAAGGATGTTAATATGCTTTTTTGAAAAATGCCAAGCCAACGGAAATCCAATCATAACAAAAATCCAACTGACCGGGTCACCAAAGCTTCCTGCTCCACTTGCAAAACCGTTGAAATATTCAGTCACTTTAAAACTAAAAAAATAGTGACTGCCTAAGAGGATCCCGCCAATGGTAAAGGTCACCGCATATAAAGTTACTACTCTTTTTAAAAATGCTCGAATACTTCTAAAACCAAATGCAGTTAAAACCATCAAAATAGAAACCATGCATTTCAGCCAGATTTGATCTGCCAAATAGGAATAGGGTGTGATATATAGCCAAACAACCATAGATCCCACTAACCCTCCTGCCAGCATTCTAATCCATTTTATATGGTTTTTTAATAAAACTGCAGTCCAGACCAGTATACTTGTATCAAAGATCCAATTGAGAAACCAAATGGCATCAATATAAATAGTCATATTGTTTCCCCATACTTTTTTTTAATAGAACATATGAAAAATTATAACCTGACATAATCCAAAAGGTTGTCACTTCGTGTAAAGAGTGCAACCGTTTTTTATTTATATTTTCATCAATATTTGTCGATGGTTTACTGCAAAATTTTCATGGTCATATTTACTTTAATTAGCAGAACTACCGAAGTGGAAAAACGAATTAAAACAATCAAACAGGCCTGTAATTAAAATGTTTGAAAATAGATACCATCCAACTAAATTCATAAGACAAGCTAATAACCCTTTAGCCTTTTTCTACAAACCAGCTGGTAATAAATATCTATACAAACAAAAAAGAAGATGACGAGTAATTTACCATTACATCATCATCTTCCTCTATGAATTTTATTATCTACGACGATTACGATTTCTTAAGAACGTAGGAATATCAAGTGTATCATCAGTATTGCTGCTCACTTGATTGTTTCTGCTAGGTTCTGAAGTATAAGATTCTTCACGCTTAGGTACTTCGCGCTTGATCGGATTCGGATTCGTTTGAGGAGCAGGTCGTGATTGGCCAAAGTTCGGTCTTGCCGCTGGACGTTGTTGTTCAATTTCATTGAATCCAGTCGCAATCACAGTTACTACAATTTCATCTTTTAAATTCTCATTAATAACAGATCCAAAAATCATATTTACTTCCTGATCGGAGGCTGATGCTACAATATCAGCAGCTTCCTGAACTTCGAATAAGCTTAAGTTCGTTCCTCCTGTGATGTTCATTAACACACCTTGAGCACCATCAATTGATGTTTCAAGCAATGGACTGGAGATAGCTTTTTTAGCCGCTTCTGCAGCACGGCTTTCACCTGATGCCACCCCGATTCCCATTAAAGCGGATCCTTTATTGGACATAATTGTTTTCACATCTGCAAAGTCAAGGTTAATTAATCCTGGTACTGCGATTAAGTCAGAAATACCTTGTACACCTTGTCTTAAAACATTATCTGCTTCACGGAAGGCTTCAAGCATTGGTGTACTTTTATCAACGATTTCTAATAATCGATCATTTGGAATAACAATTAAAGTATCAACAGATTCTTTCATAGCAGCAATTCCACCCTGAGCCTGCGTGGAACGCTTACGGCCTTCGAATGTAAATGGCCTTGTCACTACACCAACCGTCAGGGCACCCAACTCACGGGCAATCTGAGCTACAACTGGAGCAGCTCCTGTTCCGGTACCACCGCCCATACCGGCTGTAACAAATACCATATCTGCTCCTTGAAGGGCTTGCTCAATTTGTTCCTTACTTTCTTCTGCAGCTTTTTTTCCAACATCCGGATTGGCGCCAGCGCCAAGTCCACGTGTCAATTTACCGCCTATTTGCATTTTTATTTCAGCTTTTGATAGATTCAAAGCTTGGGCATCTGTGTTAACCGCAATGAATTCTACCCCTTGTAAGCCGTGTTCAATCATTCGGTTAACGGCGTTATTTCCGCCGCCCCCTACTCCGATTACTTTTATCGTTGCTAACGAATCAATATTTGTATCAAATTCTAGCATGGAAAGTCCTCCTATTATTTTCGGTAAAGTGTTTCCCTTATTCGAAAAATACTCCGAAGAATTTTTTCATTTTTGTACTCACTTTATCTTCCGGATTTTTTGGTGCTTTTTCTTTTGGAGCTGGTTTTTGAGCCGGACGCTTTTCTGTTGTTTCTCTGGTAGCAGCAACAGTATGCGCTCCTAACTTCAAGCCTTGCGATCTGGCTTTGTTACAAGCATATGTGATAAGACCAACAGAAGTTGTGTACTGAGGTTCTCTGACACCTATGTAATTTGGTTCCGCTCCACGAACGCGATTTTGCAGGATATTTTGTGCTAAATCCAGTATACCAGGGGTTTTTACTACTCCACCAGTGAGAACATATCCCCCAAGTAAATCAGTTACACCCATATTTACTATAGCATCTTCTACCATTTCAAAGATTTCTGTTAATCTATCTTCCATAATATCAGATACAATAAATTGATTGCAGGTCTGTTGTTTTTCACTGCCAATCACCGGCACTGTAAATGTTTCTTCTTCCGCATCATCATCAATAAATGCATGGCCATGTCTAACTTTAATTTGTTCGGATACATCTGTTGGTGTTTTTAACACAATACTGATATCTTTTGTAATATTATTTCCGCCAAGCGGGATAACTGTAGCTCCTTTTAACTCCCCATCTTCAAATACAGCGACCTGTGTAGAACCGCCGCCTATATCAACTAGGGCTATTCCAAGATTACGCTCATCCTTGGATAAAACAAGTGAGCCGGCCGCCATAGGCTGCAATGCAATATCAGTTATTTCTAATCCTGCACGTTCTACAGCGCGAAGGGTATTATGTAAAATGGTTCTTAGTCCGGTAATTAATACGCCCCTCATTTCAAGGCGAACTCCAGTCATACCTTTTGGGTCGCTGATTTCATCTATTTCATCCACTTTGTAATGAACAGGAATAACATCAATAATTTCTCGATCAGAAGGAATTGTGACTAATTCCGCCTGTTCTCTAACACGAGTTTTATCCTCTTCTGTAATCTCCCGATTGTCATTGGATACAGCGACTACCCCATGGCATGGCTGAAGCATAATATGATTGGCGCTGATTCCGACAATCACTTTACGAATCTCCATACCTACCATTCTTTCAGCTTGTTCAACTGCTTTTCGAATGGATTTGACAGTTTCATCTATATCAACAATCTGACCTTTTTTCAAGCCTTCAGATGCTGCATTCCCCACACCGATTATGTTCAAGGAGTCATTTTCCATTTCTCCTATTATCACTTTCACAGTGGATGTACCGATGTCAAGGCTAACATAAATTTCATTGTTGTGCACCCTTTGGCACCTCCTTCAATAGCTATCTATATTATGTTTGAGCTTTTTGAAACCCTACAAAACAACTATTCGCCAAAACCCTTTATTATCCTGTTATTTCATGTAAATTATCAGGATGTATAAAGAATGTCTGTTTTTTAATGATAAGAAATATTTCAGAAAAACAATTTGTTACTTCATATTACCTTATTAACTACAAGTCTACACCAATATGAACGCCTAGAAAAGTCAAATTTGTAGCATATATCATATAAAAAAAGAATTTTCTCACATCCGACCAATTCATTCTGTTTTATTTTAGAAAATTAAGCTACTGAAATAATACGGTATGTCCTAATTGGCTGAAAATTTACATCCTATGATTCTTTTAATGTTTCTAATTATAATTCTTCGAAATTCTTCATTATGAATCTAATAAGAATGGAAATATGAACCAACCTCGAGATCGATAACCCCTTTGCTGCCTTCCTCTAATTGACTCACAATTGCAGCATAATGCACCAGTTTATCAGCAAGAGTTTCTCCACTCGCTGTTACTTCAAAACCGTCATTCATGTAAAGAGTGACTTTCGTTTTATCCGTCTTAGATGGATTATGGTGAATCTCTGATATTGAGTTCATCACATCCTCGGACATTTCTTCAAGCTGATCAATAACGATTGACAAAGGTTTCCCTTCTTTAAATGAAACGAGTAAAGGGCCCGAATCAGGAATATGGCTTAGCTTCTTGTCCAATATCTTACCATTTGATAATATCGGATAATATTCCTTTCCCTTTTGTACATAAGCGGTGTATTTATACTCACTGACTTCTAATGTTATATGGTTGGGAAATCCTTTTTTTAATCTGACATCCTCAATCTCGGGATGTTTTTTGATCGTTTTTTCAATTTTGTTAGCTTTAATCTCCCAAATATTATCATCTACTTCCAAACCGCTTTGCTCAATGATTTCTTTATCTGTCAAATACGCATTGCCTTCCACTTGTATAGATTGGATTCGACTTAATGGAGATTGCAAATAGATAATACTGAATATAAGTAAAAAGAAAATCGTTAACAGCCCGATTAGGCGCCTATTTGCTTTCTTTTTTCTCATCTGTTTCAATTTAGGAATTCGATCTTCAAGAGATACCAAATTCTTATCCAATACAAACACCTCATTTAACCAACAACTAAGAATCTGCATACCCTCGTCGTTTTACATATACATAATAAAATACTCACCATGATATATTGCGAAATTATATCGATAGAAGAAGATTTTATTTTTCAAGTTTCAAAGAAGATATTTACCAAAAATTGATAGACAACACATCAATTATGAGAAAATTATAACATATTATCTCTTATTTTTTTCTGCTTTTTTTATAGGATGAATCTAGAAATCCGCTTCCGATCCCATCGTTTTAAAAAACTTAGACGATTGGATTATGATGAATCGGAAGGGATCATGTACTGATTTATCTTAGCAGACCATCATTCGGTAAAGCCGGCATATCTAATAAATCCTTTAATGATGATTAGAACATGACATAAATCTAAGTCATCAAACGATAGCCATGCATGTTATCTTCCATACCCGAAAAATTTTTCTATACATTTTTTGATTTTTAATTCGTTTTATTTACTGCAGATCCTGCATGATTTTCAACAACCGCTCAGCTGAATCAGGTATACCCATTTGCTTCGCTGACTTCTTCATAGATTCAATCCTATCTGTATCGAGCATAATTTCATCAATCGCTTTTATTAAGGTGACCCCATTTAATTCACTTTCTTTTATCATGGTTGCTGCCCCTTTTTGTACTAAAGCCTGCGCGTTCTTTTCCTGATGATTATTCGTTACATATGGACTTGGAATCAGGATACTGGCTATTCCCAATGCTGTTAATTCAGCCAAAGTGGTCGCTCCTGCTCGCGATACAACCAAATCAACTGAAGGCAGTATTTCTGGCATATTGTGTATAAACGGTTTTACAATGACATTATCCGGAGTTCCTACTAAATCGAGCTCTTCTTTTACAGATTGATAATGAACATCACCAGTTATATAAATAATTTGGTATGGTTTATCCTTTAATACTTCAATATTTTTTAAAACAGCTTCATTAATTGCTTTTGCTCCACGACTTCCTCCGAATATGAGCACAGAAGGAATGCCTTTCTTAATCCCTAGTTGCTGGATTGCATTTGAGCCAATATGTGACACAACCTCTGAACCCCTCGGATTTCCTGTAAAGACTACTTTTTCCTTCGGGAAATATTGCCGAGCCTCTTCAAAGCTTATAGCCACTTTATTAACATATCGACTTAAAAATTTATTTGTTAAACCTGGTACGCTATTTTGTTCATGTATAATCGTTGGAATTTTCATTTTGGACGCTGCATAAACAACCGGTCCACATACATAACCGCCGGTTCCGATGACGACATCTGGCTTAAACTCTTTTAATAGTTTTTTGCTGTTTGAAACACCTTTTAAGAAGCGCCATATAGTTTTGACATTTTCTAAGCTTAAAGATCGTTTAAATCCTGTAATCTCAATCGCTTTAAAATCAAGACCCTCTCGACTGACGAGGTCTTTTTCTAATCCTTTTTCGGTACCTATATATAGAAAAGATGCCTCCGGATTTAACTTCTTAATTTCTCTTGCCATGGCCAGTGCAGGATAAATATGTCCTCCCGTACCTCCACCACTTAATACTATTTTCATGATTGATTCACCTTTCACTTTACATACATTGTTTCTAACTATTTGATTTACCCATATTCTACTACACTCTAAACCAGGTTTACATAGGTTCTTCATTATATATATTACTTAAAAATACCATTATACTTAAATAATGATAATCTGTAAAAAAAAAGAAGCTAAATGAATCAGCTTCATGGCACTCTAATAATTAGAATACCTGCTTATATTCAGCAATACACCAACCGCCATTAACATCAAGGTTAACGAAGAACCTCCATAGCTTAAAAACGGTAATGTAATCCCAGTAACTGGCATAAGTCCTGTCACAACACCAATATTGATCATCACCTGTATAGCAATCATAATGATGATGCCAACCGCTAAAAAGGATCCAAATAAATCAGGTGCTCCAAGCGCAATTCTGATACCTCTCCATAGTAAGAGAGAGAATAATAGTATAACAAGCGAACCACCTATAAAACCCAATTCTTCGGAGAGAATAGCAAAGATGAAATCTGTTTGCGGTTCAGGCAAATAGAAGAACTTTTGTCTGCTTTGGCCCAGACCAAGCCCAAACAAACCGCCAGGTCCGATAGCATAGAGTGACTGAATGATTTGAAATCCACTTCCAAGAGGATCCTGCCAAGGGTCAAGAAATGATGTAATTCTCTTCATCCGGTAAGGTGCGGATATAACAAGTATAACAAAGCCAGCAACCCCAAGCATCCCAAGACCTACGAAGTGGCTTATCCTGGCACCTGCAATAAAAATCATCGCTATACATGTTCCTACCATTACAGTTCCTGTTCCAAGATCCGGCTGCATCATAATTAACCCAAATGCTAAAAAGACAAGACCTAAAGAGGGGGCTAATCCTTTTTTAAAAGAAGTTATGTACTTTTGTCTTTCAGATAAAAATTTAGCAAGAAAGACGATCATCGCCAGCTTCATAAATTCAGAAGGTTGAATGGAAAAAGCCCCTACTCCAATCCAACTCCTCGAACCATTTCTTAATGTTCCTATTCCTGGGATGAGTACCACCAGCAATAAAATAAAACAAATGATGATTAAAGGCTTTGCCCATCTTCTCCAATTCCAATAATCAATATTCATAATAACGAGCATAGCCACAATTCCTACACCTGCAAATAATAATTGTCTCTTTGCAAAGAAAAAGGTGTCATCAAATTTATAGGTAGCCCATATTGCACTGGCGCTATATACCATGATTAGCCCTATTGAAAGCAAGGAAAACATTGCGATGATTAAAATAAAGTCAGGAGTGGTTTTTTTTGCAGGCACTTCCATGCACCTCTTCGTTTTAAATTAGGGAAGTATTTCCAGGCGTGATAAATGCTAACAAAAAGAGACGACTTCAAAATCGTCTCTATTGCATTTAGGCAGTGCCTTTCATGAGAAATACTGACTCTCCGAACAAGCTCCCTATTTTAACTTATGCACGGCATCCATAAACATGTCTCCCCGGGCTTCAAAAGTTTTATATTGATCCCAACTTGCACATGCCGGTGAAAGTAAAATAGTATCGCCACTTTCTGAAAGTTTATATGCTTCATTGGCGGCTATAGCTACATTATCGACATGTTTGATTATAGATATCCCTGCTTTCTGTGCAGTTTTCGTTAATTTCTCAGCTGTTTCTCCAAAAACAATCATTGCCTTAACATGAGTGAGAAGCGGAATTAATTCATCAAATTCATTTCCTCGATCCAAGCCTCCGGCCAATAAAATCAGCGGGCTCTTAAATGATGATATAGCAGCTGATGCAGCCAGAATATTTGTTGCTTTGGAATCGTTATAAAATTTTCGTCCATTTATTTCTGCAACAAATTGAGTACGATGTTTAACACCGCTGAATGTTTTTAGTACATATTGAATCGCTTCATTAGCTACACCATATAATTTAACAGCAGCAACAGCGGATAAAATATTTTCGAGATTATGCTTACCAGGCAATACTATCTCATCTATAGCAATAATCTTTTCATCTCTGAACCAAATAAATCCGTCTTTCGTGTAAGCACCTGTTTCATCCACGGATACAGTGCTAAATGGAACTGAAATAGCAGCTGAGCCCTCTGCAGCCTTTTTAGTAGGCTCCTGGTTGGCATTAAACACGATGAAGTCAGTATCTTTTTGGTTTTTGGTTATTTGTGCTTTAGCAAATGCATATTCATCTTTCGTCCCATGATAATCCAAATGGGCATCAAATAGATTTAAATAGACCGAAATATAAGGTCTGAACGTTTGAATTCCCATCAACTGAAACGAAGACAATTCAATAACAATGACATTCTCCGCCGTTGCTTCCTGAGCCACTCCGCTCGCTACCGTCCCTATATTCCCGGCTATAAGCGGCTTTTTTCCTCCGCGTTCAAGCATCTCGTAAATCAATGTTGTAGTTGTTGTTTTTCCGTTCGTACCTGTTATTCCAATAAAAGGAGCCTCAGATATTCGGTAAGCAAGCTCTACTTCAGTAATAATTTCTATATTCTTTTTCAGTGCTTCCTGTATCATCGGATTTGTATATGGAATCCCCGGGTTTTTTACGATTAACTCGAACCCTTCATCCAATAATTCAATCGGATGGCTGCCGCAAACGACCTTAATACCTTCTTCCAGTAAACCTTGAGCTTCTGGGTTTTCATTCAAAGGCTTAAAATCATTTACAGTTACAAAAGCACCAAGTTTATGCAAAAGTGAAGCCGCACTTACCCCGCTCTTTGCCAGCCCGAGGACAAGCACTTTTTTTCTTAAATAATCATTTATTTGCTTCATATTATAACCACACCTCTAAGTAGATTCCTAAAATAGCGAAAAGCAAGCCAACCGTCCAAAACGTTACAACTACACGCCACTCTGACCATCCGCTTAATTCATAATGATGGTGTAATGGACTCATTTTAAATACACGCTTACCTGTCGTTTTAAAAGAAGCTACCTGAATAATAACGGATAAAGTCTCAATAACAAAAACACCGCCAATAATAACAAGAAGTAATTCTAATTTTAGCAATATCGCCACTGTCGCAATAGCTCCACCTAAGGCAAGTGATCCGGTATCACCCATAAACACCTTCGCAGGATGAGCATTAAAAACCAGGAATCCCAACACAGCCCCGACAACAGCTACACAGAATAAAGCAATATCATACTCTTTTAAATCCCAGGCTAATACAGCAAATGCTCCAAACGCGATAGCAGAAGCCCCAGATACCAACCCATCAAGACCATCAGTTAAATTGACAGCATTCGAAAAACCGACTAACCAGAAAATAATAATAAAGATGTAAAACCATCCAAAATCAATGCTGTAATCAGTCAATGGAATACTAATTTCAGTAGACATATTGCTCTGTCTCATAATGAAATAAAAGATACAGGATATAACTATTTGCCCAAGCAATTTTTGTCTGGATGTTAATCCAAGATTTCTCTTCATGACGATTTTAATAAAATCATCCAGGAAACCAAGTAAACCAAAACCGATGGTTACAAATAGCAGTAAATAGGTTTCAGTACCCGGATCTCTAAATTTACCAGTCATTACAAGGGTTGTAACAAGGATTGACAGTAAGAATACAACCCCTCCCATCGTAGGTGTACCTGTTTTTTTCTGATGGGATTTCGGTCCTTCTTCTCTAATACTCTGACCAAATTTCAAACGTCTTAGGAACGGTATAAAAATAGGGGCGAGAAGAACCGTAATCAAGAATGATACGAGTATAGTAAAAAATAAAACTTGCTCCAACATGGTTCTACTCCCTTTCGTCTCTTCGGTTCAATTTTAATTTCTGTTCAATTGCTTCTAATGCGACTTCTTTATCGTCAAAATGATGAACTTCCTTACCAATAATCTGATAATTTTCATGACCTTTTCCGGCAATTAGGACTACATCACCAGGTTCAGCACTGAACACGGCATCATAAATGGCTTCCTTACGATCTGCGATAACTTTGTAATCATAGCCGGCGACACCATTTTCCATATCAGAAAGGATCGATAAAGCATCTTCACTCCTCGGATTATCAGATGTGAATATGGCATTTGAACTATATTCACATGCTACCCGAGCCATAATTGGACGTTTTGTACGATCACGGTCACCACCGCAGCCAACAATCGTATATACTTTTTTAGAAGCAAACTCATTGATTGTCTTCAGAACATTTTCCAAGCTATCCGGTGTATGTGCATAATCTACTATCACTGTAAATTCCTGTCCTCCGAATACCGGCTCAAAGCGACCCGTCACTCCTTTAATATTCTGTAAAGACGATAAGATTTGATCGATATGAAGACCTGAAACAAGTCCAACAGCAATGGCAGCCAGACAATTGTATACATTGAATTTTCCAATCATCGGAATTGTTATTGGACAGCTATGGTCTGGCGTTGTCAAAGTAAATTTTGTTCCTTCTGAAGTAATAATAATATCAGTTGCCCTTACATCTGCTTTTTGAATAATGCCATATGTTACGACACTGGCAGAAGTTGCTTTTTCGAACATGATGGATGCTGAATCATCCGCGTTTAAAATGGCATACTTCGGCTGATTATCCTGATAAGTATTTCCTAAACGGGAGAATAATAAGCTTTTTGCATAACGGTAATTATCCATTGTTCCATGGTAATCAAGATGGTCCTGAGTCAAGTTTGAAAAAACAGCAATATCGTAATCACAGCCAAATACACGCCCCATATCGAGTGCATGCGAAGATACTTCCATAACTGCAGTATGTACACGATTGTTTACCATATCTGCAAAGGTTTTTTGTAAGGTTAGGCTATCAGGTGTTGTATTTTTTGTTTCGAACTTTTCAGATCCAATCTTCGTATACATGGTTCCGATTAAACCAGTTGTATAGTTTGCATCCTGAAATATTCTTTCTACCAGATGACTAATTGTTGTTTTTCCATTTGTTCCGGTAATTCCGATTAAATTAAGTTTTTGTGTAGGATGGCCATAAAAGAAATCGGCCAGTAAAGCCATTAATTTTTGTGTGCTTTTAACAATTACGACAGGTACAGAGAGTGATAGAGGCTTCTCTGCAACAATAGCGACTGCTCCATTTCTAACCGCCTCTTCTGCAAGATCATGGCCGTCGACAGTATATCCCTTAATACAGATAAACAAGCTGCCTTCCTTGACCTTGCGGTGGTCATTCTCAATGGATGAAATAAGAGGGTTGCCATCTCCCTGTTTCTGTTTAAACGGTATTCTAGAGATTAATTCATCGAGTTTCATAAAACTGTTCCTTTCTTTTTAAAGCAATCTTCACTATTGTATCGTAATTTTAGCCGTTTAGAAATAATAAAGTATATAATCTTCTAGTCCGGTAAAAGAATAACCGCTTACACTTTTTTTAAATGACTAAGAGGCAGCTGAATAGAACTTTTGTCAGCTGCCAATTTGTAATTCAATGCAGAAATATCCTGGAAGCCGCACCACTTTATGACCGATTATTCCTCTGCATCATCCTCTTCAAGATATATACGGATCGAGGAACCCTCTTTTAGTTTGACACCCGCTTGCGGTGATTGCTGAACAATTCGATTTCCGCTCCCAGACTTTTCGACTTTGAAGGTAGAGTATTGCTCACCCAAATCCTTTAATGTCATTCCAATCAAATCAGGAACTTCTTCCATTCTCGGATCTAAATAGTTCTTTTCTTTCTCCACTTGGTTTTTACGCGGCTCAATTCCAAGTGCCGGCATACTATCCTTCATGATCCTTCCAACAATAGGAGCGGCTACGACCCCTCCAAATTGCACTGTTCCTTTTGGATTATCAATCGCTAAATAGACAACCAATTGCGGGTCATCAGCTGGCGCAAAACCGATAAACGAGACAATGAAATTATTTTCTAAATATCTCCCGTTTTGAGCCTTCTGGGCTGTACCGGTTTTCCCGCCAACTCGATACCCATCAACAAATGCACCTTTACCTGAACCTTGTGCCACTACAGTTTCTAGAGCTTCGCGAATTTGCTTTGATGTTTCCTTTGAGATAACATTCCTTTTCGCCTTTGGAGTTTTCTTAATGATGGTTTCACCCGTAGCTGGATTAACAATTTCTTTTGCGATATAGGGGGTATAAAGTGTTCCGCCATTAATTGCCGCCGACACAGCCATCACTTGTTGGATTGGCGTAACTGAGACTCCTTGTCCAAAAGCAGTTGTTGCCTGTTCTACCGGACCCACTCGATTTATATTAAATAAAATCCCTTTCCCTTCTCCCTGCAAATCAATACCCGTTTTTTCTCCAAATCCAAAGTCATGAATATAATTAAACAATTTTTCTTTTCCCAGTCTTTGACCAAGCTCAACGAACCCTGGGTTACAGGAGTTCTGTACTACTTCAAGGAATGTTTCTGATCCATGTCCACCGCGTTTCCAGCATCTTAAACTGGCTCCGCCGACTTTTGTATAACCCGGATCATAAAAATGGTCATTTTTCAAATCCACTTTACCTTCTTCAAGTGCCGCAGCCAGCGTAATAATTTTAAACGTTGAACCCGGTTCATACGTACTCCACACAGGTAAATTACGATTATAAATCTCGGGTGCTACATTTCTAAAGTTTGTTGGATCAAAAGTGGGTCTGCTTGACATACCAAGTATTTCACCTGTATTTGGATTAACAGCTATGGCGACAATACCATCGGGATTATATGTTTCTTCGGCAATTTCCAGTTCTCGATCGATAATCGTTTGTATTCTGTTGTCAACTGTTAACTTCAAATCATATCCATTTGCTGGAGCTTTATAGTCATCAGCCATATTCTCCATCCGTTTTCCTTTTGCATCTGCATAAAACTTTACATACCCTTTTTCTCCCTTCAGCTCATCATCATAGGCCAATTCAAGTCCCATCAACCCTTGATTATCGATACCCGCAAATCCAAGAACATGCGCCAGAGTAGATCCTTTAGGATAATAACGAATGGAGTCCTCAGCAATATACACTCCTTTTAAATCTAAGTTTCTGATTTCTTTTGCTTTATTATGGCTGATTTTTCGGCCTTCAGGTATCTTTACGATAGACGTATTTGAGGTTATGAGTTTAAAAGCTTTATCTGTCCTCATATTCAATACTGAGGCAATTTGTTTAGCTGTATCCGCTGGATTCACCACCTGGCGAGGGACAATATAAACAGTAGGGGCGGATTTATTGGTAGCATAAACCACTCCATTACGATCCTTGATTTCTCCACGTTTCGGCTCAAATGGAACATTTCTGCTCCACGAATCTTTCGCTAAGCCCGTCAGAAAATCTCCTAAATAAAACTGAACATATCCAAGTCTGATGATGATCACCAGAAATACGAACAACCCAATTAACAATGCTGCGATTAATCGTTTTCGGACAGTAATATTTGTTGCTCTCATGCCCATCCCTCCAATGCACGACTCTTTTTCACTGTATGCTTGTACCCTTTCTTTTATGTCTATGCATTATCAAAAGAAAAAAAGAGCCTGACAGCTATAAAAGCTATCAGGCTCATAAATAAATCTAATCGGATTCTACTTCCTCATCCTTAGTTTTGGAGCTATTCTCTTTTGATTTTTCATAAATGGTTTTAGGATTCTCAAATTGAACAACCAGGAAAGCATCATCCTTCATTTTTGTGCCTGCTTTTGGTTTTTGAGTAACAGCATACCCGGAGCCTGAGTTATTTAACTCTACATCCATTAAGGAAGCTGCCTTCATAACATCCCTAATTGACCATCCTGAAAAATCAGGAACTGTTAAATCGCCATCAGTCAGAAGAAGAACTTTCTCTCCTTGTATAATCTGAGATCCTGCACTTGGCGATTGTTTAGAAACACTCATTCCGTTCCCTATAACAACAGGAGTTAGTCCAAGCTCTTCAACCTTAGTCTTAGCAGTTTCAACATTCGTTTCTTTTAATTCTGGAACTTTACTCGTTGATTTTTTCTTTGTATTATCTGACTTAATATTTAAGTACTTTAATGTATTTTCCATCACCGAGTTAAATACTTGGGATACTGGAGCTGAGCCAGATTCACTTTCGCTAATCTGCGGCTGTTGGATGGCGACATATACCACAACTTCAGGATTATCCTTCGGTGCCATTCCTAAGAAAGAGAACAAATAATTTTCATGGCCTGTAGCGTAGCCCGCACCAGTTTGACTGCGTATCTGAGCCGTTCCCGTTTTCCCTATAACATCATAGCCATCCAATTTATATGGCTTACCGGTTCCTTTTTTCGAGGTTACGACCGTTTCCAATATATCCCGAACCTCAGCTGCCGTTTCTTTCGAAATAGGAGTACCTGCTACGGTAGGCTTCGTTTCTTTTATGACTTTATTGGTGTTGGAATCAGAAATTTTTTCTACTACATACGGCTTCATCATTTTTCCGTCATTTGCGACGGCAGTTGCTGCCTGAATCATTTGGATCGGCGTAACAGTTGACCCTTGGCCAAAGGCAGTCGTAATTTGTTCAGATTTATATTTATAAACAAATTTTCCGGTCGTTTCACTAGGTAGATCAATGCCGGTTTTTTTACCAAAACCAAAGCTTTCAAAGTATGTTAAAAGTTTTTCAGTTCCGATTTTTTCATCAGCCAATTTAGCAAAAGCAACATTTGAAGAACGTTGAACCCCTTCTAGATAGCTAATCGTCCCCCACCCTGCTCCACCGTTATGGTCTCTTATCGGTCTAGAGCCTTTAATCTTAAACGTGCCTGATTTATATTGTTCATTAGGATTAAATACTCCTTCTTCAACAGCAGCCGCCAATGTAAAGATCTTCATGGTAGAACCAGGTTCAAAGGATTCTTCAACCGCTAGATTCTGCCAGGTATCTGCAAGTCCATCCCTAGTGTTTAAATCAAAAGTAGGGCGCTGTGACATAGCTAATATTTTCCCTGTCTTTGGATCTGCTACGATACCAATCATTTTAGTTGGATTGTATTTCTTATTGACATCTGACATTGCGTCTTCTAAAAAGATTTGAATTTTTTTATCGAGCGTCAGCTGAACAGAAGCTCCATTTGAAGGATCGTTCACTACCGTCTCTTTATTAGGAAGAATATTACGCCATAGATCACCCTCGAACTTGATAGATCCATCCTCCTCTTGTAAATACTTATCCAATTCTTTTTCTAGTCCTAACGCTCCAGTTGTTTTCCCTGTTTCTTCATCATTCTCTACAAATCCTATTACATGTGAGGAGAAGACTCCATTCGGATAAAATCTCTTGGTATCCTTTACAAATGTGATACCTGGTAAATTTAATTCTTCGATATCATTTTTTTGTTGATGGGTTAAATCACGCCCGGCAGCACCAAATTCAGTTTGATAAAGACCCTTTTTGTTCAAGCGCCTTAATATTTCGCTTTCATCCATATCAATATGCTCAGCCAATACTCTTGCTGTTTCTTCCTTATCTACAACATGTTTAGGCTTTTTCGGATCTTCAGTTACAGATGAATTGAGGAGGGCAATTAACTTATAGGTTGACGTATCCCTTGCCAGTACCTCGCCATTTTTGTCAACAATCGTTCCTCTTTGTGCTGACAAGGTCCGGGTGACTTCATACTTATCCTGCGCTTTAGCAGCAAGCTCCTGCCCCCCGGCAACACCAGTATATTGAATATACAAAAAGCGAAAAAATACTACACAAAAAAGCAGCCCAAATATTACAAATAAGAGTGCTGCTCCCCTATTACGGCTTTTTCGATTACTCATTAATCTTGCACTACCTTAACATTTTTATCTTTTAGTGTTAATCCCAATTCTTTTGCTTTTTGCCAGATTCGGTCATATGTACTTAACTCGGCCACTTGATCTGCATAATCTTTATTAAGCTTTTCCTGGTTCTCTATCTTGCTTTCAAGTGCAATAATTTCATTATTAGTGGAGTATATATTTGCTTGCGCGGAAATGATTTTTACAGCAAAGAAAGCGATAAACAATGAGAATGTTAAATATAGAATCTTCTCACCAATCGTAATGCCGCCTTTTACTTTTATCTTCTTTGTTTTTGTTCCTACATGACGTTGCTGCTCTTGCTGAAGTTTTCTTGCTATACTACTCAAGTTTATCCCCTCCCATTAAATAATCTTTCATAATCTATTTATTTCTTTTCTGCTATTCTTAATTTAGCTGAACGCGCTCTTTTATTCGCTTCGACTTCTTCTTCACTCGGTAAAATTGGTTTTCTGGTTATCAACTTTAGATCTGGCTCGAATTCTTTCGGAATAATCGGCAAACCATGTGGCATTGGCGGTAATTCCGAATGTTCTTTAAAGAAGCTTTTGCAAATCCGGTCTTCCAGCGAATGGAACGTAATCACTGAAATTCTGCCGCCTTTATTGAGCATCGGAAGCACTTTTTCTAAAGATACTTCAAAAACTCTTAGTTCATCATTCACCGCTATTCGTATCGCCTGAAATATTCGCTTAGCGGGATGTCCGCCTTTTCGCCTTGCTGGAGCAGGTATGGCTTCCTTAATAATATCTACCAAATCAAAGGTTGTACGAATTGGCCCAATCTCTCTGGCTTGTTCGATTTTGCGGGCGATTTGTTTCGAAAATTTTTCTTCACCATACTTAAAGAATATCCGGACCAACTCTTCGTATGTCCAGCTGTTCACTACATCATAAGCTGTTAAAGGAGATGATAGATCCATTCGCATATCAAGTAATGCGTCGTGGTTATAGCTGAATCCTCTTTCCGGGGTATCGAATTGAGGAGACGAAACACCCAGATCGTATAGAATACCATCTATCTTTGTAATACCGATTTCAGCGAGTTTTTCATCAAAATAAACAAAATTACTATTAATTAATGTTACTTTGTCCATATAAGGCTCTAGCTTCTTCTCTGCATGCTTTAATGCAGTCTCATCCTGGTCAAACGATATTAATCTTCCTTGTCCGGATAAAGACTTCGCAATTAGTTCACTGTGTCCTGCGCCCCCAAGGGTACAATCTACATAGATACCGTCAGGTTTTATATTTAGTCCATCCACAGCTTCTTTTAATAGTACAGTCGTATGATTAAACATTTCTTCACCTTCCTGAAAGGAAGTATGCGCATTAAATATCAAAACCAATCATATTTTCAGCAATCTCTGAGAAAGATTCTTCCGATTCCGAGAAATATTCTTCCCATATTGATTTACTCCATATTTCTATCCGGTTAGATACTCCTAAAACTACGCATTCTTTTTCCAATTTTCCATAGTTTAAAAGTGGTCCCGGGATGTTCACACGTCCCTGTTTATCCAGTTCACATTCAGTCGCACCTGAAAAAAAGAAACGGGTAAATGCTCTTGCATCCTTCTTCGTAAGTGGAAGGCCTTTTAGTTTTTCTTCAAGTTGAGACCATTCATCCAGTGGATATCCAAACAGGCATTGATCAAGGCCGCGTGTAATTACAAACATATCGCCTAAACTTTCCCGAAATTTAGATGGTATGATTATGCGTCCTTTTGAATCAATTGAATGATGGTATTCACCCATGAACATGTCCTTCACCCCACTTCTCCACCTTAGAGTACCACATTGCCCCACTTTTCACCACAATTTATATAAAAAAACTTTAATATTTGAATAAAATTTCAGACTATGATTCCTTGATCACCGGCAATCCCATAAAAACAAAAAAACTGCCTTTCTAAGACAGTTTTTTCTAGATATTATTATCTGTTTTTTTATAGTCCAATTGGACAAAAACTTCCATCATTCACTCTATATTTATTGTCAAACGAAGCAAATCTCCACTTAAGTTCTTACAGCATCTTTATATGGTTACGACATAATGCGACCCATCAAATTCGAGTGATTCCGCTAAGAGGCAATCAACCCATAATGTCCCATATTGATTGAAAAAGTAAAACGGATTGAGAATTCTTTCTTGCAGGCCGCCTGCCGGATGGAGACTATTTTCGACACGATTGTATTTTGCAATCGTTTCTTCATTTTTTCTCTCTAAATGGCTCTCCACCTTTTTCTGCATAAAAAGGAGCTGTTCTTTAATCAAGTGGCGATTTTTTTCGAAAAGAGGTTCCAATCCTTTATCGAAATCAACCGCTTTTTGTTGCCACGTAAGATGAGCAGATTCCAGATTTTTAATTATACTGCTATATGTATCTGGAGCCTGTTTACGCAATTCTTCCAGATAGAATTCCCTCTCCTCTGAACAGCCTTTTCTCAAAACTTTTTCCAAGGAAAGATTAAGTTCCTCTAATAATCTTTCAATATTTCCTTCCAATAACGTAAAGGAAAGTCGAGGCCATATCGGTGGCATCTTTTCTCCAGTCATGGCAAACGCGGGTTTAATTTCACTCCAATAGGCAATCTCGCCGGGTCCAGCTATAAATCCTAAGACAGGAAACATTTTTTCCTGTAAAAGTGGACGAGACACAACATTTGTACTGAAGTACTCCGGATGTTTAGATAGTAAACGATCCAGCTCTATTTGGGATAATTTAATTCCGCTACCCTTCCCAATTAAGTCACTTGAACCTTCTTCACGTTCTAATAGCAACCGGTTAAGAGTTGTAGGCTCGTAATAAAATAAGTTCGTACATTGTTCATCAAGGTCAATAATCGGATTATATCCGTTTTCTTTTGAAAGATTTTGCTGTTCAATCACCGCTTTGCTAATTCCTGATTCATACGCAATTTGCTGATAGACAGGCCCAGCCAGTTTCCTAAAGCTAGGATCACCAGAATCCACCATTAAGAGACCATGCATGCTAAAAAGATCATTAATAAGAATGGCGAAAAAGTCGGTGATGGTTTCGGATTGATCGATTGCTTTTTCCACCCATTCCAGCAATTCGTTCGTACGCTCTGTTTCTCCCCATAAAGAAAATACATCCTGCAACCACTCTTTTGCAGTATTCACATCCATACCAATATCAGATATCATTTTTTTCGATAGAGGTTTTTCCGGATACACGATTTTTTTAAATTCATGTCCTTCTTCAGCGTAAACATGATTAACCTCTTGGTAATCATGGTCCTCACCAGCGATCCAGAAGACTGGGACGACCCTTTTATTTAATCTTTCACTTTGTTCCTTCGCTAGTTTTATAATCGAGATAATTTTATGAATAGAATACAGCGGTCCAGTCAATAATCCTGCTTGCTGGCCTCCAACGATTACTAAAGCATCCTCACGCAAGGCATCAATATTTTCCTTTACTTGCTCAGATATTCCATATTTACTCATGAAGGACTCAATATAGGTTGCCATTTCATCGCGTGGGTATGTTCTTCCCGCTAGCCAATCCGCCCGATCTTGAATATGGTTCTCATTCTTCCAATCATACTCTGTAAAAGATTTATTTATACTTCCGGTGATATAGTCAGATGCAAAACTATTCATAGCTGGAAGATTTATTTTTATGTATTCCATCATCAAGGTTGTCTCCTTTTGAACAAATTCATATAACAGTATATCATTCCCTTTGAAGGCTTTAAAAGGTATTGCTTTTCGCCTATGTAAATACTTTTACTATTCTCTCCACAATCCCAATTGTGGCCAATAAAAAATAGGCGGCAGAGAATAACAGGAAAGAAGCTCTCCAAAAACCAGTAAAAACTCTTTTTAAGTCAACCTCTTCCCTTACTTTATAATGCATAAACAATACAGTGGAGGCGATTATAATCAAGATAATCATAATAACCCATAAGTATGAATGTTCAAAAAGAGCGATAACTGCATAATGAACTGCCATAATCAAAAAAATCGTCGTAGTATCGGCAGAAAGCCTGACTGCCTTTTTATTATTTTTAAGCATCTGCCTGGAAATTGTATATACGGTCAAATAAACAATAATTGGCATGATTACGCAAATAGCAATAAGGCCTGCTAATAAGCTGTCCACTCACATCTCCTCACTTTCTTCCATACCACACACCATATTAAATAGCATTTTACATTGAGGTGCAGGGATACCATTCTTATCTGCTTCGCGAATACAATATCCAAGGATTGTCTCTATTTCAGTTTTTCTATCCAGCTGAAGATCCCTTAACATAGAAGAGGTATTCTCGGCTGTTCGATCACATATTGTAATAATTCTCTCTAAATAAGCTTGATGCTCAGAGTCCGGAATTAAAAACGACTGACAAACCTCCTGACAGATGGATTCCACTAACTTAATGAAATATGTATTTTTTATTAATTCACCGTTACGAACTCCCAGAATACTGGTCAATGGGTTAATAACAGAATTAATGATTAGTTTTTCAATATGAATAGATCTGATATCAGGGAGCAATTGAACAGGAAAATCATCCGTATCCAAATATTCTATACCTGGCAGCTTCATTCCTCTATACAAGCCGATTTTTATCATTCCAATCCCTGTATGATGAACCGTATGAGTATTCTCCCGAATGGCACCATGCTCAACAATCCCAGTATAGATGGTTGAAACCCGCAATGCAGGTAAATGAGCGAAATGACTCATTCCGTTTTGCAAAAAGATCACTGCAGATGCATTCTCTTCTAGCAGGGACCATAGTTCAATGAGAGCCGTCTGCTTTACGGTTAGAATGATGATATCTTGTCTTTGAATCCATTCCTCCGAATCATCAATACATAACGCATTCATATTTTTATAAGTATACTCACCCTGCCTGTCAATCAGGGTAATTCCTTTTTTATTAATGTCGTCCGCTTGTAATGGTGTATGCGTGAATAGCGTAATTTGATGGTTATCACTCAGCTTTGAGGCTGTCAATAATCCAATTGCTCCTCCCCCTATTATCCCAATCCTCATGTTTTCCTCCAAGTGATCTTTTGCAATAATTTTAACATTAGCAATGTATGATGGAAAGATAACTACACCTAGTTTTGAATTAACATCATTTCGGCTGAATTATTTATGGATTCACTTCTATTTCTTTTTCGATTTACCGAAAGCATACATCGTCCAAGTACTCATTCATTCATCCAACCAAACGTAGCCTTTAGATAATTAAAAATTATGATTTTTCTATACATTTAGCTATAATGGAAATATAAGTATAAACTTTTCACATACATTTAAGGGGGCTATGAAGTGAGTGTAAAGGTCGAGAAATTACGCGTTAACTACCGCACGCTTGAAGAATTCAAGAAATTTAAGGAATATGGTTTGCAAGAATTATCCATGCTTGAAGATTTGCAGGCAAATCTTATAGAAGATAATAGCGAATCACCTTTTTACGGTATCTATTTTGGGGATAAATTAGTTGCCAGGATGAGTCTTTATAAAATCGATGCCAGGTTTGATAAATATTTTGACCCTCCACAGGATTACTATGAAATATGGAAGCTTGAAGTTTTACCGGATTATCAAAAAAAGGGATACGGCTCCATGCTCGTTCAGTTCTCCAAAGATCTTGGCCTACCAATCAAAACAAACCCAAGAGTCCATTCCCGTACTTTTTGGGAAAAACAGGGCTTCGAACCCGTAGAGTATGATATGGAAAGAGATTTAGGGGAGAACCCACTGATTTGGCAGCCTAATAATGATAAATAAATCTACTTTAAGCTTTCCAGCGAGAAAGCTTTTTCTTTTCATTTAACATTAATAGAAGCACACCTTTTAAAAAGGCATGCTCCTATAACAATCCTCATTTTTCCTCCGATAATTGACGTGCCCGATTCAGTAAATCAAGCAATCCACGGTAATCCTTCTCCATCTGTTTAAATCGTATTTCTACTGTATCTCTCTCTTGAACTAAATAATCGGCATGCTTTTTTAACTCTGAATATTCCAGCAGTAATTCCTCAGGCGAACGGAATGATCGTTCTTCCAACCTACTCTTTAAACTGGTTAAATAGGTAATAACTGTATCTAAAGAAAGATTAAGCTCAGCATCACCCTTTATTCCGACCAAGATTTCTTGATCCTCACGATGTGGCTGCTCCGCCTCCAATTCCGCAGTCCCTATCGATTTTTTAAGATCTTTACGTACCTTTTTAGCCAGCTCTATCCCTTCCGAATATTGTTTACGGACATAAGAATTCCATCTAAAGCCACACGCAGCCGGAGTTCTCGACAACCCTTTTCCAACCTCTTCAAATGCTTTTAATTGCGTGCTTCCCTCACGGATATGCCGTAATACGACCTCCGCCAAATATACATCCTCATCCTGCGACCATCCATCCTGTCTCGAACCTGTCATCCTCTATTCCCCCCAATAAGCATTCATAATATTTATTCATATGCGTCTGGTAGGAAAGATAGAATAAACAAGATTCTATTAACATGATAATCGGCTTCTTATTGAGACTTTTTCTGAAATTGTTGCACAGTCTGCATATGGATTGGTAATACCCATAAATCAGAACATCGTTTAATCTCTTCTTGCATCCGTTTATACAGATCAGATGCTTTCCTTTTGCGGATAGTTATACTTTTATATGCCATCAATGCCTCAATATCATTTTTAATAATAGGCTCAATAACGCTTAAAATGGTTTTCTCGTCTATTTCTGACACAATACCATTTACAAATCCATTTGAGTACGCTTCTTCTTCAGAAAACTTCCGCCCCGACATCAACCATTCCAGCCCCTTAGATTCTGCTACCTTTTCAAGCAAAAGAGCTCCACCTCCCCACCCAGTGGTTATTCCCTGCCCAATTTGAATAAAGCCCATCAAAGTTCCTTTTTTTACATATCGAAAATCACATGCTGTAGCCAGTTCTAATCCACCGCCCACAGCCGGCCCATTTAAAAAAGCCAAAACGGGCTTCGGCAAAGTAGCTATTTTATATAAAATTTCTCCCATACGCGATAACATGTGATAAGCGTTCTTTTGATCATCAAGAAGATGAAAAACCTTTAGATCACCACCCGAACTAAAAACATTACCGGCTCCAGTTATCACCATGGCCTTACTGTCATCATCCGTTTTCACATGTTCGATAGCCTCTTCCAATAAATCCATAACCTCAAAATTTATGGCGTTCCTAACATGCGGCCGGTTTAGCGTAACAAGCAAATACCCCTCTTTTTTCTCCACAATCACTTCTTTCACCGCGAATCCCCCTTAAAAACAAAAAGAACACAGGTTTCCCTGTGTTCTCTCAAGTTGATTATTTATTTACAACTTCTTTTCCTTTGTATGTTCCACATGCTTTACAGATACGGTGGGATAATTTCATTTCACCGCAGTTTGGGCATTCAACCATACCAGGGACTTGAAGTTTGAAATGCGTACGACGCAATCTCTTTCTAGTTTTCGAAGTTCTTCTGAAAGGTACAGCCATGTTTTACACCTCCTTAAAAAACGATGGTTCTATGGAAGACTTATGTAGTCTTTCATTTTTCACTGTTATCATCATTGTTGTCAAAAAAATGGGCCAACTTTGCCAGTCTTGGGTCAACCTTTTTAACTTGCTGGTCCTCTAAGATTAATTCCCAGTCATCTCCAGCTAGCGGAGCAGCACCTACAGGATGATCCGTATCACAGAATACCTGCAATGGAATCTCCGTGAGAATTATTTCTTTGATTACTGGCGTAAGATCCACTACATCTCCCTCAGCCACATGATATTCTCCATCCTCAATCTCCATACCTTCATATTGATTAAAAAGATAAGTCTCTGTTGTTTGAACATCGATTGGGAATGGGACATCAACTAAGGTTCTTGAACATGGTAATGTTAATGTACCTGATATTTTCAGATGAAAAGTAACTCGATTAGAACTCAAGTCAGCTTTCCCAAATACACGAATTGGTGAAATATCACGAATTTGTGGATCCGCCTTTTTCAGTTCAGAAAGATCTGCTGTCTCATCTACATTAAAACCATTGTCGCGAAATTTTTGCAGTTGTGGAATTGTCCATTTCATATTATATCACCTCAAGGCAACAAAGGTAATTATAGCTTTGGTAAATTCATTTGTCAATGTTTTTTCTTTACAGCCATATGCGATACCCTCATGCAAATTTTAAGCGCTTATTTAACTATTTTACCCGAAAAGTTTCATTTTGAAAACAGAATTAATCTCGTATAAGATTATGGCATGCTTGCTTCCTGATTCCTCCATCATATACTATTAAAAAAACAACCATTTATCAGGAGGTGTACAATATGAATGCCCTGGGACTTGTAGTAGAATATAATCCTTTTCATAATGGACATTTATATCATTTACAACAAGCCAAAGCTATTACAAAAGCTGATGTGACTATAGGCGTAATGAGCGGAAATTTCCTTCAGCGAGGGGAGCCAGCCCTGGTGGATAAATGGACAAGGGCTTCCATGGCCTTAAAGGCTGGTATTGATCTAATCATCGAGCTTCCATTTGTTCATGCCGTCCAAAAGGCAGAATATTTCTCCGAAGCAGCTATCTTATTATTAGAAGAAGTTGGCTGTCAGTCTGTTTGTTTTGGGAGCGAGCAAGGAGAAATAGAACCCTTTATAGATACATATTCAATTATTCAGGAAAATTCTAAGGAAATCGATCAATGGATACAGCACTATAGCAAGGAGGGATACAGCTACCCCAAGGCTGCTTCTCTGGCCTTTTCGGAATTACAAGCGCGTCATCCTTCTATGCTTTCTTTAGACCAGCCAAATAATATCCTTGGGTATCACTATGTATCCGCAATTTTAAAACACAAATTATCCATCGAGCCAGTGACCATTAAACGAACCGGTTCGGGGTATCACGATCCAACTCTCATGCCAGGCACAATAGCCAGTGCAACTGGTATACGGAAAGAACTAATGGAAAGCGGTAAACTGGATGCTATCTCATCCTTTGTTCCGGATACAACATTTGCCCATCTCCAAGCTTATACAACTGAGCAGCGCACGTTACATAATTGGGAGCTGTATTGGCCATTTTTAAAAGTTAAATTAATCACGACGCCCGCAGAATCTCTTGCCAAAATTTACGAAATGAAAGAAGGTTTAGAGAACCGACTAATTGAAGCCGCTGAACGCGCCAGTAATTTCATGGAATTTATGTCATTAATTAAAACGAAGCGATATACCTGGACTCGGCTGCAAAGAATACTAACCTATACGCTATTAAATTTCACAAAAGATGAAATGCCAAAAGACCTGACTCCACCTTATATACGCGTGTTGGGCTTTACAGCTGCCGGGCAGCACTATTTAAAAAGTATAAAAAAAGAAAAGGGAAATCAAATCGTATCACGCCTAGCAGCCTGTAAAAATCCATTAATAAATATTGATAAGCGAGCTGCCATTGTTCATGCTGCCGCTCTTCCCCCTGCTATTGCTATGAAAGCTCAAAAACGTGAATATATGTCACCCATCGTCTTAGCTGATTGAAAAAACGAAGCCATTGATTCACTGTCCGAATCAATGGCTTCTTCTTTAAAACCAACTTCTCTTATTTCATGCTTTTTAAATAATCCAGTGCATCATCAACTGTGTCCACAGGAACAATAATCATATCTGTTCCAATCTCTTCTGCTGTTTTTACAGCTAATTTATAATCTGATTCCTCAGCACCTTGTTGATTAGGGGCAAAAAACACTTCCGCATCCGCATTATCAGCTGCTACAATTTTCTGATCAATACCACCGATAGGACCGACTGTTCCATCATCAGAAATGGTACCTGTTCCTGCTATTTTCTTCCCTTTCGTATAATCCTCTTCCGTTAATTGATTAAAGATTTCCAAAGTAAACATTAACCCAGCAGAAGGTCCTCCAATGCTATCTGCGTCGATCTCGATTTCTCGGTCCGTTTCAACACTTCGATCTTCGACCAAGGTAATGCCCACACCAACCTTTCCAGTTTCCTCCAGCATCTCCAATTGCAGTGTCTTAACAATATTTTTATTATCACGCTTAATATCTAATTTTACTTGGTCTCCAGCTTTTTTCGAGGAAATATAGTCTATGAAAAATTCACTTGACTCGATTCCACTTCCATCGACTTTAATAATTCGATCTCCCGGCTTCAATACTCCATCTGCAGGTTTACCCTTGGCAATCTGCAGCACGTATATTCCTTCTACTTTCACTTTGGCTTCATAGCCTGCTTTTTTATACCCGTTCAGGATTGCAGATGTTTGGGAATCATCCATTAGTTTTAATTGTCTAACCGTATATTCTTCATCGGTTTCATCCTGGCTTCTGATTTCTTCCAGTTCATATATTTTATGATAATCTGCTATTTTAGCCCATGCATATGTATAAATATTCGCTCTGCCCATTCGGATTGTTGTCAGCATAAAAGAGCCGTCCGCTTCACTTCCATCTTCAACCTCTACAAATTGCTCCAGTGTCTCCGCCGACCCAGGGGTGGAAACATAATAAGGCAATTTATAAAATGCAGCCAGAAATGCCAACAATAAAACTGCGATCCCGATTTTGCCTATATTAAGTTTACGGTTATGCTTCATCTTTTTTCTCCTTCCAATGCTGTATGACCTGTTTAATCTCCGGCAGTCTTTTTCTTGCTTCTTGCTCCCCAATCATAATAATTTCCTGAATGTTTGTAAATGCCAATGAACTAAAAGACTCAACAGGGGGCTGAATCATTACATCAGCGTTAATCCCTTTAATTTTGACAATTTCCATTTGCAGTATATCTAAACTTTTAAAAATAACATCGTATATAGACCCAATATCTGCATCTCCTTTTGTTGCGGAAACATTGCTTGCAATCACGATATCCGCTCCCATTTCTTTCACAACCGAAACAGGGACCCGATCCATTAATCCTCCATCCACAAGCAATTTACCATTGATTCTTTTAGGTACGAAAATGCCGGGTATTGATATACTGGCTCTTACCGCTTCATATACAGGACCTTCCGTAAAAATAACTCTCTCTCCTTTTTCTATATCCGTTGCCACTATCGCTAAAGGAATTGAGAGATCCTCTATATTTTGATTTTTTGTAAATAATCGAATGTATTCCTCAATCTTTTTCCCAGCTACAAATCCTAATCTCGGTACAGTCAGATCCATAAAGTATTTTCTTTTAAATTGCAATGAAACTTTTTGTAACAGGTCTAAGTCTGATCCACTTGCATAAAAACTGCCTATTAAAGCCCCCATACTGCTCCCGGCTATGTAATCGATGTTTATACCTTCACTATTTAGCACTTTTAATAAACCAATATGTGCAAATCCCCTTGCACCGCCAGAGCCAAGCGCTAATCCAATTTTAGGTTCCATTTCTTTTGACTCTCCTTTATCCGTACTGATTCCAAGCATGCTCCTTTAACAGGAGTATTAGTTCTAAATTATTTTCCTATGAGTATATTTTGATATTGGGGACAACCCAGCCATCTGAAAAAACTTCTATTCATTTTACTAAATATATTTTAGCACCAGATTATTTACCACGCTTAAATTCAATAAGGGAAGGGATATAAATTGGATAAATCAATCTTAAAATCAATGCTTTTTGCATTAATTGCAGTTATTATGGCAGCTGCATTGATCTTGATGCCACAGGAAGCCTTCGAAGCCTCTGTTCGAGGGTTGAATATTTGGCTTGAAATTGTCTTTCCTTCCTTATTGCCTTTTTTAATTATTGCAGAAATGTTGATTGCATTTGGTGTAGTAAAACTACTGGGTGTCTTTTTAGAGCCTCTCATGCGGCCATTATTTAAGGTACCAGGTGCAGGAGGGTTTGTATGGGCAATGGGACTTGCATCTGGTAATCCATCTGGAGCAAAACTAACAGCCAGACTAAGAGATGAAGGTCAGCTATCGAGAATAGAGGCTGAACGATTAGTGTCGTTTACAAGTTCATCAAATCCATTATTTATTTTCGGTGCTGTATCTATCGGTTTTTTTAATAATGCTAAACTTGGAATACTATTAGGGTTAACCCATTATGCAGCGAATATTTTTGTTGGTTTAGTAATGAGGTTTTACGGGAGAAATGAAGAGAAAAACAAACTTGACCGCAGCAAAAAAGATACAACTATTTTCCCGATCATGACAGCTTTAAAAAGCATGCACCGCACCCGTCTAAATGACCAGCGGCCATTTGGAAAAATTTTAGGAGATGCAGTTAATTCCTCCATACAAACACTTTTGATGATTGGAGGATTTATCATCATTTTTTCCGTGATTAACAAGCTATTGTTTCACTTACATATTACCGGCTTCTTTGCATCCATTTTCAGCAGCCTGTTTCATACACTTCACCTGCCGTCCACTTTAAGCATTCCTTTTATTTCGGGGTTATTTGAAATCACGTTGGGATCACAATTAACAAGCCAAGCTGGTGGTGCAACATTATTGACACAAGCAATCATTGTAAGTGCTCTACTCGCATTTGGAGGATTCAGTATACAAGCTCAAGTTGCCAGCATCTTAGCTGAAACGGATATACGCTTTAAACCTTTCTTCCTCGCACGCATTATTCATACGTTTTTTGCTGCGATTCTTACAGTGATCTTATGGAAACCCGTATACTTGCGGTTATCTACTTCTGAAAATACATCAATTACCGAATTTGTTTTTTCAATGGAAACGCAGGGATTATCCAGCACTATCCTGAATTTCTTCCTTAACTACGGTGCATTAATTACTATTCTTTCTTTGGCCGGCTACACCCTTTTATTATACATACAGTATAAGAAATCCATATAAAAAGCCAATTCCTATTAAAGTAGGATTGGCTTCTTTTTAACAGTAAATTGATAGATTGAGCATATTTTATTCAGACATCTTTATTCTCAGCCGTTTTTGTACACATTCAGGAACAAGCTCTGAAACATCTCCACCGTACTTCGCTACTTCTTTAACGATCGAGGAGCTCAAAAAGGAATATTGATTATTTGTCATGATAAAAAATGTTTCAATTTGATCGTTCAATAACCGATTCATAGATGTGATTTGCATCTCATACTCGAAGTCAGAAACAGCTCTCAACCCTCGGATGACTGCATTAGCATTTCTTGCCTTAGCATAATCCACGAGCAACCCCTGAAAACTGTCCACTTTCACATTTGGTATATGAGCAGTTGCTTCTTCAATGATTTGCACTCTTTCCTCCACCGTAAATAAAGATTTTTTAGCAGAGTTATGAAGGACACCGACATATATTTCGTCAAATATGCGTGCTCCTCTTTGAATAATATCAAGATGTCCGTATGTTATAGGATCAAAACTTCCAGGACATACAGCTATTTTCTTCACCATTCTCCCCCCCATTTCTTCATAGATATTTAACGTTCGAAAAAGGACACAGCAGTAATACCATACTTTTCAACACGGAACTTAGTAAAATCGCCAATTTTTTCAGGCAATGTTAATTCTTCTCCATGTTCACATATTATCATACCGTCTTCTTCCAATAATTCCGCACTTTCAATTTCTTCAATAAGAGCAGGTATCATCGTAGCTATTTTATAGGGAGGATCCATAAAAATGAGATCAAATTGAGCTTTTCTCTTTCCAAGAGCTTTTAGTGATCTCAGTGCATCACTCCTATGAACCTCAGCTTGATTTTCGAATTTACATGCACTGATATTCATTTTGATAATTTGAATAGCTTTTGAGTCTTTATCAACAAAAACTCCTTTTTCCATTCCTCTGCTCAAGGCTTCAAGCCCAAGGGATCCGCTTCCCGAAAATAAATCCAGGACCGCTCCACCTTCAAAATATGGTCCTACAATATTAAATAAAGATTCTTTTACTTTGTCCGTAGTTGGCCGAGTTGTCATGCCTGGAACAGCCTTTAATGGCCTTCCCTTACAAGTACCTGAAATGACTCGCATAATCTGTCACCAAATTTCATATGTATTCAACTTTCTAAAATATCCTACCATAAAATCTTGATTTCACAAATAGAAATCAAATTTCTGCTAACAATGAATAGTTCAGTTCGATTTGGTCATACTACTAACAACAACATCTTCAGAGGTGTTGTTGCCAACCGCGGAGAAGACTTACGTTTCCCCATAAGTTCTTCCTCCGGTTTCTCCTCTCCCTTTGCCTTCTGCGTTTGTAAAAGCGCGTAGAAGGAAGCCCTGGCGCCCTTGTGTGCCAGGGCTTTTCTTTTGGGTGAATTAACTGCCACCTATTTCCACAGTGAATAAGTTTCAAAAATAACTAATTTAATTAAAAGACCAGTTGATGCGAACACTTATTGGGATACAGTAATATTCCTGATGTACTTGACCGGATTATGATACACTTATCAATATCCGATTTACAGGAGGAAATACAAGAATGAATCAACGTTTTATAGAATTAGGACCCGGATATTCTGACCTTTATGAGCTATTGGAATTAGCAAAGGCTAATCAATATCGAATCAATCATTTTTTAAGCTTACAGTCAGATGGACCCAGCGGTAAAGTCATGTCGTTTGTATTGATTATGAAAAAATCAAGCTATGGCGATTTCATCCCAATTTATATTTGCAGAGAAGGAATACCTGTCCTAGATAATAAGCCAAGCAAGCGTTATGAACTATTTGACCAGGCAGCTAAGGAGCAAGGTAAAGAAATTATAACGTTGGAAGTCAGACATTCATCTACTTTTGCTGATCCTGACCTTTATTATCAGTATTTAATAGGTATTCTGCGCATGAATCGTTTTTTACCCCCATGGCAATAAAGAAAAACCGGACCCATCAGGATCCGGTTTTTCTTTAAATACCTATTCTATATTCTTCCTTTTCTTTTTCATGCTTTTTACTCTCAAATTCAGTTTTAATAAAAGGTTTTTGAGAAAATTCAACTTTTTTGACAAAAGCATAGGAAGATAATTTTTCTGAAACTGCTTCTATTTCGTCCATATTTACATATAATACGGCATATTTTAATTTGCGGGAAACATAATGCAGATTGCCTGTTTTACGCAGAGTTTTCACTTGTTTTAGACTATGTAGCCAAACAATCAGGCTTTGCCTTTCTACAAACATATACATACCCCTTTAGGATGCAATTTATATTTAGTGTACCATATTACTAAAAGGTGTATCAATATTTAGAGAGAATGGTATGTAAGATCTACTGAACAAATCGGAGAGATTTGCATCCAACTGAATTATATCCTTGGCAAGACTGCCTTATCAGAATTTATAACAAAAATGATTGGAGTACTTTAAATGAAACAGCATAGTTATATCTAAGTACGCAATAGAAAAGATACCAGCTCCACTTTCCTATGGAGGATCGAATAGGTTTATCATACACCCTTAATACTTGTTTCTAAAAAAACGTTTATTTTAGTTTTACAGAATTCTAATGTCGGCCATATACACAAAAAGACAACCCCATTTGATTCTGGGATTGCCCTTTTTTTATCTCGTTCCCGTTAGGAACATCCACAACTTCCCCCGCTGCCACAACCTCCGCTACAGGAGGATTCAAAAAACGGATTTCCTGTCGGGACTTTTATATGAGGGGATACTGAATGACCAATCAGCATACTAATTTCATCAAGTATTTGCTGTAAGTTTGTTTCAGCCAGTTTATATTCAATAATAGATGGATGAAGGTCCATTTCCCTTTTAGCCTCACGAATTGCTTTAGAGACAGTTCGATAATCCGGATGGTATCTTCCGAAACGCTGTACTTCCTCGTAAGCATCCTTTAAAGAATTAAACGCTTGAATTTTTTTCTGGGCCATTTGATCCTTCTTCATCTGATGTAAACTTAAAAAGTATTGCTTAGCTATATCTGAGTTCATTATATCTTTAGCCAATTGTTCAGCTTGGTCAATGATTTCAACCGTTTCAATAGTAGCAAGCATAAAAATACTCACCTCCAACCTTATCATACCACGTAATATCCAAGGATGCTATAACTTAGAAATATTATCCACCTATAAAAGTAGCAATTATGGCTTGTCCCCTATTACTTTGGTAAGTAGAAGAAGTAATTCGCAACTAAACCTCCCTTACTTCATCTACTCTTACAGAATGTCCTCATTTCTTTAAACAACGTTATTCACCATTATTCATTGATTGAAACATTGAAACCATCATTGAAGCCATTTGAACGCTGTTTGAAAGCTGATGAACCCGATCCGGAATCGTTTTTTTAAAAAAGTACTTAGCTTCAGTATCAAATTTCGAAAAATCCTGTGGATTTCTGCACAAACGTCTGTACCAGATTGGTTGTTGCCTCAAAAAACTCAGTAAATCTTCATCTGCCTCAATTAATTCATAGATATCTTGTCTCAAACTCTCACTCCTATCTACCTAATCTTGCCGAAATTTGAAAGGATGATTATTCTGGACGGGAGGTGGTGCACTTTCTGATTGTCCGGAAGATTGAAATTGAGAGATGACTCCCTGAACCACTCCTAAAACCTGACTAAAATTCCCAATTTGTTTTTGGATTTGATCAGGGTCCATTTTTTTAAGTTGATTAAAAAGCTGTGAAATAAACTCGCCCTTATCTGTTTTTTCAGTTTCTTCCTTCATATTTTTTTCCTCTTTATATTCATTCCACACTTCATCCTGATCACCAAGCAAAGACCAATCTTCATAAATTTCCTGCCATGTTTTCTTACCCATCCTTACATCTTTTACGATTTTCGGATTACTCTTAAGAAAAAGCTTAAAATTCTGGACAGAAGGATGCAATTTGGAATCATCCATTTAATTTCACCTCACCACATGACATACGCCTAGGGTAGTATATGTTTCGATAGATAGATAAGTGATGCATATTTCCAAAGAATTCCGTGCATAGACTTCATTTATATAAATAATATTTACACACAAAAAAAGAGCACTGAGGAGAAATACTTTCCTTCAGTGCTCTTTTTTGTATCATTTAATCAGTTAACGCAACAAAGTTTTGTGTATAGTATCTTTTATATACTCCCACACCAAGGTGCGTAAAATCTTCATTTAACATTATATCTCTGTGCCCTTTACTATTTAACCATCCTTCAACAGCCGCAATTGCATCTGTATACTGAGCAGCTATGTTTTCGCCAGCTGAATAGTAAGAAACACCGCCTTCCTTCAGACGATCACCAACATCTTTATCATCGGGTGATACATGATCAAAATACTCATTCACCATCATGTCTTCGCTATGTTTAAATGCCACAGCAGAAATTTTTTCATCAAATTCAAGGGTACCTAAGTCAAAACGTGTTCGAATGATGTTTGTCAAATCAAGAATTTGCTGCTGACTTCCTTCTTCAACCAGCTTCCATTCTTCATCCGTTAACTCTTCAGGTTCATGTAATTCTCCACGGTATGTCAGCTCATATGGCTTATGCATAATCAATGTCTTTGCATCCATAAACCGCACGCCTGATACCTGACCGAGAATTTTATCCAAATAAACCTGAGCATACATATCTCCAAACTTGATTAGAGGGCGATAATGAAGATCTTCTTCCGACAACTCAAAACGATATTCAGTGCCTTTCCAGTTCATTTCAATATAACTATTCATATTCAATTCCTTATATAAGGACTCCACTGTTTGATCAATAAAGAATGGATATAAATTAACATCTTCTGCTGAACTGTATAGGGTTACAATTTTTTTATCCTTTTCGTTTACGCCAAATTGTATATACTTACTTAATGTATCATTATAGATCCACCAATTATATCCATAAGCTGAAGGATCAATACGATCAGGCTCCCCGTATTCATCCAGTAACTGATTACTAGTTTTACCAATCCATTTAGATACACCCTGTTCAGGTCTGGATTCATTATCTGTTAACTCTCTAATCTTATCAGAAGTTTCCATGGTATTTTCATTAACGGAATTTTGATCAATGATAGCTGTATTTTCTTTGACATCATCTTTAACCGTAACATAGATGCCGAAGATTATTATTAAAATTAAACTAAAGAAAACCCTAAAGACCAATTTCAGAGGTGGTCCCTCCTGTCATTCTTACTTTATATTTTTTTATTATACCATTAGAATTCAAACAAACCTATCACTTAGATGTAAACAATGAAAAATAAGTATAATATAAACATTTTGAATAGCAAATTGAACGAATTTACCTTTCTGCCTCTATAAAAGAACAATTTATTGCAGATAAGGTAAATTAATACTAAAATTAAAATGAGAATTTCCAAAACTTGTTTCATACTGAAAAAGGCATTTTCTAAAAGGGGATAGGAGGAAATAAGATGAGATTTGAAAATACAGGACTTGAAAAATACCAAGTGAACCTAAACAGACTGGATGAGGTCATGAGTGAGAACGGTTTAGTCAGAGCCGAACAATGGGATTACGAACGCGTTTCCTACGACAAGAAATATGAATTAAGGGATGGTACTTTCTATTTACGCGTCTTTGGATATGCGGTCGAAGGTGACGTGGGTGCACATCGCGCAACCATACAACTCATGACACCAGTCCTTGGGAAGCATTATTATCCACATGGTGTCGAATATGGAGAAACAGAGAAATTTCCAACATCTCTTCAAAAACAATGCGAGACAGTTCTTGCGGCAGTGAAAGCTGAACTCGATATATTTGTAGAAGTGGAATAAAGGTTAACAAATAAGCCTGCAGATTGTGTGATTTCCGCAGGCTTATGTTATTTTTCTTTTCATTAAATAATAGTCTCCCTCCACTCTCTCTGCTTTAAAACCGTACTTTTTTAAGGTCTCCTTATAATAAGAACGCTTATCTCCTATTTCTGTTTGGATCATTTGGGCAATTCCTATTTTATGAATATAATAGAAAAAGCCCTCCATAACTTCAGAAACAAACTCTTTTTCTGTCTGAGCATCTGTAAAGCTTAAAGAAAAGGTTAAGTTTTCACCTTCTCCCTCCAACTCCAATTCTCCAATGAATTTTTGGCTTTGCAAATCAATAATAAAACAGATCCACCAACCTGCATCCCCACCTTCCAATTCATATAATTCTATTAAAAGAGGAAGTATACATTTCACTCGGTCAGATGGGAAAGATTCAGGAACAATTACCGGCGATACCATTTTGAAATCATATGGGTACAAAATAAGAGACTTTGCCAATGAGATGGAACAGGGGAAGATAAGAATGCGATTAGTTCTAATTTGTTTCATTACCGCACCTCCGATTAATTGCCTCTAAATAAAACCTATGATAAACATCAGCCATTCCTGAGAAAATATTTAACTACACCATTTTTACGACTCATGTAAAAGAAAGAAACGAAAAAAGGTCATCTCTAATTCTATGAGACGACCCGTTTTACCTATGCAACTTTTATTTTTTATGAACCAATAATCGCTTTAAACACACTTGTTGTTTTACCACCTTCGTATATTACATAAAGCAATAAATATACAGTGACACCAGCAACCGCGTTCACCATCCAAATGACACTTGTAGGCGGAGCAATTTTTCGATGTTTCTCAATCTTCCCTTTAAAACCATAATACAGACTGATAATCCCCATTACGGCTCCAATTGTAGCCAATGTAATATGTGAGATTAAAAAGATTGTATAGTAAATTTTTATTGAATCAGGTCCTCCAAATGCCGTGTTCCCTATAAATAACGTTCTGCTTGCATAAATAATAAAGAACACAATTGCAAAAATAGCTGCCCAAAACATTAATTTTTCGTGGACCTTTATATTCCCTTTTTTTACTTGCCATACTCCAAAGCCTACAAGGATTGCGCTGATTACGATACAAGCCGTGCTGATCGTAGGCAGGACTGGTAATGAACTGCTCATAATGGTGGAACCTCACTTTACTTATTCTGTTAACTCTATAATTGTAAAATATTAAATTTTAAAACTCAAATTATAATACAGTATTCACTAAAGTTTCACTTTTATTAATTAGTTCCCTAAGTGCGGATTCGCTTCCATAAAACGTTCTGTCTCTGCATCCGCCTGTTTGGTATCTTCTTTAAACCAAGTGAAGAAAGTTGTAGCCAGGATAATTCCATATACTATTTCTTGAATTATTTTCATAATGACACCGCCTGTTTGCTGATCTTCAACAGCCGGCATATTGATAAACATTTGAGGACTGCTTAAGTCCAATGCGGATAAGGTACCGGCAGGAACACACAGTTTCATTGCCTCCATCCACACAGCTGGATCTGCATAAGTTGCATACATGGGATCTTTAGAAAAGATGATAAGCGCACAGGCCGGTGTAATTAATATTCCATTGGCAAAAATATAGCCAATTTTCTTTAATCCTGATAATCTTTGGCTTTCTTCAATTTTATTAACTAGATGCCACCACATGAACAGCGAGGAAATAAACAATACCACAGTGAAAAGCCCATGAAGCAACATATTGACTTTGACGATATCAAAAATGGATGGAACATGGTAAAAAGAAAACAGCCCATTAAAGAAAATCAAAGTGATTAATGGTTGTGTAATCATTAAAAACCATTTTTTAAATACGAACTTTTTTAGTAACCAATCAGGCAATCCCAATAGAAAAAATGGCGGAATTACTAAAAATAAAAAAGCCATTTGAACCATATGAACTGTGAAAGAAAGATGTCCCAACAAATCTATTGGCGAACCCTTTATCATGTATAAAAGAATCATAGCTATCGAGAAGTATACAGCTTCTTTCTTTTTAAATTGGTCACCTGCTTTAAAATAGGTGATATAAAAATAGAAGGCTATGATCAATAGTGTCACGAGGAACAGGTAAGGACTCCACAGGGCCCTAAATCCAAATATATCTAATTCCATTTATCTCACCTCATAATTAGTTTTCCTGCCCAGAAATTCACAAGAAAATATCGAATAACCCAGAAATCATATAGTTCTAGTTTCTAAAAAAAATCGGCTTAACAAGTTAAGCCGATTCCATCTTTAAATCCACACAATTAATACAAATGCAAGGATAGTAGTCACACCGATCAGTAACCCGGTATACATAAATCCTGCCATCGTTCCATGACCTTCTTTATTCATATGCATGAAATAATAGAGCTGAAAAATGACTTGGATTACTGCAAGCAACAAGATGAATGGTAAAACGAACCACTTGGAAAATCCATCATAACCTACTGCAAAGAACGCAATTAAGGTAAGAAAGATCATCATAATAAATGTAATAACCTGCATCTTCATATCTTCCGCATTTTTCTTACGTCTATATTTAAGAGCTTCCTTACTAAGATGTGTTTTAGGTTGATTTTCCATTTAACATCACCCCACCATTCCCATTAAGTAAACGACTGTAAATATGAATACCCATACAACATCGATAAAATGCCAGTACAGACTCGCAACATAAAATTTCGGTGCATTATACAGATTTAAGCCACGTTTCGAATTACGGAGCATTAAGGTAATAATCCACAATAATCCAAAGGTAACATGGGCACCATGGAAGCCGACTAATGTGTAAAAGGCGGATCCAAATGCAGAACCTGTAAATGTATGATGGTATTCATGCACATAATGATTAAATTCGTAAATCTCTAAGCCCAGGAAAGCAGCCCCTAATAAAACAGTGATTAACAGCCAAAACTGCATTTGTTTAAAATCATAGTTTCTCATATGATACATCGCATAGACACTGGTTAATGAGCTGGTTAACAGCAGCATAGTAGCAATAAACGCCAGTGGCATATCAAATAAATCTTTGGCTAGAGTCATTTCCTTATTAGGTGGTACACTATCTTTCAAAGCTAAGTATGTTGCAAATAATGAAGCAAAAAGCACTGTCTCTGCAGCGAGGAAAAGCCAAAAACCTAAAAATTTATGCTTTCCGTCATCTGTGTGTTTCTCAGGGTGAGATGGCCATGTTTCTGGTGTGAATTTTTGCCCTGCATTCATTACACCTCAACCCCCTTATCATTTTTAGCATTAGGAGATACCAAATCTTCTTTGTGGATATGATATCCATGATCATCTTTAACAGAACGGATGAGCATCGCTGTAAAGGTAATTAACAAACCAATCACCATTACCGGAACTGTCCATTCTTTATCCGTTGCATTATAAAGCGCCCCAAATGCAGCAACAAACAATCCAAAAGAAATAATAACAGGAAGAATTGAATTGTTAGGCATATGGATATCACCAAGAGGTTCAGCCGGTGTCATCGCATTTCTGCCTTCCATTTTTTCAAGCCACCATGCATCATATCCTCTTACTAATGGTAATCTTTCAAAGTTGTATTCAGGAGCCGGTGAAGAAATTGCCCACTCAAGTGTACGTCCGTCTTGCCATGGGTCATTACCGACTTTAACATTTTTAACTGAAGTAACTACGATATTAACCAATAATATAATGACTGCTACAGCCATCATGAATGCACCGACAGTAGATATTAAGTTGCCATTATCCCATCCCTGTCCGTCCAAATAAGTGAAAACACGTCTAGGCATTCCCATTAATCCAAGGAAATGTTGAACAAAGAATGTTAAATGGAATCCGATTAGGAATAACCAGAATGTGATTTTACCCATGAATTCATTCAATACTGTACCGAATATTTTTGGCCAGTAAAAATGTGTACCTGCCAACAAGGCCAGCACTACTCCACCGACGATAACATAGTGGAAATGGGCAACAACGAAATAGCTATCATGATACTGATAGTCAGCCGGAGCTGCGGCATTCATAATTCCCGTTACTCCACCCATTACAAAAGATGGAATAAATGCAACGGCGTATAACATAGGGGTCGTAAACGTAATCTGACCACCCCACATCGTGAAAATCCAGTTGAAGATCTTTATACCAGTCGGAACAGCTATCGCCATTGTTGCTACTGCAAATATCGCATTTGCGACCGGTCCAAGACCAACCGTAAACATATGGTGAGCCCATACCATGAAGCCTAGGAAACCGATTAAAATGGTTGCAAAGACCATAGATGAATATCCAAATAATCTCTTTCTTGAGAATGTTGGAATAATTTCAGAGAATATTCCGAATGCCGGAAGAACCAAAATATATACTTCCGGATGTCCAAAGATCCAGAATAAATGTTCCCAAATAATTGTATTTCCACCCAAAGCCGTTACAAAGAAACTGGAACCAAACATACGGTCAAACATCATTAGTGTCAAACCAACTGTAAGCGGCGGGAAAGCAAATAGAATTAAGGCAGATGCCACAAATGTTGTCCACGTGAAAAGCGGCATACGCATAAACGTCATTCCAGGTGCTCTCATATTAATAATCGTGGCCAGGAAGTTAATTCCCCCTATTAACGAGCCCATACCTGATATCTGAAGTCCAAGTATGTAAAAATCTATACCGTGACTTTCAGAAGCCAACGATAGAGTTGCATAAGATGTCCATCCTGCATCAGGCGCTCCGCCCATAAACCAGGATAAGTTTAAAAAGACTCCTCCAAAGAAAAACAACCAAAAACCTAATGAATTTAAAAATGGAAATGCTACGTCTCTAGCACCGATTTGCAGCGGCATAATCGCATTCATAAATCCAAGCAATAAAGGCATGGCGGCAAGGAAAATCATGGTTGTTCCATGCATGGTAATAATTTGGTTAAACATTCCACCGCTGATAAAATCATTCTCTGGCTTTACAAGCTGAATTCGTATAAACATTGCCTCAAGCCCACCCAGCAAGAAGAAAAATCCACCTGCAAAGATATAGAGCTTGGCAATTTTCTTATGGTCAACAGTCGTTAAATAATCCCAAACGACACTAAGAAACCCCTTTTTTTGAGCAATAGTACTCACGTTTTAACCTCCCCTTTGAAAACTAGCAAACTCTTATTTTTGCGATAAGGTTTCCAGGTACTTAGTAAGCGCATCGATTTGTGAATCAGAAAGCTCTCCGTAAGTGTCAGTCATTTTGTTTCCTTCTTTAACTGACTCCGGATCCTTAAGCCACTTCTTCACATTTTCTTCATTATTTTCCAAATAACCCGCTACTACTTCACGATCAGCAAAGTTTGATAGATTAGGTGCTAATCGAGCCTGCTCCGGTCGCTGATCATTGGAATCGATCGCATGACAACCGATACAGCTTTTATTGAAAATTTCCTGGCCTTCCCTTGCTGTTGCATCAGTAAGTTTTACTTCCGTGTGCTTTGTTTCTTTCATGCTGGCTACCCATTGGTCAAATTCATCCCTTGGCAAAGCTTTCACTTTGAAATCCATTAATGCATGGGAAGCCCCACATAATTCAGCACATTTTCCATAAAAAATCCTGCCGGCTTCTTCACTTTTTCCATCATCAAACTCAAGCCAGAAGCTATTTTCTCCCTCTGTATTCGTATCAAGCTTACCCCCAGCTGAAGGAATCCAGAAGGAATGCTTTACATCTGACGCTGTTAAATTAAAGTAAACCTTTTCATCAGTTGGAACAACAAGTTCTTGCCCTGTCATGATACCTTCGCCAGGATATTCAAACTCCCACCAGTAATAATTAGCCCTTACATTTACAGTTAAGGCTGTAGGATTCCCATCCTTATCCTTTTCATCCTTGGCAGATACATCTGCAAAATCAAATGTATAATAAATCGTTGGAACTGCAAGGATGATTAATAAAACAATCGGGATAACCGTCCAAAGTATTTCTAATTTGTGGTTACCCTCAATTTGCTTAGGGATTGAATTATCTCCCTTTTTACGACGAAATTTTAAAATTGCAAGTACAAAAAGAATAACAACAACAATGATTACCAATACCATAATGGCAGTACTGAGTATCATTAAATCATACTGTTTCTTCGCTACCTCACCTGCTGGATCCAATGCTGATAGATACGGCTTTCCACAACCCGAAAGTATTAGCATCAAAACAGCAATTAAGGATGCAATGCGCCATTTTTTCATAGCAAATAATTACCCCTCTTTCGTAAAAAATTTCTTCTTTCCAAAGGAACATCTTATATATTGAATTTCTTTAAGAAAGAACCCCCAATGTTAAAAACGATTAATTAAAGAAACAATGACCATTGCCACAAAAGAAATAGTCATATAGTTTAATGAATAAATGAACATCTTATTGGCCCACTTTAAATCTTCTTCTTTGGAAAACTCCTTTTTTAATGAGAATCCCTTTAAAGTTAATATAAGCCACCCTATATTAAGAATTGTTGCCAAAACTACAAAAGAAACCCCGATTGGTTTCAGTATAAATGGAATTGGAAACAATAATGCTACCCATATAAGCATATGAATCTTCGTTTCTTTAAATCCTTTTACTACAGGCAGCATAGGAATTCCAGCCGCTCTGTATTCCTCCGTCCGCTTCATAGCCAATGCGTAGAAATGTGGAGGCTGCCAGACGAACATTAATAAAAATAATCCCCAGGCAATAGGATGTAATCCTGGATCAACGGCGGCCCACCCGATTAGTGGCGGTATAGCACCCGAAAAACTGCCGATTACAGTATTTGAGACAAACCGTCTTTTGGACCACATTGTATACAGCAATACATAGGCCAATACCCCAATTAACCCCATAAAAGCTGCCATTGGAGTAGCCATTAATAGAATCAATAATCCAGTTACCACAAGTGCCAGACCCATATACAAAACTTTTATAGGGTTCACCTTACCAGTAACTGTTGGGCGCTTCTTTGTACGAGACATAAACACGTCGATATCCCGATCTATGTAATTGTTTAAGCTGCCAGCGCCTGCTATTATTAGTGCTGACCCTACAATACCATATAGAACGAGATCAAGATTTCCAAGGAAACTCTGGTCAGTAAAATACAGACCGAGCCAAATACCTGCAAAAACAGTAATTAAATTTGAATTGACGATGCCTACCTTTACTAATACCAAAAAGTCCTTAAATGCTGTACTGTTCATATCTTTCTCCACGTCTAGTCCCTTCTGGTTTTCATACGAGGTCTGCGATGCCGGTTTAGGTTTCATGCTGTTACCTCCTATCTGAATAGTAGATTTCCAAACTTTTAGTTTCAAGCGATATATTCACAATTTATAACAGTGATATTTATATAGAAAAATTTGCCTAATATATATTTAAACACAGATTACACTTCTATTGTGAAAATAATTTGTCCATTTTTTGTCATAAGTGTGACCTAATCATTATATAGTGGTAATTTTATCCTGTAAATATATTTTTGTAACATTGTAAGTATGAAAACCTTATTTAACCAATTAAATCCCCTCTCTATTTCTAACAAACTCTTCTTTAAGTTTCAACTATAAACAATTACATGAATTTTCAATTATCACTAAATAAATAATTTCTTTGACTATTTAGAAACTTTTCTTTGAAATTATTGTAAAAATTATTTATGATATGTTAGTAATGATTATCAAACTTTGTAATATTTACCTCATTATACGGTTCCATTTATTAGGAAACAAATGTTTAAGCTTACTATTTTATAAAAACAAAGCAGGTGTTAGATTTACATGCAAAAATCTTTGAAATGGTTTGCCGTTATGACTTCCTTTGTCATGCTTGTGATCTTAATCGGCGGTGCGCTCGTCACAAAAACAGATTCGGGTTTAGGATGCGGACGCTCCTGGCCACTTTGCAACGGAGAATTGATTCCCACAGATATCACGCCCGCACTACTAATCGAATTCGCACATCGTCTTTTTACCGGCCTTGGATCCTTCATGGTAGTTGGATTAGCAATCTGGTCATGGAAAGCCATTGGACATATTAGAGAAACCAAATTTCTTGCTCTCCTGTCTATTGCATTTCTAATCATTCAGGCATTGCTGGGAGCTGCCGCCGTCGTTTGGAGTCATTCTGATTTCGTGCTGGCTTTGCATTTTGGGATATCACTCATCTCTTTTGCCGCCGTTCTACTTTTAACTTTACTTATTTTTGAAGTTGATAAAAAGTTCGATGCGGAGAAGCTGATAATCCCGAGGAAAATGTCTATTCACATTATCGCTCTATTTATTTATTCCTATATTGTTATCTATACCGGTGCGCTGGTGCGTCACGCAGAAGCAAGTCTCGTCTGTCCGGAATGGCCCCTTTGTTTTAATGATGGTACTATAGTCCCTCATAATATGTATCAGTTCATTCAAATGGGGCATCGTGCTGCTGCAGGCCTCATATTTATCTGGATTTTATATATTTTCGTCTATACTTGGCGCAATTATCGCCATATAAAAGTTTTATACTGGGGATGGACGCTCTCCCTTATTCTTGTCAGTTTACAGGTTATAGCAGGTGCTTTTATCATTTATACCCGTTTAAACCTGTATGTAGCCCTCTTACACGCCATATTGATTTCTTGTTTATTTGGAGTTTTTTCCTATTTTATCCTACTTGTAACGAGATCACGGAAAAACAAAGCTGCAGAAGCCTTGAATCCATCTGATAGGAAAACAAGCTGATTAGACTGTATAAAATCATCCTTTTGCATCACATTATACAAACCAGGGAAATAATCCAGAACATAAAAAGGAACGTGAGTTAAAAATCCACGCTCCTTTTTACTGTGTTTTAGTTTTATTTATCAAGCACAATCAACAAATCGCCCGTCTGTATGGCGTCTCCATCATTAACATAAATCTCTTTGATAACTCCGTCAAATGGTGCCTGAACGGTTGTTTCCATTTTCATTGCCTCCGTTATGATTAAATGGTCTCCTTTTTTGACTTTTTGTCCATGAGACACTAATACCTTCATCACGGTTCCAGGCATTGTTGCACCAATATGGTATGGATTGGAAACGTCCTGCTTTGGTTTCGACTGAATAAGGGTTTTAACACTTTCGTCCTTAACTACCACTTCTCGAGCCTGTCCATTTAGTTCAAAATAAACCATTCTTGTGCCATCTATACGTGGCTCACTAATTGAAATTAGCTTTATAATTAAGGTTTTTCCCTTTTCAATTTCCACTTCTATTTCCTCTCCGATGGAAAGTCCATAGTGGAACGTTGGTGTATTTAACTTTGTTATATTGCCATACTCACTATTCGAGTACACATAATCAAGGAAGACTTTTGGATAAAGTGCATAAGCGAGTGCATCAAACATCGTAACTGGACGTTTGATTTTCTCAAACAACTCTTCCTTTATTTTCTCAAAATCCACGTCCTCAAGCAATTCACCTGGGCGAACTGTAATAGGAGATCTATTTTTCAGGATCACCTTTTGAAGTTCTTTAGGGAAACCACCATATGGCTGACCCAAATATCCGCTGAACAATTCAATAACTGAATCAGGGAAATCGATTAAATGGCCTTTCTCCAACACACTGCTTTCTGTCAAATCATTTTGTACCATAAATAAAGCCATATCGCCTACTACCTTGGACGAAGGAGTTACTTTGATAATATCACCAAACATCATACTAACTCGATGGTACATATCTTTAACTTCATCCCAGCGTTCACCTAAACCAACTGCTTTCGCTTGCTGCTGAAGGTTGGAGTATTGACCACCTGGCATTTCGTGTACATAGATTTCTGTATGGGGAGACTTCATGCCACTTTCAAAGTCAGCATAGTAACTTCTGACCCCTTCCCAATACTCTGATAACTCTTCAACTGGCTTAATATCGATTTGCGGCTGTCTCTCATGACCCTCTAATGCATAATAAAGAGAATTCAAGCTTGGTTGTGAGGTAAGTCCAGCCATTGATCCAAGAGCCGTATCAACGATATCCACACCGGCATCAATCGCTCGTGCATACTGATAGATTCCATTCCCGCTCGTATCATGTGTATGAAGATGGATCGGTATGTCAACTGCATCTTTCAACTCTGAAATCAGTCGATAGGCTGCTTCCGGCTTCAATAAGCCTGCCATATCTTTAATAGCTAATAGATGTGCTCCCTGTGCCTCTAGCTCTTTAGCAAGATTTCTATAGTATTGTACATCATATTTTTGCCTGCTTAGATCGAGTATATCACCTGTATAGCAAATCGTTGCCTCGGCAATTTTTCCTGATTGGCGAACATAGTCAATTGTCTTCTCCATTCCCTTAACCCAGTTAAGGCTATCAAAAATACGGAATACATCTATTCCCGCACAGGCAGATTTTCCAACAAATTCCCGGATAACATTATCAGGATAATTCTTATAGCCAACTGCATTAGATGAGCGCAGGAGCATCTGGAATAATACATTAGGGATTTCCTGTCTAAGCAATAATAATCTTTCCCATGGATCTTCCTTTAAGAACCGGTAGGCTACATCAAATGTTGCCCCGCCCCACATTTCAAGTGAAAACAGATTCGGCATAAGCTTTGAGGTTGGTGCAGCAATCTCTTGTAAATCCTTCGTTCTGACTCTGGTAGCTAAAAGTGATTGGTGTGCATCCCTGAATGTAGTATCTGTAATCAACACATTTTTTTGCTCTTTAACCCATTTAGCCAGTCCCTCAGGTCCCAATTGATCCAATAATTGCTTGGTTCCTGTCTTAGGCACTAGAAAATCATGAATTTGGGGAACTTTTGGTTTTTCGAAAACTGGTTTCTCCTTAACACCTATGCCCGGGAACCCATTGACAGTCACATTAGCGATATAATTCAGCATTTTGGTTCCACGGTCTTTCCGGTTAGAGAAAACAAAAAGCTCAGGTGTTGTATCGATGAATGATGTATCGTATTCTCCTGCAATAAATTTTTTATGCTTTACCACATTTTCAAGGAAAGGAATATTTGTTTTAATTCCTCTGACACGGAATTCTCTTAAATTACGCAGCATTTTTATAGCTGCCTGATCGAATCTGGTAGCATGAGTGGATACTTTAACAAGCAAGGAATCATAATACGGTGTAATAACCGATCCATGAAAAGCATTACCAGCATCCAGACGAACACCAAATCCTCCGCTAGAGCGATAAACTGCAATTCGGCCTGTATCCGGCATAAAATTATTTAAGGGATCTTCCGTCGTCACCCTTGCCTGAATGGCATATCCATTAATATGTATATGATCTTGTTCAGGTATATTTAAAGAAGCACCGTGTAAACTGTGTCCCTCAGCTATGTTAATTTGAGATTGAACAATATCAATACCCGTAATCATCTCGGTGATTGTATGTTCAACCTGGACACGAGGGTTTACCTCGATAAAGAAAAATTCGTCTCCAGAAACAAGGAATTCTACCGTACCTGCATTTACATACTCTACATTCTTCATTAACTGAACGGCAGCGTCACATATCCTTTCTCGTAAGGAATCTGTAAGTGACACACAGGGTGCTACCTCGACTACTTTTTGGTGACGGCGTTGCACAGAGCAGTCCCTTTCATACAAATGAACAATATTTCCGTTTTGATCACCCAGTATTTGAACTTCAATATGCTTGGGGTTCTCAATAAATTTTTCTACGTAAACTTCATCATTGCCAAAAGCCGCTTTTGCCTCTGATTTTGCTCGATTATAGGCTTCTTCTACTTCCTCTGGATCACGAACAATGCGCATTCCCCTGCCGCCGCCTCCAAGTGAAGCTTTAATAATAATCGGGTAACCATTAATTTCTCCAAACTTCGTAACTTCCTCCAAACCAGAAACCGGTCCTTCACTTCCTGGAATAATGGGGATACCTGCTATTTTCGCTTGCTCTTTTGCCTTAACTTTATCTCCAAACATATCGAGATGAGTTGTTTTTGGACCAATAAAAATAAGTCCCTCTTCTTCACATCGTTTTGCAAATTCGATATTTTCAGAGAGGAAACCGTATCCAGGATGTATAGCATCTACATCACTCATCTTAGCAATCTCAATAATTCCTTCAATATCAAGATAGGCATCAATCGGCTTTTTGCCAGTACCAACTAAATAGGCTTCATCTGCTTTATATCGATGATAGGATTTATAATCCTCTTTTGAATAAATAGCAACAGTTTTAATATCCAATTCACTACAAGCACGAAAAATACGGATGGCAATTTCTCCGCGGTTGGCAGCCAATACTTTTCTTATTTTTCTCATCCTGAGCACCTCACAGCTTCCCGAAAATTATGACAATATAGTAATTTGTTGTAAAAATAATGAGTAAGAAGATTATTCTTACTCATTATTTTTAGCAGCTTATCCCTGGAATGTCTCCCCTTTTTCAACTGGTTCCTTTTTGTAGGCTGCATCATATCTCGTCATCATAGAGACATTGACGAGTAATCCGACAGATATCAAAAGAATAATTAAGGAAGAACCACCATAACTGATAAATGGTAAAGTAACCCCAGTAATCGGTATTAAACCAGCTACTCCTCCTAAATTAACCATAGCCTGAATTCCAATCATACTGGAAATACCTACTGCTAGCATACTCCCAAATGGATCATTCGATTTTATCGCGGTATGAATCCCTTTTAATACAATCGTAGCCAAGCATATAATAACAAATCCTACCCCAATAAGTCCTAACTCTTCAGAAATAACAGACATTATAAAGTCAGTGTGCGGTTCAGGCAGATACCCATATTTCTGCGTGCTTTGTCCAAATCCCACACCGGTAATGCCGCCATTGCCGATTGCCACATAAGAATTGACCAACTGATATCCTTCATATTTCTCACTGGAAAACGGGTCTAAAAATCCAACGAAACGTTCAAGCCTTTTTGGAGTAAAAATCTTGTCTTTAAAAAGGAAAATGATCGGTGTCGCAACAAGAATAGCTCCGAACAAAATCGATAGCAGTTTACCTAAACTCTTAAAATTCATACCAGAGCATAAGATAATCGTACAAGAACTCATAAAAAGAATGAATGCCGTCCCGATATCCGGCTGCAAAACAATCAATAAACAGATAACTAACAAGAATAATAGTGGTGGTACGACACCCTTATTAAAGACATTGATATATTTTTGTTTATTCGAATAGACTGCTGATAAGTATATAATCATACCTAACTTAATAAACTCTGATGGCTGCAAACTCCCTAGCGCTCCAAGCTTAAACCAGCTCTCTGCATTTCCGGCGGTGTGGCCAATAAAATTTAAAGCAACGAGAGAGATAATCGAGCCTAGTACGATGATCACCAAAAACTTTTTATTTTTAAAAACCGGATAAGGTATAGCAGCTACAACGAAAAACAGGATAAACCCGATGATTAGATGCCTAAATTGTTTTATGTAGAAAAAATCGCTCGGAAGTCCAAATCTTGACACAGCCGTAACCATACTGGCGCTATAGACCATTACAAGACCAAAGATACTTATAGCGATAATGACAGCGATGAGAGTAAAATCATACGATTTTAAAATACGTTTTATCATATAGGTCTCCTTGAATAAATTTCATTTTTAAAAATATGCTTGTTTAAAAATTATATAAAGAAAAACAAAAAAACTCAAACAACATCGGCATCGTTTGAGTTTCGACTGCTACTTATTTTCTTAAGGAAGCATCATGAAGAGCAGAAAGTTCTTGTTCAAGGAATCCCAATAGCTCTTTACCGTCTTTCTCTTCTATTAATCCCAATCGAACGGCAAAGTCAATTTCTCTGGAGAGACCAAACATTTGGGTATCTAAAACTTCTTCATATAACGGACACTGAGGCATAGTCAAATTGTCCATTTGCACCTTTATTAGTTTAAATATTTTATCAGCGTCAGCCTTTAACAATGCGTAGGCCTTTTCTTGATGATTGACAAGGATATCAGATGTCAATGTGCAACCCCCCATTATGGCCCAATGAACCAATCTATTATAAAATTCTACCCTTAAAATCGTAAAATTGCAAGAAAAGGTAATGTCAAGGAGTTTAGTTTTTTCTAAAAAAAGATAACCTTCCTGCAGCGAATTACTGTACATACTCATTCAGCAGCTATAAGATTAAAATTGGAAAGGAGAGTCAATTATGAAAGATATTCTACAAATAAAAGGGAATGTAAAATTCCCGATTTATCTCGACCCTGGCACTTGGATTTTTGATGACAGGAAATTCGATCTTGATGCTTGGCATCCAGAAAACAATCAGGAAGAAAATCTAGAACACGAGACTTATTTAAAACAGGTATCATCTCAATGGGATAAAGAAATCATTGAAGGGGCATCCCCACCGCCAAATAAACCTGTAATAAAAACGAAGAAACAGCAGCTTACTGAAAACAGTTTCGGGATTGTATTAAAGCCTTTTTTCTTGAACACTGAACCTGACAGTACTTCTGCCACTATTATTGTACATACGGAAAATTCTGATTTAGCATTCTCTTTTGAGGAAGCGCTTCAACTCGTCGCTGGCTTTTCTATTAAAGGGCGACCAATCAAATCGGATGAGGGTGGACCTATTCATATTTACCACGGAGATGGCTCCAACCGGCAAGCACCCATAAAAAACGTAACAGGTTTTACAATTCAATAAAGAGTTCAGGAGCCGTATATACACCTATATGGCCCCTGATAGCTACGATCTACTAAACACAAACACTTTAAATGATTTGGAGCAGAAAGTATCCAACACATTCCCGTTAGGATAATTAAGATAGAAGAAAAACTCACTCATAATAAATCTGCCGCTAATTGAGCTAATCCGGAACGTTCTCCCTTCACTAAATTCACATGACCTGCGATGGCTTCATTCTTAAATTTTTCCAAAACATATGTCAATCCGTTGTTCCATTCATCCAAATAAGGATGATCGATCTGAGCAGGATCTCCCAGTAAAATAATCTTACTGCGCTCACCCACACGTGTCAGTATGGTTTTCACTTCATGTTTAGTAAGATTCTGAGCTTCATCCATGATAATAAAGCTATCCGGTAAGCTGCGCCCTCTTATATATGTTAAGGCCTCCACCTCTATTGAATTAATACCAGCCAAAATAGAGTCCAATTCACCTGGCTTTTTTGTGTTAAATAAAAATTCGAGATTGTCATAGATTGGCTGCATCCACGGACGTAGTTTTTCTTCTTTTTCACCAGGCAAGAAACCCAAATCTTTCCCCATGGGTACAATTGGCCTTGCAACAAGCAATTTATTATACTCTCCCAGATCCTCCGTTTGAAGCAGACCTGACGCCAGTGCTAAGAGCGTTTTCCCTGTACCTGCTTTCCCAGTTAATGTGACTAACTGGATATCACTTCTTAATAATAATTCAATTGCCATATGCTGCTGCACATTTCGTGGCTTTATACCCCATACATGCTCCTGATTATATCGAAGCTTTTTTATCCTTTTTTCATGTCCGCTAATAATTCCTAAAGCAGAAAGTGATGTGATTTCTGTACATTTCATAATGACGAATTGATTTAAATATATTCCCTCTGCTATGTCTGCAGGAATTGGTATCTCTCCCTTGGAATAGAATTCATTTATCTCAGCTCGGGATACAAATATCTCGATAAAGCCAGCGTACATCTGATCCTCATTGATAACTCGGTCACTCAAAAAGTCCTCTGCTAAAAGTCCAAGTACATCAGCCTTTACCCGCATTAGAATATCTTTACTTACTAATATTACGCTCCGCCCATGTTCTTTCGCCTGTTCTTCCAGCGATAGATTTTTTGCAATCGCCAATATACGATTGTCATTTGTTTTTTCAGCAAAGTATTCTGCGACATTGTGGGGGGAGCGATGATTCATCTCTATTTTCAACATCCCACCATTCGATAAAGGAATTTTATGATGAAGCTTACCTTTTGTGCGCAGCTGATCAATCAGCCTTGAAACATAGCGAGCGTTTTTCCCTACTTCGTCCAAGTTCCGTTTTTTTGAATCAAGTTCCTCCAATACTACTGCTGGGATGATGACCTCATTATCCTGGAATGAAAAAATCGACATTGGATCCTGCAATAATACATTTGTATCTAGAACATAAATTTTTCTCAAAATATATCCTCCTGTGTCATAATTTCATTTACTATCCAGAGCTTTGCAATACCCTGATTCGAGTTATTGCAAATACATTATCTAATAAGCACGAATCGTATTTTTTCAATTTTAATCAATAATAGCCGGATAGAATTTTGTTTTAATGGATGGACAAATCTGATGCTCAAATATATGTATTTACATACAAAAATAGAAGAAAATAACCCATTTCCTTTGAATTGTTTTATTCTTTTCAGTTTTATGAAATTTTAATCATTCATCTTATCCGTTTCACATACCATGACCATTCCATAACCATGTATGAAGAATTCTTATATGGTATAATGACTATACATGCAATAGATTGGGGTGTCCTTTAATGCGAGTTAAATGTGTGATCTGTGATAAAATCGAATCAATTAATGATGAAACACTAATGGCTAAACGACTTAGAAATCGTCCAATTCATACATATATGTGTCAGGAATGCAATAAACGTATAGAAGAACGAACAATTGCACGAAAAAGCACTGGGAATTTCAGATTATATCGAGCGGCTAAAGAAGAGGATACATGGTAAAAGCATTGACCTGAAAAAAATGGGCTGTTTACATGTAATCTAAAAAAAAAAACAGAGAAGAATGAGATTACTCATCTTCTCTGTTTTTTTATGATGGATAATTACGGTAATGATCCGGATTCTGGAGGATTTGATTAAGCATAACCTCAATCATATCCTCCGGAAACCTGAATTCATTTATGGCCCCCTCATTTTTATAGGAGACTATATACCAACCGTCACTTTTTTTATAGCGATAGTCTGATATTCCAAACTTTTCCTGCAAGGTATGTTCGAACCAGAGGACTGTTTCATTTGCTGCGGTATCTTCAGGTCGATGATCAATGACAACTTTTATCGTTAACCAATTATAGATCGCATCCTGAACAGAGTTCATTTGCACACCCCTTATTCCGCATTTACCTCGTTTTTCATTTCCTTACGGAGTCTATATTTATAAATCCCCAGAAAAGCAGTAGCCACTAACAGAACTTCTGCCACGGGCAAAAATAGTGCCAAAAACGTCAAAAAGCTACATCCAAAGGCCATAATGGCATAGACTACTATACTTTTCCCAAGACTTAATTTTCTGGCAAACCCCAGTTTATATACTATTCCGCAAAGTATTACAATCGTCAAATAGAGAGCCCACACCCCTATTTGTGAATATTGTGGGTCTCCTATTCGAAACAAGTCTGCAAAGAACGGCAGGTTATTTGTAATATCCACTTAAAACGCTCCCTCTCCCCAAAGGTAAAAGTTATTCAGCGAATTTCTTTTTCTTAGCTGCTTTTTCACGTTCGTTTTTATCCAAAATCTTTTTACGTAAACGAATGGATTCTGGTGTTACTTCACAGTATTCATCATCATTTAAATATTCCAATGCCTCTTCAAGTGACATGATTCTCGGCTTTTTCATCGTAACTGTATTATCTTTTGTAGCGGAACGAACGTTTGTTTGTTGTTTAGCACGAACAATATTGACAGTTAAGTCATTTTCACGATTATGTTCCCCAACAATCATACCTTCATAAATTTCAGTACCTGGCTCTACGAAAATAACGCCGCGGTCTTCAATTTGAATGATACCGTATTGAGTAGCTTTACCTGTCTCGATGGATACAAGAACACCTTGTCTTCTTCCGCCAACCTGACCTGCCTGCATAGGCTGATAGGAATCAAATGTATGGTTCAAAATACCATACCCACGTGTTAATGTTAAGAATTCAGTTGTATACCCGATTAATCCACGGGAAGGAACATTAAATACTAGACGTACTTGTCCGCTTCCGTTATTGACCATATCAAGCATTTCGCCTTTTCTTTCACCTAATGATTCCATGATTGCACCTGTATATTCCTCAGGAATGTCAACTTGAACGCGTTCCACAGGTTCACATTTAACACCATCAATAACACGGATGATTACTTCAGGCTTAGACACTTGAAGTTCATATCCTTCACGGCGCATATTTTCGATAAGAATGGATAAATGTAATTCTCCGCGTCCGGAAACAATCCAGGCATCCGGAGAATCAGTAGGATCCACACGTAAACTTACATCTGTTTGGAGCTGGCTCATTAAACGCTCTTCGATTTTACGTGATGTTACCCATTTACCTTCTCTTCCTGCAAATGGACTGTTGTTTACTACAAATGTCATTTGTAATGTAGGCTCGTCTATACGCAGAACTGGAAGCGGCTCCTGAACATCAACTGGGCAAACTGTTTCCCCTACGTTAATGTCTTCCATACCGCTGACAGCAATCAAATCGCCCGGTAATGCTTCTTCTACTTCCACACGCTTTAATCCCTGGAAGCCGAATATTTTAGTTACGCGGAAATTTTTCGCGGTTCCATCAAGTTTCATTAAAGATACTTGTTGTCCAACTTTCATTGTGCCACGGAAAACACGGCCAATTCCAATTCTTCCTAAATAATCACTATAATCCAGCAAAGCAACCTGGAATTGCAGAGGTTCTTCACGATTGTCTACAGGTGATGGAATATTTTCTACGATTGATTCAAATAAACACTCCATATTTTCTTCCTGATCAGCCACATCAGGGCTTAAAGAAGCGGTACCGTTAATCGCTGAAGCGTAAACAACCGGGAATTCCAATTGTTCTTCAGTAGCACCCAATTCAATAAACAAATCAATTACTTCATCAATTACTTCCTCAGGACGAGCAAAGTCACGGTCAATTTTGTTAACAACAACGATTGGCGTAAGTTTTTGTTCTAATGCTTTTTTCAGTACAAAACGGGTTTGCGGCATACAACCTTCATACGCATCAACGATTAAAAGAACACCGTCTACCATTTTCATGATACGTTCTACTTCTCCGCCGAAGTCTGCGTGTCCAGGTGTATCCAATATGTTAATACGTGTATCCTTATAGTTAACGGCAGTATTTTTCGCTAAAATTGTAATACCGCGCTCTCTTTCAAGATCATTGGAATCCATTGCTCTTTCAGCAACTTGTTCATTAGAACGGAATGTACCTGCTTGTTTTAACAATTGATCGACCAAAGTAGTTTTACCATGGTCAACGTGAGCGATAATCGCTATATTTTTGACGTCATTTCTGTATTGCAAACTATTTCAACTCCCAGATTTTATGCTTATCGAAACCAACCTTGTCATTATAACATACTGAAACTAGAAAGCTGCATTCGTATTGTGTACAATGAATATGAAGATTGGGGTGATTACATATGAATATTAAATTTATATTTATGCTGCTAGCAGTTCTCGCAGTAACAAGTTTATGCGGAATTGCTATATCCATCGCTGAAGGAAGTGCGGTGGCCATTGCCCTATGCCTGTTAGCTTTTATCGGCATTATGGGTAGCGGCTTTACACTAAAAAAGCGTTGGCGAGAAAAACTTTAGACTATTCTTTTAACTAAACAATTTTACCGCAATATCCTAATTTAAGCAATAAAAAAGCATCAGATACTGATGCTTTTTCTCTTTTATAGCCATTAGGATGATAAATACTGCTCGAGAATCACTCCATGTAAAGCTGGCGAAGCCACCAGGAATGAGCTCTTCCTAAGATAATGGATCGGGTTGCCTTGCAAATCTGTCACTTTTCCACCCAGTTCTTCAATAATCACGGCTCCACCCGCAAAATCCCATGGCGCCAATCTCATGGATATATAAGCGTTCATTCGTCCAGTAGCAACATAGGCAATTTCAATGGCTGCAGATCCATAGGACCTGGTCCCTCTAATATCTTTGACAAGTCTTCCCGTCAAATTCTTATCAATTTTTTTATTGTCCGTCAGCCAAATTGGATTTAAGCCTACAATAGATTCAGGAAGTGGAACTTCCTTTATCTTAGGAATCTCCTTATCATTGAGAAAAGCTCCTTTTCCCTTTATACTGTGATACAGTTCATCATGGACTACATCATATATTAGCCCAATCTTTCCAATACCATTTTCTATTATACCTATTGATATCGCAAAATTTCTTTGCTGGTGCACAAAATTCATTGTTCCGTCTATAGGATCTATAATCCAAACGACTCCATCCAATGACTGTAAATCATGGCCAGAGCCTTCTTCACCGAGAATTTGATGAGTAGGAAAGTGTTCAGATATTCTTTCTTTGAAGAATTGCTCTATTTCCATATCCATATTAGTGACTAAATCATTTACATTTGATTTTGTGTTAATATCTAAAATCGATTCAAATGAGTTAATAATCTTTACCCCTGCTTCTTTAATCCATTGAACCGCCATATCATGAATGTTGGACCAATCTGCCATTTTTCCCACCTCAATTAAAATCTTTTCATTAGTATGTATATTAATTCCAGTTTAATTCTAAGACAATCAAATAACAAGAAAAGACGAACATCATGAACGAGAACATGCAGTTCGTCTTAATCAATCAAAAAAAACATATAATAATATCCATTATTAAAGTGCTTTTAAGCGTAAAAGTTCTTTTCTTATTCTTTCTAGTTTTTGCTTAGAACGATTTTTTTGTTTTTCATCATCCTGTTGAATAGCTTCATATAAGGTAGCCAATTCATAATCCAGTTCCATCCGGAGAACTGCTTTTCTATGTTTCTCGACTTCTTGTGCTTTCAATTTGTGATTAACTACCTGTTTCATAAAAATCCTCTCCTTGCATTTATTTTAAGAAAATTCAGAAATTTAATTGTACTTTGTACTATAGTATGTTATTTCGGGATTATTGCAACCAAAATAGACAAGGGCCTAGTTACATATGCATAATATTATTTGGCCCCTCCATTCTTATGCTAAAATAAGATAGAATAGGAGGTAATAAATATGGTTATAAAAGGTTTCACAAATGAAGACTTTAATGTATTTACAATAGATGGTCTCGACCAACGAATGGATGCAATCAAAACCTTAATCCGTCCCAAATTTGAAACATTAAGTCAGATTTTCACAGAAGAATTATCTGTTTTAACACAAGATCCAATGTATCCCCATATTGCAAAGCATGCTCGTCGTACGATTAACCCGCCGAATGATACATGGATATCTTTTTCATCCAATCCACGCGGTTACAAAATGCAGCCACATTTTCAAATTGGTCTGTGGGAAACCCATTTATTTATTTGGTATGCAGTTATTTATGAAGCCAAAGATAAAGCGCAAAAGGGACAACGATTGGCTAGCCAAACTGAAACGATAAAAAATCTTATCCCATCTGATTACGTGTGGTCTATTGATCACATGAAGCCTGAAGTTATTCCCCACAGTACATTATCAAACGAAGACTTAAACGGTATGTTTAATCGTTTACAAACAGTCAAGAAAGCTGAATTATTATGCGGCTATCAAATTCCACGCGAGGAAGCTGTTCAGCTTTCCGGTGATCAATTAGTTGAAATTATTCATGATGTATTTGTACATTTAATACCCCTGTACAATGTCTAATAAACTCGAAAAAAACATCACCCCCTTTAGCACTATGCTAAAGGGGATAATGTTCTTTATCGGCTTATTTTTATAAATCCTTCATTAGCACTGTTTTTTGCTCGCTTAATTACTTGATAGGAAGAGTAGCCACTCACTTCTTCAAACTCATTGCACAGTTTCTTTTCCTCAGACTTAGAAGGAACAATTCGTTTAAATTCATTGTAAAGATTCATTAACTGTTCCCTTTCTATCCCGTTCTCATAAGCTTTCTCGATTCCTTGAAAAAAAGATATGACCTTTACGATCTCATCAGTGGACCATTCATAATCAATCGGATATTGATAATCCATATGTATCACCTCTTATGTTGTAATTGCTTTCCAGCGTTCTCTTATAACTTCTGCTTCCGCTAGCATTCTACTGAACAATTGCTCTACTGTTGGCTCATCCTTAATTATACCAACAACTTGTCCAGCCCAACCAAAACCAGCTTCTGAATCTCCATTATATATAAATGCTTTGTTTCTTTCACCACTAATATAATCTTTTAAATCCTCATATGTACAATTATTATTCTCCATTCCAAGGATAATATCCGTATACGGATTATGAATGGCTCGTCCTGGAGCACCCAAGCTCTTTTTAATCACTACTGTGTCCTTTTCAGAGCTATCTATGATTGCTTGCTTATAAGCGGCATGAGCATGTATACATTCTTTCGTAGTAATAAATCTTGTCCCCATTTCTATACCTTCAGCACCCAGGGCCAGCGCTGCCATTAAACCTCTTCCATCACCGATTCCTCCAGCAGCAATAACAGGGATGGAAACATGATCGACTGTCTGAGGTACCAGAACCATTGTACTCAACTCATCTCTTCCTATATGGCCTCCACCTTCATGACCAACCACCATAACTGCGTCTGCTCCAAGTTCTTCAGCTTTCATAGCATGCCTTACCCCTGCAGTCAATACGAGTGTTTTTACTCCAGTACCCTTAAACATCTCTAAAAATTCCTTCGGGTTTCCCCCTGTAACAGAAACAACTTTAACTCCTTTGGAAAGTACCACTTGAACAAATTCTTTATAGGATTTTCCGTGGTTACCAATTGCAAAATTAACTCCAAACGGAGAAGAAGTCATAGAACGGACCTTATCAATTTCATTAGCTAAATCCTCAGGACTGCTCAATGACATAGCTGTAATTTGGCCAAGTCCACCTGCTTTTGAAACGGCTGCTGCCAAGTCAGCATAGGCTAGATATGCCAGACCCCCTTGAATTATTGGCAGCTCTATGCCGAGCAATTCTGTTACACGTGTTTTCCACATAAAACACCCTCCTTTGTCGTTATGATTGCTCTCACACAACTGCATTATTTGATTCGCTTCTTAATTAGGAAGTGATGCCAATCATTTGTGTATCATTAATTTATCATATAAAGAATAGATAAAGAATACACCGTGTTCATGCGAGTAAATTTAAAAAAGACAACCCCTGTTAATTGAAGGTTGTCATCGCTAATGTTTACTTTTTATAGTTTTCAAGATTAAATGATTATAGTTTTTGAAATGAACCGGTTTTGGTCTAGTGACTATTCTTGATCACAACTGTGGCAATCAGTGCATGTTGCATACAATACTGTTACTTTTTCATCTTCAAAATGATCGATTGTATTGTTGCATCCTGTACATACGATTGTACCCATTCATTTCATCTCCTTTTTTAAATGTAAACACCTTCCAAGAAAGCGTTTTAATTCCATAAACTAATAATAGTATAACTCATTATATATTTCAAGCCTAAATTGTATGTCACATTAAAATATTTTTCGTTTAATTGTGTATAATATATTATTAATATGACAATTGGACACTCTTATCCTTCATATGTATCAGTAAGTGTAATATCAATATATAAACGGTTATATCGGCTATTATTCTAATAATTTTATCCATGAATTCCTCCATTACCGAAATTAAACTCATTTACAAAACAAGTAAAGCGTTTTCACTTTCACTTGTTATCCATTTTCAGGTAATGATAAACTAATTAAAATGAATTCATTCAGGGAGGTTCCTATGACTTTATCAACGTTCATAAAAATGAAGGGATCCATAAAAGATGACATTACTATTGAGGACATTAAACAATTAATCAATCATTATAGACAATCAATCTCACATACATCCGAACAATTAGCATGGGATTATAGTAAAACTGCATTTCCTTATATTTTGAAAGAAACAGACGAAGGGAAACATAATTGGTTTTATTTATACTCAGAGGAAAAGGACTATCACATGATAGGCATTGGAGTGGATTATGAATATATACAAACCCCTGATGAAAATGATCAAAGAGTCCCTTATATCCAAATCAGTTTATCTCAACACTCTACAATTGGTGATAAATCGAAGGCTAATGAGTTTGCAAAATTTTTATCAAAGAAATTAAAAGGGGAGCTTCATTTATTTAACGGGAGAATCATCCATTATAATCTAAAAAAGTAGAGCCTCTTTATATTGGTATTTTAGACGGCTTATAACCTTTATGTATCTAATCGTGATGATCTAGCTACTTAGTAGATATAGCTGTCTTAAAAGTCTTAAAATCATGAATCATCTATCCAGCAAATTAGTTGGACAAATCTGATTTTGCCGTTCGTTCCATTGCGCGCTTCAGCCACTCGCTTTCCGCGGGGAGGAAGGCTTTAGCCTCCGTTACTTCCCGCAGGAGTCGGTGGCTTCCGCTCCATTCCACTAAGTTTAATATACAGAAGTAACCAATCTATTTAAAACAAATAAAAATCCGACCTATTAGGCGAAATATTTATTAAAATATCACCTAATAGGTCGGATTTATCATTGACTGAAATACTTATATCCCAGCATCAGAACTTTTTCATTAAAAAGACTTTATTTCACGAGGATTTATCACCCTATACCCCATTGCACGTAATCCTTCAACTAATTCCGGCATTGCCTCATTAGTCCATTTACGGTCATGCATAAGCAGGTTTGCTCCCGGATACAATTCTTTGCTAGTGAGCATAATTTTCACTAAAGCGTCCTTATCTTGGTACTGTTTTTCCCAATCGTATCCTATTGTCCAATTCATTAACTGCATTTTTTCTTCTTTGGCTATTTGTTTGGAGAACTCTGTATTTTGCCCATATGGAGCTCTAAAAAACCTGGGCTTTTCCCCGGTAATATCTTCCACCATGTCATTCACTTTAATGATTTCTTCTCTTTGCGTCTCTTCATCCAATTCTGGCAGGACGGCATGGCTGTATGTATGGTTACCGATTTCAAATCCCATATCATAGATTTTCTTTAATATCTTTTTTTGCGCATCCGACTCCAAAAAATGCCCGTTAACAAAAAATATAGCAGAGGCATTCATTTCTTTTAATTTTTTAGCCATTGCTAAACTATATTGATCCGGCGCATCATCGATGGTTAATAGAGCTACTTTTTTCTCACCATCTTCTATAGGTTCAATTTTCCAATTTGTTAGATTGACCTGATAGTTTTGTGAAATCTCTTCTATCGGCTTCGCTGCTGTTTCTTTAGGTACCTCTTTGTTAATTTCAGCTTTATTAGGCTTTGTTCCCTGATTCGATTGTGTCTGTTCTACACTTTTCTCAGGTGTATCTTCTTTCGCCTTCTCTTCTTCTCCGCAACCAGATAGCAACAGAACCATAGATGTAAGCAACGCTATAGCATATCTCATGAAATTCCACCTTTCGACAACCTTATCCTATATTTTACCACTTTACCGACAAAATAAAACACCCCTATCCAAAAAGGAAAGGGGTGTAAAAATAATTATTTATTTAATAATGTGGATTGGACTTCCCATCGCAACTTCTGCTGCTTCCATTGTGATTTCTCCCAATGTAGGGTGAGCATGAATAGTCATAGCGATGTCTTCAGCAGTCATTCCAGCTTCAATTGCAAGGCCAAGCTCTGCAATCATATCAGAAGCACCAGGTCCAGCAATTTGAGAACCGATTACTAATCCGTCTTCTTTGCGTGTAATTAACTTCATAAATCCTTCGGCAGAATTTAATGCTAAAGCACGTCCGTTTGCTGCAAATGGGAATTTAGCAGCAACGATCTCTAAGCCTTCTTCTTTTGCTTGAGCTTCAGTATAACCAACTGTTGCAAGTTCCGGTTCAGAGAATACAACTGCAGGAATACCAAGATAATCAATCTCAGCTGCATGTCCTGAAATAACTTCAGCAGCGATTTTACCTTCATAAGAAGCCTTATGAGCTAATTGAGGGCCAGAGATGATATCACCAATCGCAAAAATGTTACTTACAGATGTACGGCATTGTTTATCGGTTTTGATAAAGCCTCTTTCATCTAATTCAATTCCGACTTGCTCTAAACCAATTTCATCAGTATTAGGCTTTCTTCCAACTGTTACTAATAGATATTCAGCTTCTACTTTTTTCTCTTCGCCTTTTTCTTCGTAAGTAACAATTACGCCATTTTTAGTTTCTTCCACGCCTTTAGCTTTAACTTTTGTGAAGATATCTACATCTTTCTTCTTCAAGTTACGTTTAACGATAGAAGACATTGGTTTTTCGAAAGCAGCCAAGATTTCGTCCATACCTTCTAGAATGGTTACTTTAGTACCAAAGTTAGCATATACAGAACCAAGCTCAACTCCAATTACTCCACCACCGATAATAGCCATGCTTGCAGGGATATGATCAAGGTTTAAAGCACCAGTGGAATGAATGACACGATCAGAATATTTAAATGTCGGTAATTCAATCGGTCTAGAGCCTGTTGCGATAATAGCGTTTTTAAATGTATATGTTTGAGCGCTATTTTCAGTCATAACACGGATGTTATTAGCGTCTACAAAGTAAGCTTCACCTTTAACGATGTCCACTTTATTACCTTTAAGTAATCCGCCAACGCCACTTGTTAATTTTTCTACTACAGTACCTTTCCAGGCTTGAACTTTAGAGAAGTCTACTTTTACGTTTTCAGCAGTGATACCAAGATCTTCAGAATGTTTGGCATCATGATAACGGTGACCTGCAGTGATTAAGGCTTTGGAAGGAATACATCCAACATTTAAACATACGCCTCCAAGGTCTCCTTTTTCAACGATTGTTACTTTTTGTCCAAGTTGCGCAGCACGGATTGCTGCCACGTAACCTCCTGGACCAGAACCGATTACTATAGTATCTGTTTCAATTGGAAAATCCCCAACTACCATGTCTTATCCCTCCATCAATAATAATTCTGGATCATTTAATAAACGTTTAATGTGATTTAATGCATTTTGACCAGTAGCTCCATCAATCATACGGTGGTCAAAGCTTAAAGATAATGATAATACAGGAGCAGCTACAATTTCACCATCACGAACGATTGGTTTTTCTGCAATACGTCCGATTCCAAGAATCGCAACTTCTGGGTGGTTAATAACTGGTGTGAACCATTGTCCACCGGCAGAACCAATATTTGAAATTGTGCAAGAAGCACCCTTCATTTCATTAGGAGCTAATTTACCATCACGAGCTTTTCCAGCAAGTGTGTTGATTTCATTAGAGATAGCAAACATAGATTTACGATCTGCATCTTTAACTACAGGTACAAGAAGTCCTTTTTCAGTATCAGCTGCGATACCGATATTGTAGTAATGTTTATGGATGATTTCTTGTGTAGCATCATCAAGGGATGTATTTAATGCTGGATACTCTCTTAATGCGCTCGTCAAAGCTTTTACAACATAAGGAAGGAATGTTAGCTTAATTCCTTTTTCAGCTGCAACTTCTTTGAATTTCTTTCTATGAGCAACCAATTTAGTCACATCTACTTCGTCCATCAATGTAACGTGTGGAGCTGTATGTTTAGAGTTAACCATCGCTTTAGAAATAGCTTTACGAATTCCACTCATTTTTTCACGAGTTTCAGGATATTCTCCTGCAGGAATAGCAGCTGCAGCTGGTTTAGCATCTTCTTTGGCAGCAGGAGCTTCTTGTACTGACGCACTTTCTTGTCCACCATTCATAAATGCTTGGATATCTTCTTTTAATACACGGCCATTTTTGCCTGTGCCTGTAACCTTGTGGATATCCACACCGTTTTCTCTAGCAAATTTTCTAACAGATGGCATAGCGATTACACGTTCACTTGCAGTTTCTTCTGCTTGTGGTTGTGAACCTGCACCTGTTGGAGTATCTGAGTTAGCTGGAGCAGCTGCATCTTTCTTAAGATCTTGTCCGCTTTCTAACGTAGATTGAACTTGAGCTTCAGTTTTTTCTTCACCATGCTCATCACCTTTAAATTGTACATCTTCATAGCCTGGTGCATCAAAAGTTACAAGTACATCACCGACTACTGCTACAGTACCTTCTTCAACTAATACTTCTTGAACAGTACCTTCTACTGGAGATGGAATTTCAACAACAGATTTGTCGTTTTGCACTTCACAAAGTACGTCATCTTCCTGTACTTTATCACCTGGTTTAATAAACCATTTTACTATTTCGCCTTCATGTATACCTTCGCCGATATCCGGGAGTTTAAATTTAAAAGCCATAGCTTTTCATCCTCCTCTTTCTTTTCAGTTTTTAAAGTTATGTTGTGTTAGTCAGAAAATGCTACTAAAGCATCCCCTGTTATGTTAAAATTCTAAAACTTTTTTTGCAGTTTCAAGTACATCTTTATGATTTGGCAACCATATAGGCTCTGCTTGAGAGAATGCAAATACTGTATCAGGTGCAGTTACACGCAATACTGGTGCTTCCAGGCTTAGAATTGCACGGTCGTTGATTTCTGCAACAACTTGAGCAGCAATACCTGCTTGTTTTTGTGCTTCTTGTACAACAATTGCACGTCCAGTTTTCTCAACAGATGCAATAATTGTATCAATATCAAGCGGACTGATTGTTCTTAAATCGATTACTTCTGCAGATACACCTTCTTTTTCAAGTTGCTCTGCAGCTTTAAGTGATTCCTGAACCATTGCGCCATAAGTAATAATAGAAAGATCAGTACCTTCACGTTTCACGTCAGCTTTACCTAATGGAATTGTATATTCTCCTTCAGGTACTTCTTGACGGAAAGAACGGTATAATTTCATGTGTTCTAAGAAGATTACCGGATCGTTATCACGGATAGCAGAGATTAACAAACCTTTTGCATCATAAGGTGTAGATGGAATAACCACTTTTACACCTGGTGTTTGAGCCATTAAACCTTCAAGGCTGTCTGCGTGCATCTCTGGTGTATGTACACCACCACCAAATGGTGAACGGATTGTAATTGGTGAAGTATAAGTACCACCGGAGCGATATCTCATACGAGCCATTTGACCAGCAATAGAGTCCATAACTTCGAATACAAAGCCGAAGAATTGGATTTCAGGAACAGGACGGAATCCTTGCAATCCAAGTCCAATTGCCAATCCACCAATACCAGATTCAGCTAAAGGGGTATCAAAGATGCGGTCTTCTCCAAACTCCTTTTGTAATCCTTCAGTAGCACGGAAGACACCACCGTTTACTCCTACGTCCTCACCAAAAACGAGAACTTTAGGATCATTACGCATTTCAGTACGTAATGCATCAGTGATGGCTTGAATCATCGTCATTTGGGCCATGGCTTATTTCGACTCCTTTTCTTTGTAAATTTCATATTGTTCTTCTAGGTTGTATGGAAGCTCTTCATACATATTCATAATTAAATCAGTTACTTTTTGTTTTGGAGTATTATCCGCTTCTTTAATAGCAACTTTGATATCTTCTTTTGCTTGTTCAATTACTTCATTTTCTTTCTCTTCGCTCCATAGTCCTTTTCCTTCTAGGAATTTACGGAAACGAACAAGTGGATCTTTTTTCTCCCACTCGTTATCAAGGTCAGCTGTACGGTAACGTGTTGGGTCATCACCAGCCATTGTATGTGGACCATAACGATAAGTTAAAGTTTCAATTAAAGTAGGACCTTCTCCATTGATTGCTCTTTCGCGTGCCTCTTTAACTGCTGTGTAAACAGCCAATGGATCCATACCGTCTACCTGAATACCTGGGATACCGGCAGCCATTGCTTTTTGAGCGATTGTTTTAGCAGCTGATTGTTTTTCAACCGGTGTAGAAATCGCAAAGCGGTTATTTTGAACGATAAAGATTGCAGGAGCTTTAAATGCACCAGCAAAGTTAATTCCTTCGTAGAAATCACCTTGGGAAGCACCGCCGTCACCTGTGTATGTGATTGCAACAGATTTTGCTCCATTTTTCTTCATACCAAGAGCTACACCTGCACATTGGATATATTGTGCACCAATAATGATTTGTGGGGAGATCACATTAACATCTGCAGGAATTTGATTTCCAGCAAAATGTCCACGGGAGAACAAGAATGCTTGTGTCAATGGAAGACCATGCCAAATCATTTGTGGTACATCTCGGTAACCAGGTAAAATGAAATCTTCTTTTTCCAAAGCAAATTGAGATGCCAATTGTGAAGCTTCTTGTCCAGCTGTCGGAGCATAGAAACCAAGACGACCTTGTCTATTTAAAGAGATTGAGCGTTGATCAAGAATACGAGTGTAAACCATTCTTCTCATTAATTCTTGAAGCTGTTCATCGCTTAAATCAGGCATAGCTGATTTATTTACGACTTCTCCCTCTTCATTTAAAATTTGCAACGTCTTGAACTGGTCGCTTACGCTTTCCAACTGCTTCTCTGCCTCAAAAAGGACTTTTTGTTGTTTAGAAGCCATAGGATTCACATCTTCCTTTCTATAAATGGTTAAATATCCATCTTTAAATTATCATAATGCCAGTTTTCCATACCTAAACCATTAGATAACTGTATTAGTTTTCTCTGGATAAAAAAGTAGTACAACTGTATCAACGGTTTCAGTTTACACGATTTAAATAATTGCCGTCAATTTATATGTTTCGAGTATGTAAACATTTTCACAAACTTTCAACAAAAACAAACTGTTATACAGTAATATTTTTTTATACTAATACAGATTGTAGAAAAAGCGCTTACAAAGATGAACTTTCTGTATTTATAATCCCCTATAGTAATATAGACAAAACAAATAACTGTATTGAACAGACAATCCAAAAAGTATAAAAACTAAATAACCATTTTAAAATTATAATAAAACTAATCATACCCGATGTTTCTAAAAAATCAATTAGCTTTGATTACTTAACAAAACATACCAAAACGTATCAAAATGATTTAACGCCAACCTAGAACTTCTATAAAAAAAGCCATCACTCCTGATGGCTTTTTCTTATTCTGTATCAACATCTAGTTTTGCGCTTTTGTAGAAAGCAATCTTTTGTTCATTATATTCATTCGTTAAGTCATTAAATTTTTTATTTGAGTTCATTAGTGAATTATACGTTTCATTAATTACCTCAATTTGTTTCTGTAGATCTTCTTTGGTTACATCCTCTTTTTTAAAGAGTGTGTATAACTCATTCTCCTGTGTAAGACTCTTTGTATAATGTTTATACAGTTCATCATACTCCTTATATCTGTTCGTCATTGTATCCTTTAATTCATTCGCTTTTGCTTTTAAGGAAGAGTCTTCAAGATCGTTTATATGGTCATTGAAACCCTTAAATTGTTCCTTAGCCTTATCAATAGCTGCTTTTTCCTTTTTCATTAACGCTTGTCTTTCTTCTATTCCTTTGATGGCATCATTTGATAATGATTGTATTTCTTCTATTTCTTTCATACCCAGTTGTATAATCTTGCCGTACAGTTCATTATCTTCTTCCTCTAGCTTTTGAAGCGGCTCTTGTTGTTTTTGGAAGTCTTCCTCCAATGCAGCCACTTCTTCCAGAGTATCATAAATTTTCTCTTCCGGACTGCTATTGTTTAGACATCCTGTTAATGCAAGGATTACTACTAATATTCCTGTAAGTGTAATAATTTTTTTGTATTTTTCCATGATTAGCACTCCTATCTATCCCTACTTTACTATAACGAAATGGAAATATTTTGACAACAAATAACATATATAATAGGAGTAATACCCCCGAAATCACTTAGTAATCTGGATATAAGGTCATATATTGTTGTATGATGGCTATTGATTAATTCCCAAACTTAAAATACAGTACTACGTAAAGATTAATAAGGCTATTAGACCCCATACATGTTTGTTAAGATTGCAGAAGTCTTAATTAACTTTTTATGCAAGGTTTGATAGACTATAAAGTATAAATGGACAGTTTTATGAGGTGAAATAATGATTACAATGCAAGATATTATTAGAGAAGGACACCCTACTCTACGCAAAAGAGCGGAGGAAGTACAAATTCCGCCTTCCAAAGAAGACCAGGAAATTCTCAAAAGCTTAATGGAATATGTACAAAACAGCCAGGATCCAGTAAAAGCAGAAAAATACGGTCTACGTCCTGGGGTTGGACTGGCAGCTCCTCAAATTAATATTTCAAAACGAATGATTGCTATTCACGCTACAGACGATAAAAATAAGCTCCATAGCTATTCCCTCTTTAATCCAAAAATTATTAGCCATTCTGTTCAGAAGGCTTATTTGAGTGCTGGAGAAGGTTGTTTATCAGTAGATCGTGCCATACCAGGCTATGTTCCCCGTTACAATAAAGTAAAAGTACATGCTTATACGCTTGAGGGGGAAGAGATCACTTTAAGGTTAAGTGGTATGATGGCCATTATTATTCAGCATGAAATTGATCATTTAAATGGAGTTATGTTCTATGATCATATAAATCCTAAAGATCCATTTGCCCACTTAGACAATGCGGTAGCCATTGAAAAATAAAAACCGGTGATTAATCACCGGCTGAGACTGTAGACATTTTTCCTATTTAGGGTGGTCTACAGTCTTTTTTTGTTCACTTATTGATTGCTACACCGCTCTACCCTATCCGAAGTCTTTTATGTCTGGTCAGTTGATGATCACTCAATAAATTTATATAAGCTTTAATTCCTTTAAACCATAATAAATCCCATCTAAATCTACACTTTTTGTAATAAAGTCCGCTTCTTTCTTTAACAGCGATACGCCATTTCCCATAACCACACCGGTACCGGCTGCCTTAATCATCTCTAAATCATTTAATCCATCTCCAAAAGCATAAACCTCATCCATAGAGAATCCCTTGCGCTCAATCACATACTCAATTCCTTTAGCTTTTGACCCTCCATTTGGTACTACATCCATTGCATATGGATGCCAGCGTATAAATTGCAGATCCGAATAGTTCCCTTCATAAAGAGGCGTATGATGTTCCTCACAAAATAAAAGAGCTTGGTAAATTTCATGATTTTTATAAAAGTCTCCCTTTTCCTCAGGATGTGGAAAATGAAGAGATCCCATACTCTCTTCTATTAATGGATCATGTGTAACGTTGGCTTTCATTGTTTTCTCATTCATATAGATCATGGAATGCCCATTCGCCTTTGCTTCACTCGTTAATTTTTCTAATTGAGATGGAGATAGAGGGTTTTTATAAATCATCTCATGCTCAAAAACTACATATTGGCCATTAAAGCTAACAAAAGAGTCGATTTCCAGTTCATGAATAAGATGACTGAACATGAAAGGTGCCCTTCCTGTTGCAATTGCAACGTATGTCCCATTTTTTTTTAGTAAATGGATTGCTTCCTTAGTGGATTCCGGTAATTTCTTTTCAGAATTTAGAAGTGTCCCATCAATGTCAAAAAATACAATTTTCCCCATAAACATTTCCTCCCAGATGCGCAATACTATTTTTAACGTATTATTATTTACAATCATACTATCATAATAAATAGCAAACTTCTGCATGAGGAATCTCCACAACAGGAAAATAGCGGGATTTGTTAACTTGGCTATTCAGGAAAATTAGTAACGGTAAAAGAAATTAGTTATACTTAGATTAAGAATCAGGCGCGAATGTCAATAAATTACAATATAAGCTTTTGAATCCAAGCATATACTATTTATAAGTGGGACGATAAATTTATTTTACGTTTAGGTGCTTATATCTCGCATGCATATTTACCAAACGCTAAATTACCATTAAAATAATAGATAAAGGAGATGGTCAGCCATGTTAAAAAAGCTCAGAAAAAAGCTTCTCAAACAATGGAAAGACCTGATGGGCAGGAAATCAATTGCATAATTTTTTGAAAAGCCCTTCAAATATCCTTGCGGAGGGCTTATTCTATACGGTAAAGTAGATAACAGTCCTTATTGAAAATTGTTTAAACATGCAAATGTTAGGAAATTTTCTTATAATAGAGATGCTGAACTGTTTAGACCGACAGTCAAAGATGAATATCAATAGATAAGGTGGCCTGGTTGTTGCTCCTTGCCACCTCTTTATTTATAAATTTTACAAGAGTAAGTTAGGAGAGATTTACATGATTTTTAAAGTTTTTTTTCAGGAGAACGCAGCAGAGACACCCGTTCGCGAAAATACTAAATCTATTTACGTTGAAGGGGAATCGGAAAGAGATGTCCGTCAAAAGTTAAAAAGCCTTCCATACAATATTGAATTTGTTCAAGTTCTTAAAGATGAATATTTGGAATTTGAAAAACAAAATCCGGATTTCCGTATTATGGAGACCAAATAATATATGAAATTTGTCAAGAACGATCAAACAGCTGTTTTCGCCCTCGGAGGGCTAGGCGAAATCGGCAAAAACACATATGGCGTTCAATTCCAGGATGAAATTATCCTAATTGACGCTGGGATAAAGTTTCCGGAGGATGAATTACTTGGCATAGATTATGTCATACCGGATTATTCCTATATCGTTAAAAACGCGGACAAGATTAAAGGTTTGTTTATTACTCATGGTCATGAGGATCATATTGGCGGGATACCTTATTTACTAAAGCAAGTCAATATTCCACTTTATGGTGGCAAATTGGCAATTGGATTAGTAAAGAAGAAATTAGAAGAACACGGTTTACTTAGACAAGCCATTATCCATGAAATTAAAGAGGACGATGTAATCAAGTTCCGGAAAACTTCTGTTACTTTCTATCGTACTACTCACAGTATCCCGGATGCATACGGCATTGTGGTAAAAACTCCACAAGGCAATATCGTACATACCGGTGATTTCAAGTTCGACTTTACTCCGGTTGGAGAACCTGCCAATTTAACCAAAATGGCTGAAATCGGTCAAGAAGGTGTTCTATGCCTTCTCTCAGACAGTACGAATAGTGAAATTCCTAATTTCACTATGTCTGAGCGTAAAGTTGGCGAAAGTATACATGATATATTCCGAAAAGTAGAAGGACGCATTATTTTCGCAACCTTTGCTTCTAATATTCATCGCCTGCAGCAAGTTACAGAAGCAGCTGTACAAAACAACAGGAAAGTAGCCGTTTTTGGTCGCAGTATGGAAAATGCCATCGAAATAGGACTTCAACTTGGTTATATTACCGCACCAAAAGAAACATTTATTGATACTCAGCAATTAAACAGATTACCAGCAAACGAAGTAACAATTCTTTGTACAGGTTCACAGGGTGAACCGATGGCTGCCTTATCCAGAATTGCAAATGGTACTCACAGACAAATCCAGATTAATCCTGGTGATACAGTTGTATTCTCATCATCACCAATACCAGGTAATACGGTTAGTGTATCACGCACCATTAATATGTTATTCCGTGCTGGAGCCGATGTCATTCATGGTCCTTTAAGTAATATTCATACATCTGGCCATGGTGGACAAGAAGAACAAAAATTAATGCTCAGATTAATGAAACCTAAGTTCTTTATGCCAATCCACGGAGAATACCGCATGCAGCGAACACATGTACAAACGGCTGTGGATTGCGGTGTCTTGGAGGAAAATTGCTTTATCATGGACAACGGTGAAGTGCTGGCACTTACTCAGGATAGCGCGACCGTTGCCGGCAAGGTACCTTCAGGCAATGTCTATATAGATGGTAGCGGAATTGGGGACATTGGAAATATCGTCCTGCGCGACCGTCGTATTCTTTCAGAAGAAGGCCTTGTGATTGTCGTTGTCAGCATCAATATGAAAGAGTTCAAAATTGCTGCTGGACCGGATATCATTTCCCGCGGGTTCGTCTATATGCGTGAATCAGGAGATCTGATTAACGAAGCTCAGAACCTTATCACACAGCATTTGAACAAGATCATGGCGCGTAAGACTACACAATGGTCTGAAATTAAAAATCAAGTTACAGATACACTCGGACCTTTCTTGTACGAAAGAACCAAAAGGCGCCCGATGATTCTGCCTATTATCATGGAAGTATAAAAAGCAAAACGCGAGTACCTTTTTGAACTGCCCCGTAAAAGTTAGACATCAATCTAACTTTTACGGGGTGTTTTTTATGGCTAATTTTAATTCAGAAG